>JAFSCP010000042.1 GCA_017436705.1 Bacillota bacterium
CAAGAAGAAACGAAATGATTGCTTTCGTAAAGCAGGGTCTTGAAGATCTTTGTATTTCCAGATCCACATTTGACTGGGGTATTCCTGTACCTATCGATGAAAAGCATGTAATTTATGTATGGCTTGACGCTCTGTCAAACTATATCACTGCTCTGGGTTATCCTGATGACACTGAACTTTACGACAAGTACTGGCCGGCAAACGTTCACCTTGTAGGTAAGGAAATCGTAAGATTCCATACAATTATCTGGCCGGCAATGCTTATGAGTGCAGGTCTTCCGCTTCCTAAGCAGGTACTTGGTCACGGCTGGCTCCTTCTTGGCGGCGAAAAGGTTTCCAAGTCCAAGGCAGCTAAGGGTGCAGACGTAATTGACCCTGTTGTACTCATCGACAGATATGGTATCGATGCTCTCAAGTATTTCCTTCTCCGTGAATACACATTCGGACAGGACGGCGTATTTACCAATGAAGTAATGCTCAAGAGAATGAACTATGACCTTGCCAACGACCTGGGCAACCTGGTATCAAGAACAGTTTCCATGATTGAAAAGTACAACGGCGGCGTGGTTCCTGAAGCAAAGACAAACGATGAAATCGACGATGACCTTAAGGCAATTGCAACTGGCGCTGCTGCAAAGGTTGAAGCTCAGGTGGACAAGTTCTCATTCAACATGGCACTTGAAGAAATCTGGATTCTGGTTCGTCGTGCAAACAAGTATATCGACGAAAAGGCTCCTTGGGTACTGGCAAAGGACCCTGAAAAGAAGGCAGAACTTGATACAGTTCTCAAGAACCTGGCAGAAGCAATCAGAATCATTTCCATCCTGATTTATCCTTTCATGCACACAACATCCAAGGAAATCAGAAAGCAGATGGGTCTGTGGTACTCCGACGTTGTATGGGAAGACGCATTCACATTTGAAATGATGTGCGGCGAACAGGTTAAGAAGGGCGATGCTATTTTCCCTAGAATCGATATCGAAAAGGAACTGGAAGAACTTCAGTCACTGAACAAGCCGGCTGAACCTGAAAGCATTCCGCTTGAACTGAAGCCTGAAATCGTTTACGATGATTTTGACAAGCTTGACCTTCGTGTAGGTAAGATTGTAAAGGCAGAAAAGCACCCTAAGGCAGACAAGCTTCTGGTATTCCAGGTTAAGATGGGTACTGAACTCCGCCAGGTGATCAGCGGCGTTGCAGAGCACTTCAAGCCTGAAGAAATGGTAGGCAAGAATGTAATCGTTGTTGCAAACCTTAAGCCAAGAGCACTCCGCGGCCTTGAATCCAAGGGTATGATTCTTTTCGCAGACAACGGCGAAAGACTTGAAATCGTAACTACAGACGCACCGGACGGAGAAGCAGTACAGTAACCGTTCCTTCAATATGAAAGAGGTAATTTGATGTTATTTGATTCACATGCACATTTAAATAACGATACCTTTACCGAAGAACAAAGAGAAGCCTTGATAGCCGATATCGAGGCTTCTGATTTATCTTATGTGATGGACGTCGGTTTTGACCTGCCGAGTTCACTGCAGGCGGTAAAGGATGCACAGCGCCTGCCATGGTGCTATGCAGTTGTGGGAGTTCATCCTCACGACGCCAAAACCATGGACGAGGACATGATGATAATGATAAAAGGTCTTACAAAAAAAGAAAAAGTACAGGCTATCGGTGAAATCGGACTGGACTTTTACTATAACCATTCAGATCAGGACACACAGCGGTACTGGTTCAGACGTCAGATTCAGCTGGCCAATGAGCTGAAAATGCCGATTGTAATTCATTCCCGCGAAGCAGATCAGGAAACTATGGACATATTAAAAGAAGAAGGCGCTTTCAGTGCAGAGCGCGCAGGCTGGTTCCCTAAACGCCCCGGTCCTGACGGCACTATGGAAAAAGACTGCAGAGTTCTGCTTCACTGTTTCAGCGGCAGCAAGGAACTGGCCCAGCAGTATGTAAAGCTTGGTGCAACAATTTCAGTTGCAGGTCCTGTGACTTACAAGAACAACCGCAAGACCAGCGAAGTGGTTACTGCACTGCCGATTGAATATCTTCTGGTTGAAACAGACTCACCTTATCTGACACCGGAACCGTTCCGCGGCAAGAGAAACAAACCGCCTTATGTGGAATATACAGCGCGCAGGGTCGCTCTGCTCAAGGATATGGGGTACGAAGAAGTGTGCAGACGCACATGCGAAAATACAAAGCGATTTTTTGATATAGAATAGGCGACTGGTTTCGACAGGTTATTTGTGACATGAGTGGTATACTCACTGTTATGAATAAGAAAATAAAAAGAGTAAAAAGAAACTATAAAACAAAAAATAGTGACAGTGACGTAAAGCTGGCTGTAAAAGTAGGATACGCGTGCTGCGCCGCCGCGGAAATCAGCGGCGATGCCGTGATTTCCTGCGGGCTGCCGGACGGCAGCCGCGCCTTAATCCTGTCTGACGGCATGGGGAAGGGGATTAAGGCGGCGGCGGGCAGCAGGCTGGTTGTCAGCCGGCTTCGCAGAAATCTCAAGGACGGTATGCCTGTGGCAAGGGCAATCAAGGAGCTTAACCGGTACATGATTGACCACAGCAGGGAATGCGCTGCCGGTGAAGATTTTGCAACAGTTGACCTGACCATAATTGACCCGGCTGGGTGCCGGGCGAAGTTTTACAAGATGGGGGCAACCAAGTCCTTTGTGGTAAGAGACGGCAGAGTGCGGTCCATCTCACAGGCGGCTTTGCCCGTAGGAATAATTCCCACTTTGCGTCTGACTCATATTTCTGCCAGCCTTAAGGCAGGAGATATTATTGTAATGGCCTCGGACGGCATAACGGAAGCTGACCGGGAGGACATGGAAGCAGGCTGGCTTGCAGAGTATTTGTCGGATTTTGTCGAAAAATCTCCGGCAAATCAGACAGAACAGGGAAACAATGAGACACTCCGGCACATGTCACCACGCCGGATGGCTGCAGAGATTATGCAGCAGGCTCTGCAGCGCTATGGAGGCAGAGAGCAGGATGACCTTACAGTTGCAGTAGTGGTACTATACGATGAAGAAAAAGATTTTACAGACTGTTAAGAAACACAATTTGATAAGGGAAAACATGCACATTGTGCTGGGCCTTTCAGGAGGTCCTGATTCAGTGTGCCTTTTTAATGTGCTCATGGAGCTGGCTGAAGACATGAACCTGACTATTCATCCGGTTCATGTGAATCATAAGTTCAGACCGGGCGCAGCTGAAGAGGACCAGAGGTATGTGGAAGAACTGTGCAGGACAAGAGGAGCAGCATGCAGAAGTTTTGTGGTTGACTGCAATGAACTTGCCAGAACTTTTAAAATGACCTCTGAGGAAGCAGGCAGAAAGGCACGCTACGATGCTTTCTTCACCGTGGCAGAAGAACTTGCAGCATCGGGCACGGCCAGAGAAGATATTGCTGTGGCAGTGGCCCAGAATGCAGGTGACCAGTGCGAGACTATTCTTTTCAGAATTCTCAGGGGTACAGGCACCGACGGTCTGGCAGGCATTGCATATAAAAGAGCGGGCGAAGGAGGCATCAGCGTAATCAGGCCCCTTCTTGACATGACCCGCAGTGAAATTGAAAAATACTGCGAAGACTGCAATTTGCAGCCCCGCATTGACCATACTAATAACGAAGCGGTATATACCCGCAACAAAATCAGGCTGGAACTGATTCCTTATCTGACTGAAAATTTCAATTCAAATATTGCTGAAACAATTAACCGTCTTGGGGCAATTGCTGCTGAGGACAGTGATTTTCTCCGTCAGGAGGCAGCGAAGGTTTACCAGAGTGCAGTCTGCCCGGATGACGAATGTGCTTTGTTCACAGCGCCTTTAGCAGATGTTCACAGAGCGATAAGATTGAGAGTATATAATATTTCTCTGACTAAAGCCGGAATGGGCGAAAATGTGACCATGGCCCATCTTGAGGCTGTTGATCAGGTGCGTCTCTCAGAAAGTCCGTCGGCAGAAGCTCAGCTGGCAGGAGGCTACAGGGTTTCCAAGGCATATGACAGACTTAAGTTCTACAGAGACGAAGCTGGCATCGACCCGGCGGCAGGCTGGGAACTCCGGCTTATGTCCGGAGAAGAATACGCAGGCTTTGCGGCTGAAGCGGCAGAAAGAGGAAGAATCTGGGGTGCTTTCAGCGGCAGTGCTGTAGGAAATCCGGAAAAACTACAGGTCCGCACAAGGAAGGACGGCGACTACATCCTTCTCGGCAGCGGCAAAAAGAAACTGCAGGACTTTTTCGTCGACTGCAAGGTTCCTAAGATGTACCGGGACAGAATCCCTGTGCTTGCGCTTGGCAGTACGATACTGTGGGTGATGCCTTCAGCATATTTCACAAATCAGCAGTATCAGCAAAAAGGCAGGTTTTCAGCCGGTTTCAGGGCCGACTTTGAGAAAGCCGAAACAATAATAGTCCTTGAACAAAAGTAGTTTTTGTGTTAAAATACAAAATAGTCTATTCACACAACAATACGACATATGAAAGGGGAAAAAAGTGAAAAGATTCGCTAAAAATATCAGTGTTTACGTGGTTCTGTTCATTGTGGTGCTCATCATCGCGTCACAGTATCAGACTGCAGCAAATGAAGGAATTACAGTATCAGAGGTACCTTTCTCTGAATTTGTTCAGATGGCAATGGAGGAAGATTTCTCCATTGTAGAAATTGACGGTACCAAGATTTCAGGCAAGGTAAGCGATACCAGCATAGTTTACGCTTACGCACCGTCAATTACCCAGATCAACTGGCTTGACGTAAACTACCTGATGCCTCAGGTTGAAGCCGGAACTCTGGAATACAAAGGCCTTAAGCCTGACAACGGTTCTCTGCTTCTGAACCTTCTTCCTAATATCATAATGATTGCCGCATTGATTTTCCTGTTCTACATCATGATGAACCAGGGCGGAAACGGCAAGGCATTCCAGTTCGGCAAGTCCAGAGCCAAGATGGTGAAGGGCGGCGAAAAGAAGGTTACATTCAAGGATGTAGCAGGACTTGATGAAGAAAAGCAGGAACTTTCAGAAGTTGTTGACTTCCTGAAAGACCCTCGCAAATATAAGGAACTCGGTGCAAGAATTCCTAAGGGTATTCTCCTTGTAGGCCCTCCAGGAACTGGTAAAACTTACATTTCCAAGGCGGCGGCCGGTGAAGCAGGTGTACCTTTCTTCACTATTTCCGGTTCCGACTTCGTAGAAATGTTCGTCGGCGTAGGTGCTTCCAGAGTAAGAGACCTTTTCGACCAGGCAAAGAAAAACGCTCCTTGTATCGTTTTCATCGACGAAATCGACGCAGTGGGACGTAAGAGAGGTGCCGGCATCGGCGGCGGCCACGATGAAAGAGAACAGACTCTCAACCAGCTCCTTGTAGAAATGGACGGTTTCGCAGAAAACTCCGGAATCATCATCCTGGCAGCAACAAACAGACCTGACATTCTGGACCCTGCACTGCTCAGACCGGGCAGATTCGACAGACAGGTTGTTATCGGCGTTCCTGACATCAAGGGCAGAGAAGAAATCTTCAGAGTACACAGCAAGAACAAGCCTCTTGCAGATGACGTAACTCCTGAGGTACTGGCAAGAAGAACTCCGGGCTTCACTCCGGCAGACATCGAAAACCTGCTTAACGAAGCAGCGCTCATCACAGCGAGAAGAAACGGCAGATTCATCCGTATGGAAGAAATTGAAGAAGCCATCACAAAAGTTATTGCAGGTCCTGAAAAGAAGAGCAGAGTTATCAGCGAAAAAGAAAAGAAGCTCACTGCTTTCCACGAAGCTGGTCACGCAGTTGTGGGAAGATCAATTCCTGACAGCGATCCTGTTCACCAGGTTACAATTATTCCTAGAGGCAGAGCCGGCGGCTTTACAATGTCCCTGCCTAAGGAAGACAGATACTATGCAACCAAGAAGGGCATGTTCAACGACATCGTCGAACTTCTCGGCGGTCGTGTTGCTGAACAGCTTACACTTGATGATATCAGCACAGGTGCTTCAAACGATATTCAGCGTGCAACAGATATTGCGCGCGACATGGTAACCAAGTATGGTTTCAGCGAAAAGATCGGTACTGTAAACTACAGCAGCGGAGAGGAAGTTTTCCTCGGCAACGATTTTACTACTCACAAGAATTATTCAGAAGATGTGGCACGTGCCATCGATGAAGAAATCAAGTCAATCATCGACCGTGCATACGCAAAGGCTACAGAAATCCTCAGCCAGAACAAGGAAATCCTTGAAAGAGTGGCACAGGCTCTCCTGCTTGTGGAAACCATCGACGGAGAACAGTTTGAAGACCTTTACACAGGCAAGCTTACTGCAGAGCAGCTGAAGGAAAAGGTTGACAAGGAAAAGGCTGAAAAGCAGGTAAAGGATGCTGAGGAATCCGCAGAAAGAGAAAGACTCCGTAAGGAAGAGGAAGAAAGACTGAAGGCAGAGCTTGAAAAGGCAGAAAACCCTGGCGGTGAAGCAGCTCCTGCTGAAGCTGAAGAACTTTCCCCGGAAGATGAAGCTCCTGCTGCAGAACCTATGACATCAGAAAACGTGACAGAAGAGAAAGAAACAGAGGGAGAAGATGAAAGTAACAGTTAATGATTGTTTACAACTTGATTCTTTTAAAAACAGTATTGTAGTTGCAGGCGAACGCAAAATGAATAACCGCGTAAAGGCGGTGTCTGTAATGGATGCAGCAACTATTGAAGAGGCTGTAAAGTGCAGCGGTGAACCGGGAACAATGGTGCTTACTGCTTTTGCGGGCATGAAAAATGATGTGAAACTGCAGTGTGAAGCCATCGTTGAGCTGGCAAGATCCGGGGCAGCGGCACTGGTATATTTCCAGCGCGGCAAAGGCTACAAGACCATCGATAAGGAAGTTACTGCTGCAGCAGAAGGGGCAGGGCTGCCTCTCATTGTCATGGCAGACAGTGACGGAAGAGACTATTCTCCTATTATCGCTGAAGTCATGGAGCATGTGCTCTATGGCAACAACTTTGAAAACAGCCTGATCAACAATACTATTTTCCACCTTCTCAACTTTGAAAAACATGCAAACTTCCAGCAGGCACTCCACGAAGCTGCAGTAAACAACGAGTTTCAGGTGGTGCTGCTGACAGAAGACTTCAACCCGGTCTTTGCGGTTGAAACAAGATACCAGACCACAATCAACGAGGCAATCCGCCGCGGCAGGGAAGCTGCTCTCAACCTGAGCAACATCTACAGCCTGATTGATATCGACGGCGTCCTTTCATACTGGGGTCTGGTTGAAATCGAAAACAAAAAGCATTATCTTATCATCGTGGACAATGATGATAATTACTCCGCAGGCGAAATTACCAAGCTGGCTGAAATCATCCAGCTGGCAATGGGTATGTGGAAGTATACTCCGGAAAGAGATGCCAAGACTGAATTTGTCAAAGCCCTTATGCGTGGCAACAAGAGCCTGGCATATTCCCTCCGTGAAGAAGCAGGCGTAAAGGCTGCAGACATCATCTCCGTGTTCTATGCAAAGAACATTGAAACACGCAGCGGTGACGAAATCATTGACAAGTTCATGGAAGGCGACAAGCTTAACATCATCAAGATTAAAGAAGATGAAGAAAGCTACGCTGTACTCATGAAAGGCAAGAATTTTGACTATCTTGACGACAACGTTGAAAAAGCTGCCTGCACACAGCTCTTCGATACACTGAAAGCCGGCCAGAACGTGAGAATTTTCCACGTGACAGGCATCGACGGCATCGAAGGTGCAGGAGACGGTTTCAGGCTCATCGGAGAAACATGGTCTTTCGTGGAAGCAATCTTCCCGTACAAGAGAGTTTTCTCCAAGTACGAGCTGGCGCTGGTAAGCAACTGCATCAACATCCAGATGCAGGGCGGTCACCTGAAGAAAAACTATATGGACCTTCTGGCACCTTTCCGCAAAGAAGGGGACCACAAGTCACGGCAGCTCCTTGAAACACTGGAAACTTTCGTGCTGGATGCAGGCATGAACAGCGGCAAAACTTCCGAATTCATGGGTATTCACACCAACACAGTCCAGTACCGTCTGAAAAAAATCAACGAGCTCCTCGGTGCAGAAATCACCGGCAACCGTGTGATTCCAGGTCTGACAATCGCACTGGCACTGAGACGAATGGAAGATACAAAGTAATATGCTTAATAACAAAGAACTTACAATCGGAAATGTAAAACTGACCAGTCCGTTTATGCTGGCGCCCCTTGCCGGCATCACTGACGGTCCATTCCGCCGCCTCTGCGGCGAAATGGGCGCTGGCCTGGTCTGCTCTGAAATGGTCAGCGCCAAGGGGCTCTGGTACAAGGATAAAAATACCGGCAGACTCCTTGAAATCCTGCCGGGCGAGCCTGCAGTGGCTTATCAGATTTTCGGACATGAGCCTGAAATCATGGGTTTTGCGGCGCGCACCCTTGAGCCTTATTCCAACCTTATTCTCGACATAAATATGGGCTGCCCTGTTCCTAAAATCGTAAAGAACGGTGAAGGCAGTGCCCTCATGAAGAACCCTCAGCTGGCCCACGACATAGTGGCAGAAACAGTGAAAAACACTGCCAAGCCGGTGACTGTAAAAATCCGCGCCGGCTGGGACGATAATTCAAAAAATGCAGTGGAAGTGGCCAGGGCTGTTGAAGCAGCAGGTGCTGCAATGGTAGCGGTTCATGGCAGAACACGTGAACAGTTTTACAGCGGTCACGCTGACTGGTCAATTATCGCAGATGTCAAACATGCTCTTTCAATTCCTGTGGCCGGTAACGGTGACGTGGTTAATTTCGATGCAGCCATGAGCATGTACGACCAGACCGGCTGCGACTTCATCATGATAGGCAGAGGTGCGCTGGGTGATCCGTGGATTTTCCGCGACCTGAATGTAGCATGGCGCGGTGAGGAGGTTCCTCCTGCACCGTCCAAAGAAGACAAAAAGGAAATGATGCTACGCCACTTCAACGACACCCTTGAACTTAAGGGCGAGTACGCAGCGGTCCGTGAAATGCGCAAGCACGTGGGCTGGTATCTGAAGGGCGTACACGGCGCAGCGGCTTTCCGCGGCAAAGTCAACCAGATTACCGACGCAGCTGAACTGAGAAAAGCAATAAGTGAAATATAATGTTAAGCTCGGGCGGGATGCTTTTGCATCCCGTCTTTTTTATTGCGTGCATGTGTTTTGTGCATAAACTCCGCAGAAACCTCTGTAAACGTTGAAATTAAATTCAACTTGCGGAAAAGCTGCAAAGGGAGGTACATTTAATCTTCCGCAGAAAAAATAGTGTAAAATTAGGGAGACGTTGTAATTACACGATTTGAGGATAACCTGGTCTGGGATGTGCGGAAAATATGCAGTCAGCATGATTATAAAAGAGAAGCCCATTCCGCAAAGCGAAGATAACAATGAGGGTTTGCGACTTTTCCGCGGAATTTATGCATAAAGAGGCTGCGCAAGAGCCTTCCAAAAACATACCTCCCCTTCGCAGGGGGCAAGCCTGCGACACTTGACTTGTGTAAATCGCTATTGTAGAATATTAAAAAATGTCGAAAGGACTCGAAAAAACGCGAAAGATAGCACAATGCATACGGTATTGCTTAACGAACAGACCATTAAAAGTATTCTCCAGTCGGGCGGCATGACCCTGGAGGAACAGCTGAGTCTGAAAACTGAAAGTGCAGTGCTTAAGGTCCGGCGCGCAGAAACAGGCAGTTTCATCCTGAGACTCTATACTCAGGAAGTGGCGGCTTGCCGGGCGATGGAGTGGCACGACTGCGAAGGCTTTCCGCAGGTGTACAGAACGTACAGCGAGGAAGGTGTTTTTGTGGTGGAAGAAGAGTTCATAGATGGTGTGTCGCTGGCAGAAATGCTGGAAGGCGGCGCCCGCATGGACGAAGGTCGCACATTGCAGATTGCAGGCAAGGTCTGCGAAGCACTGGCATTTCTTCATGACAAAGGTTTTATCCACCGGGACGTGAAGCCTGAGCACGTACTGATAACGCCTGATTACCGCATAGTTCTTATCGACATGGACGCCTCCATGCGCCTTGAAGCCGGTCGCAAGAACGACACCCAGCTAATAGGCACAGCAATGTACGCAGCACCTGAGCAGTTCGGACTGACAAGATCCGACACACGCACAGACATTTACGCAACCGGCATACTTATAAACGAAATGCTCACCGGCCACCATCCGGCCGTGCAGCAGTACCGCAAGGGCAGGCTAGGCAGAATCATTGAAAAATGCACAAAAATCAGCCCTGACGACAGATACCAGACCATCGGCGAGCTGGCAGAAGCCCTCCATGACGCTGCCGGAGAAAGTACGAAAGGAAAATCCCGAAAATTCAGGAAAATCATCCTGACAGTCACAGCCGCAATATGCGTACTGACTTTTGCCTTTTCATCGGGAGTGAATGATGCTGAAGAACTTGTTACTCCTGAAGTTCCGGTAAGCAACAAAAACGCCGAAGCTGAAAAGTACAACACAACCACCGTCGCCTATGCTGAGGGCACTGACTGGCTTCAGCTTTACAAATACGACTGGATGGAAACTACCGGCTATGTTCACCGTGATGGAGGCCAGCACGCCCGCTACTATACACAGGACGGGACCCTGGTGGACAACACCTTTGATTTCTGGATAGACGAGTCCATCGGCAATGTGGAATACTGGTACGCAGCAGAAAAAGGCTGGGAAATCCGTTCCATAGGATGTGAAATAGGAGCCACCGGTTACATTCACGCACAAAAAGACGGCAAGCACTACGCCATGGAGATTCAGGTAATGGGCGAGTCTTTCAGCGTGTACACTGCGCTGCCAGACCTGCGGGATATGACTAAAAATTACGTGCCGACTTACAGTGTGGACTGGGTACAGCACGGTTACTATATTGACATGGAGTATGACAGAAATGAGCCTCTGACCCTGTACCTAGCGCTTATGCGGCTGGACGATGTTGTTCCGTCATGCAGGAGCGAATATGTTGAAATCAAGCCATATGACGGCGAAGTTTTCTGGGACTGGCCGGTTTTCGAAATGACATTTTACAACCCGGACGGCGGCGACGTAATATTCGAAGTTGAGTCCTGGGCACTGGATGTGGGATTCACCTTTACAGAGAAAAAATAGAATAACAAGACAAGAGAATAGCTGCTGCGCAGCTGACAGATAGTCAGTCACGCGGCAGCTTTTTTGTACGCGCAAAAATGATTCTACTATGCACCGTGCATAACAATTCGCTGTAATGCAGTGATAAAATACAGGTACCGGTATGTTAGTCCCGGAAGTCAAAGAGCTCTTTCGGTGTGGTGTCCAGCACTTCACACAATTTGAATATCACATCGAAAGAAACTCCGACTTTCCCAAGCTCGATGGCACTTATATGGCTGCGGTCGACATCAGCCAGCTCGGCCAGCTGGAGCTGGGTAAGTTTTTTGCGCTTGCGATAATAAACCACATTGAGGCCGAACTTTTCATAAAGCTGGCGGTATTCGCTTTTCATGATGTATCACCCCCATGGCTTAAGTTTACAGGTTTTTAAATGTATGATAAACCTTGTGACAATCCCGTAACGAGATTGACACAAGTTGTTTTCGGGTTTAGAATATCGGTATAAATAGTCTTTCACGACATAGTCTCAGGAACGACGAAAAATAAAGAAAGGAAGGACAGATATGAAAAAACTATTATGCACGCTCCTGTGCGTGATGCTGGTAGTGACCATGATGCCGGTGACGGCGTGGGCAGAGGAAGGAATCGGACCATTCCCGGCTGAATTATATTGGTCTAAAGCACCAGATAATGCAGATGGCAGCGAACCAAAGGGCATAGAATGGTACAGCGGCGAACCTCTCGTGATGCAGGAGGGCGAGAGCGTACGTGCTTATTTTGGTATAGAAACTGAGGATGGTATTGTCGCTATAAATGCAGATCCAAGTACAATCAGGACTCAGGAAGGTGTAAGCATTTCTGGCAGAACGAATTACATGTATACCATCACAGCTGAAGGTACCGGTAATTTCTGGATTTTATATGAAGGACCTGATCAGGACTACGAAATGGGAGTGCAGGTAGAGGAAGATGGCAACTTCAATAATGCCGGCCCGATTTTCTGGCTGCCAGTACAGGAATCTGACCGGTTAGATGAATTCATGGCAGATCCTGCTGGATTCAATAACTGCTTTGCGAAGGGCCCTGTAGGTATGGTTGAAGAGGGATATTTCGCAGTAATTTACAATGATAATGCAGTATTATTATCATTGGAAAACTTTGATGCTGAAAGTGTTTCTGATAAAGTGTCCATTACAGAAGGAGAAGATGGTGCTTTATGCTTTGAATTTCTGAAGGAAGAAACCTTTGGCATCAACGCATCGTATGAAGATGCTGCATACTGCATTGAAGTAATTGATCTTGGAGGCGGATCAGGCGATGGTGGAAACAACGCAGAGTGCCTCTGGTGGGCATATGTCCCTGAAGGCGCAGATGCAATGCAGATGCCGGCAGAAACTGTAGAATGGTCAGATGGTAAATTAGAGCTGGCAAAAGGCGGCTCTGCAGTTGACATCTATCTGGCATTCAGAAACGGAGAGGTATTAGTGCCGCTGGGTTCTGAATCTGCAATAGGACAAGATATTGAATACGGAAATGGAAGAACCATTACAGTTACAAAAAATACTGCAAGCGGATATGTATATACAGTAACACCAGGGGCAGTTGATGCAGACAGCTGGATTGCTTTCCAGAGACCTGAAGGCGCAGAATATGTAATGGATGTTAAAGTAGGCGAAGGTGCAGAAACTGCTTACAATATTTCTATGGAAATATTAGCAGATACATCCGAATGGCCGGATGCAAGCGAGCATATTATGTGGCACTATGGTCAGGGTGTTAACATGCAGTTCAACAGTAAAATCACAAGCTGGTATTCCTGCTTCTATGTTGAAAATATGACCACAGGATATGATGCCCGTTTTGAGTGGACTCCTGAAAATCCTCACGAAGTCCGTACATATGTAGGTGGGGATGGCGAATATGTTATTGAAGCAGAGCCTAAAGATAACAGCAGCTCCTGGGCTCCTATAACAAACCTGGCAGAAGAATATCAGGTATACAGCATTTCATATCTTGGTGAAAAGAAGGGCTACAGCCCGATTTTCCAGATCAGACTTAATGCCGAGTTAGATGATGTATCCAAGGCGACAGACCTGTATCGTTTCAGAATCCGTTACACCGGCGAAGATGTGTACCTGGATAACGGCAATCCACGGAATTGGCGCAACATCATGCTTGATCGCAACGAGGAAATGGATGAATTCAATATTGACGAGTATTGGTTTGACGAGAATGGAAACCCTAATACCGGCAATGTGCTGCGCTTTGACTATGTAGGCGAGGCAATCAAGTTTAAACTTAACATCCGTCCGGGCGTGCTTCAGAGTGCGGCAGACAAAAAGATTTATAGAGAAGACGATTACATCTATGTCGAACCTAGTGAAACAAACGGTGCTGATTTCATCAGACTGTTTGAACAGAAGCGTGATGAATGGGTAGAGATTCCTGACGATGAAAATCCGTTTGTTATAACATGGGACGAAACAGAAAAATTATATACTATTACTTATGCAGAACCTGACGAAGACCTTCACGGTCCGCACTATATGATGACATATACCGGGGACTATGATAGCCTGATTAATCAGAAATACGGTTATGCAGAAGGTACCAAGAGCAATGTCGGGGCAGACTCCACATTTACAACCGGTAAGATTACTTTACATGTTGATGATGTTGGAAACGGTTCAATCGATGCAACTACCGAAGATAAAGTAATCGGTACCGAAATCGTTCTTGGTGATGGTGCTTTAGAGGGTTACGAAGATGAAGAACTGCATTTTGAAACCAATGACGGTTCAATTACACTTGGCGGAGATCTCGTAGGCAATATCAAGATTACTGACAAGAAAATTCATCTGAAGATGTGGAACGTTAAGGAAGATGACCACTACCTCGTTTCTGACAAACAGAAGAATGAAGTAAAGAAGTGTATTAAGGCCTTTGACTTCAAGATTGATACTAAAGATGCTGACATTGAGTTCGGTGAAGACGGTTATGCAGTAATCAGAATACCTTACGATGGCAGCAAAGGCTACGTATATTACATTAACGATAAGGGCGAGAAAGAATACATTGATTGTGTGACTAAAGACGGTTACATTCAGTTCACTGTTAAGCACTTCTCAACTTATGCAATAAGTACTGAAATGCCTGAAGATGGCAATCCTGATTATGAATTAGAAGTAAACATGCCAAACAGCATGAATTACTGGCTCCCTGGCGTAAGTAATCATTTATGGACAAACCTTCGCCAGTTAATCAGAGAAGATGAATACAACAGTCATTGGGAACATGTAAATGATTACACATTAGTTCCGACTGTAACAATGAATCACGTTTGTACTGATAAGGCTGATGCCAGTGCAGAAGCTCTGACAGGCGACGAATCCAGAGCATTTGAACTTAAGCTTCCGGGTTCCTGCGCTGAGGGATGTACTGCTGCAGTGGAAGTGAAGGCATATATCAATGATGAATTCGTAAAGAAGACAACATTTAATGTCCATGTTGCAGACGAAATGTATGCAATCAGACATACAGGAACTGAGTTTGATGAAACTTTAGAAATGGGCGAAGTTCTTAATTTCAAAGATGCTCTGACTGTAGAAAAGATAACTACTACAACAACAGACGGCTGGACCGTAGTAGAAAATCCGACATTCAGAATGGACTACGATAAAGAACGCTGGCAGCCTGATGGAGAAGGTGCCAACGGCCTATATAATCTTAAAAAGATAAGTCCGTATGGTGACGGTATAGAGGTAAAGGTTGTTGTTGACGGCAATGAAGTTGCCCGCAGAGGTTACGGATTTAACGGCTACGATTTCTGGGCAAACTTTAATTTCAGTAACGGCAGAGAAGTATCAATAGCACAGCAGACTGCCACATTTACTCTTAATAAGAGTACAGCGTTGGCTGCTGATACAACTCATGATATTAAGTTTGTACTGGGCGCAATGAATGATGAGGGTGTAATCACACCATTTGCCACTCAGACAGGCCTGTTTGAGTATGTGACAGAAACTGAAAATGATATTGTTAAAGTTACAGGAATCAGACTCAATATTGCTGAAATTCTCAAACAATGCACATTCGAGGGACGTTCATACCGCCTCGGCATACAGATAAATGTTGAAAAGAACGACGTTGCATACACATTAAGAAATGAACATGTATGGCTTCGCGTTCCTGACTACCACATTTCCTGGAATACAGATGGCCAGCCGTTATTATTAAGCAATCAGGAAGTAAAGACCATCTATTTCAACAAAAATGATGCCATGAATAACGATTCCGGTTATGAATTATCATTTAGATTAGGTATCTGGAACAGGGACGAAGAAAAGATAGATTTCTTTGAGTCCCAGGAAGGCTTATGTGAACCATTCAGGGAACCTGTTTATGGTGAAGGAAATGAAATTACAGGATACGGTGATGTAGTCGGCCTGACACTTTATCCGCAGAAAATTGCAGAAGCTTTAGGCAATGCCTTTACGGATGATGGTGAAGCTGACTTTGAAATTCAGCCATTTGTAACTATCAACAATCGCACATATTCAATCGGTAACAGCCGTGACTGCTTTATTCTCGTAGGCGGTTTATGCGAATACGATGAAATGTGGGACAGATATATGCTTCCAGGTGAAGGCAACGGCGTGGACCGTACAATCTGGGGTTACGTAAGAGATGAGGATGAACCAGACGGTTATGAAGTATGGCTTCCTGTTGTATCTGTAACTTCAGATAATGAAGCTGTTGCAAAGATCGAGCAGAGAGATAATGGCGAATATGTTATCGATTCCAAAGGTCTCGGGACTGCAACAATCACACTTGTACATGAAGGTATTGGTAACACCATCACGCAGGAATTCGATGTACATGTTGTAGACGATCTCTGGCGCTGCGAAGTGGATCCTGTAAACAGAACTTCCGGAGCAGCAGGAACACTTGACTATACAGTAAAAGCAGAAGCTCATCACTACAAGTACAACGCTGAACGCGATGAAATATACGAAACAGGCGAAGACTATACTGTAGACTGGGAATTAACAGAATATCACCGTGATTTCGAAGGCAAAATCGGAACTCCGGTCATTGACAACGCAAACCATACTGCAACAGTAAATGTAGAACCAATAGACGAATGGTTCAGACTGGAATACAAAGTTAAACCGGCAGACGGTACAGATGTGGTTTATTCCGACAACCGTAACTTCAGGCCGATGGAAGACTTCCTTACATTCAAAGTTGACGGTTTTAAGGAAGACCTTGCACTGGATGAAACTGTAGAGGTATCCATGACAGTTACACTCCATACGCTGGAAGATGGAATTCCTGTTTCTTCCGTTGTTGAGATGACAGAACCTTATTGCTTTACTGACAACGATGGAGTACTTGACATTAAGGAAATTGATTCCGCAGGAAATGATTTAAAATATGAAATTACCAGATTATCTGCAGGCAGAGTATCAATCTGGTTTGGTGCAGGCTATGTGGATGAACACCATGACAGATGGTGGGAAAATTCCTACACTGTTCAGAAAATCACCCACGGTCCTTCTGCTGAAACAGACATTTTCTATACTTACGTTTTAGAAGATGGCAAATATGTCCGTCTTGAAAAGGATGCACATGATAATCACGAAGGTTATGCTGAATACTTATCAAGCGACAACGGAATTGGCGGAACAAATGATTTCTATGTTTTATATCCTGAAGCAGGTGCAGCTGAAAAGCCAAAGCTGGATGTATTTGAAGTAGAAGGTTTTGAAAACATTCCGGTAGTAGAAGAACCTGATTATGAAGGTTGCTTAACAGGAATCACGGTTGATGATACTGTTGAGAACGAAACAATAGAGGGAACTGAGTACTACGTATGGAAGATTACTGTTGCTCCCGAATTCGAAATGGCTAAAGCAGGATTAACTCTCAGCTCGCTGGAAAACTTTACACACGTAATGTTCATCCTTGGTGAAGATTTCTATACTGCAGATGAAGGACAATACGCAGATGGTATTTTCGCAGTATCAGAGGTTACACAGGGTAAGAACTGGGATAACATTGAGGATTTAGAGGCTGATAAAACATATCTCGCAAGATATGATGTAGATCATATCGCACCGGAGATCAATCTTAATCTTTCACAGGCACCTTCCTCGGAAAGAAATACTTTCTACATTCTTCACAGAGTTGATACACAGTTAAGAACTGACTTATCTAAGCTTCATCCTATCAGCCTGGTTAATGGATCAGGGTTAGGTGGTGCCAAGGCATTCGAACAATGCTTAGATCTGGATGAAATGCTTGTCACAAAGACTGCACTGGATGATAATGAAGAACCAGTAATCGTTACAATTGGTGATGTTGAGTACGAGGCAACACAGGTTAACCTTACCAAGTATCTTGGCCACAGCGATATGTTCCTGTACATGGCCAATAAGGATAACAGAGATGAATGCATCCGCGCACGTATCAGTTTCGGTATGGATGTTTACTTTGAAGGTGAACTAAAGGGTATCAAATCTGTAGGACCGGTATGGAACGAAGTGGACAGAATGATGGGCAATGAACCTGATTTCCCTGACTTTGAATTCACTGAACATGAGGATGGTTCAATCAGTGCGTACTTCAGCGAAGCATGCGGCATCACCGACGATTACGGTCAGGGACGTGTATGCTCAATGGCACTGGATCTGAAACCTGGCTATGTGGTTACTGAAATAACTACAAATGGCACTGATCCTCAGGTATTCCTGGCTGATATCGGCTACTACTACGATGTATTTGATAAGGACGGAAATCTGTTAGATACCAGAGAAGAACTTTATGCTGCGGGATGGCATACATTCAGCAGTGACTCCACAGACAGAAAGATTGCTGGTGCTATTCACCGTGTTGCAACATACGGAATGGATGGTGCAGGAATCGAAACCGTAAGTGAATTCAAGAATTTCCTTGACGGTACCGGTGATTATGAAGGCGGCGAAAAGTATACTGCTAAAAAACTTGGTGCCTTTATAGATTACAATATCTACTTTGATAAGAGCCAGTATGAAGGTGAAACTGATGGTACAACCAGAATTGTTTACCACATTGAAAGACCTGATGAATTCAGAGGCAGCAAGATCAGTGTACACGGCAAGAACAATATTAAAGTTGATGCCGTAGAAGATGTTGACTTTGATAACGAAAAGGGTAACAAGAATGTAAAACAGCTTGAAGGTGACGAACTTGAAATCAAGAAAGTATACGATATGACAACAACTGATGAAGTTGAAGGTTTTGTATGCATTGCGATTTCTGAAACAGAACTTGATGGCGGCAATCTTGAAGACTATACCGTGGTTTACTTTACAAAGGATGGCGTTCCGATTGAAATGGAAACCACCTATGTAGAAGGCGAAGGCCTCGTATTCACAACCGGTCACTTCTCACAGTACGCAGTAATCGGTAAGGTATGTGAACACAGCAGCATGTCAAAGACTGAAGCCAAATCAGCATCATGTACAGAAGCTGGTAATGTAGAATACTATACATGCGCTGCATGTAAGAAGAACTTTGCTGATGAAGAAGGTCAGACTGAGCTTGAAAACGTTGTGATTGATGCTTTTGATCATGATTATGAAACAGAAGTAACAGAACCAACATGTACAGAAGCTGGATATACAACTTACACATGTAAGAATGATGCGAGCCACACATATGTAGCAGATGAAGTTCCAGCTCTTGACCACAATATGCAGGAAACAGCAGCAAAGGTAGAACCTAAGTGCGAAGAAGAAGGTAAAGAAGCAGTTTACACTTGTGCAAACGATTGTGGCAAGACAGAGGGTGGGGAAGCAATTCCGGTACTCGGCCACGACATGGTTACAGATGAAGCAAAAGCACCAACATGTACAGAAACAGGTCTGACAGAAGGTTCACACTGCAGCAGATGTAATGATGCAACAGCACAGACAGTTGTTCCGGCAACCGGACATAAGTACGAAGGCGATAAGTGTTCAGTATGTGGTGAAGCTAAGCCTGTAACACCTCCATCCGGTGGCTACATCCCTGTAACTCCGTCTGCTCCTAAGGATGAAGTGACTAACACTACTGGCGGTACAGAAGCTGAAGCTCCGACAACCAACGCAGACATGTCCCAGTCCACAACAATGAAGGGCAACGAAACTACAACTACTGTAGATCAGACAGTTGCTGACAAGATTGTTGAAAACGCTGTGGCTAACAAGTCTGAAGAAGTTGTTATCGATGCAACATACCACGAAGAATCTTCAGATCAGAGCACTAAGGCTGCGACTGTAGAAGTTCCTACAGAAACAATCCAGCAGATTGCAGAAAAGACTGAAGCGGCTGTAACAATCAAGACTGATGTAGCTGAAATCAAGATGGATACTCAGGCTCTGGCAGCAGTTGCAGATCAGGCTGAAGGTACATCTGTAAGCGTAGTTGCCGAAAAGGTTAAGGCTGACGCTAAGGAAATCCGCGTAGAACTGAAGGTTGTATGCTCCGAAGGCAAGACAATCTCCGACTTCAAGGGCGGTAACATTTCCGTAACTGTTGAAGCTCCTAAGGGCAAAAAGGATGTAGTATGCGTTTACATTGACGAGCAGGGTCACTGGCATACAGTACCTGGTCAGCTCAACGCAGACGGTACATACACATTCACAACAGGCCACTTCTCAACTTATGCAGTAGTAGATGCAGAACATGCTGAAGAAACAATTGCAGCTCAGAAAGAAGCGGTTAGGAACGTTCAGCTCAAGCTGAGATCCGCTAATGCAAAGACTTCCAAGGGCAAGAAGGCAATCAAGCTGACAGTAAGCGAAGTAACTGACACTGGTATCATCTTTGACGGATATGTAGTTTACAGATCCACAAAGAAGACATCCGGATACAAGAAGATTTACACAACCAAGACCGGTACATACTACAATACCTCCGCAAAGAAGGGCGTTAAGTACTACTACAAGGCTAAAGGTTTTGTAACAATCGACGGTGAAAAGGTTTACACAGGCTGGTCCAAGAAGGCAATCAGAACTGCTAAATAAAAGATTTTAACGAATTTTTTCATAAGGCACACCAGGGAGAATACCTTGGTGTGTCTTTTGTTTTTGCGGTACTGTCGAATCGTGCATAAACTCCGCAGGAATCGCTATAAACGTTGAAATTAAATCTGGTTTGCGGAAAACAGCAAACAGGCAGGCTGCATATATTCCGCGGAGGGAGACAATAAAAAACCGCAAGCCATTGGAAATACATGGCTTGCGGAGTGTTTGACATTATGTAATGCGGAAAATATGTTCAGCCTGGCAGCGGGTTGGCAGCAGGCCGAATGCTTTCTTTCCGCAACATGCATTAAACAATGCGGGCTGCAGGGTTTTCTGCGGAATTTATGCACGATTCGACAGCGTGGCAGGTAACAGAGAGCAGACAACATGCTGCCTATTCAACCACAGCTTCACCATGATCATACAGCGCGCTGTTAAGCTGAATTATTGTGTGTTCGTGGGCCAGTGCGAAGATTATAATGCTGTCACGGCGGTTTTTGACATAAAGCGGAGCGAAACCACTTTGCCGCAGAAGTGTCTGGGTTTCGTCCAGGGTGGCTTTCATGGCGAAACAAACTGCAAGAAGTTTATCGCGGGATGGCCTGCGGGCACCGGAAAGGATCTGGTAAGCGTAGATTTCGTTCAGGTTGCTTTCTTTGACAACATCGGCCTTGGTAAGTCCTTTGGATTCAATCAGAGCCTGAAGCTGGGTCGGAAGGTCGCTTACAGTCAGTTCCTCCTGATGCTCCTGGAGGAAAACTTCTATGGAAACACTCTTTTTTAATTCGTTTTCAAGATTTGATGTACTTTTCTTTGGCATAATAGGCTCCTTTATGTTACAATTCTATCATATATTTTAGCAGTAAGCATAGCAAAAATGTTATGCACCATGCTAAAATAACAATAAAAAACTGATAAAAGGAAAACCGTAATGACAGAATACAGAGCACTTGTTAAAGAAGGCCATAAAGTAATAAGAATACTGAGCAAAAAAGCAGACAGTGTTGTGCTGCACATTCAGGATACTGACGATAAGGATTACATACTGCGGATATATTCTCAGGAAAAGAAGGTCTACAGAGTTCTGACACAGCGTGCTTTTGAAAATATGCCATATATAAGGGAGACGTATATAAAGGATGAATTTTTCCTGGTGGAGGAGGAATTTATTGATGGTGTGTCACTGCAGGAAATGGTTTCGGGCGGTGCCCGGTTTGAGCATGACCGTGCGGCGCAGATAACCGCTGAGGTCTGCAGGGCGGCAGCATTTCTCCACAAAAATGGTTTTATACATCGCGATATCAAGCCAGAACATGTGTTGCTCACTCCGGAAGGACGGATTGTACTGATTGATCTTGATTCCGCCATGGAAATACGACCGGACAAGCTTAATGATACTCAGCTTCTGGGGACTGCAATGTATGCTGCCCCTGAACAGTTCGGGCTGACCCGTTCAGATGTGAGGACAGATATTTACGCTATCGGTATTTTCCTCAATGAAATTGTTACGGGCTATCATCCTGCGGTGAAACAGTGCAGAGAAGGCGCACTGGCAGGAATAATCACAAAATGTATAAGCATGAATCCGGAAGACCGCTATCAGTCAGCAGAAGACCTGGCTGAAGCTCTGAGCAGACCGCATGCACCGAAGAAAATGAATAGCAGGCTTATAGCAATATTGGGAGCGGCAGCAGTAATTCTGGCAGCGATAATTTTTATAGCACCGGGCGGAGAGATTGAAGATCCTGTTACTCCTGACGATATCAAGCTGCCTGTGACAGAAACCATACCGCCTGTGACAGAAATCACCCCTGATACCAAGATGAATCAGCAGACTTCAGTATTAACTCTGCCTGAAGGATGCCTGCCTCTTTATAAAGAAATACAGCGCTCCCCTATATACTACAATTCCCGTTCGGGTGCCCAGAGTGCACCTCTTTACACAGACGACGGTGTGCTCATCGATCAGTCCTACCATGTTTACGCAGACGAGGCAATAGGAGAAATCATAGGGTGGAATCCTGAATTTGGAGGCTATGAGCTGTATTCAAGAGGGTGCAAAACCGGTGCAACAGGTTACATCCACGCTGAAAAAGACGGTAAGCACTATGTCATGCCTGTTATAATCCAGGGCGAGATTATGAGCATTTATTCCGGATTACCGGACTATAACGACTTTGCCAAGTCATACCTTGAGCCGCAGCCCGGCAAGACTCCGGGAGAACTTGACCATATTACCTGGGAGTACGAGGCTGGAAAAGACACAGTCCTTTATATAGTTATCAACGGCGGCTTTGACAAGCTCATACCGCAGTGTACCAACGAGCATGTGACTATCGAAAGGTATCAGGGAGAGACCAACTGGCCTTATCCGATTTTCACACTGACTTTCAGAAGCCCTGAAGGCGGAGACGTACCTTTTGAGGTGAAATCTGACTATGGCAGACAGGTTCTGAGATTCATTGAAAAATAACAAGAGACCACCGGCTTGCCGGTGGTCTTCGTAATTCTTATTGAAATGTCAACAGTTAACCGAAGTATCTCTTCAGTAATCCTTCAAACGCTGCACCGTGTCGAGCCTCATCCTTACACATTTCATGCACTGTGTCGTGGATAGCATCCAGGTTCATCTGCTTAGCTTTTGTTGCGAGAGCTTTCTTGCCTGCGCATGCGCCAGCTTCAGCTTCTACTCTCATCTTTAAGTTCTTTTCTGTGGAGTCTGTTAAAACTTCTCCGAGAAGTTCTGCAAACTTAGCTGCGTGTTCTGCTTCTTCCCATGCAGCCTTTTCCCAGTATAATCCGATTTCAGGGTAGCCTTCTCTGTGAGCTACTCTGGACATTGCTAAGTACATACCAACTTCTGTGCATTCGCCTTCAAAGTTAGCTCTTAAAGCAGCGATGATTTCTTCGTCAACGCCCTGAGCAACACCAACAACGTGCTGGTCAGCCCATTCAGTCTTTCCTTCTTCCTGTGCCATGAACTTTTCAGCTGGGACGTGGCATACAGGGCATTCTGCCGGAGCTTCAGCTCCTTCGTGAACGTATCCGCAAACTGTGCAAACCCATTTCATAATTAAGTTACCTCCGTAAGTTTAGATGTGGTTTAACTTCCCCTGTCATACTGGGGAATACCATAATATTGTACCACATATATAACCATGAAAACAACGGGAAAGTGAAAAATTAGCACAACCTTGCCTTGGATTGACGTTTGCAATATGATAGAATATAATGGATTATAATCTGGAGGAATTGTGTTTTGAGCAATAAAAAGCTGCTTAATGAAAAACTGAATGAAGCTCTGACATCCGTGCTGCCGATTACGGTAATAGTACTCCTGCTGTGCTTTACTATAGCGCCTATACCTAATAATATGCTGGTATCTTTCCTTACCGGTGCGGTGATGCTTATTGTGGGAATGGCGTTTTTTACAGTTGGTGCTGATACTGCTATGACGCCAATCGGCAACAAAGTAGGTTCATGCATCACCAAGTCAAAAAGTGTGTGGGTTATTGTTTTTGTCAGCTTTCTGCTGGGTGTGATTATCACTATATCTGAGCCGGATCTGACAGTTCTGGCCAATCAGGTGCCTACTATACCTAATGCAGTGCTTATTGGTACTGTTGCAGTCGGAGTAGGCGTTTTCCTGGTGATTGCAATGCTGCGAATCCTTTTCGGTATCAGCCTGTCAACGCTGCTTATCGGATTTTATATTATTGTTTTCGGACTGGCAATGTTCGTTCCGAAAGATTTCTGGGCCATCGCATTCGACTCGGGCGGGGTTACTACCGGTCCGATGACAGTGCCTTTCATCATGGCTCTGGGCGTCGGTGTTTCTTCAATCAGAAGTGACAGACACGCAAGCAACGACAGTTTCGGTCTGGTTGCACTCTGCTCCATAGGACCGATTATTTCAGTACTTATTCTGGGTCTCATATTCCCGACTGAAGGGGCGTATGTTCCTGTGGAAATCCCTGAAATGGAGCATTCAAGAGACATGATTGCTCTGTTTATTGAAGCAGTGCCTGAATATGTAAAGGAAGTGGGAGTGGCGCTTGCGCCGATTGTAGTATTCTTCTTCCTTTTCAATACATTTATTATCAAGCTTAAAAAGAGACCGCTGATAAAGATTATTGCAGGTCTGGTGGCAGCCTACCTGGGACTGGTGCTTTTCCTCACCGGCGTAAATGTGGGTTTCATGCCTGTGGGCAATTACATCGGCAAAATCATAGGCGGTACTTCATATGCGTGGATTCTGGTGCCGATTGCAATGGTTATCGGTTATTACATTGTAAAGGCAGAACCGGCGGTGCACGTGCTGAACAAGCAGGTTGAAGAAATGACAGCAGGCACAATTCCTGCCAAGGCCATGGAAAGGTTCCTTTCCATCGGCGTGGCGACGTCTCTGGCTCTTGCAATGATCCGCGTGCTCACAGGAATCTCTGTGATGTATTTCCTGGTACCCGGTTATCTTGCAGCACTGATTCTGACAAGGTTTGCGCCAAAGATTTTTACATCTATTGCTTTCGACTCCGGCGGCGTCGCATCCGGACCTATGACAGCAACTTTCCTGCTGCCTTTCGCAATGGGTGCCTGTGAGGCCATCGGCGGCGTGGACAGAATTGTAACGGATGCTTTTGGCGTAGTGGCGATGGTTGCCATGACTCCGCTGATTACAATTCAGATTCTGGGTGTGGAATACAGAATCAAGACACGCAGGGAACAGGCGGCAAGAGAGCGCGTTCAGTCTACAATCAGCGCTTATACAGACGAAGATATTATCGAATTATAGGAGGAGAATCATGGAAGGTTTACAGCTTGTAATGGCCATTGCAGACCGTGACAAAACTGAGACGGTCATTGAGATTTTCCAGGAATGTAATGTTTTTACCACCGATGTGGTTCTGGGGACAGGGACTGCACTGCTGGAAATCCTCGACTACCTTTACCTTTCCCCAAATGAAAAGGCCGTGGTTTTCGGGGTTGTGACCAATGCGGGACTTATACCGCTTCTTAAGAATTTCAAGAAAAAACTTTACATCGACATTCCGGGCAACGGAATTGTGGCTACGGTGCCGCTCAACAGTATCGGCGGCAAGCGAAGCCTTGAATATATACTGGACGGCCAGACTCTCGGGGCCGGAGAAAAGGAGAAAAGCATGTCAATCAAAACAGACCATGAACTGATATTTGTAGTAGCCAACGAGGGTTACAGCGATATGATTATGGATGCTGCCAGAGCGGCAGGCGCAGGCGGCGGCACAGTAATCAAGGCCAAGGGAACCGGCGCTGAATACAGCAAAAAGTTTTTCGGCTTCTCAATCGCAACTGAAAAAGAAATTCATCTGCTGGTTACTCCTGCCCAGGGACGCAATGCTATCATGAAGGCTATCATGGAAGACGCAGGCCTTGACAGCAAGGCGCAGGCTATCGTTTTTTCAATGCCCGTGAGCAACGCAATCGGCCTCAGAGCGGCAGAATAGTGAAAAATGTATAAGATTAAATACAAAATGCTCCTTGTTCAGGGGCGTTTTGTTCTTTTTCACAAAAAAATATGGTGAGCGACTAAAAACTGGCGGTTAATTTTGTTTAAAAACAATAAATAATCGAAAAAAGCTATTGCATTTAATCAAACAAAGGTATATAATCAGTACATCTTTATTATCTTAAAGGAGGATAATTTCAAAATGAAAAAGAAAGTTGCTTTATTACTCGCATTAGTAATGATTTTCTCAGTTTTCGCAGCAGGCTGCGGTGACAGCAGTGAAGAAGGCGGCGATTACGCTGGTACAGTTAAGATCGGTGTATTCGAACCTGCATCTGGTGACAACGGCGCAGGCGGCAAGCAGGAAACTTTAGGTATCCAGTATGCTAACTCTGTAACACCAGAAGTTGAAATCGGCGGAGAATTATACAAAGTTGAACTGGAAATCGTAGATAACGAATCCGACAACGCTAAGGGCGTTACAGCTGCTTCCAACCTTATTTCTTCAGGCGTATCCGTAGTTCTCGGTTCATACGGCTCAGCAGTTTCAATTGCTGCTGGTGAAGTATTCAAGGAAGCTGGCGTTCCTGCAATCGGCGTAACATGCACAAACCCTCAGGTAACTGCAGGTAACGATGTTTACTTCAGAATCTGCTTCTTAGACCCATTCCAGGGTACAGTACTTGCAAACTATGCATGGGAAAACGGCGCTACTAAGGCTTACTGCTTATCCAAGCTCGGCGACGACTACTCTGTAGGTCTTGTAAACTACTTCGTACAGGCTTTCAAAGCTCTCGGCGGTGAAGTTGTTGAAGAACAGTTCCCTAACCAGAATGCTGACTTCACATCCTATGTTGCAAATGCTAAGGCTAAGGGCTGCGACGTATTCTTTGCTCCTGTTTCCACAGAAGCTGCAGCTCTTATCATTGACCAGGCTGCTGCTCAGAACTTAGGTATGCCAATGCTCGCAGGCGACACTTGGGACTCCAACGTTATCACAGGCGCTGCTCAGGGCAAGGACGTAGAAGTTGTTGTAACTACTTTCTATCAGGAAGGTGGTAACCCAGAATTCGATAACGGCATCAAGGCTTGGATGGAAGCTGATTCCAAGATGCTTGAAAACAACGGTGGTAACACTGACCTCGCAGCTGTAACTGCAATGGGTTATGATGCTTACTACGTTGCTCTTGAAGCAATCAAGGCTGCTGGCTCCACAGACGTTGCTGACGTTCTTGCTGTTCTTCCTGACGTTACATACGAAGGCGTTTGCGGTCAGGTAGTATTCGGCGAAAATGGAGATGCTGTAAGAGATACTGCTTACGTTAAGAAGTGCAACACTGAAACAGGTGCATGGGAATTCGTAGCTGCTCAGAGCATTAAATAATTTGTTTGTATAACATTAAGCATCAAACATAAAAAATTCAGCGAAAGCGGGAGCGTTATGTCTCCCGCTTATCGTTGTATTTTAAGGGAACCACGTTTCTGGTCATTGGTGGGGCAAGACGGGGATTTCCCGGTGGTTTTTTTAAAAAACAGCGATATTTTCGTACTGGAATAATAAATTATTTTTGGAGGTTTAACATGGAATTAGTTGTTAAATGGTTGCCATATATCCTGGCGGGCATTTCCGTGGGCGGACAGTTTGCGCTTATAGCCATTGGTTATACAATGGTTTATGGTATTCTGAGACTGATCAACTTCGCACACGGTGATATGTTTATGATTGCAGGTCTTATTATGGTCTACATGGCTACAGCACTGCCGCTCTGGATGTCTGTGATTCTGGTGCTCATTATCACAGTTGTACTGGGCTGCACAATTGAAAGAGTTGCATACAGACCGCTGAGACAGGCACCGCGAATGTCTATCATGATTTCTGCTATCGGGGTATCATACTTCCTGCAGAACATGGCACTTTACGTTACAGGCGGACTTACACGTACATACCCTACAATTGAATGGCTGCAGAAAAATATTACTATCATGGGCGCAAGCACCAAGATGGTTACACTTATCACACCTGTGCTGACAATAGTTCTTGTTATTGCACTTGTTTTACTGATCAAGCGTACTAAAATCGGTATGGCCATGAGAGCTGTATCCCGTGACTTTGAAACATCTGCGCTGATGGGTATCGATATCAACAAAGTAATCACAGTTACTTTCATCATCGGTTCATTCCTTGCAGCAGTAGGTTCAATTCTTTACTTCTCCAACTATACAGGAATCATGCCTACATCAGGTTCAATGCCTGGTCTGAAGGCTTTCGTTGCAGCTGTATTCGGCGGCATCGGTTCAATCCCTGGCGCAGTAGTGGGAGCATTCGTTATCGGTATCTGTGAAAACATCATCAAAGGTCTTGGACTTACTACATTCTCCGATGCTTTCACTTTCGTTCTCCTCATCGTAATCCTTATGGTTAAGCCAACAGGTCTTTTCGGTGAAAAGAACATCGACAAGGTATAGGAGGTGGCGAAATGACAGAAAGAATTAACGGCAGCTCCAATAAGAGAAATATGGTACTCAGCTTCATCGCTCTGGCAGCGCTGCTGGTACTTGTATATGTTCTCGACATAGTTATCAAACCTACATCAAGCTGGAACAACCTGATGACATGCCTTGAAAAAGGTACAATCTACGCGCTTGTTGCAGTTTCAATGAACCTGCTTAACGGCTTCACAGGACTTTTCTCCCTGGGCCAGGCCGGCTTCATGCTTATCGGCGCATACGCATATGCTGTATTCGCAATCGCTCCTGAAGACAGAACTACTGTTTACCAGTACTATGAAGGCGGCGGATTGATCCATTTCTCTCTTCCTCACATGCTTCAGGATATGATGGGCGGAGCAGATGCTTTCGGCGGAGCAATCGGTTATTATCTCGGAATTATTCTGCTTATGATTTTTGCGGGACTGCTTACAGCTGGTATTGCGTTCCTTATCGGTATTCCTGTACTGAGACTTAAGAGTGACTACCTGGCAATTGCTACACTTGGATTTGCAGAAATCATCAGATCATTTTTCCAGTGGGAAGGCCTGGGCCCTGTGACAAACGGTTCCAACGTACTGAGAAAGTTTGCGTCATATGACTCATCAATTTTCCCTGTTCTGGTTGCAGGCGTGTGCATTGCATTTATTGTGATGCTTATAAATTCATCCTACGGACGTGCTTTCAAGTCCATCAGAGATGATGAAATCGCTGCAGAAGCAATGGGTGTAAACCTGTTTAAACATAAAGAACTCAGCTTCGTTATCTCCTCTTTCTTTGCAGGAGTAGGCGGAGCGCTGCTGGCAATGTTCCAGAACAATATAAACGCATCACCGTTCACTTCCAACATGACTTACGAAATTCTGCTCATCGTTGTAATCGGCGGTATCGGTTCTGTTACAGGTTCTATCATCGGCTCATATCTTTTCATTGCATGTTCCGAATGGTGGCTCAGAGGTCTTGATAAAGGTGAATTTCTGGGAATTGAAGCTGATTTCATGACTCCTGGTTTCAGAAAGGTTGTTTTCGCAGTTGTTATCATGGGTATCGTGCTTTTCTACAGCAGAGGTATCATGGGTACAAAAGAATTCTCCTGGGATGGTCTGTTTAATTTCTTCAGAACGCTTCCAGCGAGAATTGCAGGCATTCCAGGCAAGATAAAAGCAAAATTTTCAGCTAAAAAACATAAAAAGAACACAAAGAAAGTAAAGGAGGCACAGTAAAATGAATAAAGAAAATGTATTACGTGTTTCCGACATTACAATGCAGTTCGGCGGCGTAGTTGCTGTCAACAATCTCAGCCTTGAAGTTAACAAAGGTGAAATCATCGGTCTCATCGGACCTAACGGTGCCGGCAAGACCACAGCCTTCAACGTTATCACAGGCGTATATGCTCCGACTAACGGAATGGTTGAACTCAATGGTTCTGTAATCGCAGAAAACCATCCGCAGGGCAAGATGAAAGCTCAGTATAAAGGCGAAAACGCAGGCAAGTACACAGGCAAGACTGTGCTTACACCTGATAAAATCACTAAAAAAGGTATCGCAAGAACTTTCCAGAATATCAGATTATTCAAGGGCATGACTGTACTTGAAAACGTACTGGTTGCAATGCACATGAATATGAAGGCGGGCGTTTTCGGCTCTGCTCTGAGATTCAATGCTGCAGAAGAAGCAAAGATGCGTGAAGAAGCCATGGACCTTCTCAGAATGTTCGGCCTCGAAGGCAATAAGGATGACCTTGCAACTTCCCTTCCATACGGTAAGCAGAGACACCTTGAAATTGCAAGAGCTCTGGCGACCAAGCCTCAGCTTCTCCTTCTGGATGAGCCTGCTGCAGGTATGAATCCGCAGGAATCTGATGAGCTGATGCACCTGGTGGGTAAAATCAGAGAACAGTTTGACCTGTCTGTGCTTATGATTGAGCATCATATGCAGGTTATCATGGGTATCTGCGACAGAATTTACGTGCTGGACTACGGTGCACTTATCGCAGAAGGCAATCCGGAAGAAATTCAGAATAACCCTAGAGTTATTGAAGCATATTTGGGGGTGGATGACTAATGTTGACAATCAAAGAATTACATGTACATTACGGCGGTATTCACGCCCTCAGAGGAATTAACCTGGAAGTAGCTGACGGACAGATTATTTCACTTATCGGTGCCAACGGCGCAGGTAAATCCACAACACTCAAGTCCATCATGGGTCTGGTTAACAAGACAAGCGGTACCATCGAATGGAACGGAAAAGATATCACAAATCTGGCGACTCGTCATGTAGTAAAGGAAGGTATCGTGCTCTGTCCTGAAGGCAGAAGAGTTTTCCCTGACCTTACAGTTGAAGAAAACCTGAGAATCGGTGCTTACCTGAGAAACGACAAGGAAGGAATCCAGAAGGATAAGGAATGGGTTTACGAACTTTTCCCAAGAATGAAGGAAAGAGAATGGCAGCTGGCAGGCACTCTTTCCGGCGGTGAACAGCAGATGCTGGCCGTTGGAAGAGCCCTCATGTCCAAGCCAAAACTTCTCATGCTTGACGAACCTTCACTGGGTCTTGCACCTCTGGTAATCAAGGATATTTTTGCAATCATCAAGCAAATCAAGGAAGCAGGCGTGAATGTACTGCTTATTGAACAAAATGCTAAGGCTGCTCTTGAAATTTCGGACTATGCATACGTCATGGAAACTGGTATAATAACTATGTCAGGTAAGGGCAAGGATCTTATGAATGATGAAAGAGTGAAGAAGGCTTACCTGGGCGAATAAACATATTAGAAACTTAGGGGGACACTATGAGAAAATCTTTAAAAATAGTTACGTGCCTTGTACTTATTGCAGCGATGCTGACAGGTCTCACAGGCTGTACTACTTTTAATAATTTCAAAAATGCCTTTTTCTCTGAAAACCAGATAGCAAAAGAAAAAACAATAAAGATAGGCATATATGAACCGCTGAGCGGTGAAAATAAAGCACAGGGCAAGGAAGAAATAATGGGTATTGAACTGGCTCATGAACTTCATCCTGAAGTGCTGGGAAAGAAAATTGAACTGGTGTATGCTGACAACAAGTCCAACATGTACGATGCTGAAACTGCAATTACAGAGCTTATGTCCAATTCACCTGATATGGTTCTGGGAAGCTACGGCGAAACGCTGACACTCATTGCCAGCGACTATATCAAGGCATCAAACACTCCTGCAATTACAATTTCCAGTACAAATCCGCTGATTACAATCAACAATCCTTACTATTTCAGTGCCACCTATACTGAAACAAGACAGGGGGATGCTCTGGCTGACTTTGCTTTTGAAAACCAGCACAGAGATGTGGTTGCAACGGTTGGCATTTACCAGCATGATACTGCAACGGCAACTTTCAAGAGGTTTACCAACAGAATCAAGAAACTTACCGGAAACAGCAAGAGTGCTGTGGGAAGTTTCGTGGTAATGGATGATACAACTGATTTCAGCGATACTATCGAACAGATCAGAAACTCCGGTGCCAAAGCAGTATTCCTTGCGTTCTCACCGCAGAGAGCTCAGGCTTTTATGGAACAATGCATTGACAAGAACCTTACTCATGTACTTTTCCTGGGACCAAGAAACTGGAATGATGAGGCATTCATTAAATTCGTAAAGCAGAATGATAAGCTTAATGTTGCATTCTGCGGAGAACAGGCGCAGGCTCTGTCTGCAGGTCTGTCCACAGAATTCCTCAATGCCTATGCGGTGAAGTACGGTGCAGATGCGGTTCCTGCAGGAAGAACAGCAGCAGCCTTTGACGCGTACATGCTGGCAATCAGAGCGATTGAGGATGCTTACAATGGTCTTCAGTCAGGAGATGTGAATGAGGCAATGACTGCTGCAAAAACCGAGGCAGAAGCCAAGGCTGTAAGAGATATATGGTATAAGGCTGTTGAAGAAGGTGTACCTGACGGAACTCATATCAGGGCAGCGCTGGCTGCAATTGAGGATTTCCAGGGCGCATCCGGTACAATCAACTACGGCGGCAGCAATGAACCGACCAAGACTATTACGATAAACCACATTTCAGGCGGTATGGAAATGCCTGCATATGTAGTAGAATAAAAGAAGAAAAAATACAAAGAAAGGAAGTTTGGAAGTATGGAACAGAAAATCAAAGACGCACTTGAACAGATCAGACCTTATCTTCAGAGAGACGGCGGCGACATCGAATTCGTTGAGCTTACAGAAGATAACACTGTACTGGTAAGACTTCAGGGTCACTGCGCAGGTTGCCCAGGCGCACAGATGACTATCAAGGGAGTTGTAGAAAGAATCCTTAAGGAAGCTTACCCTGAAATCAAGGCTGTAGAATCAGTTCGTTAATAATGGACTACGAAAAATATCTCGAAATAAATAAAGAGGAAATGATCTTCGCTCTCCAGGACGTTATTCGCTCGAATAGCGAGGGGGGCGAAAAATTTTTGGGCAAAGACGGAGAAGTTTATCCTTTTGGCATGGGTGTACATGAATCATTGATGAAAGTACTGGCCATGGGTGAAAAGATGGGCTTTGAAGTAAAAAATGTTGATAACTATGGCGGTCATATTGACTTTAAAGGAAAAGGCGATAAGGTGATGGCAATCCTCGGCCATCTGGACGTGGTTCCTGCCGGCAGCGGCTGGGACTTCGACCCTTACGGGGGCGAAGTGGCGGACGGAAAGATTTACGGCCGCGGAACCACGGACAACAAAGGTCCTGTAATCTCATGTCTTTATGCCATGAAGGCGCTGAAAGAAGCAGGCTACCAGCCTGAGTGCACTATCAGACTGATTCTGGGTCTTGACGAAGAAACAGGCTGGAAGGGCATGAAGTACTACTTCGACCATGTGGAAAGACCGGACTTTGGGTTTACACCTGACGCTGACTTCCCGGTAATCAACGGTGAAAAGGGCATGCTTGTATTCGGTCTTGCGAAGAAATTCTCAGCATCATCTGCGTCAGCCAAAGGCCTTGAACTCCGCTCTCTTCAGGGCGGAACTGCCCCTAACAGCGTGGCAGACAGCTGCCGTGCGGTGGTAAGAAGCGGTCAGGATGGCGATTACGATAAAATCCGGGAAATCGTCCGCATGTATAAAGAAGAAACCGGCTACAAGGTTAATGTAAAGGGTGTAGGCAAATCTCTTGAAATCACAACATCAGGAGTTTCTGCCCACGGCGCGACTCCGTGGAAGGGACTCAATGCAATTTCTGTTATGATGCAGCTTCTTGGCAGACTGAACTTTGTCAACGAAGACCATAATGATTTCATTCAGTTCTACAACGATCACATCGGTTTCAATCTCCATGGTGAGAACTTAGGTGTGGATATCAGTGACGAGCCTTCCGGCAGACTGGTATTCAACGTTGGCATGGTTGAACTCGACTCTGAAGCGGGCAAGCTGGTAATCAACATCAGATATCCGGTTACTGCAGACGGCGAAGAAGTTCTGGAAAAAATCGCTGAAACTCTGGACAGATACGAAATCGGTCTTATCCGTACAGAACACAAAGCACCTATTTTCCGCGAAGTGGACAGCCCTATGGTGAAACTTCTCATGGATATTTACCAGAAACATACCGGTGACACTGAATCAAAACCTCTGGTCATCGGCGGCGGCACTTATGCACGCAGTACTCCTAACATCATTGCTTACGGAGCACTTTTCCCTGGTGACGAAGATCTTATGCACCAGAAAAATGAGTGTGTGACCATCGAACGTTTTGAACAAATGACAAAAATTTATGCTGAAGCTATTTACAAACTCAGCTCCGGCGAATATAATATTTAACGTATAAACGAAATCTGTTTCAGGGCGGGGTGAAATTCCTCACCGGCGGTACAGTCCGCGAACGCACCGGGCGTAAGCACGGGGCGCCGATCTGGCGAAATTCCAGAACCGACGGTTATAGTCCGGATGGGAGAAACACGATACAGCGGCATCGTGAATTTACGATGCAAAGAAGTATTTTACGTGTAACTTTTGAGCCTTGATTTTTATCAGGGCTCTCATTTTTCCTGACAGATTCCTGCGATAAGAAAGTGAGGAATATGTTATGACAAACACACAGACAAAAACAACAAAACTGGCTAAAATGGCCATGCTGGTAGCCATCTCAATTGTATTGGTGGCGCTGATCCACTTCCCGATTTTCCCTATGGTAGCATTCCTGGAATATGACCCGGCGGATGTACCTATTTTAATCGGAACATTTGCTTTCGGACCAGCTGCCGGCATTCTGCTCACTGTAGTAACTTCACTGCTTCAGGGACTGACCGTAAGCGCGCAGAGCGGTGCCTACGGCATCATCATGCACATCATTGCAACAAGCGTACTTACATGTGTGGCAGGTACAATCTACAGAAGAAACAAGACCAAGAAGAGCGCAATAATCGGCCTCGTATGCGGAACCCTTGCAATGACTGCAACCATGTTCTGCGCAAACCTGATTATCACGCCGCTCTTTATGGGTACAACCAGAGAAGTGGTTATGAGCCTGATGCCTTTCATTCTGGCATTCAATGCGGTGAAAGCAGGCATCAACAGCATCATCACATTCTTTGTATATAAGAGAATTTCACCGTTCCTGCACAGATAATCTGCGGGGCGGACTTGCGAGGTAAAGATGGAAATTTTAAGAACCGTAAAAATAAATAATGAAGAAGAGACATGTGACTTCGGTGTGAAGCTGGCAGAAAGCCTCCAGCCCGGAGATGTTATCGCCCTCATCGGCGACCTGGGCACAGGCAAAACTACTTTGTCCGGCTACATCGCCCGCGGCCTTGGTGTGCAGCAGAGGGTAAACAGCCCGACTTTCACCATCGTCAAAGAGTATCATGACGGCAGGCTGCCGCTGTATCACTTCGACGTATACCGCGTCTGCGACCCTGAAGAAATGTTCAATATAGGCGCAGAGGAGTATTTTTACGGTCAGGGTGTGTGCCTCATTGAGTGGGCGGACCTTATAGAAGAAATCCTCCCTGAGGACACCAAATACATCTACATCCAGTACGGAGAAAAAGAAGGAGAGAGAATTTATCAATGTACATTTTAGCCATTGAAACAACAGGACCTTACGGATCAGCGGCAATTATCGGCCAGGACGGCCAGGTGAAGGCTTTTGCTGATTCGAGAAACAATCTGAGCCACCTTAAGGATCTGATTCCCATGGTGGGACAAGTAATTGAAGAAGCTGGCATCGCAAGGAGCGATATCAGTGTAATCGCACCATCAGTGGGTCCGGGCTCTTTCACAGGTATCAGAATCGGTGTGTCCACAGCCAGAGCGCTTGCTCAGGCTTTTGGAATCCGCTGCATTGCTGTGCCGACGCTGGATGCTTTTACTTTTAAATCACAGGTGCAGGAAGCGAAAGAGGCCGGCATGGAATCCGGCCGTCAGGTAGTTTCCTGCGCTATACTTAATGCCCGCCGCGGACAGGTTTACGGCATGGTGGAAGGTTACATGGAAGCTGGTCCTTACATGCTGACCGATGTGCTTCAGGCAATCACCGAAAAAGTGCTGCCTGAAGGCAGGGACGTGCTTTTCCTGGGCGACGGTGTGGATGCCTATGCTGCAAAAATTGAAGAAGCACTGGCAGAACATGAAGAAAGATTCGCTTATGCAGGAGAAGCTTTCCGCTATCAGGACGCTGCTGCTGTTGGTAAGTGGGCATGGGCGCAGATTGAAGCAGTGGGCTTTGAAAACTGCACAGTAAGCGTAGAAGAACTGCTGCCGGAATACATGCGTAAGGCTGAAGCTGAGCAGAAGCTGGAGGCGGGAGAACTGCCAATCTGCAAAGGTCCGAAGCAGGAATAGGAGCGGCGGTAAAATGGCAGATATGATTATAAGACGCGGCGAGGAAAAGGACATTCTGGCTATTGAAGAACTGGAAAAACAGTGCTTTGCGACGCCATGGTCCTACGAATCGCTTAAATACGATATAGTGGAAAACAACCGGGCACTCTACCTGGTTGCAGAAATTGAAGGCGAAATTGTCGGTTATGTGGGAATCTGGAAAATTGTTGACGAGGGTCACATAACCAATGTGGCGGTTTCACCGGCACACAGACGCAAACATATTGCGAGCGCGCTTCTGGAAACTCTGTTCAGAGTGACAGAGCGTGCAGGCGTGGAGCACCATACCCTTGAAGTCCGTGCGGGAAACGAGGGTGCAATCAAGCTTTATGAGGGGTTCGGTTTTAAAGAAGCCGGCCTGCGCAAAGGCTATTACGAAGATAACGGCGAAGACGCTATAATTATGTGGCGTTAAGCGGAGAAAGAGGTCAGATTTTGAAAGACGGAAAATTCCTTACAATGGGTATTGAAACAAGCTGTGATGAAACAGCCATCGCAATTCTTGCTGACGGCAGAACTGTGCTCAGCAATGTGATTTCATCCCAAATTGACATTTTCAAAAATTACGGAGGCGTGGTTCCTGAAATCGCTTCCCGTCACCATCTCGAAAACATCAACGGAGTACTGGACCAGTCTCTTGAAGAGGCGGGCGTTACTCTGGACGACATAGATTTAATCGGCGTAACTCACGGTCCCGGTCTGGTGGGTGCTCTTCTCATGGGCGTTTCCACAGCCAAGGCGCTGGCTTTTGCCAAGGATATTCCGCTGGTAGGGGCACATCATCTCATGAGCCATATCAGCGCCAACTTTATTGAGTATCCAGAGCTTGAGCCGCCTTTCATGGCCCTTATCACAAGCGGCGGACACACTGAAATTGTCAAAGTAAGTGAGTACAACAAGTGTGAAATTCTTGGGGGAACACGTGACGACGCTGTGGGCGAAGCTTATGACAAAGTTGCCAGAGTTCTGGGACTTGGTTATCCGGGCGGTCCTAAGATTGACAAGATTGCAAAGGAAGGTAATCCTGAAGCAATTCATTTCAAACGTGTTTACCTTGAAAAAGACAGTTACGATTTCAGCTTCAGCGGCCTGAAGACTGCGGTGCTCAACTATATCAACACCGAAAAACAGGCGGGTAGGGAAATTAACCGCGCCGACGTTGCGGCAAGTTTCCAGGAAGCTGTTATGGATGTTATCACAGAAAAGGCAGTGGAAGCTGTCAAGGCCAGCGGAATGAAGAAACTGGCCCTTGCAGGCGGTGTTGCTGCAAACTCAAGACTGAGAGAAAAGCTGGCTGAACTTTGTGAAAAGGAAGGTATCCAGCTTTACAGACCGCACCCTGCACTTTGCACTGACAATGGTGCTATGGTTGCATGTGCGGCATACTATAAATACAAAAATGGAGAAACTGACGGCCTGGATCTGGATGCAAGTCCGAGCCTGCCGCTGTAAGTGCAGCAGGCACCAGCCAACTGAAAAACAATGATTATTTTATCAGCCAATAACTTAGCAAAAATATACGGGACGGACGTTATCATAGAAAAGGCAAGTTTCCATGTCAATGCCGGCGACAGAGTCGGCATCGTGGGCAGAAACGGAGCCGGCAAGACAACCCTTCTCAACATGCTGACTGGTGAGCTCAGCGTGGATGAAGGGGAGTTTTTTGTGTCCGCAAATACCCGCGTCGGCTACCTGAAGCAGCGTGATAATTTCTTCAAGGACCATACGGTAATTGAAGCTATTGACGATATTTTTACTGATATCCACAGGATTGAAGAGGAAATCCACAAAACCTCCGATATGGTGGCTGCCAACCCACATGATGAAAAACTCATACACAGGCTGGATGCTCTGCAGCAGGAGTATGACGCTAAAGGCGGCTACACATACAAATCCGAAATTACGGGGATACTAAGCTCCATGGCATTCGGGCCGGACACATATAATAAGAAGATTTCAACTTTGTCAGGGGGCGAAAGAACCAGACTGGCTCTGGCGGCACTTTTGCTTGAAAAACCGGACATCCTGCTTCTTGACGAACCGACCAACCATCTGGACATCGGAACTCTCAAGTGGCTGGAACAGTATCTCAGCTCATACAAGGGAACCATAATGATTGTTTCCCACGACCGTTATTTCCTGGACCAGACAGTGAACAGAATCTTTGAGGTGGAAAACCACAAGGTTTACTGTTACGACGGAAACTATACGGCCTTTGCGGCAAAGAAAGCTCAGAGAAGAGAAGCTGAACTGCGCGCATATAATAACCAGCAGAAAGAAATCGCCCGCCAGGAAGAAATGATCCGCCGCTTCAAGCAGCACGGAACAGAACTTCTGGCTAAGCGTGCCCAGTCCCGCGAAAAGCGGCTGGAGCACATAGAACGTCTTGAGCGACCTGAATCTGAAATGGGAAAAATGAAGATTCACTTCAGACAGAACTTCCAGTCCGGCAACGATGTTATCTTTGCGGAAGGACTGGCCAAGGACTTCGGCTGGGGCTCAAACAAAAAAGAACTTTTCAGAAATGTTGACCTGGATATCAAGCGCGGTGAGCGCATCTGTATCGTGGGACCTAACGGTGTGGGCAAGACAACCCTGCTCAGAACGCTGCTTGGCGAGCTGAACCCGACAGAAGGAAGGCTGAAAATCGGCCATAACGTAGCTTTTGGTTATTACGACCAGGGACAGCAGCTTCTGAATAACAATAATACAGTTCTTGAAGAACTGAAAGAATCATACAGATTATATACAGACACTGAGATGAGAAATATTCTGGGAAGATTTCTTTTCCACGGGGATGATGTGTTCCTGCCGGTGGGAAGCCTCTCCGGCGGCGAGAAAGCAAGACTTTCATTGGTGAAGATGATGCTTTCGGGGGCAAATACTCTTATTTTGGACGAACCGACAAACCATCTGGACATCGATTCCAAAGAAGTATTTGAAGAAGCTCTTCTGGAATTCCCGGGTACGGTCATCGTAGTTTCCCACGACCGTTATTTCCTGCAGAGAATTCCGACCAGAATCCTGGAACTGGAGCACGACGGAATAAGGGAATATCTGGGCAAGTACGATTACTATCTGGAAAAGAAAGAACAGATTCAGTCTGCGAAAAAATACCTGACAGAGCAGCTGGGCGGCGGCGCCAAGGGCGCCACCTCGGCGGACTTTGATCAGGCCATGAACCAGTCCGCCGCACCCGCGGAAAACCTTTCCGCGGCCCAGCTGCGTACTCTCAACAAGCAGCGCGAAGCGGAAGAACGCCGTAAAGCCAGACTTGTTGCCAGACTTGAAGAGGAAATTGCAGCTCTTGAAGAGGAAAGTGCAGATATCGAAGCGCAGATGTGTGCTGAGGAAAACATGAATGATTACGAACTCCTTGCCAAGCTGAGTACACGCCACGAAGAACTGGCAAAGAAGCTGGAAGAAGTTTACGAAGAATATTTCACACAATCTACATGTTAATGTTAAAATTTTCTCTTGCAATGAGAAAAAAAGTTAATTATAATTAACCATAGTTTACTATAACTGTTATGAACCAAATGGAGGACAATAATATGATTTTTGATAAAATTAAAGACATTATCGTTGAACAGCTTCAGGTAGATGAAAGCGAAGTAACAATGGATACTAACTTAATGAAGGATCTTTCTGCAGACTCTCTCGATGCAGTTGAAATCATCATGGCAATCGAAGATGAATACGGAATCGAAATTCCTGACGAAGATGCTGAAAAGTTCCAGACTGTTGGTGACCTGGTAAGATACGTAGAGGAAAATAAATAATTATGAATACAGGTAATTCGAAAGAAAAACAGATTTCAAAAGCTGTAATCAAAAGATTACCTAGATACAGAAGATACCTGGGCGAACTGCACAAAAAAGGAATCGAAAAGATTTCTTCCAAAGATTTAAGCCAGCTTATAGGTTATACGGCATCCCAGATTCGTCAGGACCTGAATAATTTCGGTGGTTTTGGCCAGCAGGGCTATGGATACAGCGTAAAATATCTATATGACGAAATCGGCGCAATCCTCGGTCTTGACAAACAGTACAAGATTGTAATTGTTGGTTACGGCAGACTGGGTCAGGCAATGGCAAACTACATTAAAAAGAACGAAGGTAATTTCCATATTTCCGGAATTTTTGATGTGAAGCAGATTATCCGTGATGTTGAATTTGAAAATGCGCAGGTGCTTACATGTGCTAACCTTTCAACTTTTATCAGGGATGAAAATATCGACATTGCAGTAATTACTGTTCCTGCTGAAAAAGCTCAGCTGGTGGCGGAAACTGCAGTTGACGCCGGTGTAAAGGCTATATGGAATTTCACAACGGTGGACCTGGAGTTACCGGAAGATGTGGTTGTCGAAAATGTACATCTCAGCGACAGCCTGCACGCTCTGGCATATTACATGCAGGATATGTAATTTGGAAAAAAAGCATAAAAAAACAACCGACCATATGGCCGGTTATTTTTTTACTAAGTAAGTTTCAATTAAGCTTCAACTGGAGCGTCTACTGGGCAAGCGTCTGCGCAGGAACCGCAGTCGATGCAAGCATCAGCGTCGATAACATAGATGCCTTCGCCTTCAGAGATAGCTTCAACTGGACATTCTGCTGCACATGCGCCACAAGCGATGCAAGCGTCTGTAATTTTATAAGCCATTTTTAATCCTCCTGTTAAAAAAGATATATCTTTCGTGAGACAATTATAGCAGAATAATGTATAATAGTAAAGTGAAAAAACATAAAAATTAGGGAAAACCGAAAGGAAAGCAGTACATGGATGTATATACACTGGTAGGAAAAAGCGGTACAGGAAAGAGTTTCCATGCCATGAACCTCTGCAAAAAATACAATATAGAAGCAATCATTGATGACGGACTTTTTATATACAAAAGCACTGTGGTGGAAGGTGTTTCGGCCAAGCGTGTTGAAACTAAAATAGGCGCGGTTAAAACAGCACTGTTTTCCAATGATGAAATCCGCTACAAAGTGGTCAGCGCTATCAAAGAAAAAAATCCTGCCAGCATCCTTGTGCTTGGCACCAGTGACGGTATGGTGGATAAGATTATTGACAGACTTGGTCTGCCTGCGCTTCCTGCAGATTCTCTCCGCAGAATCCGAATTGAGGATATAACCACTCCTGAAGAAAGAGCCATGGCCAGAGTCCAGAGGGACAATCTTGGCAAGCATGTAATTCCTGCGCCGTCCATGCAGCTTAAGAGAAGCTTTGCGGGCTACTTCATGGACCCGCTGAGATTTTTCCGCGGCAAGGACCAGGGGGCAGGATCCGAACGTACGGTGGTGCGTCCGACCTACAGCTATATGGGCGAGTATTTCCTTGATGAAAAGGTAATAGATGATATAGTTACCTGCGTAGCTTCCCAGATGCCTGAAATCGGCAGGGTGATATACATTGTCCAGGATAACTCACCGGAGGCGTACGAACTCAATGTCTCCGTAAAAATACGCAGAGGCTTCCCAATCTGGGAGTCTGCACAGAAATTTCAGGAAAGGCTGAACAACATCATCGAAGAAATGACTGCATTCAATGTAGCCAGAGTAGACGTGGAAGTGCGCGGTGTGAATTAGGAGGGCTGAACGGTGGCAAAGTACATATATAAAGGAATAAAAGATTTTGACCTGGACCATATCTTTGACTGCGGACAGTGTTTCCGCTGGACACGGCAGGACAACGGCAGTTATACAGGTATTGCTTTCGGGCGTGTGGTAAACATGCAGGTCAGCAGCTCAGAGGATGGCATCCATCAGCTTGAAATTGACGGCTGCTGTGAAGAAGACTTCAATAATATTTGGTATGATTATCTGGACATGGCCCGTGACTACGGCGCAGTGAAGGATATTCTGGCAGAAGGAGACCCTGTTATGGCAAAGGCCATTGAAACCGGTACGGGTATCAGAATACTCAGGCAGGATCTCTGGGAAACTATAGTATCTTTTATCATATCGCAGAATAACAATATACCCAGAATCAAAGGCTGCATCGAAAATCTCTGCAGACTTTTCGGTGAAAAGGCCGGCGAGTATGATGGCGCAGAATATTATAATATTCCTTCGCCTGAGGTGATGGCCTCTCTGACAGCAGACGATCTGGCTCCTGTCAGACTGGGCTACAGGGCGCCGTACCTTATTGAAACTGCCCGTCAGGTGCTGGCAAAGGGCGGTATGGAAACTGTTTCGGCGGAACTTGGTGCAGCAGCAACTCCTGATGAAGCCTGTGAGTATCTGCGCCAGTTTCAGGGCGTAGGCCCTAAGGTGGCGAGCTGCATTGCACTCTTTGGACTGGCGCGGCTTGACGCTTTCCCTATTGATGTGTGGGTGCGCAGGGTTATGAATCGTTTATATGAAATTGACGAAAAAGACGTGAAGGCTATGAGTGCGTATGCGCGTGAGAATTTCGGCGAAAACGGAGGCATAGCGCAGCAGTATCTTTTCTATTATATAAGAGGTCTGGACGAGTAAATTGTTTCACCCAATTTTCACTGAAACAGACACAAAACGACATAATATCCTATTGACTTTGTGCGGGCACATAGGTATAATAAATCATGTTAGCACTCAAACGTAAAGAGTGCTAAAAACGCGGTAAAGAATGGCGTATAACAGTACGCTGAAAAACATAAATTACTAGACGGAGGTATTGTTAAATGATCGGAATCAAACCATTAGGTGACAGAGTAGTTATTAAAAAGGTAGAAGCTGAAGAAAAGACTTCAGGCGGCCTTATCCTTACAAGCGCAGCCAAGGAAACTCCGCAGGTTGCAGAAGTAGTTGCAGTGGGTCCTGGAACAAAGGACGAAGTTATGGAACTCAAGGTGGGTGACAGAGTTGTTTTCGGCAAGTACGCAGGAACTGATGTAAAATATCAGGGAGAAGAATACACTATTATGCACCAGAGCGATATTCTGGCAGTAATCGAATAATACAGGGGGATTTAAGAAATGGCAAAAGATATTTTCTACGGAGAAGAAGTAAGACGTAAACTTCAGGCAGGCGTTGACAAATTAGCAGACACAGTAAAAATCACATTAGGACCTAAGGGCCGTAATGTTTTAATCAATAAGAGCTTCGGCACACCACTGATTACAAATGACGGTGTTTCCATCGCAAGAGAAATCGAACTTGAAGATGCAACTGAAAACATGGGTGCGCAGGTTGTCAAGGAAGTAGCTTCCAAGACAAACGACGTTGCAGGTGACGGTACTACTACAGCAACTCTTCTTGCACAGATTATTGTAAGAGAAGGTTTCAAGAACGTTGCAGCAGGCGCTAACCCAATGGAACTCAAGAAGGGTATCCAGGGTGCAGTTGATGTGGCAGTTGAAGAAATTGCCAAGCTTGCACACAAGGTGGAATCCAAGGAAGCAATCGCTCAGGTTGCAGCAGTTTCCGCAGCAGACCCTAAGATCGGCGACCTCATCGCTGAAGCAATGGAAAAGGTAGGCAAGGACGGCGTTATCACTGTTGAAGAATCCAAGAGCCTCGGCACAACTCTCGACGTAGTTGAAGGTATGCAGTTCGACAGAGGATACCTTTCCGCATACATGGTTTCCGACACTGAAAAAATGGAAGCTGTAATGGAAAACCCACTTATCCTCATTACTGACAAAAAAGTTACAAGCATCCAGGAACTTATTCCTATCCTCGAACAGGTTATGCAGATGGGCCGCAAGATGCTCATTATCGCAGAAGATGTTGAAGGTGAAGCTCTCGCTACATTAGTAGTAAACAAGCTGAGAGGCGTGGTAGACGTAGTTGCTGTAAAGGCACCTGGCTACGGCGAAAGAAGAAAGGCAATGCTTGAAGATATCGCAGTTCTCACAGGTGGTACAGTTCTCGCATCCGACCTTGGCTATGAACTCAAGGAAGCTACATTAGATATGCTCGGCACAGCGGCAACAGTCAAGGTTGACAAGGACAATACAGTTATCGTTGCAGGCGCAGGCTCCAAGGAAGACGTTCAGGCAAGAATCGGCAGCATCAGGATGCAGATTGAAGACTCCACTTCCGAATTCGACAAGGAAAAGCTTCAGGAAAGACTTGCTAAACTCAGCGGTGGCGTGGCAGTTATCAAAGTCGGTGCAGCTACAGAAACTGAACTTAAGGAAAGAAAGCTGAGAATCGAAGACGCTCTCAACGCAACTAAGGCTGCAGTTGAAGAAGGTATCGTCTCCGGCGGTGGTGTTGCTCTTGTGAACACAATCCCTGCAGTAGCAGCTTACGTTGAAACACTCGAAGGAGATGTAAAGACAGGCGCAGCAATCATCAAGAGAGCCCTTGAAGAACCAGTAAGACAGATTGCAGAAAACGCAGGTCTTGAAGGCAGCGTAGTTGTTGCAGAAGTTAAGAAGAGCGCTGTTGGTACAGGTCTCAACGCAGCAACTGAAGAATATGTTGACATGGTTGCAGCAGGTATCGTTGACCCTGCTAAGGTTACACGTTCCGCACTTCAGAACGCAGCATCCGCATCTGCAATGCTCCTGACTACAGAAGCAGGTATTGTAGACATCAAAGAACCAATGCCACCGGTAGCTATGGGCGGCGCACCAGGCATGGGCGGAATGGGCGGCATGATGTAAGCCCTGCGGAGCTGAATAGTTATATATAGTATAGTAGAGAATCCTCACGACAAAAGTCGTGGGGATTTTTTTGTTTGCCATCGGTTGGTGTCGGAAATTGTCGAACGCTTTTTCTTGATGTCGCAAACCGCAAGTTGTATAATTTAAACAGAAAGTTGTGATAAATATATATGGGACAAAAAATTATAATAGAGGAGGAAGACTATGAGCAACGAACAATTGCTGGCATCGATAGAAGAGATGCTGGACAGGAAGCTTGATGAAAAACTGGAGACCAAGCTGGACGAGGTCCTTGACAGAAAGCTGGATGAGAAACTCGACCGGAAATTTGACATGCTGGAGCAGCGAATTGACAGGCGGATGCAGATGCAGCTGGATTCTATGGAAAACCGCATGGACAAGCGCTTTGCGGAAATGGAAGACCGCATGGACAAGCGCTTTGACCGCCTGGAAGAACGCGTCGGCAATCTGGAACAGGGTATGGCGAAAGTAGAAGTGCGGCTTGATCATATCGAAAAACGTCTGGACCGGATTGAGGAGCGTGTAGATAATCTGGAATGCCGGATGAGCAATGTTGAAATGGACATTGCTGAACTGCGTAAGACGGGAGAGGAAACAAACCGCAGACTGACTGCTGTGGAAGTTTGTCTCCGGGACAATGTGGTACCGCGGCTTGAACACATTGAAGACTGTTATGTTGGTACATACGAAAGATACCAGGAAGCAAGTAAAGAAATACCGGCAATGAAACTTGATATCAGTATACTCAAACAAAAATTTGATACAGGAGCAGGAAGTGTTGCGGAAAACATCGACGATTACATAAAGAAATAAAAAAGTTGACCCGTTGAAACCTAGTGTTTTCAACGGGTTACGACATTTTTGAAAAAAGTTTAAAAATTTTTGAAATATTTTTTGTTTTTTGTGTAACCTTTTTGCCCTCAAAATGGAGTTAATTACAGAAAGGTCACAGAGACCCTTTGCGGTGACGGTAAAAACCGGCGGAAAAACCTTGAAAAAACAAGGATTTTCACGAAAAAAACACTTGCAATTGTCCGGACCTTTTGGTAAACTAGAACGGAATTATTTCATATTGTAAGTTGTGGGATTATGACCATTTTCACATACCTTACAAAATGAGCAAAAAAATTTTTAAAGGGAGGAATTCTGAAAATGAAAAAATTTATGACAGTGCTTCTGGTAATTGCTGTTATGTTCACTTTC
>JAFSCP010000043.1 GCA_017436705.1 Bacillota bacterium
CTGGGCGCCGTCGGCGGCGGCGGCGCCGTCCCGGGCGCAGACCCGCCGGATCCGCCCGCCGCGGGCGGCCCAGGCTGGCGGTACTGCAACACCGGTTCCTGCGTCCACCCCAATACCATAACCTGCATAGAAATGGATCGGGGACAGATTTCTCTTATCAAATGGGCTGCCTGTTCCGATGCCAGTCAGTACATCCATGTCTGCCGTCACATAATCAGCGGGCCTTTTGAGATGTAGAATAACATACATTTTCTTGACTTTCAGACCATTTCGTGTATAATAATTTGAGAATAATTCTCATTTTATGTTCGGGGAGAAAAGATAAATGGCTACTTACCAGACTCATCAGAAAACAGATTTAATAGATTTTCTCAGTAAACACGCGGACAAAGCTTTTACAATTGACGATATCGCCCAGGGAATGAAGGCTGACCCGGACTATGATAATGCCCCCGGCAGAAGCACAATCTACCGTCTCATCCCCAAACTGGTGGAAGACGGCACTGTAAAATGTTTTGCCAGAGGCGGCGGTTCCAAGGCTTCTTACCAGATTATCGGCGGCCAGCATTGCCACCACCATATGCACATGAAGTGCACAGGCTGCGGCAGACTGATTCACATGAGCGACTCACAGTCCGACAAACTGCTGGATCACATAAGAATCTCCAGCAATTTCAGCGTAGACCTGAGTCAGACTCTCCTTTTCGGTCTCTGCAACGGCTGCACTGAGAAAGGCAGATAAATAATGATTAAGAAAAAAATTATGGCAGCCGCAATGTCCCTGATGCTTATCCTTGCCTCAGGATGCGGTGCCGACAATATACAACAGAAACCGACAGATTCCGACACCCGTCCCGAAAACACTCAGACTACAGAAATCCTCTGTGCAGCTTTCGCTGAGTACGACTGGACACGTCAGATCCTTGGTAGCAATCCTGCTGGCATCAGTCTCCGGCTTATCAACGACAGCGGCATGGACATGCACAGCTACCAGCCATCTGTGGCTGACATGGTAGAAATTGCTGACGCAGACCTGATAATTTTTACCGGCGGCGACTCGGAATTCTGGATTGAAGATGCTCTGGTTTCTTCGGCTTCAGAAACCAGAATCCAGGTTGAAATGATGGGAATCTTTGAACACAACCACGAGCTGGCAGACTGCTACACAGCTGACAACCACGATGACCACGAAGGCCATGGCCATGACAGCCACGACAGCCACGATAAACACGACGAACACGATGGACACGTCCATTCAACTGACGAACATCTCTGGCTTTCTCTGAAAATGGCACCTGCTTTCATCACAGAAATCGCGGAGGCTGTCGCTGCCATAGATCCTGCCAACGCAAAATACTATAATTCCAACGCTTCGACATATATTGACAAAATCCGCGACCTTGATGCACGTTACCAGTCTGCCGCTGCAGACATGGTTCACGGAACTATCCTCTTTGCAGACAGATACCCTTTCAAGTACCTTCTGGAAGATTACGGCATCGGCCATGTGGCAGCTTTCCCCGGATGTTCTGCAGAAACAGAAGCAAGTTTTGAAACAATTCTGAGCCTGTCGGATGCTGTCGACCACCTTGGTCTTAATGCAGTGGCAATCCTTCACAAGTCCAAGCCTGATCTGGCTCAGACGATAATAAAAAACTCCGGAAACAAAGATGCACAGATACTCACTCTGAATTCCATGCAGTCGGTGACAAAATCCGACATTCAGGCAGGCACTACCTACCTTTCCATTATGGAACAAAACCTTGAGGTTCTTGAAAAAGCCCTCAGCTAAATATATATTTCTAAGAAAGGCTGACAAACCATGTCACAGTTAATTGTAAAAAACCTTTGTCTGGGATACGACAACATGACCGTTTCCCAGGACATTAATTTTCAGGTGAACAAAGGCGACTACCTTTGTATTGTGGGTGAAAACGGCTCCGGCAAGTCCACACTGGTAAAAACTCTGGTAGGCCTTACTCCGCCTCTCAGCGGCCAGATTATCCGCGGCGACGGTCTTGCACCGTCGGAGACAGGCTATCTGCCTCAGCAGACACCGGTGCAGAAAGACTTTCCTGCATCTGTGGGAGAGATTGTCCTTTCCGGCTTTCTTGCTTCTTCCGGTTTCAGACCCTTTTACACCGCGGCCCAGAAAAAACAGGCCATGGCAAACATGGAACGCCTCGGCATTGCTGACAAAAAAAATGACTGCTACCGCGACCTTTCCGGCGGCCAGCAGCAGAGAGTTCTCCTTGCACGCGCCCTCTGCGCAACCCGCAAGATGCTTCTGCTGGACGAGCCTGTTTCCGGTCTTGATCCGGCGGCAACCGCTGAAATGTACGAAATAATCCAGAGACTCAACAAGGAAGACCATACCACCATCATCATGGTCTCCCACGATATCGAGTCTGCTGTTAAATATTCCAGCCACATTCTGCACATGGGAAGCAGACTCCAGTTCTTCGGCACCAAGGAAGACTATGTGAAAACTCCGCTCAAAGCTTCTTTCCGCAGCCAGAGCGAAGGTCTGTCAAAACTTGTCGATGAAGCTGAACTGTGTACCCGTGCTTCAGCTCTCAGCAGGAACAGGAGGTATTACAAGTAATGGACTTTTTAGAAATTCTCGCAAAAATCCCCGAATACCTTTCCTATCCTTTCGTGCGCTACGCATTTATTGCAGGAGTTCTGGTGGCCCTCTGTTCATCCCTTCTGGGAGTTACACTGGTGCTGAAAAGGTACTCCTTCATCGGAGACGGCCTTTCCCATGTTGCTTTCGGAGCCATGGCAATCGCGGCCATATTCTCAGTCAGCAATGAACTGATGATAGTCATGCCGGTAACGATAATCGCAGCAATTCTGCTTCTCAAGGGCGGACAGAATGCAAAAATAAAGGGTGATGCAGCACTGGCAATGCTCTCCGTAGGCTCAATGGCAGCCGGCTACCTGCTGCTTAACATGTTCAGCGCTTCTGCCAACGTATCAGGCGATGTGTGCAGCACCTTGTTCGGCTCCACATCAATACTGACGCTCACCGACCGTGACGTACTGGTCTGCGTAATCATGTCCATCCTGGTCATCTGCGTATTCCTGCTGTTCTACAACAAAATCTTCGCCATCACCTTTGACGAAAACTTTGCTGTGGCAACCGGCGTCAGCGCATCACTGTACAACCTGCTCATTGCAGTAATTACAGCCATCATCATCGTTCTGGCCATGAACCTGGTGGGCGCCCTGCTTACATCGGCCCTGATGATTTTCCCTGCCCTTTCTGCAATGCGCGTTTTCAACACATTCAGAAATGTTATAATATGCTCTGCAGTTGTGGCTGTTTTCAGCGCGGCACTGGGCATCCTCGTTTCAATTATGATTTCTTCACCTGTAGGTGCGACCATAGTAGTAGTTGACCTGATTGTTTTCGGCGGGTTCAGCCTTGCAGGCAGACTTTTAAGAAAGTAGGTACTTTTAATGTTTAAAGAATATTCAAAACGTCTTATCATATGTCTGCTGGGACTTGCCTGCTATGCACTGGGCAATTTTTTCGGCGTCCTTGCCGGCGGTGCAGGTACAAACGCATGGAATACACTGGGCATAGGTATTGCCAATTCTTCCGGCATGAGTTTCGGTACTGCCACACTGATGATCAGCCTGGTCATCATCGTAATCGACCTTCTCGGAAAAGGAAAGCTGGGCATCGGAACTGTTCTTAACATCTTCGTTATTTCAGCTCTCAACGATGTCTTTCTGGAAATCATCACTTTCCTGCCGCCTGCAGATACCGTGATTCTCGGTGTAATCTACACCCTGCTGGGCCAGACCATAATTTCCTTTGCGACAATCCTCTACCTGGCACCTTGTCTGGGCGCAGGCCCCCGTGACACGCTTATGCTCATTATCGGCAAGAAAATACCAAAAGTTCCTATCGGTGCAGTAAAGTTCGGCATAGAAGTGGGCGTTCTGATTGTAGGTATTTTCCTCGGTGCCCCTTTCGGCATCGGTACCGTGCTGGTAATGGCTCTTCAGGCAAGCATCTTCCAGCTGGCATGCAGAATCTGCCGCTACGAACCACGGTCAATCGTACATGAGGACCTTATGGACACCTTCAGACGTATTACCGGCGCATTGAAAAAATAAACAGTCATACACTTAACTCCCTTTGCATAAATTGCAGAGGGAGTTTTTCAGTGCAAAAATGCACCGCAAAATGCATTTTTGCACCATATTGTTTTTTTAAAGTTCCTGCAACCCTTGAAAACACACAAATTGAATTATGGCACAGTTCTTGCTAATTATTAATATGTAAACGAAACTTTAACAAGGAGGTTTGGTATAAATGATTGATGTAAAACAGGAAGTCAAAAAAATCGAAAGTGAAATCATCGAATGGAGACATCAGCTCCACATGATTCCTGAAATCCATACAGAACTGCCTCAGACAACTGCTTTCATCAAAGCGCGTCTTGAAGAAATGGGTCTTACATACAGGACTTATACAAACAACGGTATTTCTGTAGTAATCGAAGGCGCAGATGATGGCCCTGTAATCGGCTTCAGAGCAGATATGGATGCTCTGCCTGTAAAGGAAGAAACCGGATTACCTTTTGCTTCCACCAACGAATATATGCACGCATGCGGCCACGATGCACATGCAGCAATGCTTCTGGGTGCTGCAAAAGTCCTTTCACAGCACAAAGACCAGATTAAAGGCAAGGTAGTTATGATCTGGCAGCCTGCCGAAGAAACATCCGGTGGGTCAAAGCAGATGATCGAAGAAGGATGTCTGTCTGATCCGAAAGTTGACAGATTCGTCAGCATGCATATCGGCAACCTCTTTAAAGATGTTCCTACCGGATACCTTGGCGTAAGACACGGTCCTCTCATGGCATCATGCTCCTCTTTCAACGTTAAAATCAAGGGAAAAGGCGGCCACGGTGCAAGACCTCATGAATGTATCGACCCAATTGTTATTTCCTGCGATATTATCCAGTCTCTGCAGAAGATTGTAAGCCGTGAAATCAATCCTGTTCACGGTGCAGTAATAACAGTCGGACTGATTCACGCTGGTACAATAGTAAACGTAATTCCTAGCGAAGCAACTTTCGGCGGCACAGTAAGATGCTACCAGCCAGAAGACGCAGAACACTTGGAAAAGAGAATCAAAGAACTTATTACAAACACAGCTCTGGCAAACCGTGCAGAAGCTGAAATTGAATACATAAGATATTATCCTGCTACAATCAATAACAATGAAGTTACTGATTTCCTTGCTGAATGTGCAGCAAAGATTGTAGGACCTGACAAAGTTGTTGAGATTGCAGAACCATCTACAGGTACAGAAGACGTAGCATACTACATCAACGAAGTACCTGGAAGCTTCGGAATCCTCGGTTCCATTCAGCCTTTTGAAGATGGCGTTGTATATCCTCATCATAATTCCAAGATGATGCTTGACGAATCCGTATTCTGGATTGGTAGTGCGGTATTCGTACAGGCAGCACTTGACTTCTGCAGATAGCAGAAATATTTCTTTAAACTTCCCTTAAGAAAGGAGAACAAAAATGGATAAGAAGAAAAAATGGAAAATGCCGCATACCTATGCAATTATCGTAGTACTTATCATCATCTGTACAATTCTTACATATATCGTACCTGCAGGTACTTATGACAGAGTTGTAAATGACGAAGGCAGAACAGTAGTAGTTCCTGGTTCCTTCCACTACGTAGACAAAACTCCTGTAGGACCGTTTGAAATGGTTCAGGCGATTCCAACAGGTATGGGCGAAGTAGCCTGGATTGTATTCCTTGTATTCATCATCGGCGGTGCATTCGGTATTATCAATGCAACAGGTGCCGTTGAAGCGGGTCTTGGTGCAGCAATCAAGAAAGTAAACGGCAAGGACACAATCCTCATCGTATTCCTGATGACAATCTTCTCCATCGGCGGCGCTACATTCGGTATGGCCGAATCCACACTGGTATTCGTACCAATCCTTGTAGTAATGGCCCGTAAGATGGGATATGATGCAATCACAGGTATGGCAATTGTAAACCTTGGTGCATGCTGCGGTTTCGCAGGCGGCTGGATGAACATGTTCACAGTCGGCGTTGCACAGGGTATCTGTGAACTTGAAATCTTCTCAGGTATGGGCTTCAGATTAATCGTTCATGCAATGGTTCTGGTAGTAGCAATCTTCTTCGTACTCAGATACGCTAAGAAAGTAAAAGCAAATCCTGAAAACAGCATTATCTACGACATCGAAGCAGCAGGCGGAAACAACGTTGAAGAAACAGAAGTGCTTGAATTCACAGGTAAGAGAAAAGCAGTACTTCTTTGCATCCTCATCGGTTTCGCAATTCTTATCTACGGTATCCTCAATGGCTGGGGAACAAGCTCACACTTAAGCTCCATCTTCCTGATCATGGGTATTGTCTGCGGTTTTGTAGGCGGACTCAGTGTAGATGAAGTATGTAACTCTTTCATCGAAGGTGCAAAGGGACTTACATTCGGTGCATTAGTAGTAGGTCTTGCAAGAGCAATGGTAGTAGTACTTACACAGGGCCAGATTATCGATACAATCGTATACGGTTTATCATCCGCACTTGATGGAATGCCAGCAGCAATCGCAGCAGGCCTGATGGTAGTAGTGCAGACAATCATCAACCTTCCAATCAACTCCGGATCAGGTCAGGCAGCAGCAACAATGCCAATCATGGCAGTACTTGCAGACGCACTGGACGTATCAAGACAGACAGCAGTACTTGCATACCAGTATGGTGATGGTTTATCCAACTCCTTATGGCCATC
>JAFSCP010000044.1 GCA_017436705.1 Bacillota bacterium
AAGAAACAGGCTGATTACCTTGTGGAAACTGATGACATCACCAAGAGAGCAACCAAACTTGCCAACGAAATCCTTGAAGATGCTGAAGTAAACTCCAGACTTCTCAAGATGAAGACTTACGATTATGTGGACAAGATGCTTTATGATATGCAGGGCAAGATGGACGAACTGAACATGAAGTATTTCGGTGAAATGTACACTAATCTTGAACATACTTTCCAGGCAATCGGCCAGACGCTCAACGCAAACAGAGACGAAATCAAGAACCTGGCATACAAGACACAGAGCGAAGCAAACCCTCAGAAGGGAGAGTAACTCATGAATACTCAGAATTCTCTTGAAGAAAAAGATTCCTATAAGCAGGGATTTGCCTCTGCTGTAGGATGTTCTGCTTTCTGGGGAGTAATGCCTGTATACTGGCATATGCTCCGTCCTATAGATTCAGCTGTAATTATCTTTTACAGAATTCTTCTTGTGGCACTTGTATGCATGATTGCGGCGCTTGTAAAATACAAACCGGCAGAAGTTTTTGCGCCTATGAAGGACAAAAAACTGGTGCTTACATATATTCTTGTGGGTGCGCTGATTACTGCAAACTGGTCAATTTATATCTGGGCTGTAAATGCTGATTTTGTAATCCAGACCTGTATCGGTTACTATATCGAACCGCTGGTTGTCTGCGTTTTCGGCATGATTTTCTTTAAGGAAAAGCTGACTAAGTATAAGGGCATTGCTCTTGGACTTGCGTGTATCGGTGTTGCAGCCGTAATCATATATTTCAGAGAAGTTCCGGTTATTGCAATCAGTCTGGCGCTGACTTTTGCAATTTATGCTGCAATGAAGAAGAACCTGAATAAACCACCGATTATTTCACTTTTTTATGAAACAATTTTTCTGGCGCCTTTTGCGCTGGTGGTAATTATTTACCTTGAAACCACAGGGGCAGGTGCTCTGGCTGTGGCAAGCGGCGGTAAATATGCGCTGCTTATGCTTTGCGGACTGTTCACTGCTTTTCCGCTTCTGCTTTTTGCCAATGCGGCGAACAAGGTAAATCTCTTTGTGCTTGGACTGACTGAATATATATCACCGACACTGTCGCTGATTATCAGTATTTTTTACTTTAAGGAGCCGTTTGAACAGATTCAGCTTATTGCATTTGCGATTATCTGGGTAGGGCTGGTATTCTTCAGTTACGGTGAATTTAAAGAATATAAGGCGTCAAAATGATTTTTATCCGGGCTCTCATGTCCGCAATGGCGGCGTGGGGGCCTGTTATTTTCTGATAAACACATTGGAGAGTGATGACTATGAATGACACATTTTTTAAAAACTATCCGGGTCACGACAGACTTGAACTGCCGGAGCCTCTGGTGCGCGTAACTGCTGGCAAAGGCGGTGAGGCAATCCTTATTCTTGGCAGCGGAAAGACAGGCATCTATGACTGCGGCATGGCGTGTTTTAATGAAAAACTTATTGAAAACATCAGGGCTGTGCTTGAGCCTGCCGGACGGACGCTGGATTATGTTTTTATGTCCCACACTCATTATGATCATATCGGTGCGCTTCCTTATCTTATAAGACAGTGGCCGGATGTGAAAGTATGCGGAAGTCCTAAAGCAGAAAAGGTTTTTAAAAGTGAGGGCGCAAAAAAAACCATGGTACGTCTGGGGGAAAATGCCCGTCAGCTGTACGGCTGCGGAGACGTTGAAATCACCGCAGAAGGAATGAGACTGGATGTGGCCATGGAAGAAGGCAGCAGTGTTTCTCTTGGAGATATCAGTGTAAAAGCCTTTGAAACCAAAGGCCATACTGACTGCTCCATGAGCTATATGGTTGAGCCGGCAGGTATTCTTTTTGCCAGTGAGTCAACGGGAGTTCATGCAGGACCGGACTTTATGTATACTGCAATTCTCAAAAGCTACAGGGAGTCCATAGAGTCCGCAGAAAAACTTGCAGGGCTGGAATTCAATTATATAATTTCGCCCCATTACGGCGTGATTCCGCAGCATCAGAATCCAGTTTATTTCCAGCGCTGTATCCAGGCTGCCAACGAAGAAAAGTCTCTGGTGGAAGAAAGCGCTGCAGCAGGTCTGACCTTTGAGGAAATTCTTGATAAGCATAAGGAGAAGTACTGGAGTGATGAACGCAATCTGAACCAGCCATATGCGGCATACCGGCTCAATGCTGAGATTACATGCAGACTTCTCATGGCAGGGAAATAAAAAATTGGTTGGCGCAACATTCATATTGTTCAAAAAGTGTGTTTTTTGTCCAAAAAAGTTGAAAAACTGACTGAATATGTTAAAATTTTATAGGTTAAAAAAATATATTCTATATATTTAAAAATAAAGAAACTATACGAGGTGAATTGAAATGGAAAATAACAAGAAATTGGTTATTAATCCAGCTTGGTGCAAAGGCTGCGGTATCTGCGCAGAATTCTGCCCTAAGAAGGTTCTTCAGGTAATTCACGAAAAAGTACAGGCTGTAAATGAAGAAGCTTGTATCAAGTGTGGATTATGCGAACTGAGATGTCCGGATTATGCAATCTATATTGAAAAGGAGGGTGAATAATCATGGCAAAGAGATTCCAGTTATTACAGGGTAATGAAGCTTGCGTTGAAGGCGCACTCGCTGCCGGCATGAAATTCTATGCAGGTTACCCAATCACTCCTTCCACAGAAATCGCTGAAAGAAGTGCTATCAGACTTCCACAGGTTGGCGGTAAGTTCATCCAGATGGAAGACGAAATCGCAGGTATTGCTGCTGCACTCGGTGCATCTGTAGCAGGCCTTAAGTCCATGACTGCAACATCAGGTCCTGGATTCTCCTTAAAGCAGGAAAACATCGGTTATGCTTGTATCGCTGAAATTCCGCTGGTAGTAGTAGACGTACAGCGTTCCGGTCCATCCACAGGTCTTCCTACATCCCCATCCCAGGGTGACTATATGCAGGCTAAGTGGGGTACCCACGGTGACCACCCAGTTATCGCAATCTCCCCAGCTTCCGTACAGGAAACTTACAATCTTGCAGTAAGATGTTTCAACCTTGCTGAAAAGTACAGAACTCCTGTTATCTTCCTTATGGACGAAATTATCGGCCACTTAAGAGAAGGCTGCGAACTTATTCCTGCAGAAGAACTTGAAATCGTAAACAGAGGAGACCACAACGTAACAGGTATGCCTTATGCAGTAAGCGAAGGCAACTATGTTCCTGAATTCGCTTGCTTCGGTGAAGGCGAACACTACAACGTAACAGGCCTTTTCCACGATGTTGACGGTTTCCCTACAAACAACAACGAAATCGCACGTAATGCTGAACAGCGTCTCATGGACAAGATTGACATGAACCTTGATGACATTCTTGACTGGGAAGAAGTAGGTACAGAAGATGCAGATGTAGCAATCCTCTGCTACGGCGGTACTACAAGAGCTGCTAAGGGTGCTATTGAACAGGCTGAAGCTGAAGGTTTAAAGGTTGGTTTATTCAGACCAATCACTGTATGGCCTTTCCCTGACAAGGCAGTAGAAGAACTTTCCAAGAAGGTAAAACACATCGTAGTTGCAGAACACAACTATGGTCAGATGCTGGGCGAAGTTAAGAGAGTTGCAAAGGATAACTGCACAGTAGACTTTATCGGTAAGATCGATGGTACTACATTAACTCCGGCTGATATTTTAAACAAAGTAAAGGAGGTACTCTAATATGCCAAGTGCTTTAATTGAAAAGTCATTTCGTACAAAAAGATTGCCTCACATTTGGTGCCCTGGCTGCGGTCACGGAATCTTAATGAGAGACGTTGCTCAGGCAATTGAAAACTGCGGACTTGATCCTGACAAAGTTGTAATCGTTTCCGGTATCGGTTGTTCTTCCAGAGCAGCTGGTTACATGAACTACAACACTTTACATACAACACACGGCAGAGCTATCGCTTTCGCAACAGGTGTTAAGCTTGCCAACCCTGATTTACATGTAATCGTAATTACTGGTGACGGTGACTGTACTGCTATCGGCGGTAACCACCTCATCCACGCTTGCAGAAGAAACATCGACCTTACTGTAGTAGTATTCAACAACAATATCTACGGTATGACAGGCGGTCAGTACTCCCCAACTACACCTCACGGTGAAAAGGGTACAACTGCTCCTTACGGAAACATCGACTACAATTTCGATATTCCTAAGTTAGCAGAAGCTGCTGGTGCAACTTACACTGCAAGAGGTACTGCATACCATGCTCCACAGATGATCAAGCTCATCGAAGCTGGTATCAAGAACAAGGGCTTCTCCTTAATCGAAGGTTTATCCGTATGCCCAACTTACTACGGACGTAAGAACAAGAAGGGCAGTGCTATCAAGATGTACAACTGGCAGAAGGATAACTGCGTAGACGTTAAGAAAGCTGAAAAGATGACTGCTGAAGAACTTGAAGGCAAGATTATCATCGGTGAAATGTCTCACTCAGAAAAGCCAGAATACACTGATATGTACAAGGAAATCATCAAGAAATGCGGAGGTGACAAATAATGAAGAAAGCTGAATTAAGATTCACAGGCTCCGGCGGTCAGGGTGTTATCCTCGCTACAATTATTTTAGCTGAAGCTGCATACGAAGATAAATTACAGACTGTACAGTCCCAGTCCTATGGCCCTGAAGCAAGAGGCGGACTTTGCAAGGCTGAATGTATCATCGACGAAAAGCCAATCACATATACTAAGGTAGGTCTTCCTACATTACTTCTTTCCCTTACACAGGCTTCACTTGACAAGTATGTTAAGGACCTTCAGGACGATGCTGTAATCGTAGTTGACTCCGAAATCACTGTACCTGAAGAAGTTAAGGCTTCCCACAAGGTAATCAGCATTCCTATCATCCAGTCTGCTGTAGAAGTAATCAAGAACCCTATGGCAGCAAACATCATTTCCCTTGGTGCTGTAAACGAAGCAATGAAACTCGTTTCCCAGGAATCTCTGGAAGAAGCAGTTCTCAACCACATTCCAAAGGGAACTGAAGAACTTAACATCAATGCACTTCACTTAGGTGCACAGCTTGTTAAGGAACAGTAAGGAATTCTAATCGTATAGACTTAAATAAAAAAGCAGTTGTTTCAATGGCATCATTGATTCAGCTGCTTTTTATGTTTTTGAAGTGTTAAGAAAAGTACAAAATAAAAACATTTTTGCAAAAAGTATTGACATAAAATTACTTTGTAGTTATACTGTATCTAATAAAGGCAGAAAGGAGTATAGGCTATGACAGACGTTAAAATGAACGAACTTACACTTAAGATTTTTGAGATTATTGAAGAGAATATTTTAAATGGTGTATATGCAAAGGGAACTATTCTTGACGAAGACAAACTTGCACTGGAACTTATTGTAGGACAGGGGACAGTAAGAGAAGCAATTGCCATGCTGGTTGTAAAGAGACTGGTTGCTGAAACTTCAGCAGGAGTTGTTGTTCTCGGCGTTGATGAAGAAGATATGAGGGATATTGTATCGGTAAAGCGTCTTCTTGAAGTGACCGCAGCCGGTATGACAGCTGAAAACATCAGTGATGAAGCCATTGAACAGCTCAGAGTAATTGTAGAAGATCAGGAAAAACATATTGCTGAAGAAGATTTTGATGCAAAGGTTATCCGCAATCTGGATACTCAGTTCCACGATCTGCTTTACAAAGAATGCGGCAGTGTTACTTACGAAAGTATTCTTTCACCTATGCATCATAAACTTTCAAGACACAGAAAAGACTCACTTACATATAAAGCAAGACTTATTGCATCAGTATCCGAACACAGAGCGATTTTTGATGCAATAGCAGCAAGAGATAAAGAAGGAGCAGAAGACGCAATGCGCATGCACATTGAGCACGCATATGCTGGTATGCTTCAGGCACATTAAAGAACACTCAGGGGAAAATATAACAAATCGAAAAAAGCCAGAAGACCGGTTTTATAACCGGTCTTTTGGCTTTATTATTATTTCATATTCTCCGTCAGGGAGAACAAGATTGTCTTTTTTAATTACCGAATCCTCAATGCGGCAGGAAAAATATTTTTTACTGCCCAGGTATTCCGAAACTCTCGGATCTGCAGGTGTATTACAGATTTCGTCAGGGGTTCCGTACTGAATGATTGTTCCTTCTGACATAACAGCCACGCGGCTTGCCATGGAGAAAGCTTCCTGATAGTCATGAGTTACCAGAATAGTTGTAATTCTGAATTCCTTCTGAAGCGTAAGTACGAGCTTGCGTATATCGTCGCGCAGATTTTCATCAAGAGAAGAAAATGGTTCGTCGAGAAGGAGCAGATCGGGCCTGAATGCAAGGGCTCTTGCTATTGCCACACGCTGTTGCTGACCTCCTGAAAGCTGATGGATGCGGCGTTTTTCGAAGCCTGGAAGCTGGATTTTTTCAAGAAGAATATCAGCGGTTTTCATACGTTCTTCCTTGCTTACACCCTGCATTTTGAGAGGAAAAGCAATGTTTTCGGCAACGGTCATGTGGGGGAAGAGACGCAGATCCTGAAAGACGATTACAGCGTTTCTCTTGTTGGGTGCTATGGAAACCAGGTCTCTTTCACCAAGAAGAATCTGACCGGCAGAAGGAGTATTGATACCCACAATTGTCTTCAGGAATGTACTTTTGCCGCAGCCGGATGGACCAAGCAGCGCCACGAATTCACCATCTTCTACTTCAAGAGAAAGGTTTTTAAGAATGTGTGCTTTGTTTATATTTACGTTGAGATTATTAACATTCAGTTTCATTAGAAATCGTCTCCTTGCTTAATTTTTTTATCAGAAGCTCAAGTATCATAAACACAAACAGTCCTGAAAAAATGAAGAATGATGAGTAGGAGGACATAAGTGGTCTGTCACCGCTCTGGATATAAGGGAAGAGGACCATTGCGATT
>JAFSCP010000045.1 GCA_017436705.1 Bacillota bacterium
CTACTATCAGCGGAACCAGTACCACGTGAATGATGCCCGCAATGATAATCGAAAGGCTGGACATGGCGCCGGCCACATCATTATCCTGAATGATGGCCGCCGTACCGCCCGCGTGGCAGGCGGTTCCTGTGGCAAGGCCCCAGGCCACGTCGCTCTTTATCCTGAAAAGCTTGCGCAGCGGATAGGTGAGTACTGAACCGAGTACGCCGGTGAGGATTACTGCGGCAACAGTGCAGGCTGCGATGCCGCCCAGCTCTTCGCAGATGCTGGTTGCGATGGCGGTAGTTACCGATTTCGGAGCCAGGCTGATGTGGAGCTCAGCGGACAGGCCGAGAATCTTGCACATGGCGAAAATGCTCACAACCGATGCAATGCTCCCTGCGAGGATGCTTGCCAGGATGGCCAGTTTGTTGGACTTGAGTACATTGAGCTGGCGGTAAAGAGGCACAGCCAGGCATACAGTGGCAGGTGTGAGGAACCAGGCAATCATGTCGCCGGAAGGTTTGTAGCTTTCGTATGGAATGTCCAGAGCAACCATGGTGCCGATGATTATTATCAGGGTGAAAACCAGCGGATTGAACCAGGCTTTGCCCAGTTTTTTACCGAGGTGCTGCATGGTGCAGTAGATTGCCGCTGTGATAAAAATGCCGAAATAAGTGTTTCCGTCCAGGAGAGTGATTATGCTATTCATTTGCCTTCTCCTTTCCTTCTCTGCGGCCGATAATGAAGTCGGCAGTTTTGCCGGTCACAAAGAAACATACGAATGTACTGAGCACAATTACAAGTACGATTTTGAGGATGCTGCCCGCCAGCTGGTTGTAGCTGGTCATCAGGTTCACGCCGAAAGGCACGAAAATCAGCATCATAAGACCGCTGAGGAAGTCTGCGGTCGCTTCCACCTGTTCCAGTTTCAGGATGCCTGATGCGAGGGCTGCAAAGAGCAGCACCATGCCCCAGATGGCAGCCGGAACCGGCAGCGGGATGAGAGTATTGAGCAGCTGGCCTGCAAAGGTCGCCAGCAGAATTATTGCAAATTGTGGTATGTATTTCATAAGCTGATAAGCTCCTTTTCAGAATATTCCTTGTAGATTTTACCACAGCATAAAGTTTTCCGCAACATAAAACCGGGAGCCTTCTGGCTCCCGGTACGGAAGATATAAAATGAACTCAAATTGAAGGAGTTAGTCATCCCAGTCATCGTCATCCCAGTCTTCACGGTCAGAATCCCTGTCAAGAATCTTGCCGCTTGTTGCACTGATTTCATATTCGTATTCAGTGTTTCCGCTGAAAAATTCGATTTCGTAAGTTGCCACACCGTCGTCTTTGTCCAGCTTGGCTTTTGTGAAAGTTGCTGCAGAGGACTTGATGCCTGCATCGCTGAGAGCGATAGACTTGGCCTTATCCACTCCGATGTACTTGGAAGCAGGTTCTGACGGAACCTGCGGCTTCTGAGCTTCCTGGCTCTGCACCGGAGGCTGCTGCACTTCTGCAGGCTGCTGAGGCTGTTCATTCTGTACAGGCTGCTGTACCGGCTGAACCGGATCTTCGAACTTGATTTCGTTTTCCTTCAGTGTAGGAGTTTCTGCCGCTTCGCGGCTTGCTTCGATGATTGTACCATCGTTTGCTTTGATGGTGTACTCGTATTCAAAACCGCCTGCGACGAAGTCAACTTCGTAAGTTGCCACGCCGTCATCGTTATCGTAGTGAGCAATGAGTCCGGAAACTTCTTCGCTTGTGAAGCCTGCATCCTGGAGCGCCACATTTACACCTTTGTCAAGACCGATTGTCTTGTTTGAGTTGACGCCGGCCCCCACCTGCATCGACCCGAAAGCAACTGCTGCAACAAGGAGCAGTATAACCAGTGCGAATCCTCCTATTCTTAAAGGTGAATTTAAAACCTGTGTAATCTTTTTCATAATCTCTCTCCTTCCTTTCAAACAAAGCAGTTTTTATATATCGGAAGTAATTTCTTTCTTTGTTATGGTTTCATTATAAAGAGGAAAGATTAAAGAAAGATTAAAGATTTAATTTTTTTAAATTTTAAAAATAAATTCTGTCCCTTCGCCCGGAGTGCTGGTCACATCGATGCTGCCGCCCAGAAGTCCGGCTATCTGGCGTACCATGGAAAGTCCCAGACCGAGACCGCCGCTGCCATATTCCTCACTTCGGGAAGGGTCAACCTGATAGAACCGGTTCCAGATTTTTTCAAGGTTTTCCCGGGAAATGCCGATGCCGTCGTCTTTTACGGACAGGGCTGCAGACCCGTCATCTGTGCGCTTCAGGCTGAGCCAGATGTTGCCGCCGTCGTTGCCGTATTTATAGGCATTGCTGATAAGGTTGTTCACCATGCGTGTAAAAAGGTTTCTGTCCACGCTGGCAGTGACGCCCGGCTCAATCTGCGTGTGCAGGGTGATGCCCCGCTGGCTTACCATGGACTGCTCGTCCGCCATATCTTCAAGAAGGGCGCTCAGGTCGCAAGGCTCCTTGCGCACCGGCTCGGTTCCCTGATCAAGACGGGTGAAGAAAAGCAGCTGGTTGATTATATCGTTCATGCGGTGACTCTGGCGCTGGATTACTTCCAGAGACTCCCGGTATTCTTCCTCGCTGTCAGCAAGTTCCAGGGCGTACTGGCTCTGGGCCATAATTACCGCTGTCGGTGTGCGCAGCTCGTGGGAGGCGTCAGATGTGAACTGGCGCTCAGACTCGAAAGACTTTTCAAGGCGCGCAAACATGCCGTTGAAAGTATCTGCAAGCATGTGGATTTCATCGCTGCCCGGACCGATATCAAGACGCTGTGAAAGGTCGCCGCCCTCGCTGATTTTTTCTGCAGTCTGGGCAATATGCTGTACCGGCAGGAAAGACCTGCGGGTAATCACGTAGCCGCCTGCAATGGAAAGCAAGGCCAGCAGAGGCAGAAGCCAGAAGGAAAGGCGCAGCACATTATACAGCACGTTGAGGGTTTCGTTGTGGGAAACCACGCCGCGCAGCCACAGCCCTTCAAAATCTCCGGTAAGCGGCCGGTCATAAATGTAGAACTTTTCGCCGTTTATCCGCAGGCTGCCCATGGATGTGTATGCCAGCGGGTCAGCTGCCGAAAGCTTGACAGGTGCCTCTCCGTAGAGCAGGTCGCCGGTTTCATCGTAAAGCGCTGTGCAGATGCCTTCGAAATAATCGCAGAAGTCGTCGTCGATTTCCAGCCAGCCGTCTTTGTAGACCAGGAACTGGTCTCCCTGCTCGATTTCTTCCCGGTCATAAATCTTCGAGAACTCGATTTCGGCCACATTGGTGGTTACCACGCTCATAAGCCTTTCCTTGATGTTTTCGTCAAGGACCAGGTTGGCAATGGAAAATGTCAGACCGGTGATAAGGGATACGATCACCAGCAAGGTGACAGTGAACCAGAGCATGATTTTCTGTTTGATTGAAAGTCTTTTCATAGGACTATTCCTCCCTGATTACGTAGCCCACGCCGCGGACGGTGTGAATCAGTTTAGGCTCGAAATTATCGTCGATTTTTTTGCGCAGATAACGGATGTATACGTCCACTGCGTTGGTGCCGCCTTCATAGTCGAAGTTCCACAGATTGTTTTCAATATTGTCGCGGGAAAGGACTTTGCCCTTGTTGCGGAGCATGTACTCCAGCAGGGCGAATTCCTTGGCAGAAAGCTTGATGTTTTCACCGCCACGGGTCACCGCATGGGTATTTGTGTCCAGGCTCAGGTCCGCAATTGTGTAGACCGGTGAGTTGGATGTGGCAGTTTTTCGGGTCATGGCGCGGACTCTGGCCATAAGCTCCTCGAAGGAGAAAGGCTTGACCAGGTAGTCGTTGGCACCCAGGTCCAGGCCCGTTACCTTGTCGTCGATGGAGTCACGGGCAGTAAGGAAAAGTACCGGCGTATGGTCGCCCTTTGCGCGCATATGCTTTATTACTGAAAGGCCGTCCAGCTTAGGCATCATAATGTCAAGGATGACACCGTCGTAGCTGGCCATATCCAGAAAGTCCAGGGCTTCCTGTCCATCGAAGCAGTTGTCTACGGAATATCCTTCTGCTGTGAGCTTTTTTACCAGAATTTTGTTAAGGTCTTTCTGGTCTTCAGCAATTAAAATTCTCATAAGAGTTCCTCGATTTCTTTCTTAGGCATGAGGCCTACTGCTCTGTTTACCATTTCGCCGTTTTTATATACCACCAGCATCGGAATGCTCATGGCACCGTGATTTACGGCAAGTTCGAACTGCTCGTCCACATTGACCTTGCAGATTTTAAGGTCTGCACGTTCAGCGTCCAGCGCTTCCAGCTCAGGAGCAATTCTGCGGCACGGGCCGCACCAGGGCGCCCAGAAATCTATTAAAACAGTTTCCTTTGCTTTTAAAACTTCTTCTTCAAAATTTTCTTTGGTAACATGTATAATCATCTCAAAACCTCCTTAAGTTTAGTTCCAGTTTATGGATATATTATACCCTAATCAGGCGTACTTTAACAAGATAATTATACGCGGCCATGTTGTGAAAAAATGTAATCTGTGATATAATGTCTTGTTACTTAAAATATGGGCATAAAGATTGAAATATAAGTATTTTGGAGAAAGGGCAGAGAGTAAAGAATAATGGAACTATTCAGTGTTAAAAAACCTTTGACGGTCTTTGTGGTTGTAGTAGTAGTCATTGCGCTGGGAATTGTATCTGTGCTGGGAATGACTCCGGACCTGCTGCCGAGCATCGACCTGCCGTATGTAGTAGTAATGACCACCTATCCGGGTGCAACTCCTGAAGAAGTGGAGGAAACGGTGACCAAGCCGCTGGAACAGAGTCTGGCTACAGTAGAAAGCCTCAAGAACATCCAGTCGGTATCAAACAATAACTATTCCCTGGTTATCATGGAGTTTGATGCTGATGCCAGCATGGACACGGCCACTGTAAATATCCTGCAGAGCGTGGATCTGGTGGAAGGCGGATGGGATGATACCATCGGAGCGCCATATATAATGAAGCTTAATCCTAACATGATGCCGATTGCAGTTGCATCTGTTGACATGGATGGCTACGATACCGAAAAACTTTCCAATTTCGTGGACGATACTCTGATGAACCAGCTTGAAGGAACCACAGGTGTGGCAAGCATCAGCACAGGTGGCCTGCTGGAATCACAGATCAACGTAAAGATAAATCAGGAAAAAATCGAAAAACTCAACGAAGATCTGCTGGATGAAGTGAACTCTTCCATGGCAGACGCCAAGAAAGAACTTAACGACGGACTTGCCGCAATCAAGAAGGCGGAAGCTCAGCTTAAGGAAAGCGAAGAAGAGTTTGAAAAGACCAAGGACGACACATATAACCAGCTGGCATCAGCGGCAGCACAGCTTGATGTGGGTATTTCACAGGCCAGTGCGCTGGCAACCCAGATTCAGGTGCTGGAAGGCCGCCAGATGGCAGTGGAAGCTCAGATAAATCAGGGAGCTTACGGTCCTATGCTGGGAGTAACCCTGGCAGACCTGCAGAAACAGCTTGCTGATATCAAGAGCGAGCTTGCAGTTCTTCAGATGGACAGCGCTGCTGCCAATGCTCAGGTAGAACAGCTGCAGAAAGCTTATGAAGAGGCCGAAAGAGGAAGCTACACCGCTATCGAGTCCTTTGATGATGCTGCAGCAGAACTGGCATCGGCAAAGAGCCAGCTTAAGAGCCAGAAGTCACAGCTCAACTCTGCAAAGAAGCAGCTTGACGATGCAGGCAACAAGGCGCTGGAAGAAGCAGGCCTTGATTCCATGATTACCATTGACATGGTTTCAGGAATTCTTCAGGGCCAGAACTTCAGCATGCCTGCAGGTTACGTGCAGGACGGGGATGTTGAATACCTTGTCAGCGTAGGCGACAAGCTGAAAGACCTGGACGAAGTCAAGGACCTTTTCCTGTTCAATATTGACGGACTGGGAGATATCGAGCTTAAAGACGTGGCAGATGTTTTCATGACTGACAACTCAGATTCTGTTTACGGTAATGTAAACGGCAACCCGGGCATCATGCTCACTTTCTCCAAGCAGTCCAACTATCCGACAGCAACTGTTTCCAACAACCTGGCAGACAAGTTTGCTGAACTTGAAGAGGAGTTTGAAGGACTTCACTTCACAACTCTCATGGACCAGGGTGACTACATCTACCTGATTATCGGAGCAATCCTCGAAAGCTTAGGCTACGGAGCGCTCTTTGCAGTAATCGTACTGCTCCTGTTCCTCAGAGACCTTAAACCTACACTGATTACCTTACTGAGTATTCCGATCAGTATTACCTTCGCAATCGTTGCCATGTACTTCTCCGGAGTTACAATCAACATGATTTCACTTTCCGGCCTGGCGGTGGCAGTTGGTATGCTGGTGGATAACTCCATCGTTGTAATTGAAAATATTTTCAGATTCAGAAGACTGGGCGTGCCGCCTAAAAAAGCGGCCATTGCAGGTGCCAAGGAAGTAAGTTCTGCGATTATTTCTTCCACACTCACAACTGCCTGCGTATTCGCGCCTATTGTCTTCGTAGACGGTCTGACCAAGCAGCTTTTCACAGACATGGCCCTGACCATTGCTTACTCACTTGGTGCCAGCCTGATCATCGCACTGACACTGGTTCCTGCCATGGCGTCCATGATGCTGAAAAAAGAAGTAAAGCCGGAAGGCAAAGGTTTCGCAAGCTTCAAGAACGGTTACCGCAGACTGCTCAACTGGAATCTGAACCACAAATTCCTTATTCTGCTTTTCGCAGTGGTACTCTTCGGATACAGCATCTATGCTTCCGTGGCAAAGGGCTTCATCTTCATCCCTGATATGGCTACACCGCAGCTTTCAGGCAGCATGACCATGACCGATGAAGAGGTTACACTGGAAGAAACCAAGGAAATGGCAGATAAGGTCATCGACATCGCAAGCAAACAGGAAGGCGTAAAGAGCGTGGGCGGCATGCTTTCTTCCTCCGGCGGCATCGGCGGTTCCCTCATGGGCGAAACTTCCGTGGCTTCCGTTTCACTGTATATCATTGTTGACGAAGAAAGCGACCTTTCCGGCGGTGAAATCGCAGAAAACATCCAGGAAGCATGTAAGCATCTGGACTGCGACGTATCAATTCTCAGCTCATCATCCATGAGCTCCTATACTTCTGCAATGGGCGGCAGCGGCATCAGCATCAGCGTTTACTGCACTGACAACGATGTGCTTCAGAAAGCCGCAAAGCAGGTGGGCGACAAGCTTGCCACTGTTGAAGGTGTTGCAGAAGTTGATAACGGCCTGACAGACGCCGAACCTGAACTTCACTTTGTGGTTGATAAGCAGAAGGCCATGGAAAAGGGCCTGACAGTTGCGCAGGTTTACATGCAGATTGCTGAGGAAATGTCCACAGAAAACACTGCAACATCAATGAATCTGGGCGGCGACGAATACGACATCGTGGTTTCCTCCGACGAAAAGGAAACTGTCACCGCTAAGGATATAAAGAACCTTGAGCTTGAAGGCACCAACTCCGACGGCGAAAAGGTATATGTAAAGGTCAAGGACATCTGCAAGATTGAAGAAACTGAATCAATGCCTTCAATCCAGAGAAACGACCAGAGAACTTATCTCACCGTTTCCGCTTCTCTTGAAGAGGATTACAATGTAACACTTGTTACTGAAGATGCCAAGGACGCACTGAAAGAACTTAATCTTCCTGATGGCGTAAATTACGAATTTGACGGTGAAAACGAAATGATTATGGACGCAATGTGGCAGCTGCTCAAAATGATGCTTCTGGGCATCCTGCTGGTTTACCTTATCATGGTAGCCCAGTTCCAGTCACTGAGATCACCATTTATCGTAATGTTCACCATCCCGCTGGCATTCACAGGCGGCCTGCTGGCACTGCTGATCTTTGACAAGGAAATCAGTATCATTGCAATGATCGGTCTGATTCTGCTGGTAGGTATCATCGTAAATAACGGTATCGTACTGGTTGACTACACCAACCAGCTGAGAAGCCGCGGACTGACCAAACGTCAGGCAATCATCGAGGCTGCAGCAACACGTATCAGACCTGTTATGATGACTTCACTGACAACAATTCTGGGCCTGGTGGTAATGGCCGTGGGAAAAACTGCCGGAACCGACATGATGCAGCCAATCGCACTGGTTTCCATCGGCGGTCTGGTATATGCAACACTGCTCACACTTCTGGTTGTACCTGTAATCTACGATATCTTCAACGGCGAAGAATACAAGGCAACGAAGAAAGAAGACCTGGACATCAGCGAACTTATTGCTGACATCTAAGAAGTCTCAGGGGATAAACTGCAAAAAATAAATCAAGGGCATACCGCTTGCTGGCGGCGTGCCCTTTTTTATGTCCGTTCAGTTTATTAAATTGTGCCGAGACGACGCTGAAGCTGTTCGGGGTTTTCTGCGTAGTCCATTGCGGTCTGATAAGAAATTCTGCCCTGCTGATAGAGGTTGATGATGGACTGGTCCATGGAAATCATGCCTTCGGCGCCGCCGGAGGCGATGGCCATGTCAATCTGGTGGCCTTTGTTTTCGCGGATCATGTTGCGGATAGCGCTGTTTACATGCATGATTTCGAAAGCCGGAACCATGTTGCCATCGATGTCAGGCAGAAGCTGCTGGGATACAACGGTGTGAAGCACGCCTGCAAGCTGGGTTCTGATCTGGCTCTGCTGATTGGCAGGAAAAGCGTCGATAACGCGGTCGATGGAACTTACTGCACCATTTGTGTGAAGGGTTGCCATGAGCAGGTGGCCGGTTTCAGCGGCAGTCATGGCGGTCTTTATGGTTTCGTGGTCGCGCATTTCGCCCAGCTGGATTACATCAGGAGACTGACGGAGGCAGGCACGGAGTGCAGAAAGGTAATCTGCAGTGTCTACCGCAATTTCACGCTGGCTGACAATGCTGCCCTGGTTTCTGTGAAGGAACTCGATAGGGTCCTCCAGAGTGATGATGTGGCAGTTCTTGGTTTTGTTGATACGGTCGATGAGGCAGGCCTGGGTAGTGGACTTGCCGCTGCCGGCAGTACCTGTAAAAAGAATCATGCCGCTGGACACATCTGCCAGATTCATAACTTCTTCCGGAATGTTCATCTCCTGCCAGTCAGGAATTTCAAAGGAAACGATTCTGATGACCGCAGCCAGGGAGCCGCGCTGGCGGTAAGTGTTCACACGGAATCTGGCAAGCCCGGACACCGCAAATGAAAAATCATCGTCACCGGTAGCCATGTACTCATCCATGGATTTTCCGGCCAGTTCGTAGATTTCAGAAATGAGCTGCTTGGTCTGAGGCGGGAAGATTTTTTCGTCTTCCATAGGAACAATCTGTCCCTCCAGTTTCTGGCTGACAGCAGAGCCGGCAATGAGAAAAATATCAGATGCGCCGTCCTGAACTGCAAGCTCAAGATATTCTTTTAAACTTTTCATGAAAGAATCCTCCTTTATCAGTTGCCGTCCCACAGATTGAGGGACTCATCGTTCTGCCAGCCGGCAGTGGAAACCATCTGCCACTGCAGGACTTCATAATCAGTACCGGAAATACGGACCTTTACCTGCAGCTCCAGTGTGTCTGAAGCAGGACAGGTGAAAGAATAAATGTCACCGTCTGCGCTGACGCCTTCCGGAATTTCTCCGGAGCGGAGAGCTGCGATGGTCTTTTCAGCCCGGCTGTCAGCTGCATAGTAGTCTGTAACTGACTGAGCGGCTTTTTCGCTGAGGCGGCTACCCGCGCTTGCTGTGGAAACTGACAGAATTGCAAAGACTGTCAGACAGAGCACAGAAAATATTATGAGCAGTGAACTGACTCCCATGACAGGGAATCTGAATCCATTTTTTTCTTTATTCATCAGATGCCACCTCCTGCCAGAAAATTTCAAGAGTGAAGACCGGCTCTGAAAGAGGGGCAGCAGCAGCGTCTGAGTATGGCGGAGGGGCAGCGCTGAGAAAAGCGCAGCCGAGGCCGCGGGTGTTTGTGGCGCGCTTTTCGGCGGTCAGGACGAAGTCCTGGCCGGGGATGGTCAGGGACTGACCATCAGCGCTGACCTTAGCATCCAGGATTGCGGCAGCATGGTCAAGGTTTCCGCTGCATGCTTTGATGGTTTCTGCTGCAGTCTGAACCTGAATAACTGCCTGGTCGCGTATTGAGCTTTCGTAAGAAATCTGATCCGCCCAGACAAAGGCCCTTAGACAGAGGGCTGCAGTCAGGGAAAATATTAAAATCATTATAACAAGCTCGATGAGAGCCAGTGGCGTTTTGCTTTTCAACTGAGAGCCTCCTTTCCGCCGCGGATAAAGAGGGCAATGTCTGAAGTCCGGCCGGAAGTGTCTGTGACAGTGACAGAAAGAAGGTCGTCTTCCAGAGAAATATCAAGGGCTGAGGCCTTCAGGATTTTTTCACCCAGGTCAGGGTCTCCCGCAGTGTCTTCTGCCGTAAAATATTCTCTCAGCCAGCCGCCGGAGCAGTATATGTAAGTAGTATATTGTTCGCCGTCATAGGTTTCCGGGAGTACAAGAGCATCTCCATCACCGAAGTCAGTAATTGTAACCGCAGCAGGATCTGCAGCCTGACGGACGCGGGTGGTCAGGTAGTGAGCACAGGTGCGCCTGCTGAAAGCAGCCTGATCGCGGTCATTGAGCTTCTGGTAGGTATTTATACCCATGAGAAGTACCGCCACGATGCACACAGCAAAGATGGCGAAAAGGACCATGGAAAAAAGGCCGGCTATGGAGTTTTTATTGCTCAAAGTTTTTTTCATATGTATTACTCTTTTTTCAGGACTGTAATATCAGGCATGATATTGGAAGCGAAAATATCATAATGTACCTGATAGAGATTTTCGTCAATCTGTATGCCGTAATGCTTTGCCAGATAATCAGTGTCAGGAGGGTAGATACCCTCAGCTGCATAACATGCCACCGCAGCCCTGCGGATGGACTCTTCCAGCTGCAGCAAGGCTTCATCGGAACTGGCTCTGTCCAGCTCTGAAACCATGGTAAAAAAACCGATGACGATGGCAATAAGTAGTACCGGTATTAAAATCTGCAGTGAAAGAAACTTTTTCATAAAATCACCTGAATTAACCTATGGCCGCCATGATTTCCATCAGCGGCAGCATTACGGAAAGTAAAATCAGTCCGATAAGGACGGAAGTAACGATTATGAGGGCAGGCTCCACCATGGAAACCTTCTGCGCCAGAGCATCCTCGCTGTCCTCCAGAAGGCGGGAAGCAATGCTGGACATGGCGCTGCCGACCGCGCCGCCCTTTATACCGGCCTCCAGAAGGCGGCACTCGGCCTGCGGCAGAACTCCGTTCTGACGCAGGGCCTGCGCCAGCGGCATCCCGTCCGCCAGTGCGCCGGCGCAGGCGCGGCAGCGCCTGCTTGCGTCAGGGATATCCTCCACAAGAGTGGCGGCCTGACAAAGGGCTTCTTCTATGGACAGGCCGCTTCCGATTCCCATGGCAAGCGCCTGGGCGATGCGGGCCATATTGATTTTTTCTGATACACCTTTATTTCCGAATTTTCTGCGCCATAAGCCAAGCACCTTTTCACGGAAACTGCCGGAAGCACCGAAAGCTCCCAGAAACAGTACCGCTGCGCCCAGAACAAGGCAAAGCACCGGCATTGCAGCGTCCATGGCCTGGCCGAGAGCCAGCAGCCCTCCGGCAACGCCTGTCAGGCTGCTGCCCAGCTGGGCATAGACCTGGTCGAATACAGGCAGAACCTTTACCAGCAATACCACTATAACAGCCAGCATTACAAGCAGCAGAACTGCCGGATATAAAAGTGCAGACCGGATCTGCCTTTCCAGGCGAAGCCGGTCTTCATAATATTCTGCAAGAGAATCAAGGGCTTCTTCCGTACGCCCTGTACGCTCGCCTGTTTCAATAAGGCCGCATACATAAGCAGGAAAAGCCCCGGTCCGGCTGAAAATTTCAGCCAGAGGCATGCCGCAGTCGGCATCTTTGGCCATGGACTGCAGCATCTCTTTATATTCTTTTTTTTCTTCGTCTTCTGCCAGAAGTGCGAGCCCGTCACCGGTACCGACTCCGGCGCAGATAAGCATATGGAGGCCCTGGCAAAGACGGCTGATTTCATCGTTGGAGAGTCGTAATTGTTTCATATATGATTCCTTGATATCAGTAGAAGTATTTTGCGGTATAGTTTTCACCATCACCGATGTATTTCATGATTTCTTTACTCTGTTTAGCTGAAGATGCAAATGTAGGGTCCATTCTTTCCCAGCTGCTGCCGTCGAAGAAAATCACTCCGTCAACCCAGCCTTCGCCTTCAACATAAACATTGATCCAGGCATGGTAGGCGTCTCCCGCATAGCCCACAACCAGCTTGCAAGGTACGTCCTGGCTTCTGAGCATAGCAGTCATAAGGGAAGCGTAGTCGAAACAGATGCCTTTCTTTTCTTTGTAGACCTTATCCAGTTCAGGAAGGTAACCGCTCTTTACTGTTTTTGCTTTTTCTTTATCGTAAGTAAAGTTCTTTACAACATAATTGTAGACTTTTTCGACTTTTTTCAGCGGATCCTTTATATCTTTAGTCAGTTTGGCTGCGCGGGCAACTGTTTTAGGTGCGTCTATGTAATCCACATACTGATTAGGTCTGAGGAAAGGTGCGAACTCATCTTTCATTTTTACATCGGCAGAAAGAGAGAGCGCCACAGCATATTTGTTTCCTGATACGTTTTCAAGAACGGTAATCTGGTATCTGCCGTTTTCATCAGTGAGAGGGAAGATTTCCCACTCTTCAGGGTCCAGGTTGTAGGTATATGTGGTGGACGGACCTTTAACCTGAGCCTTGAGCTTTTTCTGTGTGTCTTTAAGGTATTTTACCATTATATAACCGTCTTCGGTATTTGAGTAGTCTATGACTGCCCTGGTATTTTCTTTTACAAGCTTTCCGGATGCTTCCACGTCAAAAGTGTCCGGCACAGCTGCAGGAGCTTCTGCCAGAATTACAGCTTCTTCTTCAATTTCAACAACGTCGCCTGCAAGACCGGCTTCCTGTCCGCAGCCTGCAAAGCATCCCAGCACCAGCATCATTGCCAGTAGTAATGATATTTTCCTGGTCATTTTCATAACGCGCACCTCGTTTCTGTCTACATTATAATATAAATACCCCATTTTGTAAAATCAGTATATCATGCTGCCCGTTACAAAAAACGTTACATTTTGAAGTAATATATTCAAAAATACGCAAAAATTCAAAAAAGTCCGGTTAACGGACTTCATTGATACCCATATTTGCAAGCTCATCAGCTCTGTTGTTCATGGCGGTGATGTACTTGAAATCTTCGAAGGAAAAGCGCGCGCCGTTCCATTCGACAAATTTCGAGTATAACTTATCGAAATCTGTGGACTTGCTGTTTAAGTTCACATGTCCCTTCACCCGGAAAAACTGCACCTTGTGCTGGCGCACCAGAGCAAGAAGCTCTTTCCAAAGTTCCTGGTTTTCCACGGACTTGCGTGCAGCATTTTTCCAGCCGTTCTTTTCCCAGGACTCATACCATTTTTCGCGGAAGCAGTTCATCACGTAGGAACTGTCGGAAAAGACTTCGATAGTGTATCCCGGCCCTTTCAGTGCCTTGAAAGCCTCGATGACTGCGGTCAGTTCCATACGGTTGTTGGTAGTGTTTACCTCGCCTCCGTGGAGCTCTTTGCGGTGCTCTCCGTACTCAAGAATTGCTCCCCAGCCGCCGAAATTTTCGTCTGACTGGTTGCCGGAGCAGCCGCCGTCTGTATATATTCTCAGAATTGCCATAAGCATCCTCCCGTTTTCTAAATTATACTATGTATATTATGGCCTATTTTCATAGATTTTACAACGAAAAAATGTTATAATCAGTGACAGACACAGAACAAAACGGAGAAACGAAGCATATATGGAACTTGGAATCTGCAGTTTTGCCAGCGGAAGCAGCGGCAACTGCTATCTCATAAAAAGTGAAAACACAAATCTTATTCTGGATGCAGGTCTCAGCGCCAAGCGGATCTGCGAAGGGCTTGCAGCCTGCGGCACTGACCCGAAGGAAGTGGGGGCCATTCTCATAACACACGAACACATCGACCACGTAAAGGGTCTTCAGGTCTTTACTAAAAAAGCGCCGGCTGCTAAAATCCTCATGTCTGTGGGCACCGGCTGCGCCCTTGCCCGCAAATCGGGCCTGCCTGTACCGGAAAGGATGATAAATGTAGGCGGCGGGGAGACTTTCCTTATCGGGGATATTTACGTGACCGCTATAAGTCTTTCCCACGATGCTGACGAGCCTCTTGGCTACACTTTTGAAAAAAACGGCCGCAAAATCGCGGTCATCACAGACACAGGCTACATAACCGAAGAGATTTACGAAAATATCAAAGATGCAGACCTGCTGGTGCTGGAAGCCAACCACGAGCGCAACATCCTGCTCATGGGCAAATACCCGTACCCGCTGAAACACAGAATTCTCAGCGACATAGGCCATCTTTCCAACGAGGCAGCGGCACTTTGCCTTCAGCGAATTCTCAGAGAACCGGCACATAAGCAGGAACTGAAGGTGCTTCTTGCTCACCTGAGCCAGGAAAACAACACGCCGCATCAGGCGCTCATCACCATAAAAAACATCCTTGAAGAGGGAAATTTTTACGAAGGCAGTCACTACCACATGGAAGTGGCGCCGAGGGACTGCCCGGGCAGGCTCATTGAACTTTAGGAGGTAAAACAAGTGAACATTCAGATAATCTGCATAGGCAAACTCAAAGAAAAATACTGGACAGACGCCATCGCCGAATATTCCAAGCGCCTTTCCCGCTACTGCACTCTGGAAATCATCGAGCTGAAAGAAGCCCGCCTGCCGGACAAAGCCAGCCCGGCCGACGAGGAAAATGTGAAGCTTGAAGAGGGCCGTTCAATCCTCAAGGCTATCAAAGATGGTACTTACGTAATAACTCTGGAAATCCTGGGCAAACAGCTCACATCTCCGGAACTTGCGGACAAAATCCAGACTCTTTCCATCGAGGGCAAGAGCAATGTGGCCTTTATCATCGGCGGTAGTCTTGGCCTTTCTGCGGAAGTGAGCAGGCGCGCTGACTACAAGCTGAGCTTCTCCAAGATGACCTTCCCTCACCAGATGATGCGCGTAATTCTGCTGGAGCAGATTTACCGCGGTTTTAAGATCATCAAGAACGAAGCCTATCATAAATAATATAACTCAAAAACACCAAAGGACACTGCAATCGCTGCAATGTCCTTTTTCTTTACTGTACTGAAAACTTCTTGGTCGCATTGAGGTACTGCATGAGCATACCCAGGTTGACATAGTAGTAGGAGAATTTCTCCTGTTTCTTGATTTCGATGAGGCCGGAATCCACCAGCTTTTTCATGTGCTGGGACACGGTGGCCTGAGCGTAGCCGAAATGGGCTGTCAGGTCTTTGTTGCATACCTGCACCATGGCGCGGTTGGCCTGCATTATATATTTGAACATTTTGATTCTGGCAGGATGGGCAAGTGCATCGGAAACCGTTGCAATGAGCAGTACTTCCTCCTCCAGCATTTTGTCTGTATCTTTTCTGAGACGCATATTTAAAACTCCTTCCGGTGTGGTTTCTTCGTATGCGGAAAGTCCGCAAGCCTTTATATTATGACAGAAAAACTGATTTTTTTCAAGGATAATGTTAATGGCTGCTTGGCTGTAAATAAATTACATATTATAATAAAATTGTAAATAGTTTACAAATGGTGTACCAATAAGGCGGAAACTATGACAAGAACATTAAAAGACCTGAATTTGTGTGATGATTTTCTGTTTTACTTCGTGATGCAGGAGCCGGAGCTGGTTACAGGACTTCTGGAGCTGACGCTGGACCTTCCCGGCAGAATTGAAAAAATTGAATATCTTGAAGGCGAAAAAACACTGAAGAACGGTTATACAGGCAAAGGTGTAAGGCTGGACGTTTATGTGAGGACTGACAATCTGACTGTGTATAACATTGAGATACAACAGCGCCGCAAACGCTCTCTCGCCAAGCGAAGCAGAAAATACCAGAGTTCCATAGACGTGGAAATATTGAAAAAAGGGGAAGATTATGATAAACTGAAACCACAGTACATAATATTTATCTGTACATTTGACCCGTTCGACAGAAATCTGTGGAGATATACGTTTTCCAACAAGTGTCATGAGGATAATACTTTGGCTCTTGGTGATGAGACCACGAAAGTCTTTCTTAATACCCGTGGCAATATGGCTGGCGCCAGTAAGGAAATGTGCGAATTCCTTTGGTTTCTGGAACATTCAAGTCCGCAGGAAGCAGCAAAGGCAGAAAGCTTGTTTGTCCGTTCATTGTCGGAGAAAGTCGAACAGGTAAAAGAAAGCGAAGAAATGGGAGGGATGTTTATGACTTTTGAAGATAAACTAAAAGACCTTCAGTGGGAATATGAAGATATGCTGGCTGAGAAGGACGCTGAAATCAAGGCTCTAAAAGAAGCCCAGGCAGCAAGCAAGAAAGAAATGGCAGAACTTTTGAGAAAACAGGGTGTATCAGAAGATATCATCCGCGCTGTTACAGGTGAATGTTCTGAATAGACATCTTGCTGAATGCATGTTATAATATTAGCAAACAATCATATGTATCAGAAAGGGGCTGATTTCATGGACGTTAAAAAAACTGTTTTCTGGGGAGTTATTTTCGGCATAATCATTGCCATGCTTACCTTTGATGTGGATGTATTCGACCCTAATCACGCAGAGTATCTGGGACTCAAGGAGGGTTATGCCTCCATGGGTGTTCACTTTGCTGTGATAGTGCCAATGTGCGTTGGTGCGGGGTTCCTGATGAAATATATGGACCTGAAGTCTGTAGGTGGCCGGACAAACTGGGAACGCCGTAAAAAAGTGGGCCATGTGACATCGGTTCTGACTGAGGCCGCAGCTACTGCACTGATGCTTTTTCTGGTTTCTCTGCTTCTGGTGGCTATTGCGGCAGGACTGGAGTTTATACCAAAAGAAGCAATATGGCGGTATGTGTACATCATAATGGCTGTTTACGCAGCGGCATATGCAGTGCAGCTGCTGATTATTAAAAGGCGAAATGCACGAAGATTCCGCAAAACATCATAATTTAATTGAAAAACAAAACCCCTGGTTCATATGAACCGGGGGTTAACTTTGTTTTCATCAGCTTTCAATTTGAGTTACCGCAAGCTTTAATCCTAACGGCTTCATTAACCGTAACATAGTCTCCAGCGTAGGTGTGATTTTCATAGACTCAATCCTTGCTACAGAGGACTGAGGCATCTGGCATAATACAGCCAGCTCCCTCTGAGATAGCCCCAATGCATTTCTCTGCCGGATCACAGCACTGATAATTTGGGCTAGCTCCTCCGCTTCTTCAATATACTGTTTGCCGTCCGTATCAACTGCTTTTACATGTTCTTTGTAATCATTCCATGTTTTCATCAGCCATCAACTCCTTCCTGTTCAGAAAATCCATCATTTCCCGTTCCGCCTTTTCAAGTTCACGTCTTGGGGTCTTCTGCGTTTTCTTTCGGAAATGATGCAGCAAAATACAAGCCTCACCGTCCCAGAAGAAAAAAAGAATACGGTTATTTCCTGGACGCAATTCCCAGATTCCATTTTCAAGATGCTTTGATATATTCTCTGGAAGGTTTCTGCCGTTTTCCTGCAGCAATTGAATATACAGCAGCAGCTGTTTATATTGTATCCGGGAATCTTTATTTGTTGCTGATTGTTCTCTTAGTGTTTCGAGAAAATTCCATAATTCCGATTTCCCCGACTTTTCATAAAATATAATCCGATACATAGTCCTCCATTGTATCGGCGCAATAATCCACTTTCCTTTTCATATGATAGCATATATGATATCATATGTCAACATTTAAGCAACAAAAAAGGAGCAGTAGCTCCTTTTTTAAGTATAATGTTATGCGCCCACAACTTCCCTGATTGCTGCAAGGAGCTCATCGTAAGTTTCGTATGCAGGCACGTCAGGGTTTGCGGCCTTGATCTGTTCAGTTGAGCAGAAAAGGAAGCCTGCTTTGCTCTGACGGATCATACCCAGGTCGTTGAAACTGTCACCTGCTGCGATGGTTTCGAAGCCTGCCTGCTGGAGCGCCTTTACTGTGTTAAGCTTGGAGTCCTGAAGACGCATTGTGAAATCAACGATTTCGCCGTTATCACCTACAACAAGCTCGTTACACATAAGTGTCGGCCAGCCCAGCTTCTTCATAAGCGGTTTTGCAAACTGTGTGAAAGTGTCGCTGATAATCACTACCTGGCCCATTTCACGGAGCTGGTCCAGGAATTCCTTTGCACCCGGCAGCGGGTCAATCTTTGCAATAGTTTCCTGGATTTCTTTGAGTCCAAGACCGTGCTGTCTGAGAATATCCAGACGCCAGTTCATCAGTTTATTGTAATCGGGCTCATCGCGCGTAGTTTTTTTCAGTTCGGGGATGCCGCTGGCTTCAGCGAAGGCAATCCAGATTTCAGGAACCAGTACACCTTCCAGGTCGAGACAAGTTAAGTACATAGTGTTTTTCCTCCTTGTGGAATTCGTAATTACGTTCTATAATATAACATTTTTCGTGCCGGGGCAAGAGTTTTTTAAAATGGTGCAAAAATATTTGCACCAACTCTTTTAATGTGATACAATGGTAACAGAAACCTTGCAAAAGGAGGCAGACATGAAGGCAGAATACTATAAAAAAATCATAGATGCGCTCATCGAACTGGTGGACGAGGGCGTGTATATTGTAGATAAAGACGGCATCGGCACCCATTATAACGAAGCCATGGCATATATGGAAAAGGTAAACAAGGAGGACGTGCTGGGCAAGAAGTTCCATGAGGCCTTTCCTGATTTCAGCATGAGTGAAAGTACCATGTTCAGAGCGCTTAAAAAGAAGGCGCCTACTCTGAAACAGCAGCAGACCTACAAGAATTTTTACGGAAAGGAAATCACCACCATCAACAGCACGGTGCCTATCATCGTAAACGGCGAAACCGTTGCGGCGGTTGAAGTTGCCAAGGATATTACCAGCATCCGTCAGATGTCTGATACACTTCTGGAACTTCAGGAAGGTGCTCTGGAACATGTTCTTGAAGACAAGGAAAAGGGACCGGCCCTGACTCCCGGCGGCATCCGCAGATACACTTTTGACGATATTTATGGCCAGAACCCGCAGTTTGCACAGGTTGTGGAGCGTGCAAAAAAAGCGGCTGGAAACGATGCATCCGTGTTCATCTATGGCGAAACCGGTACCGGCAAGGAGCTCTTTGCCCAGAGTATTCACTACCACGGAAAGCGCAGAAATATGCCGTTCATAGCACAGAACTGCGCTGCAATTCCGGAAACCCTGCTGGAAGGCATACTTTTCGGAACAACCAAAGGCAGTTTCACCGGAGCTGTGGACCGTGCAGGGCTTTTTGAGCAGGCCAACGGCGGCACCCTGCTCCTTGATGAAATCAGTGCCATGCCTTATGATCTTCAGAGCAAGCTGCTGCGCGTGCTTCAGGAATCATACATCAGGCGAGTGGGCGGCAGCAGGGATATTCCTGTCAATGTCCGCATAATTGCAACGGTCAACGAACCTGCTGAAGAACTCATTGAGCAGGGAAAACTGAGACCGGACCTTTACTACAGACTCAATATCATCAATATTTCCATTCCGTCACTGAAGGAACGCCTTGACGACATTCCTCTCCTTGCAGAACGTTTTCTTGAAAAACACAACAAGCGCTTCGGCAAGGAAATCTGGATGGTTTCCGACGGAGCAATAAAGCGCCTGCAGCACTATGATTACCCGGGCAATGTCCGCGAACTGGAAAACATCATCGAACAGGCCGTTTCCATGGCAGACAAGGAACATGTGCTCACTGAAAAAGTCCTTAACATGCCTTCTGCTGCCCGCAAACTCAAGCAGCCGGAGATTGATTATACATCAAATCAGCCTCTTGATGAGTATATGGCAGCGGTTGAAGCTCGTATTATAAAGGATGCTTTCATCAGGGCCAACGGCAATATTTCCAGGGCGGCAGAAATGCTTCAGATCAAGAGGCAGACTTTGCAGCACAAGCTCAAAAAGTACCATATTGCAGGGCAGTAGAGCCCCTGAATATCAGCAAAATAGCAAAAAAATTTGCGCCTTTGGTGCAATTTTTTTTGCATAAAGAGCCCGCCGCAGATAACCTTACAAACAGGCGCAATGCGCAGATAAATAAATATGCACAGACTGGCATAAACTATCGCAAAAACAGCCTTTTCGGGAAAAAACATTCAACAGGCATGTATTAAAAAGTATACAATATGCAAACTAAACTATGGCACGGTATTTGCTTAATATATAGACAGACAACCCGGGCGGTCTGCGGGCCGCTTATTCAATGTTAAATAATTAAATCTAAAATATTGATTGAAAAGGAGAAAAAAGACTATGGAAAATGTAAAAGTTATTATCTGGGGACTTGGTGCAATGGGCGGCGGCATGGCTGACATGCTTCTCAAGAAAAAAGGTATTGAAATCGTTGGCGTAGCTGGCAGAGGTGCTAAGATTGGTACTTCCATGTACGACTACATCAAGACTGAAAGAGGCGACAGACCTGACGTTATCATTCAGGCAGCTGAAGACATCATCAAGCCAGGTGCAGCAGACATCGTTCTTCTTTGCACAGACTCTTTCACAAAGAATGCATTCCCAAGATTAAAGTTCATCATGGAACAGGGAATCAACGTAATCACTTCTGCTGAAGAAATGGCTTACCCTGCAGCTCAGAGCCCTGAACTCGCTGCTGAACTTGACAAGATCGCTAAGGAAAACGGCGTTACTTGCTTAGGTACTGGTATCAACCCTGGTCACATCATGGACATGTTAGTTCTCGTTATGACAGGCTGCTTAGTAGACGTTGAAGAAATCACTTCCAGAAGAGTTAACTCCTTATCTCCATTCGGTCCTGTAGTAATGGAAGAACAGGGTATCGGTATCTCTGTTGAAGAATTCAAGGAAAGAAAAGCAAACGGCACAATGAGCGGCCACGTTGGTTTCGCTGAATCCGTTGGCATGATCGCTGAAGGTTTAGGCCTCAAGGTTTCCGAATTCTCTCAGGACATGAACCCAATCACAACTGACGTTGACAGAAAGTCTCCTTACGGCTTCGCAGCTGCTGGCTCCTGCGCAGGTGTTGCAATGACAGCTGAAGCAGTATTAGACAACGGCATGAAGGTTCACATGGATCACCCTCAGCAGATTGAACCTGAACAGGTTGGCGTAACTACTGGTGACTATGTAATCATCAAGGGTACTCCAAACGTTAACCTTCTTAACAGCCCTGAAATCGAAGGTGGTCTTGGTACAATCGCTATGTGTGTAAACATGATCCCTCAGGTTATCAACGCAGACGCTGGTTTAGTTACTATGATTGACCTTCCAATTCCTAGATGCTTAATGGGCGACGTAAGAGACAGAATTAAGCCTGAAAAGAAGATCGTAAAATAATTAAAAACTACAAAGAATTTTAATAATGCCCGCAGGAGTTTTTCTGCGGGCAATATCTGCAAAAAAGGAGAAATTTAAAATGGCAAAAAAAGGCGATTGGGTACGTATCCACAAAGTGGTATTACCTGCAGCAGAAAGAACAGCAAAGATTCCTGATGATACTAAACAGGTAGACTTTGAAATGTGGGTAAAGGGAACCCTTCAGAATGAAACAGCAGAAATCGGTGATGAAGTTACAATCATCACAGCTACAGACCGCGAAGAAACAGGCAAATTATTAGAAGTAAATCCTTACTATACACACAGCTACGGCAAGTTCGTTCCTGAAATCGTTGAAATTGACAAGCAGTTAAGAGAAATCATGCAGTTCGGAGGTGAAGAATAATGACATTAGCTAAAGACTATAATTCCGTAATGGGAAGATCAGCTGAAATCATGAAGGCTTCACTCGGTCTCGACTTCAATGATTTCGAATCCGGCTCCGTTGCTTTCGATTACGAAGGCCTTATGGAAGCTACAGGCTACACTATCGAAGAAATCGACAGAATCCAGTCAAGAACAGGCGTAGGTCACACTCAGCTTCTTGAACTGAGAAATATCACCAAGCTTGCAAGAAAGTACGCTAAGCCAGGCTACGGCGCAAGAATCTTTGCTAAGGACGAAGCTGCAAACGCTTCCGGTTCCTTCAAGGACAGACGTGCTGCATGTGCAGTTGCTCACGCTAAGAAATTAGGTTACAAGGGCGTTATCGCTGCTACATCCGGTAACTACGGTGCAGCAGTTGCTTCCCAGGCAGCAATGCAGGGAATGAAGTGCATCATCGTTCAGGAATGCTACGACTCCAAGGGCGTAGGTCAGCCTGAAATCGTTGAAAAAGCAAGAAAGTGCGAAGCTCTCGGCGCAGAAGTTATTCAGCTCACAGTAGGACCTGAATTATTCTACGAACACCTTTCCGTAATGGAAGACTCCGGATACTTCAACGCATCCCTCTACTCCCCATTCGGTATTGCCGGTGTTGAAACTTTAGGTTATGAAATCGCTCAGGACTGTAAGGAAAAATTCGGCAAGTTCCCTGAAATGGTAGTATGTACTCAGGCAGGCGGCGGTATGGTAACAGGTACTGCAAGAGGCCTTATCAAGGCTGGCGCAACTGATACTCAGGTAGTAGCAGCTTCCATCGACCTTACTGGTCTTCACATGGCATCCGACGTACAGTTCAACAAGAAGTCCTGTACAACCGGCCACACTGGTTTCGGTGTACCTCACGCAACAAATCCTGACACAGGTGACGTTCCTCGTTCTGCAGCAAGACCGCTCAGATATATGGACAGATACGTTACAACTACTCAGGGTGAAGTAATGTATATGACAGAAATGCTTGCAAATCTTGAAGGTATTGAAAGAGGTCCTGCGGGAAATACTGCTCTTGCAGCAGCTTTTGTACTTGCACAGGGACTTCCTGAAGATGCAATCCTGGTAGTAACTGAAACTGAATACACAGGTGCTGGTAAGCACATTCAGCCTCAGCTTGACTTCGCAAGAGAAAACGGTATCGAAATCGTATTCGGCGACCCTAAGGATGACGTTCCAGGCAAGAACATCGTTCTTCCTGCAAACCCAGGTCTTTTCAAGGTAAGCGATATCGATCTCGACAAGTTAAGAAAGTCCTTAATCAAGAGATCCGTTCCTAGAGCAACTGGCAAGCTTACAGCTGCAGACATTGCATTCCTTGCAGAAGATACAAGATCCGACGAAGCATTTGTTAAGGCTGCACTTGATGAATTAGGTGTAGAATACTAAAAAAATCAATTTCTCCGCGGATAACCTCCGCGGAGCGTAATAAAGGAGAATTACAGAATGAAAAGAGCAGACGATTTCGAAGTAAGAAGACAGCATATTGCAAACCTTACTGACGAAGAACTTTACGCAAAATTCTGGGAATTAACAGACAAAGTTGTTGATCCCCTTCTTGAATTAGGCAGAAAGAACACTACTCCATCCGTAGAAAGATCCGTTTTATTAAGAATGGGCGTGTCCTCACTGGACTGCATGCCAATCGTTAACCACTGCATGGATCACGGTTTAATGGGCAAAGGTGCAGGTCACTGCGTATATAAATTATCACAGATCGAAGGTATCTCAATCAGAGAAGCAAGCATCAAGCTGGCTGCTGGCGAAGGCTGGGATAAAGTCGCAGAATCTTTCAAGGGAGGTAAGAAATAATGGAATTAAAGAGAAATGAAAAACTCGACGTTGTCAATATTCTTAAAGACCTTGACAAGTATGAACCAAGAAGAAGAGGCTGGACATGGAGAAAGAAAGCTGAAGATCAGCACATGGGTCCTTTCGAATACAGAGAAATCTCCGAACCATTAAAGCAGAGCGTTCCATTACCTCCTGCTAAGTTCATGGAAAACATCGACCCACAGCCTATGCAGACAATCACTACTGAAATCGCTTCCGGCAGATTCGAAGACGATATCAGAAGAATGAGAATGGGTGCTTGGCACGGTGCTGACCACTTAATGGTTATCAGACACATGGGTCAGTCCCACATCGACGGCCTGATGGAAGGTACTCCACAGGGTATCGGCGGTGTTCCTATCACAAGAAAGCAGATCAGAGCACAGAGAAAGGCTATCGACCTCATCGAAGATGAAGTTGGTCGTCCAATCAACTACCACTCCTACGTATCCGGCGTTGCTGGTCCTGACGTAGCAGTATTATTCGCAGAAGAAGGCGTTAACGGCGCTCACCAGGACCCACAGTACAACGTACTTTACAGAGACGTTAACTGCGTAAGATCCTTCGTAGATGCCTGCGAATCCAAGAAGATCATGGCATGGGCTGACATGCTCCAGATCGACGGTGCTCACAATGCCAACGCTACTGCAAGAGAAGCTTGGAAGGTAATGCCTGAACTTATCGTTCAGCACGCTATCAACTCCAGATTCTCTGAAAAAGTTGGTATCAAGCCAGAAAATATTTCCCTGTCCACAGTTCCTCCGACAGCAACTCCTGCTCCATGCGTTTACATGGACCTTCCATATGCAGTTGCTTTAAGAGATATCTGCGACAGATACAAAATGAGAGCTCAGATGAACACTAAGTACATCCAGTCCTCCGCAAGAGAAGCTACAGTTACTCACGTAATGAACATGCTTATCTCCAAGCTGACAAGAGCTGACATCCAGTCCACAATCACTCCTGACGAAGGAAGAAACGTTCCATGGCACATCTACAACATGGAAGCTTGTGACACTGCAAAGCAGACTCTTATTGGTCTCGACGGTCTTATGGACATGGTTGAACTCAAGATGGACGGTCCTCTTGGCCAGATGTCCAGAGATATCAAGGAAAGAGCACTCCTCTTCATGGAAGAAATCGTTGAAAACGGCGGATACTTCCAGGCTGTACAGGACGGATTCTTCGTTGACTCCGCTAAGTACCCAGAAAGAAACGGCGATGGTATTGCACGTAAGATCGAAGGCGGCGTAGGCTACGGATTCATTTTCGAAAGAGACGAAGACTACATGGCACCTGTAACTGCTCACTACGGCTACAACAACGTACAGCAGTACGGCGGCGACCCTGAAAATCCATCAGCTCTTATCGGCGGATGTACTTTCGAAGACAGAAGCAAGATCGTTTACATCGACGAACTCGACGATGATAACGTAAACGCAAGACTTGAAAAGGTTGCTAAGTACAGAACAGGCGAAGTTCTTACTCCGGAAGTTGAATGGTGCGGCGACAGAGTTGTAATGCTCACAATGATGCTCCCAACTGAAAAGAGAGTTGCAGAAGCTGCAGCAGTTGAACTCGGCAAGAAGCTTGGCCTTGTTGACCCAGAAGTTATTTCTGCAGAAGTAATGCAGGATGCTGAAGGTACAAGAATCGAACTCAAGGGCAGAGTTGACTTTGATATCGACCTTACTACTCTGGAAATTCCACCTGAACCACACTACCTCACTGACAAGGAACTTTACGAAGAATTCGAAGGTCACGCTCACATGAAGGTTGTATGCGGTACAGTTGGTGAAGACGAACACTCCGTAGGTATGAGAGAAATCATCAACATCAAGCACGGCGGTATCGAAAAGTGGGGTATCGAATGCGTATACCTTGGAACTTCCGTACCAGTTGAAAAGATGGTTGACGCTTGTATCGAAGAAAACGCAGAAGCAATCCTTGCTTCCACAATTATCTCCCACGATAACGTTCACTACAAGAACATGAAGAGAATCCATGAACTTGCAGTTGAAAAGGGTATCAGAGACAAGATTATCATCTGCGCAGGCGGTACTCAGGTAATCCCTGAAGAAGCTGTTAAGACAGGTATCGACATGGGCTTCGGCAGAAACTCCCACGGTATCGACGTAGCTACTTTCTTAGCTGAAGAAAGACAGAGAAGAAGAGGCGAAAAGGAATAAGCGTTCCATCGGCACTCGAAAAGGTTGTGTTTAATAAATAGAGGGGCTGGGCCTTGGCCCGGCCTCTTTTTTAACTTTAGAGACTGAAAGGGTGATAACAGTGATTGAGACTAAAAGGATGTATCTTCTGGATGCGCAGGAGAAAGATATCGATGAGATAATTGCCCTTGAGTCGCACCCGGAAAACAGAGATTATCTGTGGGTCGGAACTCACGGGGAACATAAAGATGAAATTGCGGATCCGGACCACAAGCTGCTGATCTTCAGGGAAAAAGAAACCGGTGGTACAGTTGGGTACGCCCTCATAAGACTGAACCGCAAGTCAGAAATTTTCGAATTGAGAAGGATTGCAATTTCTCAGAAGAGGAAAGGATACGGCCGGGAGGCTATGGAGGCTTTGTTTACGGAAGCCTTTGAAAACATGGGAATAAACAGATTTTGGCTGGATGTTTATCCGGACAACATCTTTGGTATAAATCTTTATGAAAGTCTGGGAATGCACCGGGACGGTGTGCTTCGCCAGAACTATAAAGCTGAAAGAGGTTATTTAGACCAGATAATATATTCAATGCTTAAAGAAGAGTATTTTGAAAGGAAGAAAAAATGAAAGTAGATGTTTTAGTAGCTGAAATCGGCTCAACCACAACGGTTGTAAATGCATTCAAGGATCTGGACACTGAGAATCCTGTGTTCTGGGCACAGGGGCAGGCGCCTACATCGGTTATGGACGGCGACGTAAGAATCGGGCTGCAGGGTGCCATTGACGATCTTTGCCGCAAGATGAATATTGACAAACTGGAATATGATGAAATGCTGGCAACTTCTTCTGCTGCCGGCGGTCTTAAGATGACTGTTCACGGCCTGGTTTACGATATGACTGCCAAGGCTGCCAAGGAAGCAGCTCTGGGGGCAGGCGGAATAATCCACGATATCACAGTAGGCAAGCTGAGAAGAACAGACCTGGCCCGCATCAAGCAGATCAACCCTAACCTGATTCTCATTGCAGGCGGCGTTGACTACGGCGAAAGAGACACTGCAATTTACAATGCAGAAATGATCAGAACACTGGGACTGAAGACTCCTGTGGTTTACGCGGGCAACATCGAAAACCAGGAAGAAATGAAGCTCATCTTCGATGAAGAAAGCGGCCAGTATCTTTACCTTGTAGACAACGTATATCCTAAAATCGACACCCTTAATGTCGAACCTTGTCGTAAGGTTATTCAGGATGCTTTTGAAGATCATATCACTCAGGCTCCAGGCATGGAACATGTGCGCGATATGGTAAACGGCCCGATTGTTCCTACACCTGGCGCAGTTATGGAATGTACCAAGCTTCTTTATGACTGCATCGGCGATGTTATGACCATCGACGTTGGCGGCGCAACAACTGACGTTCATGCAGTTACTGAAGACTCAGATGCAGTGGCAAGAGTGCTTACAGCACCGGAACCAAAAGCCAAGAGAACTGTTGAAGGTGACCTGGGTGTTTATGTAAACAGAATGAAGGTTATCGAGTCCATCGGCGAAGAAAAGCTCCGCGAAGAGTGTGAAACCAAGCTGGGCATCGATCTGGACAAAACTCTGGAAACTTACGTTGCAATCCCTAAGACAGAGGACGAATTCAAGCTGGTTGAACGTCTGACTAAAGAAGCCGTTCTCCGCGCTGTTGAAAGACACGCAGGACAGATCAGATACGTATACGGACCTTCCGGCAGACAGACTCTGGCAGAAGGCAAAGACCTGACTCAGGTAAAATATATCGTGGGAACAGGCGGCGCTCTCACAAGACTGCCTCACAGAGTAGAAATCATGAGCCAGATTCCTAAGGACAACCAGACCGGCATGAAGCTTTATCCGGGAGATGCTGTAAAGATTCTGGTAGATAACGACTATATCATGGCCTCCCTGGGCGTTCTTTCCAAGACGCACAGAGAAGGGGCAATCAAGCTGCTTTCCAAGAGCCTTGGCGTACCGCTCTGCGAAAGAGAGCATGTTTCCTCGACTGCGAAATTTGTCGAAGAACTGCAGAGAATGACAAACACACAGAAAGCAAAAGAAGAAGAACGTGCCCGTCATATCAAAGAAATGGAAGATATGGGCTACGATATGACCGACTATAAAGAAGCTCTTGCTGAAAAAATCGGCGGCGCAACTGCAGAAGAAGTTGCAGCAGCAAAAGAAGAGGCGCTGAAAGAAGTGCAGGCTCCGGCAGAAAACCAGCCGGCACCAAAGGCAGCGGATGACGATTACGACCCTAAGGCACATGTAATGCGCGCATGCGGCGAAGTTGACGGCAGACCAAACTGCAACAGAGACTGCAAGCACTGCATGAGAAGACACTGCCCATACCGTCAGGAATAGCCTGAGATAAGGAGGAAAATATGTACCCAAGATTAGTTGTCGATTTGAACAAGTTAAAAAGCAATCTGGACGCAGTGGCAAAGATCACTAAAGACGATGGCGGCTGCTCACTTATGATTGTTACCAAGGGACTTTGTGCAGACCCTGAAATGGCAGCAATGGTTGCGGCTCATCCTGCTGTAGATTTCATGGCAGACTCAAGAGTACAGAATATCAGATCCTATGCAGAAACTGCCCGTGCCAACGGCAAGAAAACCGTACTTCTGAGAATTCCTATGCACGCAGAAGCTGCTGATGTGGTGAAGTATGTGGACCTGAGCTTCAACTCAGAACTTTCCACCATCAGACTTCTCAACGAAGAAGCGGGCAAGCTGGGTGTGAAGCACAATATCCTGCTGATGATTGACCTTGGCGACCTGAGAGAAGGGATTTTTTATCAGAATGAAGACCAGATTTTCGGAGCAGTAGAGGAAATTCTGGGCCTGGAAAACATAAACCTTTATGGCATCGGCGTGAACCTGACATGTTATGGCGCAATCATTCCTAAGAACGATAACCTTTCTCAGCTGGTGGAAGTTGCACGTAAGATTGAAGCAAAATTCGGCATCAAGCTTGAAATGGTTTCCGGAGGCAATTCCAGTTCCATTTACCTCATCGGCAAAGGCGAAATGCCGGTAGGTATCAATAACCTGCGTCTTGGTGAATCTTTCCTCCTGGGAAATGACACTGCCTACGGCGAAAAACTCCCTGGCACAGTGAGCGATACTCTGATTCTGGAAGCACAGATTGTGGAGCTCAAGGAAAAACCATCACTTCCAATCGGCGAAGTGGGGGTTGACGCTTTTGGCCAGAAGCCTTATTATGAAGACAGAGGAATCATCAGGAGAGCCATCATAGCAATAGGCAAGCAGGACACCGACATCGACAGCATGGAGCCTCTTGATGAAAAAATCGATATTTTAGGCGGAAGCTCCGACCACATTATTCTGGATGTGACAAAATCCGACACACAGTACAAAGTCGGTGACGTGGTTAAGTTCGTGCTTGGCTATGGCGGCATGCTGAAGACAGCGACCAGTCCGTATGTGGAAAAGGCTTACGTGAAGTAAAACGAGGTGGATATTATGTTTTTAAAGAAAAGATTTGACAAGGCAGGTCCTCTGGTTGCGGAAGCAATGAAGAAGAGAGGTTTTGATGCTTACTATGTTTCAACTGCTGAAGAGGCTAAGGCCAAGGCATTGGAACTTATTCCTGAAGGCTCAGTTGTTTCCTGGGGCGGCAGCGTGACAGTAGATCAGCTTGGTCTGAAGGCAGAACTGGGCAGCAGAAACTGCTCCGTCATCGACCGTGACACAGCCAAGTCTCCTGAAGAAAGAATGGAACTGATGAGACAGGCTCTCACTTGCGATACATTCCTTATGAGTTCCAACGCTGTAACTGAAGACGGCCAGCTGGTGAACATCGACGGCAACGGCAACAGAGTAGCGGCTCTTTGTTTCGGACCTAAGGAAGTTATCGTTATCGCAGGCATGAACAAGGTTGTTGGCAGCCTGGAAGACGCATGGGACAGAGCAAGAAACTATGCAGCACCTGTAAATGCTCAGAGATTCGACCTGGATACTCCTTGCGGCAAGACAGGCATGTGCGCTGACTGTAAGAATTCCAAGACCATCTGCACACACTTTGTTGTGACACGCATGGGCAAGAACGGCAGAATCAAAGTAATTCTCGTGGGAGAAGAATTAGGATTTTAAATTATGACACATATTATAACAGTTATAATCTGTATTGCGGCATCCACACTGGGTGCCGTTTGCGGTATAGGCGGGGGAATTATCATCAAACCTCTGCTGGACCTGATAAATTACGGGAGCGTGCAGACGGTGAACTTTCTTTCCTGCTGCACAGTTCTTTCTATGACGACCTATTCGATTATAAATAATTTTGTAGGGAAAAAATCCGAAATTGACATAAGAGTTGCAATGCCCCTGGCGGCAGGTGCAGCTCTGGGCGGTGTAGGCGGAAAGTACATCTTCGACTGGGTTGTTGATTTCACAGGAGAGGCTGACACAGCAGGAGCAATTCAGTCCGTGATTCTGGCAGCAGTAATTGCAGGTTCAATCTGGTACACTCTGAACAAGGAAAAAATCAAGCCGGAGCTGGCAGGAAGCAATGCTGCCGGAATTCCTATAGGCCTGGGTCTGGGCCTTGTTTCCAGCTTTCTGGGCATAGGCGGCGGTCCTATAAACCTGATTTTCCTTTTCTATTTCTATGGCTTTGAGACGAAGAAGGCGGTTAAGTATTCCCTTTTTATCATCTTCCTGTCTCAGTTTACAAATCTGGCAGTGACAGTTATGAGAAGCAATGTTCCTGAATTCGAGCCCCTGGCGCTGGTGCTTATGATGGCGGCAGGAATCTGCGGAGGAATTCTGGGCCGGAAACTGAATAAGAAGCTGAGCAACAAAGACGTGGATAAACTTTTCATAGCATTTCAGGTGCTGGTTGTGCTGATATGCGCAGTAAACTTTATTAAAATGATGTAAAATAACGCCGGGGCATGAGCTCCGGCGTTTTGCGTACATTGATTGACTTATTCCAGCTTTTCGAAGTCTTCTGCGCCGTGCTTGCAGAGCGGGCAGATGAAGTCTTCAGGCAGCGGGTCGCCTTCGTAGATGTATCCGCAGATTTTGCAGACCCAGCCGGTTTTCTTTTCTTCGATCTTTGGCTGTGGCTTAGGTTTGATGTGTTCGAAGTAGTATGCGTAGGTTACGGACGGATCCTGGTTGAGGACTGTACCTTCTGTGATTTCAGCCACAAAGAGAGTGTGAGTGCCGTAGTCGTAGGATTCGATAACCTTTGCGGAAAGGAAAGCGTTGGTGCCTTCAGTTACATAAGTAAGGCCGTTGGCGCTGCGTGCGTAATTTCCTTCGTAACCGTCGAACTTGTTCACATCCCTGCCGCTCTGGAAACCAAAGCGCTTGAAAATATCGAAGGATGCTTTCTGGGAAAGGATGGACACGTTGAAGAGGCCTGTGGCCATAATCATATCGTGAGTGTGGTTTGCCTTGTTTACAGCGATGTTGATTCTCTTAGGAGTGTCAGTGAGCTGTGCAGCAGTGTTGATGATGCAGCCGTTGTCCTTGCCGCCTGCCTGAGCAGTGAGTACGAAAAGACCGTATGAAAGCTTCTGCAGTGAAATAGGGTCAACTGTTGCTGCTGCCATTGCAGCCTCGCTTACAACAGGAGCTTCAAAGTGAGGAAGTGAATCGTAGATTGCATCAACAAGTGCGTCGATTTCTGCTTCCTGTTCAGGTCTGAGAGCAGACTTGAGAGTAATCATATTTTCAAGGATTGTCATGTCCTTGCAGTCGGAAAGGATTTTTTTCATCAGGCCGCCGCTGGTAGGCGCCCAGGAACCGTTCTGCACGATGGCAACAGTTCTGTTGCGGATATTGTGGGCTGCCAGGTCGTGAAGCAGCTCTTCCATGGATACGAAAATGCCTGCGTTGTATGTTGCAGAAGCGTATACGTGGTGGCTCCACTTGAACGCAGCAGCGATGATTTCAGATGCAGGAGTAACTGAAACGTCGAACATTACAGTCTTTACGCCTTTGTCGCGGAGGCGTGTGGAAATGATTTCGGCCACGTTTTCGGTGTTGCCGTAAACGGAGGCGTAAGCAATCATAACGCCGTCTTCTTCAGGAGTATAAGTGCTCCATTTTACATACTTATCAATGATGTCCTCTGTGTGGCTTCTCCATACAAAACCGTGGAGAGGGCAGATCATCTTGATTCCCAGAGGGTGAACTTTTTTAAGGACGGACTGAACCTGGTTGCCGTACTTGCCTACGATGTTGCAGTAGTAGCGGCGGGCTTCGTCCATGTATTCATTGTTGAAATCCACTTCATCAGCAAAGAGTGCTCCGTTGAGTGCGCCGAAAGTACCGAAAGCGTCAGCGGAGAAAAGAATGCCGTGTTCGTGCTCAAAAGTAACCATTACTTCAGGCCAGTGAACCATAGGCGCCATGAAGAACTGAAGTGTGTGATGTCCTGTGTTCATGGTAGTGCCTTCGGAAACGATGAAAGCCTTGGAAGTTATGTCGGTACCGAAGAACTGCTGAATCATGGCAGCAATCTTGTCGTTGCAGACGATTTTTACGTCAGGATATCTGAGCATGAGTTCGCCCAGAGTTGCGGAGTGGTCAGGTTCCATGTGGGAAACAACCACAAAGTCCAGCTTGCGGCCGCCGAGTGCGTGTTCCACGTTCTCGAAGAAAACCTTGCCTACGGCCTTGTCCACAGTATCGAAAAGAACTGTAGTATCGTCCAGCAGCATATATGAGTTATATGAAACTCCGCGGGGAACTGAGTAAACCCCTTCAAACATGGCCAGGCGTCTGTCGTTGGCGCCGACCCAGATTAAATCATCAAAAATCTTTTTAGTGCAGTGCATAATATGCCTCCTGATAATAAGGATTTAGTTAAGTGTATTATACTACATTTTTACACAGTTTGGTTGATTTCTAATCGTATTTTTTATGCATTTCGCGTGCCCCAGCAAGCATTTCGCGACCTTTCGCGGAAGAACCCTGTTTCCATGGTAAGATATTATATTACCAGTATGAGACTGAGGAGGAATTCACTGCGGCAACTACTGAGATTCCTGAAACAGATGTAATTGCTGAAATCAAAAAATATAAAGAACTGTTCGACCTGGGTGCAATTACCGAAGAAGAATTCGCAGCCAAGAAAAAACAGCTCATGGGAATTTAATTTCCGCATAAGGAGGCGAAAATAATGACTTATTCACAGACAGGAAAACGCACATTATTCATAGCAGCGCTGGTACTTATCTTAGTGCTTGCCGCTTCATTCCTCATGGCAGACACTGCCCACGCAGCAAGCAAGGCCATTTCCAGCGAGGCTGACTTTAAAAAGATTGCCAAGGACCTGGACGGCGACTACTATCTGACCCAGGACATCAAACTTTCAGCCAATACAGTAATCAAGGGAACTTTCACAGGGACGCTCGATGGTAAAGGTTACAGTATCAACATGTATGCCCCAACCAAACTTCCTGAGGTGGAACGTACCTACTCTTACGGACGCTTCATGAAGGCAGAAGGAGCAACATTTAAGAATCTGAAGATTAAAGGTGCTTCTTTCGAGGTAAAGAAAAGCTGGGATGACCAGATGCTGGGCGGTCTGGTAGGTACTGCCAAGAACTGTACTTTCCAGAAAATCAGTATTACCGGAACCATTAAGATGACTCTCAGCGGTGGTCTGGACCACGGCGGTATCGTAGCAGAAGCAGAAAACTGCATATTCAAGAGCTGCACCACAAGCTCCAAGAGCCAGCTCATCGCAGAAACCTCTTCCAAGCAGTATGTCTGCATCGGCAGATTCGCAGGCTCCTCCAACGGCTGTACTTATGAAAAATGTACAACTGCAGGCACCGTATCCATCAAGACTGCAGGCATGGTGCGCCATCAGGGCTTCGTTGACATCGGCGGCGGCACAGACACATATACAAACTGCACAAACAAAGCAAACATCACCGTAAGCGGCGGCTACTACATGCCGAGAGTTTCCGGCATCGGCCAGATTGGTATTTACGATAACTGCAAGAACACCGGGGATATCAAGTGTACTTTTTCCAAGGCAAACAGTGGTGCCTTAGTAGGCGGCATCATGTGCGCAAATAACGACACTGACTGCATGGGTAAGGTGACCAACTCTTCCAACAGCGGCGACATTACAGTTACATACTCCAGCACTTTCGAGGCAGACCGTAACGGCAATAACGACGCAGCAGTAGGCGGCATCGCGTCTATGGGCTCCGCCATCAACTGCAAAAACAGCGGCAAGATCAAAGTTTACATGAAGACAAGCAGCGCGTACATGTCCCAGTGCGTACCGCAGATCGGCGGCATCGTAGGCTATGCGGGCCTGGGCTACTGGGAATTCGTTGAAGGCAGCGACATCGTCAAGGACTGTAAGAATACCGGCTCCGTATCATTTACTGACAACGGCACCAGCCCTGACCCTTGCGTAGGCGGCATCACCGGCTGCGGCGGCATCATCAGCGAATGTTACAACACTGCAAGCATCACAGTATCCAAGAAAGAAGGCTTCCGCGTGGGCGGCATCACAGGTGGCGCCAACGGCGTAGAAAACTGCTATAACACAGGTAAGGTTACAGGAAAGGGTATCGGCGACGCTTCCGGCATTGCTGCTACTTATGAATACAACAAGTTAAACCCTGGTTATGTAAGATACAACTACAATACCGGCAAAATTACTGCTGAGTACCACGGCGGTCCGGGAACAGTTGTAAACAGCGCGTACACCAACGCCAACGATAATTGTATCTACGACAATTACTCCACAACCGGCCAGCTGTACGGCAAGTACATCACAGGCGCCAAGGGCACAGAAGTCGACGCCATCAACTTCGAAAACTGCCCGGCACTCTCACAGGACATCTGGAAGATGAACAAAGACGGTACGAGATTGATTTTTAAGTAAAGTATAAGAAAAGAAAACCGGCCCCCGGACGTCAGATTGATGACGATTGAGGGGCCGGATTTTTTAGTACTATGGAATGGATTGGGCCATTTTTTCGATGGTTTCCATGTCGCAGGTGCCGATGATGTTATAAAAATATATTCCGTCTGACCATGATAAGGCATTGTTGCCAAGCTTAGAGTAAGAGTAGCCCTTGTGGCCGTTGATTGTTGTTTCAAAGAAAATTGCCTCTTCATTATCGAGGCCTATACCGATAGATTCAAGGTTTCCATCTTGTGAATACATTATTGTTTGACCATTTCGGTTTTCGTAAGTCATATGCAAACTAAAACTGGATAATTGCTCTTTAGTTATTTTATATCCCCAAGGCTTCTTTGGTTTAACCGGCTCGAATTCCGTTGGAATTTCAGTATCTTCAGGGTATTCCACGTCAAAGGTAATGTCCAGTGTACCGGAGGCGTCGTTCTGTGTTTCATTCCATGTAATTGAAGGTTTCGTTAAAACTACAGCACATGCAACAAGCCCCAGGAGCATTACAGCGACTACTGCTACAAGCAGAGCGCGGCGTATTCTGCGGTGGCCTACATGCACATATTTCCGCTCACTTCTGTCAAGTTCGTCAATTATTTTTTGCATGCTCTCTTCGAATTCAGGTGAAAACTGATAGTTCAGTTCTGCTGAATCGATTTCGCTGGTCCAGGCATATTCCCGTGCCAGAGCATCTCCTAATGCTAATTTTAAATTACTAACCATGATAAATCCCCCTTGTCTTTTTTAACAGCATAGCACGGCCACGCTGAAGTCGTTTTTTGGCAGTTTCTGTCGAAATGTCGAGAAGTCTGGCTGTTTCAGGCAGGGTATAATCGAAGAAGCCGTGAAGATACAGTACCTCGCGGTATATCTTCGGAAGCTGCAGAATTTCGTCAGCAAGAACTTGTCGGCTTATATGTTCGAATGCAGAGTCAGGAATTTGCAGATGGTAATCGTCCGCGAACTCCTCATGATCATAGTGCTGGCGTGTTTCCTGTTCAAGCAGCGTAAGCGCTGCATTTTCGGTAATTACCAGCAGGAAACGGATGGTTTCGGGCGATTTAATTTCACCGACCTTGTGAATGTTTTTAGTAACACGAATAAATGCCTCTTGCAGAGCATCTTCTGCAAGTACGTGATTATTCAGAATTTTAAGTGCTCGGTAAAACATCAGGTCGCGATGTTCGTCATACAGCTCCTGGAATTTGCTTTTTTCCTCGTCCGTGTCAAGCAGAGCAAGGTAAGGGTATATCAGCATGGACATGTCCTCCGTAATATTCTTTATATACATAATAACCTGTAGGCAAGAGAAAAGGGGACATTTTTTCGTGTTTTTTGAAAAAAGTTGTCCCCTTTTTGCTGGAAATGGAGGTTTGTATTAGTAAGAAGGGCAAAGACAAGAAAAGTCAATTTTTGCCAGGGGGGGTGAAACGCAATGCGTAAAGGTTTAACAATCTTAATGATGGCAGTACTGCTTATGACGGCAGCAATCGTACCTGCACAGGCAGCAGTGATTCCGGGGGAAGTAGTTGCGCCGATGGCGATGTATCATCAAGAAGCAAAAGCATCATTAAGCATATCTTCTGCAGGAATAGCTGAAGCAGAAGGCCGGATTACCGGATTAGCAGGAACAACCACCAAATGCTCAATCAGCCTTTATCTCCAGAGATATGAGGACGGTGATTGGGAAGATATTGCAATGTGGACAGATTCCGCGAATGCAGTGAGCTTGACACTCACAAGACCTCTTGGGGTGGATAGCGGTTATAAGTACCGTGCTAAGGCAATATGCTATGCATATTCTGGAAACAAGATGGAATATGTGACAAAATATAGCATGGAGATTAGTTGTTAGAAAAGGAGGCATGAGGCTATGAGAAAAAAATTTTTAATTCTACTTGTTGTAGTGCTTTTAGTTGTGGCAATGAATCCAACAACTGTTTTTGCTACCAATGCAATTCATAGAGATGTACCGTATACAGCAACAGGAGTATTAACAGATGATGAAGGAAACAACTATAATATAACAGGGATCTTGGTTGGGACAAATCAAACGAATGCTCGCGGTGCAGAAACAAGTGCCACTTATAGATATGATATTCCAGCGGAAATCATGGCATCAGGAGGCTCGATGACTGAATATGGTAATGATAGTGCTTATGCGTCTACCGTATATCTTACGATTCATTATCTTCACACCGATGAATATCCAGTGGAATACCTGTTGCAGAGAGTATCGGGGTATTGGAACGTATCTGCAAGTAATACTTTAGTGACATCATCTAAACTATCTTACGCTTGCACATCACCTGGTTTTGACCAGAATGAAACTGTAATTATGATGCCTGTAAGCAATAATTTTAATGTAGCTACTGGATACAACCAGTATGTTCCAGAAAACATACCTACAGCTATGGTGTCTGCCGCATTAGACTTAGAATATGCGATGGGTACATCAAGAAAATGGTCTTTCAGATTACAGACAACTGTGGTTCAACAAGGTGTAGACTTTTTTTAGTATGTAGATAAGTTTCAGTAGAGGGATAAATATGAAGAAAATATACATCATTTGCGGTATCGGAATCGCTTTAAGCGTTTTAGTAATAGGCATTGTTCACCTATGTCTGCTGCCTGCCTATCAGTCGACATTCATCTGGTCTGAGTGGATAACAGTAGGCGTATTTGTAGCGAGGCCTCTTCTCTGGAGTTTCATCGGCGTGCTGCTTGCGGCAGTGCTGCTGCGTAACGTAAAGCTTCCATCCCCGCTGAAATACCTGGCTGTGGCGGGAATCGCTGTCATTGCAGCGCTCCTGGTGATATCTGTGACGGATTTCGGCCAGAACTCGCCGGCACTTTACCGCACGATTATCGTGCTTACAAACAATACATGGGTATTCGGAATATGTGGCCTGCTGACAGGAGCAGGCGTCAGCGCTATGAAGAAAGAGTGAGATATGTGTCCGCTTTAACTGTTTGCTGAGCTAATGATATGGACAATCATTCTTGTGTGCAGTAGAATATATTTACCAAAAGAACCGGAAGGGGGATTCTTATGAAAGGCAAACTCAGAATTCTTGCAGAGAATCTGATATTCGCAATACCTTTTACTGCTCTTACCTTCATGCTCAGATTTTATGAGTTGCCGGACTCAAGAGTGGTAATGCCTGCTTTCTGGTCTCAGATGCTGCGCAACTATGTGATTGTGTATGTGCTCATAACTGCGGTAAGATTGATTGAACCGTATGTGAAACGAATCCCTCTTAAATGGAAGCGCGAGACCGCAGAGAAATATGAAAAACTCTTATTTATAGCTTTCTACATGCTGGGGGGGTTAGTGGCGTATCTGCTTTTAAGATCGGCAGCAATTGACAAGCTCGGATATCTGCCGCGTCTACCTTTCTAGTAAATCTTCAATTGAACATCCTAAGACTTTGGCCAGGCGGTATACTGTATCAGTGCTGGCCTGATCCAGGCAAACTTCAGAGGGCGTTTTCCTGGACCCGCATTTGGTTTTCTCACGGAAAACAAACGGGCGTTTTAAGAAAAAAATTAAGGCTTTTTGCATGATTTCTGAGTGAATTTCATGCAAAAAGCCTTAATTTTTTGTATGTGGGTGGCAGGGTTTGATATAATTCGGCAGGATTCGACGGGCGGTTTTCGTAAACCCGTGAAATGTTTTCTGTGGGAAAACCAGCCCCGCCTGAAAGAAAACGCCCACCCCTTCCAGCTGGTTACATCATCGTCTGGCCGTTGATTACCAGGGAGAAGGTAACTCCCAGAGCTTCAGCGGCTTTTTTGCAGAGGAGCATGCGCTGGAGGAAAATTTCGAAGTACTCCAGCACGGTGCACATTTCGTCCTCGATGGTCAGGTCCAGGCAGATGTCGCCTTCTGTGATCAGGACCTCGGAGCGTGTAACTGAGTAGTTTACGCGGTCGTGGATATCGAAGGACTGAATGGAACGGTTGCGGACGCGGGAGCGGCGCACATCAGTTTTGTCGGCGATGATGAGGGCCGCGGCCACTGAGTTGACAGGGAAGGCCGTGGACTCGTCATGGTTTCCGATGGCGGTGATGATGGTCGCGATGTCGTCCGGGTCAGCGCCCATGTTGTCCAGTAATCGGAAAGCCATGACGGCGCCGCTCTGGGCATGGTCTACACGGTTGACGATATTGCCGATATCGTGGAGATATCCGGCGATTTTTACAAGTTCGATTTCGTGGTCTGAGTGGCCGAGAGTGCGCAGAATTTCGGCTGCAGTGGTGGCTACTTTGGTCACGTGGGCGAAGCTGTGTTCTGTGAATCCCAGGGCTGTGAGTGATTCATCAGCTTTCTGGATGTATGCCTTTACGGCGCTGTTGTTTTTTATGTCTTCAAATGTAATCTTCAAGATCATTCCCCTTTCTTTATAATCTATTTTTTAAGATTCCTGTAGCGGCGCAGGTTGGTGAAGCCGGCAAACAGTGAAACGACTGTCACAAGTCCGAACATGACTGTGGCACTGCCGCCGCCTGCAAGCAGGTCTTTGATGAGCATAACGCCCCAGCCCGCTGCCACTGCGAACCATATGATTGCTACTATTAAAGGTGCTTTGTTCATTTTAATTATCCCTTCTACCATTTATTATGTACTTTTTCGGCGAATCCGATAAAATCTTTCAGCTCAATTACTGTACCGTCGTCAAGAACTGCCTTGCCGGTGAAACGGCCGAAAACCTGATGCTGGTCGCTGAGAATGAGTTTCACGTCGGTGCAGGACGCGCGGTCAAGAATCGGCACGAAGTCCATTTCGAATCTGCCGTCGTCGCTGGTGAATGTCCAAGGCTTAAGATAGTCTTCTGTCTGGCCGCCTTTGCCGTCATCTTTCATCGGAATGTTGAAAGTTACCTGGCTCAGTTTGTGGGCTTTGCCGTCATAGAAGAGCATGTTTTCGCTGGCTGCGGAGGTGTCTCCGAAACCGTAGCCGATGTTGAAGCCGAATGGTACGCCGTCAACCAGTCCGGAAGCGCTGCCCCAGTACCAGGTGTTTTCGTAGGTCCACACGCCGCGTCCCCAGTCCAGAACACCGAAAGTCTTGTCAGGGGTGAATTCGTAAACCTTGTCGTCGAACCAGACCTTGCCGGAAGCGGCCATGCAGTTAATTTTCTGGTTGTAGTAGAATGCTGTTTCCTTTTCAGGGAAAGGTGTTACGATGACCATGGAATCCTGCTCAGGGTTTTCCAGGCGGATCTGGCCGGAAATCGCCTTGCCTTCGAAGAAATTGTCCATGCGGAATGTAATCATGCGGTGGTCGCCGTTATGCTTGAAGTCGATGTTGTATCTGCTGTTTCCATGGGACACATCGCCTTTTGCCGATGTAGCCGGAAAGCCCAGTTTTCCAAGGGTCATGACGGACATAGGGCTGTTTGTGTGCTGCCAGCCAGTTCTGAAGTCCAGAAGGGAAATGCTGTCCAGTCCCATGTAGGAATTGTCTGCGATGGTGAGTGCCACACCGAAATTGTCGCCTCCGATGTAGTAGTAGTCCCATTCTTTGATGCGGAGTGCGCCGCCTTTGATGGCCTTGCGGTCATAGTCGAGGATCAGGCTCCTGGCGTAGCCTTTTTCTATAAGTCTGCCTTTTTTGTCGAGCAGTGGATGACGGGTAGTAATTTCGTGCTGCATATTATTCCCTCCGGATTTCTTAAAGATTTATACTATAAAGATAACAAATTTACGAGATTTTGGCAAGAAAATAAGGTATAATAGAGGTTAAAGGGAGGTAAATTTTATGTTTAATTTGGGATGTCACCTTACCTCATCCAAAGGTTATGAGAACATGGCCAGAGAGGCCATTAAGATAAATGCCGATACTTTTCAGTTCTTTACCCGCAATCCCCGGGGCGGCAAGGCCAAGGACATTGACCCTGCCGACGTGGAAAGGTTCCTGGCCCTCGCAAAGGAAGCCGGCATCGGCAAAATAGTCGCCCACGCACCTTACACTCTGAACCCATGCTCGGCGGAGCAGCGGACAAGGGACTTTGCTTTCATGGCAATGTCGGACGACCTGCGGCGCATGGAGTACACGCCGGGCAACTATTATAATTTCCATCCGGGAAGTCACGTTGGTCAGGGAACTGAGGCCGGAATCCAGATGATTGCAGATCTGCTTAACCGCATCCTTACGCCGGAGCAGACTACCACTGTGCTTCTTGAAACCATGGCGGGCAAGGGCAGCGAAATCGGCGGTCGTTTCGAGGAACTTGCGGCAATAATCGACAAAGTCCACCTCAAGGACAAAATTGGTGTCTGTCTGGACACCTGCCACGTTCATGACGGCGGCTACGATATTGTAAACGATCTGGACGGCGTAATCGCTGAATTTGACCGGGTTATAGGCATCAATCGCTTAAAGGCGATTCACATAAACGACAGCCAGAACATTTGCGGCGCCCACAAAGACAGGCATGCCTGCATCGGCGAGGGGCATATAGGCACAGAGACTATTGCGGCGGTACTCAATCATCCAAAACTGAAGGGCCTGCCGGCCATTCTTGAGACTCCGCAGCCGGACCTTGCCGGATACGCCGCAGAAATACAGATGTTGAGAGAAAAGGAAATATAGGAGAGACACCATGGAAAAGACTGATATACTTGTAATAAATCCCGGCTCCACCACCACCAAAATCGGTGTGTTCAGAAATCTGGAGCTTTTGTTTGAAAAGAATATGAGCCACGATCCGGACACGCTGCTGGCCTACGGTTCAATAGGAGGGCAGCTGCCGTACAGAGCCCAGGTGCTGAGAGACTTCCTGGCATCGCAGGATTACGATATGGGCAGGCTCAAGGCAGCGGTAGGCCGCGGAGGCATGGTCAAAGGCCTTAAAGGAGGCGGCTACCTTGTGAACGAGGCTCTTTGTGAAGCCATGAAAAGCCCTGACAATCCCCAGCACGCATCCAGTCTGGGAGCTCTGCTTGCCTATGATATAGGCCAGAGCCTGGGAATTCCGGCCTATATCTACGATTCGACCATGGGATGCGAACTCAGCGATATTGCCAAAGTTTCCGGCCTTGCTGAAATCGAGCGCTACGGCTGCTACCACGTGCTCAACTCCCGCGCCCAGGCCATCAACTACGCCAGTTCCCTTGGCCGCGGCTATAAGGACATGAACCTGCTGGTCTGTCACATGGGCGGCGGCATTTCGGTCAGCGTACATAAGCAGGGAAAAATCATCGACGGTGTGTCCTACGACGACGGTCCGATGTCACCGGAAAGAACCGGCGGAATTGCGCTGCTGCTGTGGAGCGATCTCTGCTATTCCGGAAAATACGACAGAGCCCAGGTTGAAAAACTTATCTGCGGCAAAGGTGGCCTTTACTCCTACCTGGGCGTTACAGACTGCCGTCAGGTTGAGGCGATGATTGAGGCAGGCGACCAGAAAGCGGCCACCGTTTACGAGGCCATGGCCTACCAGGTTGCCAAAGGCATTGCAGAATGTTCAGTTGCTCTTAAGGGCAAAGTTGACGCAGTAATTCTCACAGGCGGCGCTGCCCACTCGAAGAAGCTGACTGCCATGATTGAAGAATATGCGGGCCATATCGGCCGGTTTGTGATAATGCCCGGGGAAGACGAGCTGGCGGCACTTGCCGGCGGCGCCCGGAGAATCCTCAGCGGCGAAGAAGAAGCCAATATTTTTCAGAAATAAACTGGCGACGAAAGGAATGACAGAATGAAAGTTTTATTTGTAAATGCCTGCATGCGCGGTGAAAAATCAAGGACTCTGGAGCTTTGCAGAGACTATCTTGAAAAGCTGCAGGCAGCATATCCGCAGGCTGAAATTGAAGAGGTTGACCTGACCACTCTCGATATTCAGGTTCAGGACGGAGCGTTCATTGAGCGTAGAGATGCTTTTCTCAGAGCAGGGGATTTCAGCGACGAAATGTTTAACCTGGCCAAGCAGCTCATCGCAGCAGACCATGTGGTGATTGGTGCCCCTTACTGGGACCTTTCTTTCCCGGCAAAGCTGAAAATGTACCTGGAACGCTGCTCCGTGGACAAACTGACTTTTATCTACGATGATCAGGGCGTGCCTCACGGTCAGTGCAGGGCAAAGGCGCTCACATATATCACAACCGCCGGAGGCTATATCGGCGATATGAACTTCGGATTTGACTATGTAAAGGGACTGTGCAGCATGCTTTTCGGAATCAGGGAGTTCCATTTTGCGGCGGCTGACGGTATCGACATCATCGGCGTGGATGTGGCGGCCCGCATGGCAGAAGCCAAATCCAAGTTTACAGAAATTCTCAGAGAAATCTAGTTCAGAAGGCGGGTTATCTTCCTGCCGTATGCTCATAATAACTTTATGAGCATAAGATATCTGATAGAGCAAAATTCAATTTTAGCAGAAATACTGGTGTTTGCGGCGGGGGCGGCAGCCTACGGGCTTATGGAAGTGCTTTTCCGCGGTTACACTCACTGGACCATGGTACTGACGGGCGGTGCCTGCGTGCTGACTTTTTACTACATGCTGGACTGGATAATGTCGGTTCCGCTGCCGGTGTCGGCGCTGGCAGGAGCGGCCATAATCACAGCCTACGAATTCTGCGTGGGGGTGCTGGTGAACATGCGGCTGGGCTGGAGCGTCTGGGATTATTCAGAGATGCCCGGCAACGTGCTGGGCCAGATTTGTCCCACGTTTTCGGCCATATGGTTCGTGTTGTGTCTGGTGTTTTTTGCGGCAATAAAAATATTTTCCTAGGAAGAAAGGAAGAAGGAAATGGGTACAGATTATAAGAAATTACAGAACGGAAGCGATATCCGCGGAGTGGCCCTTGAGGGAGTGGCAGGAGAAGCTGTGAATCTGGGCACAGAAGAGGCGAAGAACCTGACGCTGGGCTTCGCAAAATGGCTTGCAGACAAGACAGGCAAGAGAACTGACGACCTGGTGGTTTCCATCGGTCACGACAGCAGACTTTCCGCAGAAAGCCTCAAATCAGCAGCAATCGGCGCGCTGACAGAAGCAGGTGTAAAGGTCTTTGACTGCAGCCTGGCATCAACGCCGGCAATGTTTATGTCGACAGTTTTCGACAACTACAAGTGTGACGGCGCAATCATGATTACAGCCAGCCACCTGCCTTTTAACAGAAACGGTTTCAAGTATTTTGACAAGGATGGCGGTCTGAACAAAGGCGACATTACCTGGATTATCGACTGGGCTTCCCGGTGGGCGGCAGGCTGCGCCATGACGCTGGAAGCAGTGAAGGCTGGAACCGTTGAAAAATCAGACCTTATCGGTACATATTCTGAATTCCTGAGAAATAAAATCATTGAAGAAGTTGCCCATCCGGACCACCGCGACCAGCCTCTTGCGGGGCTTAAAATCGTAGTGGATGCAGGCAACGGTGCAGGCGGTTTCTACGCAGACAGAATTCTCGCACCACTGGGAGCCGATGTTTCCGGCAGCCAGTTCCTGGAACCTGACGGAACTTTCCCTAACCATGCGCCAAATCCGGAAAACAAAGAAGCTATGGCTTCCATCAGTGCCAAGGTTCTTGAAACAGGCGCAGACTTCGGCCTGATTTTTGATACAGACGTGGACCGTTCATCAGCAGTTGACAAGAGCGGCAAAGAAATCAGCAGAAACGCCATCGTTGCCATGGCAGCAGCTCTCATTGCCCGTGAACATCCCGGCACAACTGTTGTAACAGACAGTATCACCAGCGACCAGCTCACTGTTTATCTGGAAGAATGTCTGGGACTGAAGCATCTCCGTTTCAAGCGCGGCTACAAGAACGTAATAAACAAGTCCATTGAACTTAACGCGGCAGGCGTTGACAGCCAGCTGGCTATCGAAACTTCCGGCCATGCAGCATATAAAGAAAACTACTTCCTGGATGACGGTGCTTACCTTGCAACTAAAATCGTAATCAAAGCGGCTCAGCTTGCCCAGCAGGGCGCGTCAATCGATGTTCTTCTTGCAAGTCTTGAAGAACCGAAGGAAGCGACAGAAATCAGATTCCCGATTGAAGGAGAAAACTTCGGTGAAGTGGGCGCTGCGGTCCTTGATGATCTCAAGGCGTGGGCGTCAGAAAATGGGGGAAACGGCGTATCCATAGTAGAACCCAACTATGAAGGTGTCCGCCTCAACTTCAGAAGAGAAGGCCTTTCCGGATGGTGTCTCCTGCGCAAGTCTCTCCACGACCCGATTCTGCCTCTCAATGTGGAAGTGACTGAAGGAAGCTGCGAAACTATTCTGGCCGAAATCAAAGCTTTCCTGGGGGCTTATCCTCAGGTGAAGGTGGTTTAATATGAATCTGTCCGAGTATTTTCCTGTATGGAACAAACTGACGCCGGAGCATCAGAGGCTCATCGCAGATTCGGTGATGGAACGCACCGTGGAAAAGGGCGCGATGATACACAGAGGCGGCGATGACTGCGCGGGTCTTGTGCTGATCAAGTCCGGGCAGCTGAGAGCTTACATGCTTTCGGAAGAAGGCCGTGAAGTGACTCTTTACAGACTTTTTGACTACGACATCTGTCTGTTTACAGCCTCCTGCATTATGAGCAGCATCCAGTTTGAGATTTTTATCGAGGCAGAAAAGGACACAGAAATCCTGGTGATTCCGCCGTACATTTACAAGAACATTATGGAGCAGTCTGCAGCCTGCGCAAACTACACCAACGAAATCATGGCCACCAGATTTTCTGATGTTATGTGGCTGGTGGAGCAGGTGATGTGGAAGAGCATGGATAAGCGCCTGGCTTCATTCCTGGTGGAAGAAAGCCGCATTGAAGGCACTGACAAACTGGCACTCACCCATGAAAAAATTGCCAACCATATGGGTACGGCCAGAGAGGTTGTAACCCGTATGCTGAAATATTTCCAGAGCGAGGAAATGGTTGTGCTTTCCCGCGGATACGTTGAAATCACTGACGCTGAGGCTCTTGAACAGCTGGCGGAATAACCAAAATTAAACATAAAAAATATGCGCCTGGGCATGAGCCCCGGCGCTTTTTTTATGGACGTATATGATTTTAACCAAGGAGTGAAAGTACTTCGTGTTTAGGCATTGCGCCAAGTGAGCGGTTCACAACTTCGCCGTTTCTGATGACCATCAGTGTAGGTACGCTCATTACTTTGTACTGTCTTGCAAGGTCGCGCTGTTCGCCGACGTTGATCTTGGCAACTTTGATGTCGCTGCGCTCTGCTGCGATTTCATCGATTACCGGTGAAAGCATCTGGCATGGTCCGCACCATGTTGCGAAGAAGTCTAACAGTACCGGCTTTTCACTTTCAATAATTTCTTTCTGGAAATTTTCTTTTGTAATATTTAATGCACTCATTTCAGTACCTCCTGTATCTATATTTAGGTTTGTTGTTATCTTTATTATGGCCTTATAATAACATTTTATCAGGAGGATTTCTGTGACAATGTCACATAGCGTCAGCGTGGATTATGTCGAGGGGCGTCTGAAGTTGTTGAAGTTTTTTCATTGCAAGTCGAATCATAAGGTGTAAAATTATACCATAAACGTATTACACTTGACGAGCGATAACAAAAATGTTATCTTATAGAAAAGAGGCAAAGGATGTATGAAGTAATATTCTACAGCGATAGAAACGGCAGATCCGAAATCGTTGAATGGCTCGATGAATTAAAAATTACGAGTGCGAAAAACAAAAATAACAGAGTAAACTGGGAAAAAACGCTGGCATACATAGGAGCATTGGAAAGATACGGTACCGGTATTGGAGAACCATATGTAAAACATATATGTGAAGATATATGGGAACTCAGGCCACTGAGAAACAGAATATTATTTTTCTGTTGGAAGGATAATAAGTTTATATTATTAAATCATTTTGTAAAGAAGACACAGAAAACTCCTCAAAGGGAGATAGAAAAAGCACTCAGAAGGAAAGAAGATTATCTGGAAAGGGAGGAATAATGATGAAGCCCGTAAAGACTTTTGCTGAATACATGAATGACGAAAACCGGGTGACGGCTGAAGAGCGTGAACGTATTCAGTTTGAAATTGAACTGATTGGAAAAGTTATTGAGGCAAGGAATGCCAGAGGTCTGTCCCAACGGGATCTGGCAGAACTCAGCGGAGTGAAACAGCCTGCCATAGCAAGACTTGAAAGCATGCAGGCAACGCCTAAAATAGACACTTTGCTTAAAATACTTAATCCTCTGGGATACACATTATCGATAGTACCAATTAAATCAGAATGAGAAAAAATATTTGCAAACTGCAGACAAACATGATATGGTATGGTCAAAATTACTTTACAGAAAGGCGCAGCATCATGGGAAGAACTTTTACGGCGGAAGAAATTCTGGAAGCATTGAACAAGTACTATAAAGAATCCATTTTCATAACCGACGGGGAGGGGAATGTCATCTTTGTCAATGAAGAAGGTGCCAGACGAATAGGCCCTGCGCGGGAAGAGCTGATTCATAAAAACGTAAGCAAACTGGTTGAGGAAGGCATCTACGACAACTCCACATCCCTTACTGCAATCCAGACCAAGCAGGAAGCAGTATCGGCTCTGACCTATAAATCCAAGGATTCCAGTATTTCACACAGTATTCCTGTGCTGGACAGCCGGGGCGATGTGGAAATGGTCGTAACCACCAACATGAACATGCAGCATAACAAAGAGTGGGAAGAAATCATTGCCAAGGAACGTGCTGCCATGGCACGTATGCAGCGTGAGCTTGACCATCTGCGTCTTAAAGATCACAGCAAGCTGGTGGCAAACAGTCCGGCTATGCAGAGCGTTATGCAGACCATCAACGCAATCGCGCCTACTGACAGCAACGTTGTCATTCTGGGTGAGAGCGGTACAGGTAAAGACGTAATGGCCAGATTCATACATGAGAACTCACTCAGAGCCGAAAAAGCATTTATCAGCATCAACTGTGCTGCAATTCCTGAGCAGCTTCTGGAATCAGAACTTTTCGGTTACGAGGCCGGAGCGTTTACAGGAGCACTCAGCAAAGGTAAAATCGGACTTTTCGAGGCCGCATCAGGGGGAACTATCTTTCTGGATGAAATCGGTGATATGCCGCTGGCTCTTCAGTCCAAACTTCTGCGTGCACTGGAAAACCGCGAAATCCGCAGAGTGGGCGGTGTGAAAAACATCCCTATAGATGTGCGCATAATATGTGCAACCAATGTTAACCTGCAGACAATGGTAGCGGAAAAGACTTTCAGAGAAGACCTTTATTACCGCCTCAGCGTTTTCCTTATTCAGCTGCCGCCACTCCATGAACGTAAAGAAGATATCATCCCTCTTGCGGAAAACTTCCTTCATGCGCTGAACGAAAAATACGATGCTCACAAGACTCTGGCACCGGTAACGGTGGAAACAATGCTCTGTCACAGGTGGCCGGGGAATATAAGGGAATTACGAAATGTCATGGAAAGAATTTTTGTGGTAAGTCCTGGCAATGAGCTGATTTTCACCCCGACACCTACTGCCAAGTATGCTGTTGAAAGCGTAAATGAAGCGGAGTTTCCGGCACTGGATAAAGTCAGTGATCTGAGGTCCTTTTCCGATGCGGCAGAACGCTGGTTTATCGAGAGAACGCTGAAAGAATGTGGCGGCCGCGTGGGTGAAGCGGCAGATAAACTGGGCATTCACAGGAGCGTCCTTTACCGCAAACTACATAAATAAAAAACAGCAGCATGTTGCAAAGAAACGACATGTTGCAAAATAACAACCATAACAACATGTTGTAAAACAGCGACATAATTAAGTCGCTGTTTTGCAACATGTTGTTTTTTTGCAACCGGTGATTCAGGCGTCCAGAATCCGCTTTGAATCGCTGAAACCGTTGAAAAACAGCCGTTTACAGGCCGTGCTGAAATTTTGGCACGGCTTTTGCGTTATAGTGGAGTGTAAAAGATGTATTCACATAAAAATTTTAAATATTAACAGTATGAGAAAGGATCAGAGTCAATGGCAAACATCAAGAACGTCCTCATAATGGGCGGTGGTTTAATGGGAAAGAATATTGCTTTTGTAGTATCTTCCGTAAAAGACTATGAAATCACAATTTATGACATCAACGAAGTAGACGTACCTGCAGGCATCCGTCAGAGCACCAAGCAGCTGGTGGAAAAAGGCATCGTAAGCGAAGAAGAACTGGCAGAACGCCTTTCCAGAATTCACTTCACAACAGATATTGAAAGTGAAGGCATTAAAAATGCTGACCTTGTAATCGAAGCCGTATTCGAAAACATGGATCTCAAGCGCGAAACTTTCGCAAAACTGGAAGCACGCTGCCGTAAGGACTGCATTTTCTGTACAAACACTTCAGTAATGAGCCCTACAGAAATCAGCCGTGACCTTCAGCACCGTGACCGTTTCTGCGGTACACATTTCTGGAATCCAGGACATCTGATTCCGCTGGTAGAAGTAGTAAAGACAGATGCTACTACTGATGAAACTGCACAGGCTGTTATGGACTTCATGGCTGCAATCGGCAAGAAACCTTGTCTCTGCAACAAAGACGTTCCTGGCTTCATCGCAAACAGACTTCAGCACGCTCTCTGGAGAGAAGCGATCTCCATCGTAGAACACGGTATTGCAGATGCTGAAACTGTTGATATCGCAATCAAGAACTCATTCGGTCTCAGACTTCCACAGCTTTCCGCAATGGAAAACGCAGACATGGTAGGCCTGGATCTTACTTACAACATTCACGAATATGTGCTTCAGCACATCGAAGACAGTCACGAACCTTCACCTCTGCTTGTAAAACTTAAAGAAGAAGGCAAGCTGGGCTTCAAGACCGGCGAAGGCTTCCAGAAGTGGACTGAAGAAGAAATGACTCAGGTAAGAGAAGACCTGAACACTTACCTCATCCGCATGCTTTACGGAAAATAAAACCGTCTAAAAGACATTATCGCATACACAACATACAAAATAATTTCAGAAGGAGAATTACCAATGGCAGATTTAAAAAACAAAAGAATCATCACAGCAGCTGTAACAGGCGCATGGCCTAAAAAGGAAAACAACCCTAACGTGCCAATGACACCTGCAGAAATCTGTGAAGACGTATATGACTGCTGGAAAGCAGGCGCAGCAATTGCTCATCTTCACATGAGAGATGACGAAGGTAACGGTACTATGGACACTAACAAGTTCAGAGAAACTGTTACTCTTCTCAAGGAAAAGCACCCTGACTGCGACATCATCCTCAACCTGACAACTTCCGGCGACATCCACGCTGATGATGAACTGAGAGTTGCTCATGTTAAGGAACTTGAACCTGAAATGGCATCCTATGACTGTGGTTCCATGAACTGGCTCCACAGCGGACTTTTTATCAACAGCCCTAAGTTCCTGGAAGACTGCGGAAGAATCTTTGCTGAACACAACGTAAAGCCTGAAATCGAAGCTTTCGACCCTGGTATGATCGGCAACGCTGCATACTACCTCAAGAAAGGTGTTCTTCAGGGACCTCTTCACTTCCAGTTCTGCATGGGCTGCGCAAACGGTATCCCTGGTTCCGTAAAGAACCTTGTTTTCATGAAGGAAACTGCTGATGAACTCATCGGTAAGGGCAAATACACATGGTCCTGCTTCGGCGTTGGCCACTCCGCAATGGAAGTTATGTACGCAGCAGTAGCAATGGGCGGCAACATCCGTGTAGGTATGGAAGACAACGTAATGTACGCAAAGGGTCAGCTTGCTGACAGCAACAGACAGTTCGTAGAAAGAGCTGCACGTGTAATCAGAGAATTCGGTCTGGAAGTTGCAACACCAGACGAAGCAAGAGAAATTCTCGGACTCAAGAAATAGTTTACAGAGGGGATTTTGGATAAAGATACAACCAATTTACAGGAGTTATTGGTATAATTGTTTTATCATCGAAAGGAGAACATCTTATGTCAAACGAAACAAAGACTCTCGACAAGGGTACTCCATTATGGAGACTCTCCAAGAAGTTCCAGTATGCGGCTGACAAGATCATTCCAGACTCATTAGTATTCTGCCTGATCCTGACATTCGTCGTATACGCACTCGCACTTATTTTAACAGGCTCCAACCCATTAGACTTATGTACTTACTGGTTCAACGGACTGTGGACTCAGAACAGCTTCGCATTCCAGATGGGTATCATGGTAGTAACCTGCGCAACTTGTGCAAAGGCTCCTCAGGTTAAGAGAGTAATGAACAAGCTTGCTGCAAAGGCTAACAACCAGGTTGTAGCAATGATCATGCTGGTTGCATTCGGTATGGTTACATCCTTCATCAACTGGGCATTCTGTACAGTAGTAGGCGGCCTCTTCGCTATGTACCTTGCAAAGAACGTAAAGGGTATGCACTTCCCTCTTATGCTCGCTGTAGTTTACACATGCATGGTATTCGGCCAGTGCCTTGGACCAACAGCATCTGTTTATGCACTTCTTGCAACTGAAGGACACTTCCTTGCAGACAGCATCGGTGTTTTAACTCAGGACATCACAGTTTACAATCCGCACAATGTAATCATCTGGTCAATCTTCGCAGTAATCCTGCTGATTATCAGTATTACAACTAAGCCACCTAAGCACGAAATCGTAGAACTTAAGACTGATTTCGACGATGCAGATGTAAACTATGACGTAGAATCCAGAGATACACTTGCTGACAAGATGAACGGCGGAAAGATCTTCATGTACATCATCGGTCTTGCTGGCGTAATCGTAATCGCAAGAGAATTCATCACTAAGGGCTTTATGGGTGCATTATCCATGAACCTTATCATCTTCCTGTTCATCACTGCAAACTGCTTCCTTTACAAGACTCCAAGAGCTTTCATCGAAGCATACAAGGATAACATGAAGCTTGCTTGCGAAGTTATCGTACAGTTCCCATTCTACGGTGGTATCATGGGTATCATGCAGGATTCCGGTCTTGCACAGGTAATCATCGCTGGTATCGTAAGTATCGCAACTGCAAAGACACTTCCAGTATTCTCATATTTATCTGCATGTGCAGTAAACCTTTTCATCCCATCCCAGGGCGGACAGTGGATCGTTCAGGGTCCTCTGCTTATGGATGCTGCAACTCAGCTTGGTGCTAACAAGATTGACGTTATCAACGCATTCGTATACGGCGATGAATGTACTAACTTATTACAGCCTCTGTACCTCATCCCTATGCTTGCTGTAGTTAACCAGAAGTTAAAAGACGTTTGGGGTATGTGCGCATTCATCTGCGTATTCTGGGTAATCGTAATCACTCTTGGTTACTTAATCGTACCTACTATCGTTCCTTGGAACCCAATGATCTAAGATGACCTGGGGAGTAAGCCTGATGTACTACAATTGTCCGCAGTGCGGCAGGAAGTTCAAGTACGCCCTCGACCTGATGGTTGAGTTCGGAGACGACTTCGGCAAATGCCCTGATTGCGGCACAATGGGTACATATGAATATGACGGCCCTCGCAGAAAGGACGACAACGACTACTTTGAAGTAGAATAACAACCTTACAAAGGCACAAGTTTTGCCGGTGACGCTTTACTTGTGCCTTTGGTTTATCAGAAACAGGGAGAAAACCATGGCAAAGAAAGAAAAGAAAAAAACACCCATCAGTTTTTTATATGTAATTATCATCGCAATGCTTGCAGTTTATGCTGTGCAGATGATTTTTCCGACCAATCTCGGAAAAGTTTATGACAAGTCTGAAGAAACCGCAGCTGCCGTGACAGTAACAGTAACCGACGGAAAGACTGCAGGGAAATCTTACACTACAGATTCCCGGGACCAGATTCATTCTTTTGGTGACTGGACAGACAAGCAGACCATGAGAAACCGCTCCCTGGCAGACGGCATTACTGCCGAGGCTCTGGACCAGATTGAATACAACTTCGCAATCAAAGCGGTGGATGGTACTTACTCAAGCATTGTAATTGATGAAAGAGGTTTTGTTCACGTTGGTGCGGAGCTCTATAAGATTTCCGGTGATACAGAAGCATTTCTGGCAGAGCTGGAAGCGCAGCTTGAAAGCTGGGAGGAATAATACACGAGAGCAAGGTTCAAAGAGTTTTTCTCCACTCTATAATTGCATCACACACATAAAGAAAGACGCATCCGGCTGGCGGGTGCGTCTTTTGCTGCTTGGTTATATTTCTTTGTAGCCAACGGCCTTGCCGTCTTCGAATTCTACGGTAAAACCTCTGCCGGTGACAGGAATCCACTGCCAGAAGTTTTCGCGGTCGCCGGGGAACCAGTGCTCCATGGTTGCCGCGATTGTGCCGCCGTGGCAGACGATGATGGAAACAGCGTCCTTGCCGTCGTGACGGTGGGCCAGTTCTTTCATGCGGTGGAAGCCGGTGAGTTCTCTGAGACCTTCACGGATTCTTTCGTAGAAACCAAGAATAGAGTCGCCTTCAGGGAAGCAGAAACTTCCGTCTTTGTCAGCCATCCAGTCGTCGTGTTCCGGCTCCAGTGAAATTTCGTCGTAGGTTTTGCACTCCCAGCGGCCAAAGCTCATTTCCCGCAGATTGGTAATCGGTGTGAAAGGAACATCGCCGTAAATTACATGAAGTGTCTGGTTGGCGCGGAGCATGCCTGAAGTGTAGACATCGGCATCGCCCAGTTCGGGATAAATTCCCTGGTCTTTAAATTCGTTGAGGGCAGTTACCCCTTCGTCGACGAGGGGTATGTCAGTGCTGCCGTAGTACCATTTTCTCTGTATTCCTTCTGTAATTCCGTGTCTTATAAAATGTATATATGATTTCAATTTTTAACCCTCCTGCCTGATATCCTGACCCAGACCACAGAAAACTCTGATGACCCGGTCAGCTTCTCTGCCCAGCCAGAGCATGCAGCGTCCGTTCATTTCGCGCCATGCTCTCTGGTCAGCATCCAGGGGCACGATTCCCTGGGAAATATCTGCGCAGATGATGATTTTATCTTCCAGCTGGCCGCGGAGTGCTGCAAGTTCATCGCGGGCCTCAAGACCTGCTTTGACACAGGCAAAGGTGAAGTTTTCAAGACCGTAGATTACTCTTGCGGTGGTGTCGATTGCTGTCTGATTATCCGCGCAGGTGAAAACATCATCATTGCATATATTGAATTTTTCTTTGGCGTAGTCCAGTTTGCCCTGGTACGCACCTCCAAATATTACTATCATTTGAGTCCTCCTAGCTGAAAATCAGTGCGGCTACGCCGGCCAGCTCGCCCCAGACGATGCCGTAGCCTGCGATATCGCCGTTCATGCCGCCAAGCTGTTTCTTTCCGTAAGTTACAGCAATGAAAGCACCGGTGGCTGCAGCAGCGCAGACGATGGCAGTGCCTGTGTAGTATGAACTGCACCAGAAACCGAGAATCAGAAAAGCGATGAGCTGAATGACGATAAGCATGATGCCTTCTTTTTTTGTGGCCTTTTCGGAGTCTGACATTTCAACATACTGGCTTGTGCCCATAGGCTTGCTGATGAGAACCTCCAGCCCTGAAACGCTGCGGGAAATCACGCAGATGAGAATCATGTTCACAAAATCAATGCCGCCGCTTATGGCAGTGGAAATACATGAATAGTAGCCCAGAATCAGGAAAACCACGCTTACCACTGCAAAAGCTCCTGTGTGGGAGTCTTTGAGAATGCGCTGGCGGTCTTCCAGCGGCCGTCTGCTCATGATGGCGTCACTGCAGTCCATGAACCCGTCCAGGTGCATGAAGCCGCAGAGGGCAAAGAGCAGGAAGGTTACCAGGAAGGAAACCACCAGGTAGGGAAGCCCCAGAAAAACCATGGCGAAGTAAGCTGCTGCCCAGATGAGACCGATAATCAGGCCGATGGCAGGCAGGAAACCCAGCATTATGCTTTTGTACTTGCCGTCCCAGAGTTTGCATGGACACGGCAGGGTGCAGAAATTGCCCCAGGTCATAAAGAATCCTGTTATGTATTTCATGTTTTTCTCCTGTTATTTATATGTGTATGTGAAACCGTAGGTCACTTCGATGACCTGGTCGCAGACACGTGCCAGAGTGCGGTCAAGCATGGCCAGAGTGCTGCGGTAGGTTTCGGTGAACTCATCGAACCTGTTGGCATCAGAGTAGATATAGTCGGACACGAAAATTGTGTTGCCCGTGCGCTTGGCGAATTCTGTCAGCTCAGCAGCGAGGCGCTGGCCGCATTCCAGGTCCATGGTGCCGTCAGCACGGAACATTTCGTTGGAAAGCAGAGCCGTCACGCTGTCAAGGAGAAATACCCCGCTTGGGTCAACAGGCTTTTCTCCGGTAGTTTTGCCAGTCAGTGCCCGGCATATTTCAACGCCCTGTTCCACAGTTTCAAACCCCCAGCCTTCACGCTCGGAAAGATGGCGCGCAATGCGGGCGTCATCTTCGTGGTCGTGGGGAATCATTGTGGCAAGATAATATAAAGGAAGATTTTTTTCGCGGGCCATGTCCCGGGCCAGCTCCTGTGCATGGTAGGACTTGCCGTTTTTACAGCCGCCGCTGATGAAAATATTCATTAGAAGAAGTTTCCTTTCTTGCCTTCTTCCAGATAATCTGCGTCGATGGCACCTTCAGCAAAGGTTGCCATGCCGTTCATGGTTGCGCAGGCAGTTTCGATGATGTTGAAACTGATAGGGCAGCCGCTGCCTTCGCCCAGTCTCATGCCCAGGTTGAAGTAAGGCTGCACGCCCAGAGCATCCATTGCCACCAGGTAGCCCTTTTCCTTGGACTGATGTGAGCCGAACATGTAATTTACAGTTTTAGGTGCAAGGCGGGCTGCAGCAAGAGCCGAAACTGCGGAAATATATCCGTCGATGACAACAGGCATTCTGTAGTAAGCAGCGCCCAGGAAAGCACCCACCATGGCGCAGATATCAAAACCGCCCACTTTGGCCAGGATGCCGAGAACGTCAGACGGGTCAAGGCCGCCTATGGCCTCGTCCACGATGCGGATTTTTTTGGCGAGGCCATCGTCGTTGAGGCCGCCGCCGCGGCCGACAACGTCGTCACCGGCTTTGCCGGTGAGGGCGGCCAGCACGCATGCACTGGTAGTAGTATTGCCGATGCCCATTTCGCCGATACCGAAAATATCGTATCCGCAGCGTTTTATGTTATGCGCAGCTTCCATGCCGGTCATGATGGCACGGAGTGCTTCTTCTTCTGTCATTGCAGGCTCTTTGGCCAGATTCTTTGTACCGTCTGCGATGCGGCGGTTTACGATTCTGCCGGTGAGGGCAGTTCTGCAGCCAAAATCATCGCAGATATGTTCTGTCATTTCTTCGGAGTACAGGTGAGATGGAATGGTCATTTTCACGCCTGTGTCCACAACCAGCAGGTCGATGCCGAAGTATTTGGCCATGGAGCTTACGCCTGTGTAATGACGAGTAAAGTTTATTGTCTGCGAAAGTGTGACAGACTGTGGTGCGGAGGCAACGCCTTCTTCAACCACGCCGTTGTCAGCGCTCATGATTACGATGGCCTGCTTCTTCATGGTGTTTTTCACCTTACCTGTGATGCCGGCAAGCTGGATGGAAATGTCCTCCAGAGTGCCCAGTGCGCCTGTAGGCTTGGCCAGAACTTCCTGACGTGCTTTGGCTTCTGCGACAGCAGTCTGGTCAAGGTCTCCGCTTACATCGATTTTTTTGATAATTTCCTGAAGCTGTGTTTTCATTGAAGAAGTCCTCCTTTATATATATCCTTTTTCGGAAAGCCACTGGAGGCAAGGCAGACACTGACGTGATTCTATGGTCAGCGTTGCGTCCTCAGGGCAGTAATTGCCGATAGTTTTAATAATGTTTACCATGTCCATGGTACCTTCGCCAAAAGGCCGGTGATCGTCGCCGGTACCATCGTTGTTGTGAAGGTGGAAGTGAGAGATGTGAGGTCCCAGAATCTGAATCCATTCTTCTGCAGGGATTTCTGCAGATGTCATGGCATGGGCGTGTCCGATATCGAGACAAAGCTTAATCCGCGGATCATCAATCTGCTTCATCATATCGAGGAGCATGAATGGCTCATCTTCCAGGACGTTTTCCACACAGATTGTAAAGTCTGCAGGTTTGTTCTCCATGAACTTCTGCCAGAACTGAGCACCTTTTTCGGCCTGCCAGTTCTTGAAATATATGAAAGGCATCCAGCCGGTGTGAACCACCATTTTTTTTATTCCGAAGTGAGCAGCAACATCATATGCCTGATTGAGGCGCTCCATCCCCAGATCACGGGCGCGCCAGTCGATGGCAGCAGGATGAATCTCCGTAAACGGGCCGTGAAGGATAAGTCTGTCAGCATGGGTTTTATCAATATCTGCGGAGATTTCCGCAATTATTCCGGCTTTGTCATCGAGGCATTCTGAAATGCAGGTATGATTGATTTCCATGCCGCATCCGTAGTCCCAGATGGCCTCGGTATAGTTCTGTGAAAAAGTGGCCGCATAGAGCCTTTGTCTGAAGTCCATAGGTAAAAATCCTTTCTTTTCTAAGATTATATTTTATCACATATCTGATCTAAAAAAAAGATGTCCGCAAAATTTCATCATATTGCAAGAAAGGATTATTTTTGGTAAAATGTTACCGTGGCTTAGTATTATCGCAGGAGGAAAATAAATTGAGTAAAAAAATGCAGAGTAACATTCTGTTACTGATCACAGCAGCTATCTGGGGTTCAGCTTTCGTTGCCCAGAAGAGCGGAATGGACTACATAGAACCATTCACTTACAACGGTATCCGTACTTTCATCGGCGGTCTGGTTCTGATTCCTGTAATTCTTATCATGAGCAAGGGCAAGAAGGAAGAAGCAGTGCTTACTGCAGAAGAAAAGAAGAAACAGGACAAACTGCTTATCATCGGCGGCATCTGCTGCGGAAGCGCGCTTTTCATCGCGTCCATGCTCCAGCAGTTCGGCGTTATGTACACAACTGCCGGCAAAGCAGGCTTTATCACTACTTTATACGTAGTTATGGTTCCTATCGTCAGCGTTTTAATCGGTAAAAAAATCAGACCGATTATGTGGCTTTGTGTTGGTATGGGGGCAATAGGCCTTTATCTCCTTTGTATGACAGATGCTTCATTCAAGCTGGGTTTCGGCGACACGCTGGTACTTCTGTGCGCAGTAGGCTTCACAGGACATATCATGGTAATCGACTACTTCTCACCGAAGCTGGATGGCGTAAAGCTTTCATGTATCCAGTTCCTCTGGGCAGGTACTCTGGGAATTATCTGCATGTTTATCTTTGAAGAACCTAAGATTGATGCAATTCTGCAGTGCTGGCTGCCTATTCTTTATGCGGGCGTGCTTTCCAGCGGCGTAGGTTACACACTTCAGGTTGTGGCACAGAAACACGCAGAACCTACAGTGGCATCACTGCTTATGAGCCTTGAATCAGTTTTCGCAGTAATTGCAGGTGCAATTCTCCTTCACGAAACTATGTCTGTGAGAGAACTTTCAGGCTGCGCAGTAATCTTTGCGGCAGTAATCATCGCACAGCTGCCATCTAAAGAAGAAAGAATGGAGAAGAGATTAAAATGATAACCAGAGATGAAGCATACGAATTATTAAAGAAATATAATAAGGAAGATTTCCACCTTCACCACGGAAGAATGGTAGAGGGTGCTATGAGATATTTTGCAAAGAAGCTGGGCTACGGTGAACAGGAAGAATACTGGGCAATCGTAGGACTACTTCACGATATCGACTTTGAAATGTGGCCTGAAGAGCATTGCAAAAAGGCTCCTGAGCTCCTTGCAGAAGCAGGTATCAGCGAAGATATGATTCACGCAATCGTTGCTCACGGTTACGGCCTCTGCAGCGACGTTGCACCGGAACACGAGATGGAAAAAGTGCTCTTTGCCTGCGACGAACTTACAGGCTTAATCGGTGCTGCTGCACTTATGAGACCATCAAAGAGCTGCCAGGATATGGAGCTCAAGTCTCTCAAGAAAAAATTCAAGGACAAGAGATTCGCGGCAGGATGCGACAGAGATGTAATCATCAAAGGTGCTGAAATGCTGGGATGGGAGCTTGATGAACTTCTCAACGAAACTCTCGAGGCAATGAAGACTTGCGAAGAAGTTCCGGAAAACTAAAAATATAAAAAAGCAAAGAAGAGGTTGGCATGTCAGGTCGGTGATGATTTGACGTGCCGATTTTTTTGGCAGAATAAACTTTGCAGGAGGTGTGTGGATGAGCTTATTCGATACATACGATTCAGACCGCAGGGCGATTCTCAACCCTGAAGATGTCTACAAACCGGTGGAAGACTTTCCTGAAACGACTGTTGTAACATTCAGCAAGGCGGTTATCGATATCGCAATGGAAGCTTACCAGTGTCAGGTACTGGCGTACCTGCACAGCGGGACAAGAGTACCCGTGTATGGTTTTGAAACAGGTGAAAATAAATTTGCAATAGTAAGGACTACCATGGGGGCACCTATGACAGTGTCATTCATGGAAGAACTCATCGCAATGGGTGCAAAAAAGTTTGTGTTTTTCGGTTCCTGCGGGACCCTGGACGCATCTCTGCCGGCAGGACATCTGATTGTACCGACAGCAGCATACAGGGACGAAGGAACCAGCTACCACTATATGCCTGCATCGTCAGGAGATTTCGTGCAGGTGCCTACAGCAGAAGAAACAGCGCAGCTTCTGGAATCAATGGGCCTGATGGTGACCAGAGCAAAAGTCTGGACCACAGATGCCCTGTACCGCGAAACCCGTGAAAACATGAAAAAGCGCGTGGCCGACGGCTGCCGCGCGGTGGACATGGAGTGCTCGGCCATCATGGCTGCGGCAGCCTTCCGCGGGGTTCCGGCTTACCAGTTCCTGTATGCCGAGGATAATCTGGATGCTGCAACCTGGGACCCGCGGACTCTGGGCAAAGTGCCCAGGTCGGCCAGCGAGCTTTACCTGCGTGCAGCAGTAGAAATAGCAAGGAGGATATAGATGGATAAGTTCTTTAAGATAACAGAAAGCGGATCTTCAGTAAAGACCGAAATTGTTGCGGGGATAACTACTTTCTTCGCAATGGCGTATATTGTGCTGGTTGCACCTAATCAGCTTGCGGGTTCTGATCCGGCTCAGGCGCAGGTCTGGAACTCAGTATATATAGCGTCCTTGCTGGTGGCCATAACCGGTACTCTGCTCATGGGACTTTATGCAAAGATGCCTTTTGCCCAGGCCTGTGGTATGGGGCTGCTGTCCTTGTTTGCAGTAAGCTTCATGATTCCGCAGATTGCAGGCGGCGGTGATGTGGTGGCAGGATATCAGGCGGGACTGGTTATAGTTTTTCTTTCAGGGGTGCTGTTCATAATTCTTTCCCTGACAGGAGTCCGTGAATATATTGCCCGCTCAATGCCGGACTGTATCAAAAAAGCAATGCCGGCCGGTATCGGTCTTTTCATCGCTTACATAGGCTTTCAGAATGTTGGAATAATTCAGGACAATCCTTATACCCTGACTCAGTTTGTGGATATTCACGGCGCAATTACAGGCGAAAGCGGTTTCGCAGCCGCACTTCCGGCAGTTCTGGCGCTGCTTGGCCTTATAATCATTGCAGTCCTTGAAAAGAAACATATCAGAGGCAGCGTGATGATCAGCATTGTGATAATAACTGTACTGTATTATCCACTGAGCGGAACAGCACCGGATTTCAATATGGGACACATTGGACAGGCCTTCAGTGACTTCTTTGAAATCGGTTTCCTTGGAATACTCAGTCCTGAAGCATGGAAGAATGCTTTCAGTGAGGAATATGTGGGCGGTCTGCTCAGCGGCATAATTTATGTGTTCGTATTCTGCATGGTAAATATGTTTGATACAATAGGAACTCTTTACGGGGTTGCAGCTCAGGCAGATATGCTGGATGAAAAGGGTGACCCGATAAACCTTGCAAAGAGCATGACATGTGACTCTATTGCAACTGTACTTGCGGGTCTTCTGGGCACTTCAACAGGCTCATCCTATGTTGAAGCCTCTGCAGGAGTTGCGGCAGGCGGACGTACAGGATTTACATCGGTTGTGACCGCGGCGTGCTTCTTCGCATGTCTTTTCCTCAGTCCGCTGGCAAGCATTGTTCCGGGCTGCGCTACAGCACCTGCACTGGTTTATGTGGGCGTGCTTATGCTTAACAATATCAAGGATGTGGATCTTTATGACATGGAATCTGCGGTACCGGCATTCCTGACATTGATTATGATGCCGCTGACATACTCCATCGCCAACGGTATTGGTATCGGCTGCATCGCGTACATGCTCATCAGATTGCTTACAGGCAAGTTTACTAAGGATGACATGGTGGTAAGTGGCATCGCAATGCTCTTCATTATCAAGTTCATGTGCGTTTCAATGTAGGCCGCCGAAGGAGAAAAATTAATCAGATTTTAATCTTTTCTGCATTTTTATTTAATTTTCTTCATGTATTATAGACAATACAGAAGGAGGAAAAGAAAAATGGATGGAATGAACAAGGACATGGAATTACTGGAAAAAGTTGAAAAAATCAAAGAAAAGACAGGGGTGAGCTACCAGGAAGCAAAGGCGGCTCTGGAAGCTGCCGGCGGTGACATTCTTGATGCACTTGTATACCTTGAAAATCAGGGGAAGGTAAAGAAACCGGAGGTTGATGTTTACAGCACCAAGTCTGAGTCTTCGCAGGAATTTAAAGAAGCAGCAAAAAAACACGAGGCTGCCGCAAGAGAGACCTTCGGTGATCAGATTAAAAAATTCTTTGCATGGTGCGGAAAGTGGATTAAGAAGGGCTGCGAAAATTTCTTTATAGTGTCGAAAAATGATGAAGAAGTGATTTCGATTCCTGTAATCGTGCTGATTCTGCTGATTTTTGCCTTTGCGATTGTATTCCCGCTGCTGATTGTGGGTCTGTTTTTCGGTTTCAAGTATAGTTTCCGCGGCTCTATTACGCAGTCAATTGATGTGAACACCGCCTGCGAAAAAGCTTCGGAAGCAGCAGAAAGCATCAAGCAGGAGTTCACTAAATAAAAATAAAACACAAGCGGAGCCAGCCTCCGCTTTTGGTGTATCAAGAGGTTTATAATGAGTAACAGGATTTTATTGATTGAAGACGAGGAAAAAATCGCCCGCTTTACTGAGCTGGAGCTGGTACACGAGGGGTACGAGGTGGCCAAGGCCTTTAATGGCAGAGACGGACTGGAAGCGGCGCTGTCCGGCAGATACGATCTGGTGCTGCTGGATGTGATGCTGCCGGAACTTAACGGCCTTGAGGTGCTGCGCCGCCTGCGCAGAGAATCCGACATGCCCGTTATAATGCTGACCGCAAGAGACGCAGTAATGGACAAAGTCTCCGGCCTTGACGCGGGCGCGGACGATTATATAACAAAACCCTTTGCCATCGAGGAACTGCTGGCAAGAGTAAGAGTTGCGCTGAAGAAACGCGGCGGCAGAATTTTTTACACCAATAAACTTACTGCCGGACCTGTAACCGTGGACACGGACCGCCACGAAGTGACCTGCTGCGGCCAGAATATCGACCTGACCCACAGAGAGTACGAACTGCTGCGCGTCCTTCTTGAAAACAAGAACATTGTCATGGACCGTGAAAAACTGATGAATCAGGTCTGTGGATACGACTACATAGGTGAAACCAACATCATCGATGTTTATGTGCGCTACATCCGCAGCAAAATCGACGATCGCTTCGGCATTCATTTCATACACACAGTAAGAGGTGTCGGCTATGTCATCAAAGAATAAAAACGGAACAAGTTCAATCGCCCGCAGCATCAATATGAGTTACTGGCTGCAGCAGCTTGGAAATTATATATTTCTCAATCTGGTGATTGTAACCATGATTACGGTGATGTTTTTTATCTGGGCTGAAGGCCAGCTGCCGGAGGGCCTTGAGAACCTGAACAGGAGCTTTGCCGGTGAAAGTGGCAAGCTGCAGACAGCGGTTTATATAATATCGTCTGCTGACGGTCAGGAATTCCGCTTTGCGCTGAAACCGGTGCTGGACTTTTGCAGGGTGCCGGCCATAGTGCTTCTGAGCACAGAGGGCCTGATGCTTTTTGGCAGTCTGTTTTCTGTAAGCATGGTGCGAAAAAAACTGAAACCTCTCAACCAGGTGGCCATGAAAATGGAAGAACTGACCAATATTTCTGCAGGTGGAGCTGATCTCAAGACTATGGAAGAGGCTATTGAAAAGCTCAATCCCGATATGCCCGGAGCCAGAGTTACTACCGGCGATAAGGAGCTGCAGAGCCTCGAAATTGCAATAAACAACATGCTCGAGCGCATGCGCGAAAGTCATCGCCAGCAGGAACGCTTTGTCTCCGATGCATCTCACGAACTGCGCACGCCAATTGCCGTAATCCAGGGCTATGTGAACATGCTTGACCGCTGGGGCAAGGATGACGAGCAGATTCTAAGAGAGTCCATTGAAGCTCTCAAAAACGAGTCTGAGCACATGAAAAATCTGGTTGAGCAGCTGCTTTTCCTGGCACGCGGCGACAGCGGACGTCAGACTCTGAACATGGCGGAAACTGATATTGCGGAAATTGTCAGAGAGGTCATGGAGGAGTCTTTGATGATTGACGGAAAGCATGAGTACCGTCTGGCCGGAGGACCGTTGTCAGTAAAAATCACCGGTGACGGTGCTATGCTGAAACAGGCCCTGAGAATATTTGTGCAGAATGCAGCCAAATATTCCAATGAAGGTGACACCATCACCCTGAAGGCTGGGCTTGATAACGGAGTGCCATTTTACTCAGTACAGGACGAGGGTATCGGAATGCAGTCTTCTGAGGTTGTCCATGTTTTTGAAAGATTCTACCGTTCGGACAGCGCCAGAAACAGCGCGGAAGGCGGCACCGGCCTGGGCCTTTCCATCGCCAAGTGGATCGTTGACGCCCACGGCGGCGTAATCGAGGTCCTCAGCAGACCTGATTTCGGAACCCGTATTACAGTAAAATTCAGTTCTCAATTATAATTATGTCTTGAAACACCATACCTGAAGGCGTATAATTAAAGGGTATGGTGTTATTATTTTTTGAATACAAGAAAGGAAGTACCTTATGTTTTACGAAATGACTATTGCAGGATTAAAGAGACAGTTACCTTTATTCAAAGTTGCAGACAATTTATATATCGGCGCTTTCATCATGTTCAGCGATGTGGAAATCACCAAGGCTGCGGCAGCTGAACTTCTTAAAAAAGCACCTGAATTCGACATTATGGTGACAGCAGAAGCCAAGAGCATTCCGCTGATTTATGAAATGGCCCGTCAGGCAGGTGTAAACGACTACGTAATCGCCCGCAAAGGACCTAAGGTTTACATGGAAAACATCATTTCCACAGAAGTGGACTCCATCACAACTGCAGGCATCCAGAAGCTTGTAATCGGCCATAAGGAAATCGATATGATGAAAGGCAAACGCGTTCTCATCGTTGACGACGTTATCAGCACAGGGGAATCTCTCAAGTCTATCGAGCTCCTGGTAAACAAGGCAGGCGGCAACATCGTAGGCAAGATGGCAGTTCTTGCAGAAGGCGAAGCAGCAGACAGAGACGATATTATTTTCCTTGAAAAACTTCCGCTTTTCAACGAAGACGGCACTATCAAATAAGATGACAGAAGTAGTTGCGGCTCTCATATGGAGAGAAGGCAGGTTTCTGGCATGTCAGCGTCCGGCGCATAAGGCCCGCGGGCTGCTCTGGGAGTTCGTCGGAGGCAAAGTTGAACGCGGCGAAAGCCGGGAAGAAGCTTTGATAAGGGAATGCAGGGAAGAACTGAATGTGGAGATTGAAGTGGGCGATGTTTTTATGAATCTGGTCCATGAATATCCGGACATTACGGTAAATCTGATTCTTTATAACGCTTCAATCCCTTGCGGCGAGCCGGAAATGCTGGAGCATAATGATATAAAATGGCTCAGTCCTGAGGAAATACCTCAGTATGAGTTTTGTCCGGCGGACAAGGACATTCTTGCAGAAATCCGCAGAAGATATATGTAATATACGGCAGATTAACCATGGACTCTGATGGGTCCATGGTTTTTTGTTGACAAAAGTGAATAAAAAGTGTAAAATTACACTAAATAAGAATTGAGGTGCACTTTATGACCAGAGAAGAATTTATTAAGCAGATGGACGGACAGGCCAAACTGGTCCGTACAGAATATGGATTTACCCAGGATATCATGGCCAGAGTGCTGGGGATTTCCAAGAAAACTTTAGTAGAAATTGAAAAAGGCCGGTCATCTCTTGGATGGACAGGGGCGGTGGCACTGTGTTCAATTTTTTCAGAAAGTCAGGTGCTGGCCGGACTTCTCGGCGGCAGCGCAGAGGACATGATTCAGGCTCTTGCTTTTCAAGACCTGAAACCGGTATATCCTAAGACCATGGGCGGCAAAGTCTGGTGGAAAACCATCGAAACAGGTGACGGCTGGAAGATTCAGCAGAATATCATTTCGCAGCACTACCGCGCGCTGGATGATGAAAACGGACGCATATGCTCGTCCTTCGACCTGGAGAACGTAAGGGAGATACTGTCTGAAATATAGGAGGGGACTATGGAAAACAGGAGAAGAGAGATTATAGAAGAAATTTTTAAGGCGGTGTTACTTGCAGCATTTCTGGGAGGAGTTGTGTTTTTCGCCAGTGTGTTTGCGTTTTTAGGAATGCTGCCCCTTTATGGGGCCGTGCTGGTGCCGGTTGTTGGCGTCGCGGCAATAATCCTTATAGTGATTCTGGCTTGCAGCTTTTCAGGGCCGAAGCTGAAACGCAGGGCCCTTGCAGTGTTCTGTCTGATTCTGGCGGGCAGCGCAGTTTACGGAGTCTGGGGGTGGCACGACAGCGGAATTGCAGAGCTTGAAGAAAGGGACAATCTGCTCTGGAAGTACGGGCCGTTTGAGGAAGAAAGTCTGGTGGCAACTCTGGATGAAGAGGCTGACCTGAAATTCAGCGCGCAGGAAGCAGAATCCCTGAGGCTGGACGGGGCTACGGCGCTTTACCCGGTGTATTCTGCTTTTGTAAGGGCTACTTTCCCGGAAGGTGATTACAGGGTATATGACGGGACGGATGATGGTTACGGACAGATAACCTGCAGCGGCACTACTCATGCGTACCAGCGTCTTCTTGAAGGCAGGACCGACATGATTTTCGTGGCAGGTCCGTCTCAGGCACAGCTGGAAATGGCTGAGGCTGCAGGCATGGAGTATCACCTTACACCAATCGGCAGGGAGGCCTTCGTTTTTTTTGTAAACAGCAAAAATCAGGTGGAAGGCCTTACTGTGGAGCAGGTGCAGGGCATCTACTCCGGCGAAATCACAAATTGGAAAGAACTCGGCGGAAAGAACCAGAAAATCAGGCCTTTCCAGCGGGCAGCAAACAGCGGCAGCCAGACTGCACTGGAAAGACTGATGGGAGATATTCCGATCATTGAGCCCGAAGAAAGGGACCGCATAGCAGGTATGGGCGGCATCATCCGCGAAGTGGCAAGTTACAAGAATTACGACAATGCGATTGGATTTTCTTTCAGATTCTATTCAACTGAAATGGTGAAAAACGGGGATATCAGACTGCTGGCGCTGGACGGCGTGCTTCCGACCAAGGAGACCATAAGGGACGGCAGCTACCCGGTTTCAAATAGGTTCTTCGCGGTGACTGCGGCGCCTGTGGGCGAGCCTGCACCGCAGGAAACAGACGGAGCTATCAAGGATTTACTGGACTGGATTCTTTCTGAGGAGGGCCAGGAACTGGTTGAAAAGACAGGGTATGTGTCCCTGTCTTGAAGAGGAATATTTTATGGGAAGAATAGTGTGTTTCGGTGATTCGAATACTTACGGCTACGACCCAGTGACCATGCGGTACGGCTCAGAAAACCGCTGGCCTGACCTCCTTGCACAGATGCAGGATAAAGAGGTTGTAAACATGGGGCTCAATGGCAGAGAAATACCTTCGCCATGGTATGCAGAAAAGCTGGCTGACGCAGTGCAGCCTGATGACCTGCTTCTGGTTATGCTGGGCAGCAACGATCTGCTGCTTGAAGGCAGGTCGGCGGCGGAGGCAGCGGCCAGCATGAAAGCCTTCCTGCTGGCCCTGCCGGCGGCCTTCTGGAGTCTGGACAAGGCCGCCCCGGAAATCATTCTGATTTCCCCGCCGCCAATGACCCGCGGTTTCTGGGTTACTGCTGACAGCATAGTACAGGAGTCAGAATTGCTGGCGGACCATTATGAAGAACTGGCAGACAGTCTTGATATTGGTTTTCTTGATGCCGGAAAGTGGAAAATTGAATTGACCTTTGATGGAGTACATTTTACTGAAGCGGGCCACCATGCTTTTGCAGATGGTATCGCAGCAGCAATAATATAATTGGAAATGGATTTGATAGTTGAGAAAAGGGGGACTGACTATGACAATCAATCTGAAGTACCCGGTACTTCTGATACACGGACTCAACGGCCGCGACCATTCAAAGTCAACGTACTGGGGAAGAATCCCTGAAAGCCTGCGATCAGAAGGGGTGCAGGTATATTTCGGCGGAGGTCATGCCTGGACAACAATTGAGTATAACGGGGAAATAATCGCAGAGACTCTGCGCCGTATCATAGGGTCAGGGGCATGTGAAAAAGTCAATATCATTGCTCACTCCAAGGGAGGTCTTGAGGCAAGATACATAATTTCGCAGCTGGAAATGGCACCTTATGTTGCCTCACTGACCACAATAGCTACGCCGCACCGTGGTCTGAAAACTCTGGACATTCTTCATGATCACCGCTGGGCACTGAACGTAATTGCGCCTTTTGTAAACCTGTATGCCCGGGTTTTCCGCCATGACAGAAAGCCGGATGCAGAGCAGGTTTTGCTGCAGCTTTCTGCAAAAAACTGTGAAGAATTCAACCGCAGAACTCCTGATTCTGACGGAGTATATTATCAGAGCTTTGCATCGGTCATGGAAAAAAACAGCGACGACTGGGCGCTGATTATCACACACAACTTATTCCGAATTTTTGACGGACCCAACGATGGTATGGTTCCGCTGACTTCTGCACCATGTGGTGAACACCGCCGGATTCCTGCGGGTAAAGCAGGCCGCGGCATTTCCCACAATACCAATGTGGACCTGTGGAAACGTACAGTTCAGGGGTTCGATGCACCGGGGTTTTATGTGGAAGTTGTAAAGGAACTGGCGGAAAAAGGGTTTTAATATGTATGCACGAAAGAGCTGCAGACGCGGCTCTTTTTGCTTGCAATAAAATGTATTAAATGGTAAAATAAGGAATATGAAATCGTGTGATGTGCGATGTCAATAACTTTTAAGTTATTGACATTTTGATAACTTTTAAGTATAATAAAGGAGAAGGAAATGTACAAAATTATTTTCTATAAAAACGCGCGTGGTGAGGAACCGGTACTGGAATATATAAAAGACCTTTCTGAGCAAGAAAATAAAGAAGCACGTATAAAGCTGAAAAAGATTGTATCTTACATAGATGTTCTGAGCAAAAATGGAACAGCAGCAGGGTTTCCGTACATAAAACATCTGGAAGGTGAAATCTGGGAACTCAGACCAGCTCGTGACAGAATTTTGTTTGCAGCATATGTTAATAATAGTTTTATACTATTACACAGTTTTGTGAAAAAAACTCAGAAAACACCACGGCGTGAACTAATAAAAGCAATATCAGAACTTGATGAATATAAAGAAAGGGATGAAAATAATGGCATTTGACGAAAATGGATACAGACTTTGGGATGATGAACTCAAGCGTGAGCTTTTAACGCCTGAAGAAATTGATGAGTGTGATCGGTGGGTTGAGCTGGTAGGAGAAATGATCAGAATCCGTGAAGAACTGAAGCTGAGCCAGAAAAAACTTGAAGAAATGTCAGGTGTGAAGCAGCCCGTTATTGCACGGCTGGAAAGATGCCAGACAAATCCACGCCTTGAAACCGTGCTCAAAATACTCAGACCGATGGGAAAAACACTGAAAATTGTGCCTATAGAAGAAAAATAAAAGCAAAATCTCTTGACTGTGTAGCAGGTACATAGCTTAATATATGCCTGAGAATACAGGGAAGGAGGAATGTGTGGTGACAATTAAAGAGGTAGAACGGCTTACAGGGATGATTCGTGAGAATATTCGTTTATGAAATGGAGGACGCAGTGTATACGATAAAAACCTACAGTGGCAGAAGTTTTCACACTGAAGCTAATGGTGTTGAAATAGACTGCATAGTGAATTATACAGGATTGCAACAACATGAGACCAACGGAGGGATTTTCCTTACACCTGCGGATTATGGAGATAACACGTATAATTCGTATACAATCACATTTACAATGAAAAAACTGGACTAGCCAAACGGCCGGTCCAGTTTGTTTTTTAAAGAAATTTATTTAATAGATACATGCTGATGAGAAAGGATGTGCCAGCTTTCTCCGCTTTTCTGAAGAACCAGCATGGCTGCACCGTCTTGTCTTGGTACGGTCCAGAGTGTAACTGTGTCACCGGATTTCTCTCCATAAGCCGGTGCGAACATACCGCGGCCCATATCTGAAGTGTAATTATAGAATGAGTCGTACTCCTCCAGGTAAGCAACGCCGGATGTGTCCAGGTCTGCAGTGGTAATGCCTGCATATCTGCTCAGAGCTTCATCCACTTCGCTGCGTGAATACTTATGAATGGGAACCGGCATGGAGTCAAGGCTTTCAATTTCTTTAAACGGCCAGATTTCCACTCCTCTCAGCAACTCAAACTCTTCATCGGTGACGGTAGTGTCTATACTGTCACCAGGAAAGTATCGCATGAATGGTTCGAAGTCCAGAGCGCGGATATCATCATAAAACGAAGTGAAAAAACAGTGTATTTTTTCTGTAATATTGGAATTCATAGCTCTGGATTCGGTGAAGTCGACGAATGAATCAAGTTCTTCTGAAGTCAGGACTTCACCTCCGGTACTAAATAACTGTGCAGCACGAGCTTCATCGTACCAATTGATAAAGGTATCGCGAATCATGTAACTTGCCTGCTTCGGTTCACTGTTGTGTTCGCCGGCAATCTTTGGCAGGGTAAAAAAACCTTCTCTCTGCGGTGAAACTACATGAATATAGTGGCCCACCTGTAGAGATGTCCTGAACAGAGAAATGTCTGAACCGGCATTGCTCAGCTCAAAGACGAGTTGAATGTCTGCGTTTAGTCCGGATGTTGATGGTTGTTCGCATTCTTTCCACGTGAAATTTTTTAGCTTTTCAATATAGCTTCCTGCACGGATGGCATCATTTGCAGCGCAGGTGTTGGTCACTTCGCCATCATAAAACACCAGATTCGCTTCTGAAAGATTTATGGATTCAAAAATCCCATTCAGGTCAGATACGGTCAGCATCAGCTCGTCTGTAACTGGTTCCTGTGTAATATCCTCTTGTGTAACGTTTTCCTCGATTTCGTTGTTGGTATCACTGCAGCCAGCTGCAAATAGTAACAGGACAATGCATAATACAGAAAATAATTTTTTACTCATATCAGTAACCCCCTTTTTGATTTATCAAGTTAACTTGTTTTACTCCCAGCCCTTGCGCACAGTGATTTCACCTGTGGTCAGGGTCTCCATTTCTCTTGAGCGGCGGCCTTCGAGGAACTCAATTACAAGACCTCCGTTTTCGTCGATGTCGATGGCGCGGGCGCGGATGCCTTCGCTCAGCCTGTTTTCAGGGCGTCCGATGGATCTGGCGATTGCCGGGTTGAAAATCATAATCTGCTCGCCGAGTATGAAAGATCGGGACTTGTATTCGCGGAGCATCTGGACTTTGTTGAAGTCTGCCAGCATACCGAAGAATTCGTTGGCGATGGCTGCAGCCAGTTCGTTTCTTGAAAATTCTTTCTGCGGGTTTTCAAGATATGTGGCTATGTCTTTCAGTTCTTCAGGCAGGGCTGCCTCAAAGCAGTTGACGCCGATGCCTACGATGATTTTTTCGATGCGGCCTGTCTCAAAGTTGCTTTCGGCTTCGGTGAGAATGCCGCAGACTTTTTTACCGTTTAAATATATGTCGTTTACCCATTTGATTTTAGGATTCAGGCCTGTGACACGCTCGATGGCGCGGGCGGCCGCCACCGCCGACATGGCGGTGGTGAGCATGGCTCTGTCCAGGCCGAAATCGGGCTGGAAGGCCATGGACATGTAGAGTCCTGCTCCGGCAGGCGAGTGGAAAGTCCTGCCCAGCCTGCCGCGGCCGCCCGTCTGCTCATTGGCAAGAACGATCTGCGGCAGTGACAGGTCTTTGAAAGCCTTTGCTTCGTTGTTGGTGGAGCCGGTCTTTTCCATGACTGTTATTCTGCATGGGTGTTTTATATTTTCTTTCAGGTAGTCCGCGCTGAGGATATCGCCGGTATTTACCAGGCGGTAGCCCCGGGACGGCATGCTTTCTATTTCATATCCCTGGTCCTGAAGTTTCTTTACTGCTTTCCACACTGAATTGCGTGAGATGCCCAGCTGGTCAGCAATTTCCTGGCCGGAGATATATGTACCGGTATTTTCGGTGAGTAATTCTAAAAGGGTGAGTTTGGTCGACATTTTTCGACACCTCATTTCTGTTTATTTCTTTGGTTTCAGTATAATATCGTCAGAATTCTTTGTCAACCACCACTCGCGCTGACAGGGTGACATTTGACGACACAGCATTTTTCAATGTTTTCATACTCTTCACAGTCTTTTCACTTTAAAAATAATGTAGATAGTGTTATACTATATAATGGTATAATGTGTGATATCAATTATGGAGGCTAATCAATGGAAAAAATCATAGCAATTGCTATTTTAGTAATGTTTTCAGCATATTTTTCGGCAACTGAAACCGCATTTACTTCTTTAAACAGAATAAGAATAAAAAATCTGGCAAACGACGGAGACCGCAAGGCAAAAAATGTACAGGAGCTTTCAGAGCGTTATGACAGCCTGCTTTCAACCATTCTTGTGGGAAACAACATTGTAAACATTGCAATGTCATCAATTGCCACAGTACTTTTTATCGAGCTCAATCCGGTATACGGCGCAACCATTGCAACTGCAGTAATCACAGTTGTTGTACTGATTTTCGGGGAAATATCACCGAAGAATCTGGCCAAGGAGCAGCCTGAAAAATTTGCAATGTTTTCAGCACCGCTCATAAGGGTTTTCATGGTGGTACTTGCACCGGTAAACTGGATCTTCGGCCTGTGGAAAAAGCTTCTTGCCAAGCTTTTCAACGCAGACGGCGTGAACCCTATTACAGAAGATGAACTTCTTACCATCGTTGAAGAAGCTGAAACTGAAGGCGGTATCGACGAAGATCAGAGCGAGCTCATCCAGAATGCTATCGAGTTCAACGAACTTGAAGCCTGGGACGTGCTCACACCGCGTGTAGATATTCAGGCAATAGAGATTGATGAGTCTCAGGAAGACATTGCGGAACTTTTCCGCACAACAGGTTTTTCAAGACTGCCTGTTTATGAAGACGACCTGGACAACATCGTGGGCGTTCTCAACCAGAAAGACTTCCACAACTACATCAAGGGTACTGACAAATCTATTTCTGAATACGTGAAGCCTGTAATTTTCGTGGCTGGTTCCATGAAGATTGCCCAGCTTCTCAAGCGTCTTCAGACTGTAAAGACTCACATCGCTATCATCGTCGACGAGTACGGCGGAACTTCCGGGCTTGTCACAATGGAAGATATTATTGAGGAACTGGTGGGCGAAATCTACGACGAACACGACGCTGTTGCTACTCAGGATATCGTTCAGCAGCAGGATGGCACTTACAGAGTCCTCTGCGGCACCAACATAGATAAAATGTTCGATTTCTTCGATGTGGAAGAAGAAATTGATGCAACTACAGTCAACGGCTGGGTTGTGCTCCAGATTGACAAACTGGCCGAAGTGGGCGACCACTTTATCTATGAAGCGGACTACAAGCGCTTTGATGTAACTGTAACCAAGGCTGATGCAAGAAAATCTTTGGAAATCAATATGACGGTAACAGAGTTGCCGCGTGAAGAATAGAAAGGGGATAATCTCAATGGGATTAATGGAAATGGTCTTTGGCGATCTTAATGCCAAAGAAGTTAAAAAGTTAGACAAGCTGGCAGAGCAGGTCCTTGCTCTGGACAGCAAAATGGCTGCCCTCAGCGAAGAAGAACTGAAGGGTAAAACCGCAGAATTCAGATTAAGACTGACAGCAGGGGAAACGCTTGATGATATTATGATTGAAGCCTTTGCGGTGTGCAGGGAAGCTGCATGGCGAAGCGTAGGAATGAAGCACTTCAAAGTGCAGATCATCGGCGGTATGGCTCTTCACCAGGGCAGAATAGCAGAAATGAAGACTGGTGAAGGTAAGACTCTGGTTGCCACTCTTCCTGCATATCTCAATGCCCTTGAGGGCAAAGGCGTTCATGTAATCACTGTCAACGATTACCTGGCTAAGCGAGACGCTGAGTGGATGGGCAAGATTTATACTTATCTGGGTCTCACTGTGGGCTGCGTAATCCACGGAATTCCTGATAAGGTGCGTAAGGCTGCATATCAGGCTGACATCACTTACGGTACTAACAACGAGTTCGGTTTCGACTACCTGAGAGACAACATGGTGAATTATCAGAACCAGCTGACTCAGAGGGACCTTAACTTTGCCATCATCGACGAAGTTGACTCCATCCTTATCGACGAAGCAAGAACTCCGCTGATTATTTCCGGAAAAGGTGACGATTCATCTGACCTTTATCAGGCTGCTGACAAGTTTGTAAAGACTCTTCACGGCGGCAGCGACTATACTATCGAAGAAAAAGACAAGCGCGTAACGCTCACTGAAGAGGGTATTGCCAAGGCCGAAAGGCATTTCGGCATCGAAAACTTCGGTGACCCTGAAAACATGGAAATCAATCATCACGTTCTGGAAGCCCTCAAAGCAAGAGCGATTATGAAGCGCGACGTTGACTATATCGTAAAGGACGGCGAAATTGTTATCGTTGACGAATTCACAGGCCGTCTCATGTTCGGAAGAAGATATTCCAACGGTCTTCACCAGGCCATCGAAGCCAAGGAAGGCGTACTGGTTCGTTCCGAATCCAAGACTCTGGCGACTATCACTCTCCAGAACTACTTCAGAATGTACAACAAGCTGGCAGGTATGACTGGTACTGCCAAGACTGAAGAAGACGAATTCCGTGACATCTATAACATGGACGTTGTGGTAATTCCGACCAACAAGCCAATTGCAAGAAAGGACGAGGACGACGCAATCTTTGCTACAGAGACTGCCAAGTTCAAAGCCATTGTAAATAAGATTCAGGAAGCTCACGCAACGGGTCAGCCTGTGCTGGTGGGTACAATCTCCATTGAAACTTCCGAGTACCTCAGCGACCTTCTGAGAAAGCGCGGCATCAAGCATAATGTCCTCAATGCAAAGCAGCACGAAAAGGAAGCGGAAATCGTTGCAGAAGCAGGCCGTCTGGGTGCGGTGACCATTGCAACCAACATGGCCGGCCGTGGTACCGACATTATCCTTGGCGGCAACCCTGAGTTTGAAGCCAAGAAAGAAATGAAGGCACTGGGATTCACTGATGAACAGATTTCCTTTGCGACAAGCTTTGTGACAAGCAAAGATTATGAACTGAATAAAGCACGTGAAGTGTTCAACCAGCTTCACGAAAAGTACAAGGCTGAACGTGCAGACGAGCAGCAGCAGGTAAGAGCTCTGGGCGGCCTCTGCATCATCGGTACTGAAAGACACGAATCACGCCGTATCGACAACCAGCTCCGTGGACGTTCCGGACGTCAGGGAGACCCTGGTAAAACTCAGTTCATGATTTCTCTTGAAGACGATCTTATGAGACTTTTCGGAGGCGACAGAATCCAGGGCGTTATGGACCGATTCAAGATGGAAGATGAACCGCTGGCTGCATCAATTCTTTCCAAGACCATCGAAGCGGCGCAGAAAAAGGTTGAAGGCCGTAACTTCGAAGTGCGTAAGTACGTACTCCAGTACGACAACGTAATGAACAAGCAGAGAGAAGTTATCTACGACCAGAGAAGAAGAGTCCTTTTCGACGCTGAAGTCAAGGATTATATCCTGGAAATGATGGATGACCTGGTAAGAAACACTGTGATTCCGATTACTGTGGACAGCAAGTTTGCAGAGGAATGGGACTTTGAACTGCTCAACAAGAACCTGACAAGAATCACTGACCGATTCACAGGCATCAGCTACACACCTGAGCAGATTCAGGACCTGACTGCTGAGCAGCTGGAAGAAGACGTAATCAATGTTTTCCGCGGACTGTACGATGCCAAGGAAGCTGAAATCGGAACTGAACATATGAGAGAAGTTGAAAAGATGATTCTTCTCAGAGTAGTTGATAACCACTGGATGGATCACATCGATGCTATGGATGACCTGAAGAAAGGTATCGGTCTCCGCTCTGTGGGTCAGATGGACCCTGCGGCTGCTTATGCCAACGAAGGTTTTGATATGTTCGAGGAAATGATCGGTGACATCCGTGAAAAGACTGTAAGCCACTGCTTCAACGTAACTGTAAGAACAGGCGTTGAGAGAAAAAGAGTCATCGGAAGTGGTGAAGGCCGTAAAGATGAGTACAAAGCTGCGCAGCCACAGCAGGCGCAGCCGGCACAGTCAGCTCAGATGCCTGCAGCTGCACCTAAGCCGCAGGAAGCGCGCAAGCCTGAAACTTTCAGACGCGACATGCCGAAGGTTGGCAGAAATGACCTCTGCCCTTGCGGTTCCGGCAAGAAGTACAAGAACTGCTGCATGAACAAAACAGAAGAATAATTTTCCTGCCGCCGGGTAGGTAAGCGGATTAAAGCGCTGGGCTCCGTATCGTTAGGCCTTTGAAGATATGGATGCCGGCGCTTTGTTTGTTGAGGTAACACTATGAAAGAAGCTACATATTTCAATCAGTTTGCAAGATATGCAGGGCTCAGCGTGCTGGGTACTCTGGGCGTGTCATGCTACATTCTGGCAGACACATTTTTTGTGGCCAACGGCCTGGGCACAAACGGCCTTGCGGCCCTGAATCTGGCAATACCGGCCTTTAATGTCATAATCGGAGTGGCTCTCATGCTGGGCATGGGCGGTGCCACAAGATATACAATAGCAATGAGCAGAGGAGACAGCGCCCAGGGCAGCCGCATCTTCACTGCCACTGCTGCGGCTGCGGCCGCCGCTGCAGCTTTGTTTGCGGCGGCAGGCCTGCTGCTTCCGGGCTGGCTGGCAGGCCTCCTGGGCGCCGACCAGGATACTTTTGAAATGACCCGTCAGTACCTGCAGGTAGTGCTGCTTTTTGCACCGGCCTTTACTGCCAACGAGCTGATGCTCTGTTTCGTCCGCAATGACGGAGCGCCGAACCTGGCAATGGCCGGCATGGTCACAGGTAGCCTGGCAAACATCCTGCTTGACTATATTTTTATTTTCCCTATGGACATGGGAATCTTCGGGGCGGCGCTTGCTACCGGATTTTCACCGTTAATAAGTCTGGCAATCATGTCCCGCCACAAAGTAAAAAAACAGAACAACTTCCACCTTACCAAGGACCTTTCTGACATGAAGAATCTGGGCAGAACTGCTGCGCTGGGAATACCGACCTTTGTAACCGAACTTTCGTCAGGAATTGTAATCATCGTTTTCAATCTTCTGATTCTCGGTCTGGAAGGCAATGTGGGCGTAGCAGCGTACGGAATCATTGCCAATATTTCTCTGGTGGTAATCGCTGTGTATAACGGTATCGCCCAGGGGGTTCAGCCGCTCATGAGCCAGTCATACGGAGGCGGCCGGCCTGAGGAAGCAGGGCTTTATCTGAGATATGCCCTTGTTACAGCGGCGGTTGTGTCCGCGGCTATTTACGCGGTAATATTTTTCGGCGCAGGATCGATTACAGCGGTTTTCAACAGCGAAAACAACCCGGCTCTGACGGTTATCGCAGAGGCAGGGCTGAAAATCTACTTTATGGCAATTCTCTTTGCCGGCTTTAATATCATCCTGCAGGTCTACTTTACTTCCCGGGAAATACCTTTTCCAGCTCAGGTAATCTCGGTGCTGAGAGGTTTCGCGGTAATAGTGCCTGCAAGTTATCTGCTGGCTGAAACCGTTGGAATTACAGGCGTATGGCTGTCATTCCCTGTTACGGAAGCAGTTGTTGCAATCATCGGACTTTTAATATACACTATGGACAAAAGGAGGTCTCTGAAATGAAGAAATTTATAATGGAAAAAGATTATCTTGAAATTTTCCCTGATTCAAAAATCGGCGTGCTTGTCTGCTATGGCATAGACAACCATGTAAAGGAGGAAGAAAAATATGCTCCTTACCTGCGTGAAGCGGAAAAGCAGGCAGCGGTACACTTTGCCAACTCTGAGTTTACTGAAAACCCGATTGTAAGGACCTGGCGCGATGCTTTCTATAAGTTCAAAACCAAGAAAGGCGCCCGCTGCTCCATTGAGGCTCTCCTGAAGAGGGTTTCCAAAGGCGGTGAAATCGGCTGTATCAACCCGCTGGTTGACATTTACAACGGTATTTCTCTCAAATACGGTGTGCCTGTAGGCGGCGAGGATATCGACAAGTTTGAAGGAGACAACCGTCTGACTGTGGCCGACGGTACGGAAGAATTCATCACTTACGGCAGTGACAAGAGTGAGCCGCCATATCCCGGCGAAGTGGTTTACAAAGACAACGCAGGCGCAATCTGCCGCTGCTTCAACTGGCGTGAATCAGTGCGCACCATGCTCACAGAAGATACAGTAAATGCCTTCATGTGCATCGAAACTGTTGCCGGGGAACGCGATGACGTGCTGGACGCAGCCCTGGACGAACTGAAAACTCTTATTGAGACAGAACTGGGCGGCACAGTGTCCAAGCACATCCTGAGCAAAGATAATCCGGAAGTGGTTATCTGGGAATAATAATGTTGACGTAATACCTTTTTGGGTAGTATAATAAAGACAACAAAAGAGCTACCGATGGACGGCTGCTTGGAATTTAGGTGAAAAATATCACGTCAGCTTCCAAACTTGGACGTGATATTTTATTTTGTAATAAAATATCTTAATGCTTATCTCTGGCTAAGGTGATAACTGCAACTACAAATAAGCCAATAGTAGCAAAAGCCGTTATTGCTTCATATGTAACCATAGCATCGCCTCCCTTCATGGGTAAGCAACCGTCCACCGTGTCTCAGGCAACTCTGTGAATTAAATATAACATAAAAACCTCTTGCGAACAAGCGTTCTTGAGAGGTTTTTTGTAGGCTTTTATATGTTTTGTGCATACGAAATGACCGCTTTTTTGTAGTTGTTTAAAATTCTGTCTCTTAATTCTAAAGGTTCTAAAATGACAGCATCGGCACCAAATTTAAAAAAATATGCTTCCAGTTGATAAGGAGTAGCTTCAAATTTCATGATTCGAGCTTTTCTATCATCGTCTGTAAACGGCAATGGCCTTGGTCGAAGCGCAATAAAACGGTTGAATTTATTTAGACCTTCCTCCGTGAATTGAATTGTTGCCTGAATGCAATCTCCTGCAAGGAACTGTACCCCTCGCTCGGAAATTAGTTTGTCAATATCCTCTTTGTAAAATACTTTATCTTCATAGGGAGAGTATTTGCGTTGAGAAACTTTTTTTATACGGGAGAGCCTGAATGAGACAGGACGGTATTCCTGTTCAGTCAGTCTTCGAGAAGCTCCGACAACATAAGTGAAGGACGACATCGGGTCTTCAATAATAGAGTGAGGATGAAATTCATACTTTTGATCATTATTTGTAGTTAAAGTAAGGAGATTTCCTGCATCTAATGGATTTAAGAATAAACTGTTAAAAGAAGAGGATATTACAAAAGTATGTAAATACTTAATTTCTAAACGCTTATAAGAATTATTTTACTATCTTTCGTTCTATAAAATGTTTGTGCAGAAAAGCGAGGCTCATCCTCGCTTTTTCTGCTATGCTTGATGAGATTTGTAAAAATTGAAATTTAAGGTAGAAATTTACATTTAATTATGTTATAATCTTTTTTACACAGGAGAATTGTTGTGGATATGAAAGATTTAGGACATTTAAGAACTGACTACCTTGAAAAAGAATTTGGTAAGATGTCAACTGACGAAGTCGTACTGACAGAAGAAAGAGAATTACATATTAAAAACAGACATCCTCAGGATTTTGATATTTTTAAGCAAAATGCTGCAAGTACAGTATGTAATCCCGATATTGTAATAAAAGATACTGACAATCCAGGAACCATTTTTATGATCAAAAAGATTGAGAAGACCAACTTAAATATTGTAGTTAAATTGGTACTTGCTTGCGAAAAGAGCGGGCATAAAAATTCTGTTATGACAGCTTATCGTCTTAGAGAAAAAAATCTTGACAAACTGATTAAGAAACATAATTATAATATCCTTTACAAAAAGGAATATTAAATGTATAATTATTGTAAAATAAGAACAGTATTTTGAAGTAGAGAATGTGCTGCTACGCGCCTTATGGGCCAAAAGAAATGCGGGAAGGGGCACACCCGCCGAAATACTACGTAAGCGTACTGCCCTGAATTTTCAGGGCGGTTTTTTAATGCGACCAAAATATAAAATGTAAAGTTACCTTGACATAAAAAGGAGGGGATTTTTTGAAGAACATAGTTGAACAGCTTCGGAAGGAGCGGGGCCTGAATCAGGAAGAATTTGCAAAATTGCTTTGTGTTTCAAGGCAGACCATCAGTTCCATCGAAACAGGGAAGTATAACCCATCGCTGGAGCTGGCCTTTGCAATTTCAGATTTTTTCGGCATGCGAATTGAAGAGATTTTTATTTATGAAGGGGGAACGGAAAATGAAAAAAAGTAATTTAGCAGCAGGAATTCTGTATGTGCTTTTCGGTGCGGCTTGCCTGATTGCGGCGCTGATTGGTGAAACTAAGCTGGAGGGAATCTTGTGGGGATTTGCAGGAGCAGGTATTGTTCCCGGACTCATGATGATATTCAGATATTTTTACTGGACTTCTCCGAAGAACAGTGCCAGATATGAAGACCTTCTGGAAAAAGAAAAGATTGAGATGCACGATGAGCTGAAAACAAAGATCAGAAATGAAGCGGGAAGATACACGTATACTTTAGGGATGTTGGTTATCTGTCTCTCAATTCTGGCCTTTGGTATTCTCGGCGGCCTTGGGATTATTGACAACGCCCGCATGATTGTGCTATTTCTCAGCGGCTATCTGCTCTTTCAGTTTATCGCAGGAATTATCATTTTTAATAAGTTGATGAAGAGGTATTAAAAATATCCCCGCCTGACTGCAGTCTGCAGAAGACGGGGAGTTTTTTATGGCTAAAATTCTTTCTTTTTAAGTATTCTTACGCTCAGGAAGTAAGAGCCGGTTATGAGCACAGCGACAACTGCGATTGAGATAAAGACTATGGCATGTGATGAAAGGTTAACGCCAAAGTAGAACATAACCGGGAATACAATACCGATGGAGGTCAGCACGGTTACCGCCAGTACCGGCAGAGCAACCAGTGCCAGCAGGAGCAGGCGGGATTTCTGCACACCGAATTTAAGGTTTACCGGCAGAAGCAGGGAAATGAACAGCAGCGCCATAAGGAAAGCAACTGAAGCAATTGCAATGACCCCAACCAGACTTGCTTCCGCAGCAGACCAGCCGGCTGCCTGCATCAGAAGTGATGAGCATATTCCTGCGATGATGCCGACCAGGGCGTAAATCACTGAAATCAGGTATTTGGAAAGCACAAGCTGGTGGCGGGACACCGGCATAGTAAGGGCTATACGGTACCAGTTATGCATTTCGTCCAGCGCAAGACTGTTGATAACAAGTACTGTGGTTGCTACTGTAAACATTGTCACCATAACTGCCATACCCTGATCCTTGAAAGCCAGGCAGAATATTATAAACAGGAAAAGCATTGACTTGCCCATACCTTTCATACTGTATATTTCTTTTAAAAATAACCCCTTCATTTTATTTCTCCCCTTTCACATAAAAGACCATGATTTCGTCGATGGTCGGTGCGTCGATAACAAGCTCAGGATATCTGCGGGCTGCTTCATGGCGGTCTGCGGTCAGTACATTGCACTGGAATTCCTGGCGGTAAACGGCCAGGCGGTCCTCAGGGCTTATAAGAGCCAGAACATCTGCAGCACAGCGTATGATGCCGTAATTGTAGAGCAGGTCATCTTTCTTTTCGCAGAAAATCAGGCGGCCATCGTGGATGAAAGCAATATAGTCAGCGATTTTTTCCAGGTCAGTGGTGATGTGGCTGGAAAGGAGGATTGCATGGTCCTCTTCCTGCATGAATTCCATAAAAATGTCCAGAATCTCGTCGCGCATCACCGGATCCAGGCCGGATGTAGGCTCGTCGAGAAGGAGCAGGCGGGCATTGTGGGAAAGCGCCGCTGCCAGGTTGAATTTGACGCGCATGCCTTTGCTGAAATCCTTGATTGGCTTGTCAGATGAAAGGCCGAAGTGGTGCATGTAGTCCGCCCATGCTTCTGAATCCCAGGATTTGTAGATTGATTTCAGAATTTTTTCGGCCTGCGCGGTGGTGAGCTGAGGGTTGAAACTGACATCCTCGAATACCACGCTGAGCTGTTCTTTGATGGCGTTGGGGTCTTCAGCCAGCTGGCGGCCGAAGAAAGTAACTGTTCCCCCGTCCTTATGTATCAGGTCAACAGCGGCCTTGATGGTGGTGGTTTTGCCGGCGCCGTTTTCACCGATGAGGCCTACGATGGAGCCAGCAGGAACGGTCAGGTCGATATTATCCAAAGTAAAGTTTTTGAATTTCTTGGTTAGCCCGCGGATTTCCAGGGCGTTTTCGTAATAATCTCTCATGGCGGTTAAACCTCCTCATAAAACATTTCCAAAATTTCTTTTAGCTTCTCAGCGCTGATGCCGCAGGCTCTGCCGATTTCGGCGGCTTTGGCCAGATGTTCTTCGCAAAGGCGCTGCTGCTCCTCCTGCCAGAAAGTCTGATTTCTGGCTGATATGAAGCTCCCTTTACCCACAGCGGTTTCGATAAATCCGTCACGCTGCAGATCTTCGTATGCCCGCTGCACCGTAATTACACTGATGTGCAGGGACTTGGCCAGGGCGCGCATGGAAGGGATAGGGTCTCCCTGTTTAAGCTTGCCGCTCATGACCTGAGCCTTTACCTGTGAAGTTATCTGCTCGTATATGGGTTTGGTGGAGCTGGAACTGATGATGATATCCATTATGTAAGCCTCCTTTTGAATTGTCCGGACTTGAATGCAAGTGTACTTATTGGATAAGTACACTATATAACACTTGCGGCACGTTGTCAACAGCAAAATAATAAAAAGACACATAGTTGACTTATATACCGGAAAAGGAGTATAATATAAAAAAGAAAAGAGCTGCCGATGAACGGTTGCTCCGGTATGGTTTTTTAATTATCCGTCCGGTTGGCGAGTTGGACGGATAATTTCTTTTTTTGAAATTACATTAATGCTTGTTGTCGAACAACAAGGTGATTAAAGCCAGTACAAACAAGCCTATTGTGGCAAAAGCCGTAAGTGCTTCGTATGTAACCATATAATCACCCCCTCCCGAAAGAGGAGCAACCGTCCACCGTGTCTCTGGCAGCTGTAAATAAATTATAACATAAAAGGCAGAAAAGAACAAACGTTCTCATCTGCCTTTTTCTATTTTATTATCCTTCGGATGTTACAGCGCACTGAGGCTGCCGGTAATCATCATCCACACAGAGAGCAGGGCCAGAGCCAGAATGCCCAAAGCAAGAATCAGTTCGCCCCGGCTGGCAAAAGGCGGCAGACCTTTTTCTCTGCGGCCGAGCACGTATACGATTATGCCCGGCGAATACAGAATAGTCGTAATCAGCACATAATCCAGCCCGCCTGAATAAAGCATCCAGAATCCGTAAATTGTTCCTACAAGACCGAAAATCCGGGCAAGGGTCAGCGAGCCGCCACGGCCGTCCTCAAAACCCTCGCCTCTGATGGAAATCTTCAGATAGTAAGCCGCGCTCAGCAAATAAGGAACCATAATCATGGAAGTACTGAGGGCGTAGAAAGCCTGATAAGTGGAACTGCTGAAATAGCACACAATCAGGAAAAGCTGAATAATTCCGTTGGTAAGGAAAAGGGAAAATACAGGAGAACCGTGCTTGTTGGCGCGGGCGAAGGCGTTCATAAAAACGCCTTGTCTGGCCGCCGAGTACGGGCTGTCGGCGGCCAGGATGGTCCAGCCCAGCAGGGCTCCTGCCAGTGACAGAATGACTCCCAGATTGATGAGCCCTGCGCCCCATGGACCAACCGCCCGCGCCAGAACTCCCGCCATCTGCGGGTTTTCCATGGCGGCAAGTTCATCGTTTGGGACTACGCCCAGGGTGAGAACCGCGGTCATTACGTAAATTGCAAGGATGCCTGCGAAGGCGGTCAGAGAGGCTTTGCCCACGTCGCTGGAACGCTTTGCCCGGCCCGAAAGAACCACGGCGCCTTCAATACCGATGAAGGACCAGACTGTGGCCGATGTTGTCGCCTTTACCTGGTCGGACAGGGGCATGGTTCCGTCACCCCAGAAGTTTTCCATAAAAATATCAAGGTCAAAGGCCCCGACAAAGATTACCGCAACCACAAATACCAGTATAGGTACCAGCTTGGCCAGTGTGGTTATAATATTGATAACTGTGGCTTCGTGAACCCCGCGGAGTACCAGCCAGTTTACCAGCCACAGAGCCACCGATGCGCATACGATTGACAGAACGTTGTTGCCTGCACCGAATGCGGGAATGAAGTAACCGATGGCACCGAAGAGCAGCGTCAGATAGGACACGTTGCACAGAAAGGCGCTGGCCCAGTAGCCCCACACCGAGTTGAAACCCACAAAAGGTCCGAACCCCTCGTTGGCGTAGCTGTACACTCCGTTGGTCAGATCAGGACGCACCTTGTTAAGGCCGAAGTAGCACATCATCAGGCCCAGCATGCCTACGCCGCAGATGGCCCAGCCGATGAGGATGGCGCCGGTGTGAGCTCCCGAAGCGGCCATATCTCCGGTAATTGTAAATATACCGCTGCCGATGGTGGAGCCGATAATCAGCGCCGTCAGCCCGGTAAAACTGAGTTTTTGTTCTTCCATTTTTATTTTCCTCCGAATACTTGACAAATGTACAAATATGTATTATTGTACTAATTAAATAATACAATAATACACCGGGCAGAGTAACCTGGAATCTGCCTGCATATCTAGTATTTACAATTAACTGTTAAAATATAAGGAGATAAGGAGGCGTATTTTTATGGACAAAAAATTACAGGAAAACATGCCGATTTACGTGCAGATAATGAACCGTGTCCGCGAGGCTGTAGCAGCGGGGGAACTGAAGCCAGGCGACAGAGTGGCACCTGTGCGCGAAATGGCGCAGGATTTTGAGGTGAACCCAAACACAATGCAGCGCGCCCTTAACGAGCTGGAGCGTGAAGGACTTCTGGTTTCAGAACGTACAGCAGGACGTTTTGTCACAGAAGACAAGGAACTGATCAGCCGCCTGCGCAGCGAAATGGCTGTGGACACAGTGGATGCTTTCCGCAGAGAAATGGCAGCTCTCGGATACAGCGATGAGGAAATGATGGAGTTTTTTCGTAAAAGATGCGAAGTGACCGGAAGCGGCGCTCTCACTCTGGAAAGGATAGGCTAAAATGGACCCAAGAAACGGCCTCAGGCTGGTGGAAAACCCGCCTATCGTGGAAATTAAAAATGTAAGCAAGTCCTTTGAGTCGGTGCAGGCCCTGGACAATGTGAACCTGACCATTCCGGAAGGGCGTATAATCGGCCTTCTGGGACCCAACGGCAGCGGCAAAACCACTCTTTTGAAAATCCTTGCAGGCTTCTACACTCAGTACAGCGGCGAAGTAACTATCGACGGTTATCACATCGGCGCAGAAACAAAGGCCAGAGTGGCATACCTTCCTGATAAGGACGGGCTGCCCATTGATATGGCAGTCAGCGAGATAATCAAACTGTATGCGACATTTTTCGACGACTTTGATGCAGACAAATGCCGCCAGCTTCTGACACTTTTCGACATCAGAGAAAACGCAACACCTAAAGAAATGTCCAAGGGCGTAATTGACAAGCTGCAGGTCTGCCTGCTAATGTCACGCAAAGCCCGCCTTTACCTGCTGGACGAACCAATCGGAGGCGTGGACATTGAAGCCCGTGACCATGTGCTGGACCTGATTCTTGAAAATTTCAATCCGCAGGGAACCATGATAATAGTAACCCATCTGGTCCGCGACATCGAAAGACTTTTTGACTCGGTAATCGTACTTAAAAAAGGGCGCATTGAGGCTTACGAAGAAAGCGACAGTCTCCGTGCGCGTTACGGCGGTAGCCTGGAGGACGCGCTCAAGGAGCTTTTCAGGGGATAATGCCCGGGCAGTGTGTATGACAGGAGGAAACAATCATGAAGGGGAATTTGAATATATTAAAAAGTAAATTTATAATGATATTTCTGGCAATCCTGCTGGTATGCATGGGACTTATGGCGTCTCTTTTCTTTGTGCAGGGCGACACCATAGTGTACAGCCAGGAGCAGATGGAAGAATTGATTGGTCCGGCAGCGGAATCTGTATTTGCCGTCGGACTATATGATGATATCCGGATTGCAGATGCAGAAAAAGGTATTTTTCTGGTTCGGTCAGTCAGTACAGGAGAAAATTATGAACCGGGCTTCAGACTTGTCAACGAAAAGGGAGAAACACTTTATGAATCACTGGGGACAAGGGTAATCGACCGGGCAGGGAAAAATTTTACGCTGAAATATGGAGACGGCGTGCTCTTTCTCAATACTGAGAGGACTCTTGAGACCGGAGAACCTCCAAAACCATACGATTCAGTGCAGCTCAGCAGTGATTATGTCCTTCTCAGAAAGGATGGAACCGCGCAGGTGCACGACCTTGATGGCAATCTGCTATATTCTTCTCACGCACATATAAAACTTTCCGGAAAAGCCGGTTACGTAATTGAAGAGGATATAGATGGTTTTTATCATATCGTCAATATGAACACGGGTGAAACTGAATACACAGCACCGGAAGGCATAGTAATAATGGGCTATTCCGGCGGAATGTGGCTCCTTGACAGCCATAATGAATTTGAGGACATCGACATTATATGGTCATACGGATATCTTCTGGATGATGAATATAATATTACAGCTGACAGCGGCATTATAAGCGGGTGGAATCTTGGAGGTGAATCATCAGCGGATTACATGAGTGTGCAGCAGGAGCTGGCTGTAAATTATGAAAACCGCCAGGAAATAGGCAAAAACGGCAGAAAAAGAATACGCGTGTACAGCCATGGAAATCTTGTGTATGATGCGGTGCCGGAAACCAGGTATGAAGGGACAAACGGCAGTCATATCCGCTATATCAAAGGTGATATTCTGGCAACAAGCGGCTACAACGAAACTATTATAGACTATATTGACCTTACAACAGGTGAGACTGTAATCGCGGACAGCGAAATTTTCAGTTTCATGGACCTGGAAGACGGAATTGCTGCTGCTTGTATCTGCAATAAAAACCAGAACACTGACAGCCGGAGCGGTAGCTTTCTTACTAATGAAAATAAAATGAAAGATTACAGCTGGGGCTTCGTGGACGAAGAACTTAACCCGCTGACAGGGTTTACATTCGACGGAGCTTATCCTACAGAAAACGGATATGCTGTAATAGTAAAGGACGGCTGCAAAGGCCTGATCCGCCTGAAAGGGGTGAGCTAGATGAAGGAAAACAATCTGGACAAGTGCATACGGGTAAATTTTAAGATGGTGGATAATGAAATCGCAGCCGCAAGCTGTATGTCACTCTTTGTAGTATTCTGCATTATGACTCTATGGCTGTCGGTACTGGCCATAGTGCCGTTAATTGTAACTTTTGTCTATCTGTTCAAAATGTACAAAAAGCTTTTTTACACAAGTGTATATGGTGAAACAGCGGTAACCTATCAGAGCATGCCGGCATCGGCAGCGGAGATGACCGCGGCCAAAATTTTCGTGGCAGGCATCGGTAATATAATATGTGTAGTGACCTATATTGTGGTAATAGCTGCGTTTCTGTTCTTTTTAGGCGGCAGCAGCGTGTCAGGACTTATTGCAAACATTCAGAAAATTGTTACGGATCTTAGTGCGGACGGGGGCATTGCAGCATATACACTTGTACTGGCAATGGTGGCACTGATTGCATCAACTTTCATGCAGTCAGCCCTGATTTTCCTGGCGGTGGTGGCATATCAGTCGGTTGTGCGTGAAGAAAAGAAAGGATTGTACAGGTTCCTTATCATAACCGGAGCCTATGTTATAAATCAGCTTCTGGGACGTTCAGGAACGCTGCTGGAAAAGCTGGGAATTGACAGCCTGATTATTCCTGCCGTTATCGGCATAGTTCTGAGCATAGTGGTCATGGTAGTATGCTACCGCAAAACCGTGAAATTACTGGAGGAGAAATATGAGTGGGGGTAGTAAAATAATCCGCAAATTTGTAATAGCAATAATCATCCTGATTCTGGGCCTTATAGCACTGTTTGTGCTGGGCGGCCGGGAACAGAGTATTGAAGGTTTTGCAGACGTGATAATTCCTTTTGGTCAGTACGAAAGCATACGGATGCTGGACGCTGAAGATGAAATACTGGCGGTAAAGGAGCCTGGTGGCTTTCTGAAACTTATGGATTATGACGGAAATCAGCTGGTGGATCTGAAGCCGTATACGGCGGTTGGCATTCAGCAGGGCGATTGCATAAGCCTGGAAAGTGCTGATGGCTGGACGGTTGCCGACTTCCGTGAATTACTGGAAGGGAAGCGTCCGGAGGCCGCAAATTATGACCTTGTAAAAATAGACAGAAGCGGGCGCTATTTTGTAGGAGCGTTCATAGGCGGCGAGGGAGTCGATACATACATTGAAAGCTCCGTGGTCAGCACCCTGGACGGGGGGATTCTGTTTGAAGGTGAAGAATTCATTGAACTTACTGGCCACGAGGGTCTTGTGGTAGACCGCCGCGGTGAAAAGAACGACCGGATAATAAACCTTGAGACCGGTGAAACCGTCCGGGAACTGGAATCAAACCAGAATATTGCTGACAGCGGAGAGGGGTTCTGGGTTATAAGAAACAGCTACAAAAATCTGGGTGCGGGCAACCTTTTCGTGCCTGACTACGGATTTTACTCATACGTTGCAGATGAGAACTTTGAGCCGGTGTTCGGAAAGAAAATATTTGATGATATAACATGTTACAGCGGCAAATACTTTCTTGGAGAATATCTGACAGAAGTGGAACTGGGGGCTTCCGGACCTGAACTCTGGGCAGCCGGAGAGGTTGAACATGTAATTATGGACATGGAAGGCAATGTGATTTATAAGAGCGGTCTTCAGGAAAGAAATGCTTACCGCAACGGAAATGTTCAGCACAAGGGTATTTCCGGCGACATACTTTTCGAGCTGGAATACGCAACCCGCAACGCTATGTGGTACGTGGATCTTGAAAAATATGCATCAGGGGAAGCTGATTACAAATACAAAATCGGCAAGGGCGAAGATACTTTTTCCATGGTGGACTTCGGGGACGGTATCGCTGTGATAAACAGGCCGGTTGACAATATGCTGATGAACCTTGACAGATATGACAATGACTCAGCTGACTGGATGGACAAGTTTGAGTGGAGTTTTGTAAACATCAATCTGGAACCGGTCTGCGGGTATATTTTTGATGGTGCATATCCGAGCAAAAATGGTTTTGCAGTAGTTAAAATGAATGACAGCTGGGGGCTGATTAAGTTTCATGATGCCCTTTAAGAAAGGTGGTGCAGACGATGGAAAAGAAGAGTGGTATTTTGCAGAGTAAATTCGTGCGGATTCTGCTTGTGGTTGTTGCTGTTGCGGCAGGAATTGTGGGAATTATCGGCAACAATGTGGGCGAGATAGCAGAGTCTGCCGGTGAAAAGCAGCTGGCAAAGCTGCAGGAAATGATCGGCCCCAACACAGAAATAGTCATTGCACCGGGTACATACAATAGAGAAATCCGCATTCTCGACGGGGAAAAAGGACTTTTTCTGGCGCTGGATGGTACTTATAAAATAATAGACACTCAGGGCGAGGTCCTTGCAGATACTGGCTGCACACATATTTCTGAGAAACTGGATGACCGGTTCTGGATTATGGCGGAAGAAGCGGGAGGTATATACTGTCTCGTTGATATGGAACAGGTGCTGACTGAGGGTAGCTTCAGTTTCCCTGAACTGCCGGAGGGCTGCGAGTACACTGCGGTACATCAGAGCGGCAAGTATTATATGACCAATAGTCCGGCGGGGAAACAGGTATACAGCATTCCGGACAATGAACTGATTCACACATTCTCTGAAGAAACTCTAAAAGGGGAGTTCGGGCCGCGTTTTACCAGCCGGGAAGGTTATGTTACATACACCCGAGCTGATGGTACGGATTGCGTGATGAACTTTTATACAGGAGACATTGAATATGTGTGTGCAGAGCATGAAAACCTGGCAATGGACGCAGAAATCGGAACGCTTACAGCCGTGAGAAAACCTTTCTTCGCCAAGGACAAGCCGGGCGGCAAAAATAAGAATTTTACATATTTTCTCGATGAAAATTATGAAATCGCATTGGAAGGAGCTATTTTCAATTCGATTGATATGATTAACTTTTATCCGGAATACAGGGTGGCATATCTGGCACAGGCAGCAAACTATTACGACGTGGAAGAAAAACTTCGTGACGACAGTTTTAATTCCGCTGCTGTGACGGTTGTCCTCAATGAGCAGGGTGAGGTTGTTTACAAAGAAGATGAAGAACATGACGGTTCAGTCAGAACTATTCTCGGTGACGTGGTGGTAGTGGGCGACCCGCGGGAAGGTCTCCTGGACTACTACGATCTGACCACAGGGGAACTTATTATGGGCGACCAGGAGCTGCTTTGTTTCCGGGATTTTGAGGACGGCATTGCAGCGGCAGAGGCACTTCCAAAGGGATTCAAGGAAGGTGACTACGATGACCGGGAAATACAGGTGCCTCATCTGGAAAGACTGTATTCGGAAGGCAGGTGCGGTTTCGTGGATGAAAACATGCAGCCGCTGACTGACTTTGTTTTCGATTCAGTGACAGCAACGGATAACGGTTACGCGGTCGTTTATGTGGACGACATGCCGGCAGTTATCAGATTCAAAGGGGCGGTTTAAATGAAGGATAAAAAACAGAAACTCACAGGACCCAAGTTCCGGGAATATTTCATGCTGCATGTGAGATGTGTGAGAGGATATGTACTGACTGGCATTTTTCTTGGTCTGTTTTCTGGATGGCTTGCGGGCAGCGGTTTGGATAACCGGAATATTATAACCTCCTTAATACTTGCAGTCGCTTTTAACATACAGGGCTTTGTCACGATATATTCAAAGATGCTGTATCAGCGTGAAACTTATCTTTATCAAAGTTTTCCTGTCTCTGCGTTTGAGACTGCATTTGCGAAGATGGTAACTGGTGCAATGATGCCAGCGGCCATGCTGATTCCAATACCGATTAAGGTTTATGGCCTGGCAGGTACAGTTGTTGCACCGGCTATAATAACCGGCTCCCTGCTTGTGTCGGGCATAATCCTCGCGGCCATAGGTTTCGGCAACAGCATGCGTGACAGCAGGGCAAAGAAACCGAGCACCTGGGGGAGCCTTATTGCCGCAGCGGTTATGCTGGGCGCACAGGTTGGCCTTACGGCCGCTTTCATAAAATGGGTGCCACTCAGCTTCGGGCTTAAGACGCTGATTCTTACTGCTGTTTTCGCGGCAGAGTCGGCGGGAATGCTGTGGTACAATACAAACAGCCTGAAGAGGAACTATCAGGTTTGATTATGGAAAATAATTGAAAATCGGTTGACAAATTAGTTATGAGTACATATAATATAATTAAACAAAGATATGACAATTCATTTGTACACAAATTGAAAACCCCGCAGAGGCGACTGCGGGGTTTTCGTTTAGGCTAACTGTCGTTTTTTTGCTTTTCGCCTAGCCATTTGCAGATATAATTGGCGACAATACCTGCTGCGACGGAAAGCAGAAAAGATATGACAAATTTCATTATGTACACCCCTCTCTGTTGCCAGATTGGGAACGGCAGCATCATAATAATACCATAGACGATAAGAAATTACAATATTTCCTAGTAAAATATTTACATAAAGTCTGCCGGCCGCAATCATTGACGCGGTCTTAAATCGGGTGTATCATATAAAAAATGCCCCGTTTACGGCGGCTCAAATTACAGCGAGGTGACACTATGAAAGTATACATAAGCGCAGATATTGAAGGTATCGCATCAACAGCCACATGGGCTGACTGCAGTAAGGGTACTGCGGAATACGAAAAGGCCTGCCAGCAGATGACCAGGGAAGTTCTGGCAGCCTGCGAAGGAGCTTTTGCAGCGGGTGCAGATGAAATTCTGGTCAAGGATGCTCATGGTCCGGGCACCAACATTGACATCTACCAGATGCCCGAAAATGTCAGACTCATCCGCAGATGGAGCCAGCATCCTTATGTGATGGCAGAAGGCATCGACGAGACTTTCGATGCGGCAATGTTCATCGGCTACCATTCTGCAGCCGGAAAAGACGGCAATTTCCTTGCTCACACACTCTCCAAGAAGCCTGCCTATGTAAAAATCAACGGTGAGTATGCCAGCGAATTCATGATTTACAGCTGGGCGGCTGCTTACGAAGGAGTGCCGACAGTTTTCCTTTCCGGGGACAAGCAGCTCTGCGAGGAAAGTGCTGACCTTCGCCCGAATCTTGTGACTGCGGCGGTTAAAGAAGGGGACTACGAATCTGCAATCTGCATGTCACCTGCCGAAGCGGTAAAAAACATCCGCAAAGGAGCTGAAGCGGCGCTGAGACAGGATCTTCGTGATGCGCTCATCGAGCTTCCACCATACTTCGAAGTGGAAATCTGCTACAAGGAACATGCCGATTCTGCAAAACCGTCTTATTATCCGGGTGTTGTACGCAAGGATTCGCATACAATTTTTTATGAAACTGACAACTATTTCGACGTGCTGACACTGCTCAACTTTGTGCTGTAGGACGTTCGGGAAAAGGAGAAAATAAAATGTACGATTTTACAACTATTATGGACCGCCGCGGCAAAGATGCACTGGCTGTTGACGCACCGGGACCGGAACCGATCGGCATGATGCCGGCAGGCCCTAAAGATGGTTTTGATATGATACCTATGTGGATTGCGGACATGAACTTTGCGACCTGTCCGACAATTACTGATGCTATTATCGAAAGAGCCAAGCATCCTGCTTTCGGCTACTTTGATCCGACGGATGAATATTTTAATTCCATCATCGACTGGCAGTTCAGACGAAACGGCGTGGAAGGGCTCACTGCTGAGGATATAGGCTACGAAAACGGCGTGCTGGGCTGCGTGAACAGTGCTCTGCAGGCCTTTACCGTACCGGGAGAAAAAGTTCTGCTTCACAGTCCTACATATGTTGGCTTTACAGGCAGCCTTGCATCCACAGGACGCGTGGCTGAGCACAGTCCGCTGGTTAAGGACGAAAACGGCGTGTGGCGCATGGACTTTGAGGACATGGACCGCCGCCTGAAAAAGAACAAAATCCACCTGGCGATTTTCTGCTCACCACATAATCCTTGCGGCCGTGTGTGGGAACGCTGGGAAATCGAAAAAGCCCTGGAAGTTTACGCTGCCAACGACTGCGTGGTTGTTTCCGACGAAATCTGGAGCGACCTGACTCTCACCGGTTACAAACACATTCCGACCCAGTCTGTCAGCGAAGATGCAAAGAACCGTACAATTGCAATTTACGCTCCAAGCAAAACTTTCAATCTGGCAGGTCTAATCGGCAGCTACCATATTATATACAGCAAATATCTCCGAGACCGCATCCGCAGGCAGGCATCAACAACTCACTATAACACAATGAATGTGCTTTCCATGCATGCCCTCATCGGCGCTTACAGACCTGAAGGCCATCAGTGGGTTGACGAGCTGAAGGAAGTGCTTACTGAAAACATCAACTATGCTCACGAATTTATTACGACAAATTTCGACGGTGTGGAAGTTTTCAGACCGCAGGGAACTTACATGATGTTCCTTGACTGCGAAAAATACTGTCAGCGAACCGGCCGCAGCCTGGACGAAGTTCTCAGAGCAGGCTGGGATGTTGGCGTTGCCTACCAGGACGGCAGACTGTTCAAGAGCCCTTGGGCAATCAGAATGAACTTTGCATTGCCACACAGCAGAGTGGTTGAGGCCATGGAAAGGCTGAAAAAGTATGTATTTATTTAACTAATTAAAAACCTGGATATTATGCAACTAACCGTGCATAAGTCCAGGTTTTGTTTTTATGCGGAGACCCATTTATTATTTAAGTATGTGCGCAGCTCCGATAATGTAAGATAAATCCTCATGAAGAAGGAGGTATCCGGTATCGGGTGGAGTATTTCCTGAAAACATTGAAAAATTTATGAATTGCGACATGGTTAGTATAAGTGGAGTTTGAACCTGATCTGCAAGAACCAGGAAGTCAAGATCGCCGGTTATGAAAATATCAGCATCATGCCGGATTGCAGCAGCCAGGATAGGTGTGTCTTTTTTGTCTCTTACACTGGGGATATTATCGTAATCTGTATTTCGTGGAGTATTCACAAGTTCAAATGGCAGCTGTATCAGAAATGTTTCCAGTGCATTTTCCTTTGCAGGAAACTTTCTCTGCACGACCATTCTTAATTCTTCAATAACATAATCGCATAATATAATCGAATGATTATTAACTAGGATTTCTTTTAGTAAGTTGGTTTTGTCTGTTGGAAAGAAAATCATCGATACTAGAATGTTGGTATCAAGCATGATTTTCATTTCAGTACCCCCTTACCTCTTTTCGTATTTCTTTCATATAGTCCTGCAAATCCTCTTCGGTGCTGAAACCTGCTTTCTCGGCTTCACCGGCAAATTCTTTCTGGACACGGCTGAAAGCAAGCATTGCAGCGTTTTCCAGATAGAACCGCCCGTTTTCTTCGATGATAAGAATCTGATCGCCTTCTTTAAGATTAAGGGCTTTGCGGACTGCAATCGGCACAGTAATCTGGCCCTTGCTGGAGATTTTGGCAACTTCCATAAGCAACTCCTTTCTTTGAATTCTTTACTTTCTTTACTTGATTATATAATATATTCTGCCACATGGCAACCGAATTATGTCACATTTTATATTACCTTTTCGTTTTACTATTTCTGGATTATGTAGTATAATATTAATATCTATGTGCATCGTCAGGTCTGGGTTTTCAGAGCGGTGCGCGGCATATTGAAAAAGGAGTAAGACAATGATCAAACTTGAGCATATCAAGGCTGAAATTCCGTCATTCAGACCTGTTCTGGCGGAAGTCGGTGGCTCTCTTTGACCTGGATAAGGTAAGAGAAGAACTGGACAGAACCAACAGAGAAATCGAGCAGCCGGGCTTCTGGGAAAATCCGGAGGCGGCGCAGAAGGCCATGAAACTGAAAAAATCAATGGAAAGTACCATTGAGAACTTTGAGAGCCTGGAAAAGGCACTGGACGACATTGAGGAGCTTATCGAGCTGACAGAGATGGAGGAAGAAGCCGGAGCCGGCGAAAAGGAACTGGCAGAAATGGCCGGCGGAATCGAAAAAGATTTTGAAAAATTCAAGGAAAGGCTGGAAGAACTGCGCCTGAGGACTTTGCTGACGGGCAAATACGACCACTGCAATGCAATCCTTTCCATTCATTCAGGCACAGGCGGCATCGATGCGCAGGACTGGGCGCTGATGCTTTACCGTATGTACACACGCTGGGGCGCTCAAAAAGGTTACTCTGTGAAGACCATTGACTATCAGCGAGATACAGAAGCGGGCATCAAATGTGCCACTATTATCGTCGAAGGCGAAAACGCCTACGGCTATCTTAAGAACGAAAAGGGCGTTCACAGACTTGTGCGCATTTCGCCGTTCAATGCGGCGGGTAAGCGTCAGACATCCTTTGCGCTGGTGGAAGTAATGCCTGAAATTGATGAAGAAATAAATATTGAAATAGATCCTGAAGACCTGAGAATTGACACATACCGTGCCAGCGGTGCGGGCGGTCAGCATGTAAACATGACCGACTCTGCTATCAGAATCACTCATATTCCGACGAATATTGTCGTAACATGTCAGAATGAGCGAAGCCAGCACCAGAATAAGGAAGTTGCAATGAAGCTTCTGGCGGCCAAACTGACAGAACTGGCTGAGCAGGAACAGAAGGAAAACCTGAAAGAACTGAAGGGGGACTACTCCATGAACACCTGGGGTTCCCAGATCCGTTCCTATGTTTTCCAGCCATACACGCTGGTAAAGGACCACAGAACCGGTGCGGAAACTTCCAATGTGGGAGCAGTAATGGACGGTGCAATCGACTATTTCATCAACGAAAAACTCAAGCAGAAATAAAGAAGGAAAGAACATAAATGGATATTATCAAAAAACTTGCAAGTGAATTTAAAATAAAGACCGCACAGGTTGAAAACACTGTGGCACTTATCGACGAAGGGAATACAATTCCTTTCATCGCCCGTTACCGTAAGGAAGTAACCGGCGGCCTGACAGACGTGGTGCTCCGTGATCTGGACGAAAGACTGAAATACCTGAGAAATCTGGAAGAACGTAAGGAAGAAGTTATCCGCCTCATTGAAGAACAGGGCAAGATGACCGACGAACTGAGAGAAGAAATCCTCAAGGCAGAAGTTCTCCAGAGAGTAGAAGACCTTTACAAGCCGTTCAAACAGAAAAAGGCGACCCGCGCATCCAAGGCCAAGGAAAGAGGCCTGGAACCTCTGGCAAATATTTTTTATGCTCAGCTCAGGACCGACGGCACAGTGGAAGAAGTGGCAGAGCCTTTTGTGAACCCTGAAAAGGAAGTGAAGAAGGTTGCTGATGCAATCCAGGGTGCATGCGACATCATCGCGGAAATGATTGCCGACGACCCTGAACTGACCAAAGAAATCCGTGAAAAGACTTTTAGCTCCGCAAACATCGTGACAGAGGCTGTAGACCCTGAAGAAAAGACTGTTTACGAAATGTACTACAGCCACACTGAAGCGCTGGCCAAGATTCCTAACCACAGAGTTCTCGCAATCAACCGCGGCGAAAAGGAAAAGAAGCTGAAGGTGAAGGTAGCTGTAGAACCTGAAACAATGCATGCAATCATCGCCAGAGAAGTAATCAAGAACGAAAAGTCAATCTTCCACGGCATTCTGAATGATACAATTGCTGACGCATACAAGCGCCTCATGGCACCGTCAATTGAACGTGAAATGCGCAATCTTCTCACAGAAAGAGCAGAAGCTGAAGCAGTGAAAATCTTTGCAAAGAACACTGAAAGCCTGCTCATGACTCCGCCTGTCCGCGGAAAGAAGGTTATCGCCATCGACCCGGGCTACAGAACAGGCTGCAAGGTTGCCGTTCTTGACGAAACAGGCAAGCTGAAAGGTTATACCACAATTTATCCTACAGAACCTAAATGTGATATCGCCGGCACAGAAGCCACACTGAAGAAAATTGTCGAAAAATACAAGATTGACATTATCGTAGTGGGCAATGGCACAGCATCAAGAGAAACAGAAGAAGTTGTAGCAAACTTTATCAAGAAAAACGGCTACGACATTCAGTATACAATCGTAAACGAAGCGGGTGCTTCCGTTTACTCCGCATCCAAACTGGCGGCAGAAGAATACCCTGACCTGGACGTAACTACCAGGGGCGCCATGTCCCTGGGCCGCAGGCTCCAGGACCCACTGGCCGAGCTGGTAAAAATCGATCCTAAGAGTATCGGGGTCGGCCAGTACCAGCACGACATCAATCAGAAGCTGCTGGAAGGCGCTCTGACCAACGTTGTCGAAGACTGTGTAAACCGTGTGGGTGTTGACCTTAACACTGCATCACCTTCACTGCTCAGCTACATTGCCGGTGTGAACATGGGTATTGCCAAGAACATTGTTGCCTACAGAGAAGAAAACGGCAAGTTCACCAGCCGTAAGGAACTTCTCAAAGTTCCTAAACTGGGTGAAAAAGCTTTCAACCAGTGTGCCGGCTTCATGCGTATTTCTGAGGGCAAGAACCCTCTGGACGCAACTTCTGTGCACCCTGAATCCTACGGCGCAGCTGAAGCAATGATGGAAAAGCTGGGCATCGACGCCGGTGCAATTACTGCAGGCGGCGACAAGGACATGGAAAAGAAGATCAAGGCGGCTTACCCTGCCAAGTCTCTTACACAGAGCATTGCGGCCATGGCGGCTGACCTTGGCGTAGGGGAAATGACCCTTGCAGACATAATCGAAGAAATGAAGAAGCCTGCCCGCGACCCTCGTGAGGATGCGCCTCCTGTAATTTTCAGAAACGACGTAAGATCCTTTGAGGACCTTAAAATTGACATGGAAATGACCGGCACAGTTCGCAACGTAGTTGACTTCGGTGCTTTCGTGGACATCGGCGTGAAAAACGACGGCCTTGTGCACATTTCTCAGCTGAGCAACAAGTACATCAAGCACCCTATGGATGTGGTTTCCGTAGGTGACACCGTAAAGGTCAAGATTATTTCCATCGACTACGATAAGAAAAAAGTCGGCCTGACTATGAAATTCTAGGCAGCTGGCCGGCCGATGGCCCTGCCTTTTGCCGGATGTTTTCTGAAACGGTGGATTTGTTTTCTGCGAGAAAACATTTCACCTCAAAAAGAAAATATCGGCCCTTAATACGGTAATTTCTCTGCTAAAACAGTAATTTCACCGTTAAGGCAGTGTCGATTTATAGCGTAATAAGTCGAAAAACTCAGTAAAAAACTAAAAATTTTCTAAAACCGGGCAAATGTTTTCTCACAGAAAACATTTCAACCCAAAACGAAAACAACCTGCAAAAAAAGAGGTAAACGAAAAATGATAAACACAGTTTTGTTTGATTTTGACGGAACTTTAGTAAATACCAACGATGTAATCATCGCCTCCTGGCAGCACACTTACAAGCACTACCGCGGCCAGGAAGAAGACATTGATAAAATCACAGCATGCTTCGGGGAACCGCTCCTCATCACCATGGAAAGGGAGTTTCCGGGTGTCGACCCGCAGGAATCCGCGGAAGTGTACCGCACTTTCCAGCAGCAGAATGCCCACCTTTTAGTGAAGATTTTTCCTGGAATCGTGGATTTGCTCAAAGCGCTGAAGGAAGCGGGTTACAGAATGGGAATAGTGACTTCCAGAACCCGTGAGTCTGCTCTCAGATACATGGACATGTTCGGAATCACTGAGTATTTCGAGGCCATGGTGACCTGCGACGATACAACAGTACACAAACCAAACCCTGAACCGATTCTGCTGGGCCTTGAAAAAATGGGCATTACAGCGGAAGATGCAATTATGATCGGGGACAGTCCTTTTGATATCAAGTGTGCCAACAACGCAGGCGTAAAATCAGTCATGGTTGACTGGAGAATTACCTGCGACAATTCAGCACTGATTACTGATGCTGTCTGGGACTACGAAATCAAGGAGCCTATGGACCTTTTGAAGGTGCTGGAGAAATTATAATGAAATTCTATATTGTAGATTGTTTTGCAGAGGAAAAATATCAGGGCAATGAGCTGCTTGTAGTTGTGGCGGACAGACTTGTCAGCGATGAAGAACAACAGAAAATCGCCCGTGAAATCAACTTTTCAGAAACAACGTTTATATTATCCGGCAAGCAGGGAAACGGCGGCTATGATGTGCGCATCTGGACGCCTAACATGGAAGTGCCTTTTGCGGGACATCCGACTTTGGGAACTGCACATGTAATCCGCCACTGTCTGGAAGACGGAAGTGCAGACAGAGTTATTCTGAATCTTAAAGTGGGTCAGATTCCGGTGGAATTCAGGGGGAAAAGTGGCACTATGCTGCAGAATCCGCCTGAGTTCGGAGATTTCATTGACCCTGCCGAGATTGCTGAGATTTATGGAATTGAGGCCAGTGACATCCGCACAGATTTTCCTGTTCAGTGGGTGAGCACCGGTCTCGAAGCAGTGCTGATACCGCTTAAAACAAGAGATGCTTTGGCTAAACTTGTTTGCGATAAAGAAAAGTTCATGGCATACGTAGGACGTCATCCTGAGTGTTACTGCAACCACCTTTTCTTCGTGGATATGGGCGGCGGTATTCTGGCGGCAAGATGCCTCATGGAGGACTTTGTGGAAGATCCGGCCACAGGCAGTGCCAACGGCAATCTGGCCGGATACATGTTGAAGCACAATTATTTCGGTAAATCTGAAATTTCTTATACAGTATTACAGGGCGAAGATATGGGGCGCAAGTCTGTTCTTAAAGTGGATGCGGCTCTGAACGGTTCGGGCTGGACCATTAAGGTGGGCGGTCAGTGTTATATCGTTGCATCAGGAGAATGGGAGTAAAACTACATGCTGACCATTTTTTACGGACGTGAAAACGTCGACAAGGAAAAATTCATATTTGATAACATCGATCCAAAGGCCAGAGCACTTATTATAGTTCCTGACCAGTTTACACTTGAGGCGGAAAGGGAACTTTTCGCCCATTTTGGCGTGCGGTCAATGATGAACATCGAAGTGCTTTCCATGTCCAGACTGGGTTCCCGCCTGCTGGCTGAGCTTGGAGGCAGCAAGCGTACTTTTATCGACAAGTACGGCCGGCATATGATTCTCAGCCAGGTGGCCAGGGAAGAACGGGAGAATCTCCAGGTTTTCCGAGGGCTGGAAAGCCGCAGTTCTTTCATCGACATGGTGAACAATTTTATTTCCGAACTCAAGCAGTACAACTGCGGCGTGGCGGAGATTGAGCAGATTGCAGGAGAAGTTGAGGAAGGCTCTTATGTGCAGAAAAAACTTCAGGACCTTCATCTTCTGTACAGCCGCTACGAGCAGGTAATCGAAGGAAAGTACACTGACTCCGAGGATTATATCGACCTTTTCCTGGGCAAAATCAGCCAGTCGGAGCTTATCCGCGGCAATGTAATATGGATTTACGGCTTCGACAGTTTCGCACCCAAGGCCATGTCGGTTATCGGCGAGCTTATAGGCTGTGCTGAATATGTAAACGTGGTACTGACTTACAGCGACCTGCCGGGAGCAGCTGACAAGGAGCTTTTTGCTCTCAGTGAAAGAGTAATTGAGAATCTCCATGAACAGTGCAGAGCGCACAATCAGGCCTGCATTGAGGAACGCATACATGCAAAATATACCCGCGTGGACCAGGCGCCTGCTATGACCCATATTGAAAAACAGCTTTATGCTGTGCCTGCGGAAAGTGCAGATTCTTCAGAGGGTCTTACGCTGGTGACTGCGGCCAATTTGTATAATGAAGCAGAAAGCGCAGCTTCATATGTACTGAGCCTTGTCCGTGAAAAAGGTCTCAGATACAGCGATATCCGGCTCATCTGCAACGACCAGGAAACCCGGGGGGCAATTCTCCGCAGGGTTTTCAGAGAGTACGGAATGGACCTTTTCAGCGATGCGGGAAGGGACATTATGCAGAGCCCTGTAATCAGATTCGTCACATCGTTATTAGACGTTGTGGTTGAAAAATACAGGACTGAGGACGTTTTCAGAGTACTCAAATCGGGATTTGGCGATTTGTCATATGATGAAATCACTGACCTGGAAAACTACGCAGTCAAGTACCGTATCAAAGGCTCCATGTGGAAAAAACACTTCATCAAGGGTGAAAAAGAATATGGCCTTGAGGAGCTTGGCAGACTTGATGGCCTGCGCCAACGTGTAGCAGAACCGCTGCTCAGATTCGAGGAATTATTTAAAAAAGAAACCAACGGAGCGTTTATAGAAGCTCTCTACAGATATTTATACGAAGATGCCCGCCTGCCTGAAAAAATCATAACCTTCATGGAGCATCAGGAGGCAGAGGGCAGACTGGACCTGGCCGAAGAAACCAGTCAGATCTGGGGCAGTCTTGTGGGCATTCTGGACCAGATGGCGGAGATTGCCGGAGAGCAGCCTTTTGAGCCGCGCAGTTTCAGCGAGCTTCTGAAGACCGGCCTTGGACAGGTTGAAATCGGCGTACTGCCGCCAACCAAAGACGGTCTCATGATGGGTACTATGCAGCGTACCAGAACCGGCAAAATCAAGGCACTGGTTGTGGTAGGTGCAAACGAAGGCTTACTTCCACAGGAAAAACCAGCAGCCGGACTTTTTGGCACCGAAGAAAAGGAGCTTTTTGCAGGCCGTGGCGTGGAAATATGCAAGGTGGACTCTGTCCGCCTCATGGAAGAAAGGCTGGGTATTTACCGCAATCTTTCCAGACCATCAGACCATTTATATGTAAGCTACAGTGCGGCAGATGAAGAGGGCAGCCTGGCCCGTCCGTCAGCAATTTTCAATAAACTGCAGGAGCTGTTCCCGCAGGCTGAAGTGCAGCGTGATGTGCTCAACCGCCCGGACTCCTGCGATCTTATCAACAGCAATGTGAGCGGGCTGCGTCATCTCACGGAAGCTCTGCAGGGCGTCTGCGAAGGAGCGGACCTGCCAGGTGAGTGGGAAGAAACGCTCAGTTGGTACAAGCAGACTCATCCCGAAAAGCTGCAGTCAATCGGCAGCGGCATTGGTTTTACCAACAAGCAGGAAGACCTGGGCAGACAGGCAGCAGACGCTCTCTTTAAAAAAGACCCTGAGCAGGCACTGAGCCTGAGCCCGTCAAGACTGGAAAAATTCTCGCGCTGTCCGTTTTCTCACTTCGTCCTTTACGGCCTTAAGCCGGAGGAACGGAGAATATTCGAAATTGCACCGCGGGAAATCGGGGATATTTACCACGAATGCCTCATGCAGCTGACACGTAAGCTGACAGTGCCGGGAATTGAAGTTACGGCACCCGAGTCACCGTGGATGACCATAACGGAGGACCAGTGCCGCAGCTTTGCAGAGGCGGTGGTTATAAGTCAGGCAGACAGTTACCGCGAAGGGCTTTTCCGCCAGGGCAACGAAGAAAACTACCGCACTCAGCGTGTCGTGGACATATGCCAGAAAGTATGCTGGGTTGTGGTTGAGCAGGTAAGGGCAGGACAGATTGAGGACTGCCGTTTCGAAGTGCCTTTTGGCCGGGGCAGGGAAATCAGACCTGTAGAAGTGCAGCTTGACGGACAGACTGCCTACATAGAAGGTAAAATTGACCGTGTGGATTACCTCAGGGGTGACCGCGTCAAGATTATAGACTACAAGACCGGAAACGAGGTTTTCGATATTGACGAAGCCCAGGCCGGTTACCGCCTGCAGCTTATGCTCTACCTGGCGGCCTCCATGGAGAAAAAACGTAAGCCGGCCGGAGTGTTCTATTTCAACATCAGCGAGCCGCTGATCGATTCTTCGGCAAAGGAAGCAGACCCGGCAGAAATCGCCGACAAAGTCCGCAAAAATTTCAAACTCAACGGTGTGATTGTCGATGATCCTGCAGTTATAAACAGCGTGGCAGGGGACTTCACAGGATATTCGGATATTCTGCCGCTGCGCAGAAGCAAGGACGGAGAAATCTCGCCGACAGGCAAGGGTGGCCTGCTCACAGAGGAAGAGTTCGGCCAGCTTCAGGATGCTGTTGGCGCGAAAGTTGTCGAAATATGCCAGAACCTGGCGGACGGTAACATAAACATTCATCCTATGAAAACCCGTGACCGCTCGGCATGTACCTATTGCCAATATAAAGGAATCTGCCGCTTTGATACAATTTTCGAAGGCTGCAGATACAATATAATTTAAGGAGAAGAAGGAAATGAGTTTCAGAGACAGAGAAAAAGTTTTTTATATTATGGCAGCCATCGCATCCGTTGCAGGCATCCTGTTTTTTATTTTCGGAAATGTATTCCTCATTGCAATAGCACTGTTTTTCTCAGTGATTGTTACAATCTGGAACTTTCTGGGCTGGAGATGTCCGCACTGCAACCACAGACTCAACCGCCGCGACAGAGAACTTAAAAAGTGTCCGTACTGCTACAGAGAGTACTAAAATCAAGCAAACAAAAGGAGCATCAGGGATAAGTCCCGGTGCTCCTGATTTTTTTATTCTTCCATCTCGCCTCTCAGGTTGGTTTCCATGAGAACTTTGATGCGTTCGTTGTCATAGCCGCAGCTGAAAAGGTAGTACAGCTTGGCGATTGCTGCCTCAATGGTCATGTCGCGGCAGGAAACTGCGCCGGATTCTACCAGGTCATTGCTTGTCGCGTAAGCGCCCAGAATGGTGCTGCCCATGTGGCACTGAGAGCATACGGAGATGATAGTGCCGTTTTCTGCGGACTTGCGGATGCCTTCCACCAGCGGAATGTTGTTGGTAGGGATGTTGCCGCTGCCGAAGGTTTCAAGAACCACTGCACGGAGGTTGCTTGAAATCATAGGCTCAAACAGGTTGAACTGGATGCCCGGGAACAATTTAAGCACGCCGATTGGTGTCTGGGCGAACTTGGTCAGGCGGAAAGTTTTAGGTCTGCTCGGCATTGCCAGAGCATTTTTATTGTACTTGATATCGATGCCGACACTGGCCAGTTCCGGATAGTTCGGTGAGTCGAAGGCTGTCAGGTCTTCGGAGGAAATTTTGGTGGAACGGTTGGCTCTGATGAGCTTTCCTGCAAAGTAAATGCAGACTTCACGGACCATTCCTTCTCCTGCGATGATGATTGAATTGATAAGGTTGTCGCGGCCGTCACTTCTCAGCTCGCAGAGCGGAATCTGAGCTCCTGTGAAAACAACCGGCTTGTCCAGTCCTTCAAGCATAAATGAAAGGGCTGATGCAGTGTATGACATAGTATCAGTTCCGTGGAGCACCACAAAACCATCGTATTCTTTATATCTTGCGGAGATTGCTTCCCCGATAGCATTCCATTCAGTAACTGCCACGTTGGCGGAATCCAGCAGCGGGTCAAATTCGACAACTTCCCATGAAGGAAGGTCTTCGTGCTGCAGCTGGTGAATCTCGCTTAAGAGCACACCGAAATAATCTTTTTTAGGCGCATAACCAAATTCTGTGGGCACCATGCCGATGGTACCGCCTGTATATAAAATGCAGACTTTTTTCTTGGACATAATCTTAACCTCGCAAGTTTGGTATTAACTATATTTTAACATAGGGCAGAGGGAAATACCAGCAGTTATATTTTCAATTTGTAAAACAGAAAGTATTCTCTACGTATTGTCTCTGCACCGGAAGGATTATTTCTTTTACTTTCAACAACAGTGGTCTGATGTTTTCGATTTCATCAGCTTTTAATGTTCGTTCTATTACATGCAGAGCTGCCCACACCAAAGTGTAGCTCTTTTCTTCTGCTGCTTTTAAGAAAAAAGAGGCAAGTTCCTGAATGTAACTGCGTTCGCCTAACAATAAAAAAGCTTCATAAAAAGAAAGAATCACGTGCAAATCCTTTTCCACTTCGCAGGCAGTATGCAGAAAGTTCAACAGTTCCTGCTGATTGACAGGTGGTTCGTCCATATTAAAAAATATATCAACGGTTGATAATACCGCAAATGACCGTACTAGACAGTCAGCATCATATTTCAGCAGAAACAATAAGCGTTCCCATGTTTGGGGGCTTTCGCCGATACAAAGAGAATCAACCGCATTGACGCGAACTAATGCATCTTTATCAAAAGACATCTCGTAAAGAAGCTGCTCTGAAAAAGTACATTCATAATCAACCAACAGTTCTGATATATCAATCTTTAATACATTGTTCTTCCCGCGGACAACAGACATCAGCCTCTCAAAGTCTTTAAGAGACAGAGGCCGGTCTTTTTCTTGTATTAATCTTCTCAGAAGTTTTTTTACATGAGTTTTTTTCATTGCATCTTACTCCATCTTTTCATTAGTGCACTATGACTAATTTTATCATATATATCAACTGCCTGCAATAAGGAAGAAAATTACATAAATGGATATTATTGTGGAAATATTAATATGAGTATGATATAATATTTTTATCTTTTAAAAGAGAAAAAGGAGGTATTATATTTGGAGAATTTGTCAAAACGTTTGGTGGAAAAAAGTATTGAAGCGTTTATTTTGGGACTTGAAATTCACAATAAGCCAACTATCAAGTACCGTATTGAAGGGTTTTCTTTTTTTATTGTAAACGCATGGGAATTAATGCTTAAAGCAGAGCTTGTAAATCGTGGAGAAAGCATATATTACAAAGACAATCCTGAACGAACATTAAGCGTGGATAATGTTATTAAAAAAATTTACACAGATAAAAACACGCGTATACGATTAAATCTTGAAAAAATAATTGAGTTAAGAAACATCAGCACACATTATATTACTGAAGACTATGAAATAAAATATGCACCGCTTTTTCAGGCATGTGTACTTAATTATGTGAATGAAATCCAAAGATTCCATAATGTTGATATTACCAGATATGTGGCACAGAACTTTCTGACGATTTCAATCAGATACGAGCCTTTGTCAAACGAAGAAATACGAATGAAGTATTCTTCTGAAATAGCGGAAAAGTTTATCAGACAGGCCAATGAAATAGACGTGCTTAGCAGTGAGTATAATTCAGACAAGTTTTCGATCAATATACAACAAAAACTATATATCACAAAGAAAAAATCTGAAGCAGATTTTGTTGTAGGTATCAATTCGTCTGCAGAATCTAAAGTTGCCATTGTAAAAGATTTAAAAGATCCGTCTGATACGCATAAATACTCCTATAATAATATAATAACAGTAGTACAGGAACGATTAAAAAAGAGAAATATTAAAATAGGATACAAGGCAGGGTTTAACCAGTATGTTCTGAATTTATTTATAGATTTTTATGATGTAAAGAATGAAGAAAAATATGCGTACAAACATATAATTGGCAACCAGCACCAATTTACATACTCGCAGCAACTTGTTGATTTTATTGTAGAAGAAATCGAAAAAAATCCTGATATATTTGTTGAAAGTTTAAAAGTTGGCAAATAAAAAAGATAACCCCAGGCACATAGGAATGCTCAATGCTTATGCATCTACCCCTTTTTGGGACCCAGTGTTATTCCTTCACAAGTTATCTTTGTTAATACTATTATACATCATATTGCTTGAAATGCAACACCTTTTCAATAGTATAAATGTTAATGCTCCTGAAAAAATTGTATGCAGCGCTTACGACAATTTATCATACAGCCTGCAGCCCGTTCCCTGCTCGAATTTTTCAACCCAATTTCCGTCGCCATAAAACACGAAAATTTCCTGATAGCCATCACTTGTGAACCATAGACGTCCACTGCCATGGTATTCCATGATGATGTCGGTGACTTTGTCGGCAAAGGTCAGGTCGAACCAGTCGTTCATTTCTTCGGTCTTGATAGTGTGGGTACAGCCGCCGAAATCAAATGTTACGCTGCGGCTTCCTGTACCATTGTCCCAGTCCACGCCGCTCAGGTCTTCAATGATATTATTAAACTGAAGCTGACCGCCGCTGGCCGCCGACACCCCACGAAGGAAGTCGCTGTAAGCAGTTTCCAGATTGAACATTTCCATGTCGAAGCAGTAAACGCCGCTTTCGGAAGGAGTCCACTCCCAGGTATCGTAATCGTATTCACCGTATCCGACACATGAAAGAAGAAGCAAGGTTTTGTCAATGTATTCCTCAGGATTATCATTGTATATGCTCCACTCCATTTCCATCATTTCGACCAGTTCATCAGTAATTCCTGTGATGCCGACGCTTTCCAAGGCATCTGCAATTTCCCCGAAACTGCGGTCATTGTACCTACCGACGGTGACATCGTAGTACCATGGATAATCGTCGCCCCTGAGCATTGTAAACACAGAAACAAGAAGGCCGATAATCAGCAGGATGATGATGAGGGCGCTGCGGACTTTGACAGGTTTGTCGGTGCGGACCTTTTTCTTTTTCAGATTCGGGCAGTTTGCGAAGATAAAGCTGATGAAATCCTGACGGCTGCCGCCTTCCAGAGTCCGCTTGTCTATAATCAGCCCCTGCTTATACTCAATAATCAGAATAAAAAGGTTGTCGGTTTCCACAATTGAAAGTACTCTGTCCAGGCTGTAAGTGGCCTGGTTGCCGGTGTCAGTGTTGATGGCATGAATCCCGGCCGCGCTGATAATTATCTGATTTTTTACCACCTGGCCGTTGTTGTTGCTGACCATGCGTTTGTACTGGAGACCGCCGCCACGCCAGGCAATTTTTGAGAGGATAAAAATACCGGAACAAATTATAACCACTGCCAAAAAACCGTAGGCTTCGCCGATATACAGGATGCCGATTATGTACATCAGCAGGTAAAAAACAGCCACATTTCCGATGATTCTGTTGAAGTTGCTGGCTGCCTTGAATCCCCGTGAAAACTCTTTGTATGTATCTATTGTAATTGTCACAAGCGACTTGAATTCTGTCATTTTATCAATGTCTCCCCCTGCTGCGATTTTTATTGTTGTATTATATTTTAGCATATTTTGTTTTATTTGAAAAGACCAGACAGAAACCACGGAATCTGCTTTTTCGTGCGGAGCGTGGTATAGTAAAAAACTGCGGTAAGGACTATTTGCTTCATGTCTGAAAATGTGATAAAATTAACTCATAAAAACTAAAACAAATAACCACCAAGGAGGGATAAATCATGTCAAACACACCTACACCTCATATTTCCGCTAAACCAGGCGATTTCGCTGAAACAGTTTTAATGCCCGGCGATCCGCTGAGAGCCAAATTCATTGCAGAAACTTTCCTGGAAGACGCAGTACTGGTAAACAATGTCCGCGGCGTGCAGGGCTATACAGGCACATACAAAGGCAAGAGAGTATCAGTAATGGCATCCGGTATGGGTATGCCGTCCATCGGAATATACTCTTACGAACTTTTTAATTTCTACGGCGTGAAGAACATCATCAGAGTAGGTACTGCCGGCGTTATCAGACCTGACCTTAAAGTACGTGACATCGTAATCGGTCAGGGCGCATGCACCAACTCCAGTTTCGGCAACCAGTTCAACCTGCCTGGCACCTATGCACCAATCTGCTCCTATGAACTGCTCAGGAAGGCTGTAGACGCTGCAGAGAATATGGGCGTGAACGCAGTGGTGGGCAACCTTTACTCCTCTGACTGTTTCTACGATGATTCAATGAGACTTTCTGACTGGCAGAAGATGGGCGTTCTGGCAGTTGAAATGGAAGCGGCAGCTCTCTACATGAACGCAGCAAGAGCAGGTAAAAATGCCCTTGCAATCTGCACAATTTCAGACAATCCTTTCACCGGTGAAGAGACTACAGCAGAAGAAAGACAGATGTCTTTCACCAAGATGATGGAAATTGCCCTGGAAATAGCATAAAAACTGAATTTTTAATCCATAAAGGCACTGAAAAGTGCCTTTTTTTTGTTGATAAAACCCGCCAAAAGTGATACAATACTAAGATGTACAAGTATGTATACATGACAAATTCAGGAGGATTATTATGAACGAAAGATATCCAAGACTCGAAGTTAATCTTGAACACTTAAAACACAACGTTGCTAAAATCGTAGAAAAATGCGGCGGCTATGGTATCCAGGTGGCAGGTGTTATCAAAGGCGCTACAGGACATCCGGAAGTTGCCAAAAAGTTTGACGAAGGCGGCGCTGCTTTCATAGCATCCTCAAGACTTGAACAGATAGAAGATGCAATTGACGCCGGAATCGAAAAGCCTATGATGCTCATCAGAGTTCCTATGCTCAGCGAAGTTCCTGATGTTATCAGACTTGCAGATATCAGCTTAAACAGTGAACTGGAAGTTATCAGAGCGCTTAACGAAGAAGCACGCAAGCAGGGTAAGCTCCACAAAGTTATCCTGATGGCTGACCTTGGCGACCTGAGAGAAGGCTGGTGGGACAAGGATGAACTGGTTGCAGTTGCTGAAGAAATCGAAAACAGAATGATCAACATCCAGCTTGTGGGCGTTGCTACAAACCTTGGCTGTTACGGTTCAATTTCACCGACAGTGGACAAGCTTGATGAACTGGTTGAAATCGCAGAAAAAATCGAAGCCAGACTTGGCAGAGAACTTGAATACATCGGCGGCGGCGCTACAAGCAGCCTTATGAGAATCTGGGACGGCAACATTCCGAAGAGAATCAACCTTCTCAGAGTAGGCGAAGGCATCCTGCTGGCAAGAGACCTCAAGGAATTCTACGACTACGATATGAGCGAACTTTGCCAGGATGTTTTCAGACTGAAGGCAGAAGTTATCGAAGTTAAGGACAAACCGTCACACCCTGTAGGTACAATTGCAGTAGACGCATTCGGCCACACACCTACATATGTTGACAGAGGTATCCGCAAGAGAGCTCTTCTGGGCGTAGGCAAGGTTGACTACGGCAACCCTGAAGACCTGATTCCTATGGAAAAGGGCATTGAAGTTCTCGGCGCTTCCAGTGACCACACAATCATCGACATCCAGGATGCCGAAAAAGAATGGAAGCTGGGCGATGTAATGGAATTCGACATCTGCTACGCTACACTTGTTTACCTGACAAACTGTAAGAATGTGAATATCGCTTTCGTATAGTTTTGTGCATAGAGGCAGGCTGGTTGTATGATTTTAGGATACCCAAGAGTAGAAATCAATTTAAAATACATAGAAGAAAACACCCGTGCCATTGTTGAAAGATGCAGTAAATACGGCGTAAATGTGTCCGGCGTTATCAAAGGAGTCAACGGAATACCGCAGGTTTCCAAAGCTTATGCAGACGGCGGGGCTGACATGATCTGCTCCTCAAGACTTGAGCAGATTGAAGAGGCCAGAGCTTATGGCGTTGACAAACCTATGATGCTCATCAGAATTCCTATGCTTACCAAGGTTGAAGAAACTGTAAGAGTTGCTGACTACAGCCTGAATTCTGAAATGGAAGTTATAGAAGCGCTCAATGAGGCAGCCGGCCGTCAGGGCAAGGTGCACAATGTAGTGCTTATGGTTGATCTGGGTGACCTGAGAGAAGGCTGGTGGGACCAGGACGAGCTTTGTGATGCTGCATGGCGCATTGAAAACGAGCTGGAAAACATTTATCTGGCAGGTGTGGGCGTTAATGTAGGATGCTACGGAGCAGTCATGCCTACTGCCGAAAAACTGCAGGAGCTGGTGGATGCTGCCGAAAAAGTCGAAGCAAGAATCGGCCGCAGGCTTGATATAATTTCAGGAGGAGGAAGCAGCAGTCTCATGAGAATCTGGGACGGAGATATCCCTGAAAGAATCAACCATCTGCGTATCGGCGGAGAAATTGTGGCGGCCTTTACCAATGAGGTTGTTTACGGGTATGATATGAGCTGCCTTCACAAGGACGCTATCCGTCTGAAGGCTGAAATCATCGAAATCAAAGACAAACCTACATATCCTGTGGGAACAATCGCCCGCGATGACCTGGGCAAGTACCACACTTATGAAGACCGTGGTATCAGAAGACGTGCGCTTATTGCAGTGGGACGTCTGGATTACCATGACCCTGAAGACCTGATTCCTGTGGATAAAAACATACAGGTTCTGGGTGCAAACGGTGACTATACAATCCTCGATGTAGAGGACTGTGATATAGATTATAAGGTTGGCGACATCATCGAGTTCGTAGTACGCTACGGCACCATGGTGTATCTGACCAAGAGCAGAAATGTAAAAGAAGTATTTATTTAAATAAAGAAAATGGAGGAATTAATTAAATGGCTGAAGAAATTCTGTTAACCCAGGAAGGTTACGACAAAATCGTAGCTGAACATGACGAACTGGTTTCAGTAAGAAGAAAGGAAGTTTCCGAAAGACTTAAGGAAGCAATTTCTTACGGCGATATTTCCGAAAACGCTGAATACGACTCAGCAAAAGACGAACAGGCAGAACTGGAAGAAAGAATCATTAAGCTTGAAAACATGATCAGAACTGCCAAGATCATCGACGAAGCTGAAATGACAAATGACTTCGTAGGTGTAGGTCTTACAGTAACAATCGAAGATATGGACAACGGCGGAACTATGGAATTCACAATTGTAGGTTCCACAGAAGCAGATCCATTTGAAGGAAGAATTTCCAACGAATCCCTCGTTGGTCAGAACCTTCTCGGCAAGAAAAAAGGCGATGTTGTTGAAATCGTAGTACCAGACGGCGTACTTCACTATAAAGTTGCAGACATCACAAGATAAAGATTGTATTTAGTAAACCGGAGGAAAATTAAAAAATGAGTACAGAAGACAGAAGAGAAAACGTAAACCCTGAAGTGGAAGAAGTGGAAGAAGTCTCTGAAGAAGTCTTAAGCGAACAGAGACAGATCAGAAGAGAAAAGCTGAAAGCTCTTCAGGAAGCAGGACGCAATCCTTTCTTAGAAGAAAACTGGGATGTTACATGCCACAGCATGGATATCAAGAATAACTTTGAAGCTATGGAAGACCAGGAAGTTTCCTGCGCAGGCAGACTTATGGCTTTCAGACACATGGGTAAAGCTTCTTTCATCGATATCCAGGACAAGCAGGGAAGAATCCAGTGCTTCGTAGCTAAGGACGCTCTCGGCGAAGAAGAATACAACTATTTCAAGACATACGACATCGGCGATATCATCGGTGTTGAAGGTACAGTTTTCAAGACAAGAACAGGCGAAATCTCCATCAAGGTTTCCAGACTTGTGCTTCTCACAAAGTCCCTTCAGGTTCTTCCTAACAAGTTCCACGGACTTAAGGACCCTGATTTAAGATACCGTCAGAGATACGTTGACCTTATCATGAATCCTGAAGTTAAGGAAATGTTCTACAAGAGAGCAAGAATCATCAAGGAAATCAAGAGAGTTCTTGAAGAAGATTACGGTTACCTTGAAGTTGATACACCAATCCTGACAACAATCGCAGGTGGTGCAAACGCAAGACCTTTCAACACTCACCACAATACTCTCGACATCGACATGAAGATGAGAATCTCCAACGAACTTTACTTAAAGAGACTCATCGTAGGCGGTCTCGACAGAGTTTACGAAATGGGTAAGATGTTCAGAAACGAAGGTATGGACAGAAACCATAACCCAGAATTCACATCCATGGAATGCTATGCTGCATTCGGCGATATGGAACTGGTAATCGAAGTTACTGAGCAGGTTGTTTACAAGGCAGCTATGGCTGTCAACGGCAGCCCTATCATCAAGTACCAGGGCAAGGAATACGATGTAACTCCACCTTGGAGAAGAATCGATATGACTGACTTCGTATGCGATGTAACAGGCATCGACTTCCACAACATTGCTGATGATGAAACTGCAAGAGCAGAAGCAATCAAGTACGGCATGGACAAAGATGAAGTTAAGGACTGGACACGCGGCAAGATTATTGCAGAAATGTTTGAAGAATACTGTGAAGACACTCCAGGTGTTCTGGATGGACCAGTTCCTGTATTCGTAACAGGCCACCCTGTAGAAGTTTCTCCACTTGCTAAGAGAAGCAAAGATGACCCAAGAATCACAAGAAGATTCGAAGGCTACATCAACGGCTGGGAAATCTGTAACGGATTCTCTGAGTTAAATGACCCTATCGACCAGTACGAAAGATTTGCAGAACAGCAGGCTCAGCTCGACACTGGTAAGGACGACGAAGCTCACCCAATGGATATGGACTTCGTAAATGCCCTTGAAGTAGGTCTTCCGCCAACAGGTGGTCTGGGAATCGGTATCGACAGAGTTATCATGCTCATCGCTGACGCACCAAGCATCAGAGATATTATCTTATTCCCAACTATGAAGCCAATCGACAAATAAAAACTAAAACATTAAGGCCGGATTGAAGTCCGGCCTTTTTTCAACAGGAGGGGGTATAAACATGTATCTGACATCATTCACATTGCCGACAGGCATAGAAGATATACTCATAAAACAACAGATGGAAAAGAACGGAGGCCTGGAATATGGTTACATAGACAATCCGTACCCCTGCGGCCTTTTCGGACCTAAAGATCTGTATGATATAGATTTTGATAGAATCACAATTTTTTACGGCGGCAATGGGTCGGGCAAAAGCACTTTGCTCAATCTGATTGCCCAGAAACTGGAACTTAACAGAATCGCACCTTACAATTCAGGCGAGCTCTTCGGTTCTTATGTGCATCACTGTGAGTGTTCGCTGGGCTACGATGAAGAGGGGTTCAGATACCGCGTTCCCAACGGCAGCAGGATTATCACCAGTGACGATATCTTTGACTACATGCTGACTGTACGTACAAACAACGATGAAATCAGTGAAGGTAAGGCGGTAGCCAAGGAAGACTGGGCCAGCCTGAAGTACGGAGAAAGTGTTAAGTTCAGTGGGCTTGATGATTACGAGGCTCTGAGAATGCAGATACTTGCCCGCAGCAAGTCTGTGTCCCGCCGCCAGTTTATCCGCAGGACTGCAGGACAGGAAGTAAAACTTAACAGTAACGGTGAAACTGCGTTGAACTATTTTGAGTCAAAGCTGAAGCATGATACGTTGTATCTCCTTGATGAACCTGAAAACAGCATGTCACCCAAGATGCAGCTGGAGCTGGTGGCCATGCTTGAGGAGATGGCCCGTTATTGCGGGTGCCAGTTTATTATCGCTACGCATTCGCCTTTCCTGCTGGCTATGGAAGGGGCACGGGTTTACGACCTGGACAGCCGCCCGGCAGAGGTTAAGAACTGGTGGGAACTTGAAAATGTGCGGATTTACTATGAATTTTTCCGCAGACACCGCCAGTTGTTTGGAAAAGAGTAAAGTTTGTGACTTTATC
>JAFSCP010000046.1 GCA_017436705.1 Bacillota bacterium
ATGTGAAAATGACAAAGCGTGAAAAGATAGAGGATTCTATTCCTTACTGGGGTGATGCAGTCGTATGGGGAGAACTGCATCACAACGCAGATTATCCTGTGAATTGGGATTAGTCCATCAACGCTTTTTGTCCTATAAGCCGTAATAGCTCATGAGCAGGCTTGCTGTCACCGGAATAACCACCAGAGAAATCAGTGTGGTAAGTGTGACCATCTGGGCAGATGGCAGGGAGTTTTTTTCCTGCTCGCTGATGACAGGGACTGCGGCCACCGCTACAGGGAAGCTTGCTGCGATGATCATGCAGATTTTTACGTCCACAGATACAGGGAGCCAGTTTACTGCTAGGAATGTGAGAACAGGCAGGAGAATCATTTTGATGGTGGAAACTGCGAAAAGTTTTTTGTCGCGGAGAACTGCGCGCAGGTCGCTGTCGCCGAGCTGCATGCCGACGATGAGCATGGACAGCGGAGTGGTCGCGTCGCCGATCATGTCTACACAGTCAAAGGCAACTGACGGCAGATGAAGGCCGAGAACCAGCATGAGAATGCTGACTGCAGCCGTAATGGTGTTGATATTCTTAAAGGAACTGAGCATGCCGCGCAGGTTGAATTTGCTTTCTTTGCCGCTGCCCGCGCTGATAATCATGGGACCTGCTGAATAGAGGTACATTGCCTGGAGGGCGATGTTGTGGATGACCATCAGGTAAAGGATGTGGCTGCCGAAAAGGGCTGAGGTCACAGGAAAGCCGATGAAGCCGTTATTGATTGAGCCGAAGGAAAAGGCATAAGGCCCCAGTTGGTCAGGTTCCACATTTAAGAGCTTTGAGAGGCCGTAGCCGATTGCTGCTGCGACGAGAAGGAAGATGCAGGCACCAAGCAGTGTCTGGATTGTAACAGCTATGGTGTCGTCAGCCAGTTCGTTGGATGTGATTGATGCCAGAATCATGCATGGGCATGTTACTTTCAGCAGCAGGTTCACGAAAAACCTGTTGGCAGTCATTGGCATTACACCGGCTTTGTTGGCCGCGAAACCTACGAAGATGATTAAAAATATTGATGCGATTTTACTGATTATAAGTTCCATTTATATATGTCCTTTCACCGGTCATTGCCGTAAAAATATTTATTGGCATACATCGGTATTATATTAGAAAGGTCTTGACTTTTCAAGGCTTTCGGATATAATTGTATTTATATTGAGTTTAGTATTTCTAAACAAAAAGTTTAAAAACACGAAACCGCCTCTGCCGGACTGACGGGCGGTTGCAGCAAAAGGAGTATAAAATGGAAATCGGCTCTAAAATCAGAGAATTGCGCATACTTAACGGACTTACACAGGAAGAACTGGCGGACAGAAGCGAGCTTTCCAAGGGGTTTATTTCTCAGCTTGAAAATGATGTTACTTCGCCGTCAATTTCAACTCTGGAGGACATCCTTCAGTGTCTGGGCATGAGCCTCAGTGAGTTCTTTGCCAGAGACAAGGAGCCGGTGCAGACTGTTTTCAGGGATGAAGATTACTTCGAAAAAGTCGATGACGAACTGGGCAATATGACCGAATGGATAATTCCAAACGCTCAGAAAAACATGATGGAGCCCATCCGTCTCACTCTGAAAGCAGGAGGAAGCACCTACCCGGACAACCCGCACGAAGGTGAGGAGTTCGGTTATGTGCTTAAAGGGGAAATCATACTGGTTCTCGGCAGCGAGCGCCATAAGGCCAAAGCAGGGGAATCATTCTACTATACACCGGACAAAAACCACTATATCACTTCGAAGAAAGGAGCAGAAATTCTCTGGGTCAGCACCCCACCGAGTTTCTAACTGATACAATGGCTTTAATTGAATTTATCGACATTTCCAAATCCTACGGCGGGGAAAAGGTCCTCGACGAGTTTAATCTTAAAATCAAAGAAAACGAGTTCATCACTCTGCTTGGTCCTTCCGGTTGCGGCAAGACCACAACCTTAAGAATCCTCGGTGGATTTACAACACCGGACACAGGAAAAGTTCTTTTCCAGGGACAGGACATCACTGACCTGGCTCCCAACAAGCGTCAGCTGAACACTGTTTTCCAGAAATACGCACTTTTTCCGCATATGAATGTGGCTGAAAACATCGCTTTCGGCCTTAAAATCAGCGGCAAGAGCCAGGCGTATATCGACGATAAAATCAAATACGCTCTCAAGCTTGTAAACCTTTCCGGTTACGAGAAGCGTTCCATTGACATGCTTTCCGGCGGTCAGCAGCAGCGTATTGCCATTGCCCGCGCCATCGTAAATGAACCGCGCGTGCTCCTTCTGGACGAGCCACTGGGCGCTCTGGACCTTAAGCTGCGCCAGGAAATGCAGTACGAACTTATCAGACTTAAAAAAGAGCTGGGCATCACTTTCCTGTACGTAACCCACGACCAGGAAGAAGCGCTGACCATGTCCGACAAAGTCGTAGTAATGAACCAGGGCTACATCCAGCAGATGGGCACTCCTGAGCAGATTTACAATGAACCTGAAAACGCTTTCGTTGCTGACTTCATCGGCGACTCCAACATCATCGACGCAGTGATGGTGGAAGACAGAGTAGTTAAGATCTGCGACCACATTTTCCCTTGTATCGACGAGGGCTTCGGCAGAAACAAGCCGGTGGACGTGGTTATCAGACCTGAAGATATTATTATCGGTAAACCTGGTGAGGGCATTATTGACGGCGTTGTGACTTCCAACGTTTTCATCGGTGTCCACTACGAAATGTGCATCCAGGCAGCTGGCTTCGAGTGGCTTGCTCAGAACACAACCAGCTATCCTGTGGGCACTCAGGTTTCCATCAACGTTATTCCTGAAAATATCCAGATTATGCACAAGCCGCAGTCAGAGGACGAGGAGGCCATTTCTTTAGATGATTAAAAAAATGTTTTCTGCGCCTTTCCTGGCGTTTATCCTCTGCGGCACCATAGTGCCTCTGGGGGTAATTGCATATTACGGACTGACTGACAGAAGCGGGGCTTTTACATGGGACAATATACTTGCCATGGCCTCCGGTGACCACGCCAAGGCACTTATGCTTTCACTTGCACTGTCCCTTGCCAGCACTGTAATATGCCTTATTCTGGCCTTTCCGCTGGGGCTGATCCTCAAAGACAGCAAGCTGGGCAAAAAAGGCTTCATGGTTTTTGTATTCATCCTGCCTATGTGGATGAACTTTCTGCTGCGTACTATGGCCTGGCAGGTGCTGCTGGAAAAGGGCGGCGTTATCAACGGAGTGCTTGGGGCAATAGGCCTTCCGGCTCTTGAAATTATCAATACCCCGGCGGCAGTTGTGCTGGGCATGGTCTACGACTATCTGCCTTTCATGGTGCTGCCTATCTACAATTCACTGATCAAAATTGACAGGAGCATTATCGAAGCAGCATACGACCTGGGAGCAAGCGCCGGCACAGTCCTGCGCAAAGTTATCATTCCGATGACAATTCCTGGTATTGTCAGCGGCGTGACCATGGTATTCGTGCCGTCACTGACCACTTTTGCCATTTCCAACATGCTTGGCGGCGGCAAAGTCAACCTGATCGGCAACATCATCGAGCAGGAATTCACCACAAGTTCCAACTGGAATCTGGGATCCGGCCTGTCACTGATTATGATGATTTTCATCGTTATCAGCATGGCATTCATTGAAAAATTCGACAGGAACGGGGAGGGCAGCGTATTATGAAGAAGTTCGCAAAAATCTTTTACCTTGTCCTGATTCTCCTGTTTTTATACCTTCCTATCGGAACGCTTATGGTTCTTTCTTTTAACGACGGAAAGAGCATGAACGCATGGCAGGGCTTTTCTCTCAGATGGTACAGGGAAATGCTTGACAGCCCCGAAATCATGGAGGCTCTGGGAAATACACTGACCATCGCTTTCTGGGCGGCTTTTATCGCCACTGTTATCGGCGTGCTGGCCTGCATCGGAATGAATGCAATGAGTGAACGTAAGCGTTCATTTATCATGGGACTGAACAATATTCCGCTGCTCAATGCAGACATTGTTATCGGTATTTCAATCATGATGAGCTTCCTGCTTTTTGGCATCAGCCTGAGCTATGGGACAGTGCTTTTCGCACACATCACTTTCTGCATACCGTATGTTATTCTGTCGGTAATGCCTAAGTTCAGACAGCTGGAAAATCACACTTACGAAGCAGCCCTTGACCTGGGGGCAACTCCTGTCTACGCTTTCTTCAAGGTAGTACTTCCGGACATCATGCCGGGGGTTGTGTCAGGGTTCCTTCTTTCATTCACAATGTCCGTTGACGACTTCGTAATCACTCACTTCACGAGAGGTGTGGGAATCAATACACTGTCAACACTGATTTACAGCCAGGTAAAAATCGGCGTAAGACCGACATTATATGCACTTTCCACTATTATCTTCGTGGGCGTGCTGCTGGTGCTGCTGGTTATGAACTTCATGGGCCGCGGCGAAAAGGGCGGCGCAGCTGCTTCCATGTCCGGCAAAAAAATCGTTGCAATTCTTCTGCTGGTGGCAGTGTGCATGGGCGCTTCTGTCAAGCACATGCTCAGTGTGGGCAATGTGGGCGGTGAAAAAGGTGAAATCTACATTTACTGTTTCGGTGACTACTTCGACCCTGATATTCTTGAGCAGTTCGAGGAAGAAACAGGCTATGCAGTAGTTGTGGACTATTTTGACACCAACGAAGAAATGTACCCTGTAATCAAGAACCAGACTGCTCAGTACGATGTAATCTGTGCATCTGACTACATGATAAACAAGATGATTGGCGAAGGCCTGCTGGATACTATCGACTTCAGATATATTCCGAATATTGAGTATCTGCAGGATAATGTACGCGCTTTCATGGACGAGTTCGACCCAGGTATGCGCTACAGCGTTCCTCATACATGGGGCACTTATGGTATTATCTACAACACAACTATGGTGGATGACCCGGTTGAAAGCTGGGAAATCCTATGGGATGAAAAGTATTCACAGCAGATTATCATGCCGAACTCTCTTCGCGAAGGATTTATGATTTCCGGAAAACTTCTCGGTTACTCAATGAACACTGCAAGTGAAGAAGAGCTGGCAGAAATGACAGAAAAGCTCATTGAACAGAAACCTCTGGTTTACAGTTACGCCAACGACAATGCCCGTGACCTGATGATCGGCGGCTCTGCGGCAATGGCAGTTATCACTTCCGGCGATGTGCTCTATGCTCAGGACGAAAACGAAGACCTTGACTTCGCAGTTCCGGCAGAAGGTACTGAAGTATGGGCGGACTGCTGGGCAATCCCTCAGGGTGCACAGAACAAACAGGGCGCTCAGGAGTGGATTAACTTCATGTACAGCGAAGAAATTGCAAGGCTCAATTTCGATTACCTGACCTATGCAATTCCGAACAGCCAGATTCTGGACCTTACTGACAATCCGATCCTCAACCCTAGCGACGAAATTCTCAGTCGCTGCGAAACCCTTAAGAACCTGGGACCTGAACTGGACGATATGTACAGCAAGTACTGGAAAGAATTCAAATCTGAATAAAACATACCAGCCCCATCTGCTGTGCAGGTGGGGTGTTTTTTTATTCAGAGGCATAGCATATACTGGACAGAAAACAACTAAAAGGTGTATAATTATAAATTAAGAATCACGGCATGACAATATGCCGTGTATGGGAGGTATAGCAATGGGAAAAAAGATACAGACAAGTAAATTCAGAAAAGTTTTATCTTTACTGCTTGTTTTTGCGTTGCTTGCTGCATACATGCCGGAGACTTTCGGCAGCAGTGCATATGCAAGTGCGGGTCCATCTGATGGGCAGGTAGAATATGAAGGCGGTAAAAACAGCACCGAAGCTGACGCCACATATGATATCGAAATCAGCAAGACCATCAAGGCAGTGGAAGGAAAGGAAAACTATTTCGATATTACTCTGGAGGCAATCACTCACAAGCATAAGATTGATATGTCAACAGATGTAATCATCGTAATGGATATTTCCAATACAATGAATACAGGCAACAAACTGCAGCAGGCAAAAAATGCTACGAAACAGTTTGTCAAGCAGTTCTGTGAGGACACTGAAATTTCTTCAGACAGAAAGCTGGGCATTGTAACCTTCAATACCAATGCGCAGGTTGCAGTCAGTCTGCAGAAAGCAAACTCCACTAAAATTTATACATCAAAATTTGAACAGCAGATTAACAATATCACAGCACCGGCTGATGCTGCTGTGAAATATACCAATATTGAAGCAGGTCTTCAGCTGGCGAAGAATATTCTGTCCGGCTCGTCTTCCAAGCATAAATTCGTGATTCTGCTTACAGACGGCTTCCCGACTACATACATTAAAGGCGGCAGAACCAGCACAACGAAAATTAACGGGTACAGCACATATACCCATGAGAACAATTCTGCCTTTCTGAACTGGAACAAGAGCCTGACAGGCAAGAAGGCAGATGGAACTCTGAAGAACCTTGGCTACATGGCAAATATTGGAGTACAGAAAACATGTACTGCCGGTGTTGACTACAGTGATTATGGTGCGCAGAGAGCAGAGGCTGTGGCCAATGAAATGAAAAGCAGCGGATACAACATCTTCTCTGTAGGTATAGGTATCGGAGGTATGACCATACAGGAATACCTAAACAAATGGAAAAACAGTACTTTCTCTACAGTCGATACTAATGGCAGAGAAGGTTCAGGAAATACTTATACCATCGGTAATGCAAGCAATACTGATTCATATAAGAACTGGCTGGGCAATGATATTGCAGGCGGCGCACTTCTTCCTGCAGACAGCAGATACAGCGCAGGTGACAATGCGAATCAGCTCAAGGCAGCCTATACGAAGATTCTCAATACCATCGAACTGGCTCCGGAAACTACAATGCGTACATTCTATACTCTTGACCCTATGAGTGATGTTGCAGAATTTATCGGTTTCTATAATAAAGATGGCAAGCTGGCATCAACGCCACGCAAGCTCACAGGACAGTCCAAGCTTAACGCAGAAAACACTGCGACATATGGTGTTTATGAAAATAAAGAGCAGATACACTGGGATATGATGAAATCCGGTTTCAGAATGGACGGTCAAAACTATGTTTATACTCTGAAGTACCGTGTGAGACTGATGAACGAAGCATCAGGATTCCAATGGAAAAAAGCTTATGATATGAATAAGGAGACAACCCTTAATTACTCCCAGAAGTATGTGGAAAGCGGTGAGAATGTTCCTGGCGGTAGCGGCACCATGAAATATCCTATACCTGAAACAGAAGGCTATAAGGGTACTCTGAAATTCAAAAAGATTGACGGAGAGACAAATGCAGCACTGAAAGATGTCCAGTTTACGCTGAAACATTATGGTGACAGCTGCAATGTCTGCAGCGGTGATGCAGTAATAAGTGAAGTAACAGAAAAAAGTGATTCCAATGGCTATGTTGAATTTGACAACATCCCTTCCGGACATGAATACTACCTTATTGAAAAAGCACCTGAAGGCTATGCACCGGTTCACAACCACACTATTATTGTATCTTACGGCGATACCTATGTAGGAACAAAGGCTGCAGCCAATAAGCTGAATAACGGCAAGTTTGCTGCCAGCAGCGAACCTTTCCTCATTAAAAACTCAAAGATCGTACCCGTTTCCATAAGACTGCAGGCTGAAAAATTATTCCCTGGTGAAAGTATAGAAGCTGGACAGTTTGAATTCGTGCTGAGGGGAAATACTGCTCACGGAACGGATTATCATGAAACCGTAAAAAATGATGCATCCGGAGCTGTTACATTCAGTCCGATACTCTTTGACGAAGAGGGAACTTATGAATATACCATAAGTGAAGTTGCAGGAACAGATTCCGGCATTGTATATGACAACAGAGAACACAATGTCAGGATTGTAATCACAAAGAACAGCACAGGAACAAAATATAAAGCAGAAGTAACTGTAGACAATGCCGGTAAAGGAACTTATGAGGGCAAAAATAATGTTGCTGAAACAATCCAGGTGGGTTCTTTTACCAATGCTGTAAGAGGAGAAGGTATTGCTGAACTGAAGGCAACCAAGTCCTATTCCGGTGGCTCATTAGCAGAGGGAGATTTTGAATTTAAAATAGAAGCGGTTACAACAGGTGCACCTATGCCTTCATCTGAGGTTGTATCGAACACATCCGCTGGTAATGTTAATTTCGGTGAAATCAGATACTCTGAACCTGGTGAATACAAGTACAGAATTACTGAAACAGAGGGTAATGATAAATCCATAGTTTACGATACTGATTCATACATTGCAGTTGTAACAGTAACAGCACCGGCTGATCTGACAAACACTGCATCCCTTAAGACAGATGTAAAGTATTTCGACGAAGAAACAAATGCGGAGGTAGCAGCCGCTGCATTCGTCAATAAAGACCGTGCAGTTCCTGAACTGACAATGAAGGGATACAAGTCCCTGGACGGTGAGGCTGCAGCAGACGGCAAATTCTCATTTGCATTCCAGGAAATTGATCCGGAAGGAAATCCTGTAGGAACAGAAACCATTATCGACAACGGAGCAAACGGAAAAATCAATTTTGACCAGGTACTTGAAGATGTTGTAAATGACCTTGTTGCAGATGTAAACAATACAGGAAACACGGCGACAGGAATTTACAAAATATATGAAAAAGCCGGTACCGATGCGGGCATAATTTATGATGATACATATTATGTTCTGCAGGTAGCTGCCTTTGCAAGACATGGTGATGATTATTACGAACTTGGCGTTGTCCTGCAGAAAGTTGATGGGGAAAATATCGACACTGTATTCAGAATTGAAGCTTCTGATAAAATCGATATCGCAGATGCCGCTGGCAATGAAATCGTTACTTTTGCGAATACTTCCAGTGCTGAACTGAAACTTGAGATTGAAAAAGATCTTATAACAACCGACAGCAGCCTGCAGAATGAAGAGTTCGTTTTCATTCTGGAAGGTCCGTCAGGAAAGCTCCAGGAAAAAACCATAACTGGTGAAGGAACTGTTCAGTTTGATGCTATAGAATTTACTAAAGCAGATATAGGTGAACACAGTTACGTAATATATGAAAAAGAAGGCGACGTTGCCGGACTTTACTATGATGATTCCATTTATACTGTGACTGTTACAGTAGCAACAGATGCAGACGGAAGACTTACTGTATCATCACCGGTGATTGTTAATGAACACGATACTCCGTTCAGTGAAATTGTATTTGTCAATAAGGATATAGAACCGGCACATCTGCACCTTAAAGCACACAAGACGGTTAATGGTGAAATGCCGACTGTGGCACAGACTTTCAGATTCCAGCTGATTGATGTAACAGATCCTGGTAATACGAACGTTATTGATGAGACACACAATGTACACGGAGAAGTTGCGTTTAAGCCTATTACTTTCGGAACTGAAGGAACTTACAACTATATCATCAAAGAAGTAATTCCGGCTGACAAAGACAGCACAAAAGATGGTGTGCAGAAAGATGGATTTACCTATGATGAGACAGTACATACAGTAAAGGTCGTAGTAACAGACGATAACAATGATGGTGTCATGGAAAAGAAGGTATTTGTTAACGGCAGTACCACTCCTGATCCGGCAGAACACAACACCGTCATGGCTGGTTCTTTCAACAACACATATGAAACAGATTCTGTGAAAGCTGAAATCAAAGGCACTAAGAATCTTGAAGGCAAGACTCTCGGCGCAGAACAGTTCTCATTCGTAATTGAGGCAGTTACTGCAGATGCACCGATGCCTGAAGCTGCGGCAGGTGCTGCATCACATACTGTAAAGAATGATGCCGCAGGTGATTTTACGTTTGGCAACATCACATTTACAAAGGCAGGCATTTACAAATACACTGTAAGCGAAGTTATACCTGAAGAAGCGGTAAATAACAAGTATGACAGAATTATATACGATGATAAGGTATATGATGTAACTGTTACCGTAACTGATAATGGCAAGGGTAAACTGATTGCGGAAACAACAGTGAACGGAAGTCCGAGCACTGAGATTGACTTTGTCAACAGATACGAACCGGACTCCACTGCAATCCTGCTGACTGCAGAAAAGACACTGACAGGACGTACTATTCACGACGGTGAGTTCTCCTTCCGTTTGGTTGAAGTTGACGGCGCAGATCAGGAAATTGCAGGCACAGAACAGGTTGTGAACAACGGCAGCGGCACAGGAACTGATTCAGACAAGATATACTTTAATGGCATCCGCTATGACAAGCCAGGCACACATACATACAAAATCAGCGAAGTGATTCCTGCTGAAGCAGTAAGCAACGGCAATGTTAAAGATGGAGTAACTTATGATACTTCAGTTTATACAGTAATTGTTACTGTGGAGGATGAAAACGGAGCTTTAAAAGAATCTGTTACATCAATAAAGAAGGGCAGTGATGATGCTTCATCAATTGCTTTTGCAAATAATTATGAGGTGACAGACACAGAAGCTGTACTTGCAATCAAGGCAAATAAGTCCCTGAGCGGCATGACATTAGCTGAAAATATGTTTACATTCCAGCTGGAAGCAATAACTACCGGTGCACCGATGCCGGACGCTGCAGCAGGAGCGTCTGTGATGACTGTAAGCAACGCCGGAGACGGAACAATTAACTTTGGCCAGATTAAATACGGTAAAGAACATCTGGGAAGTACATTCCAGTATGAGATTACTGAAATTATTCCGGTTGGTGCAGTTGGTAATGTAAAAGATGATATGCATTACGACGGCAGAACCATTGTTATGTCAGTAAAAGTTACTGATGACGGAAAGGGTTCGCTTGTAACCAAGGTAAACGGCACTGCAGCAGAAGATTTCCATGCAGGAACTTTCAGCAATGCATATATTCCAACCACAGGAGTGACTCTCAGTGCTAAAAAAGTACTGAATAAAGTGGTTGCTGGCATCACAGAGCCTCTTACTCTGACTGCAGGACAGTTTGCTTTCCATCTTACAGATGACAAGGGAAATCTGATTCAGAGTGATGCAGTCAATGCAGCAGATGGCAGCGTAATATTCGATACGCTGACTTATACTGAAGCAGGTGAATATATTTACAAGATTCATGAAGCAGGCCGCGGTACCAATGCAGGTGGCATTGACTATTCCGATGTGGAATATACAGTGAAGGTAGTTGTAACTGCAGGCAGCGATGGAAAACTTAGTGCGCAGGTGTTTGATATAAACAATTATGAAATTACACCAGGTGCTGACCATACCTGTTATGTGGGTGAGTTTATAAACATTCTGACTCCGGGGGAAACCCATGAAATCCTTCATGGATTCAAGAAAATGATCGGAGGCAGTCTGGCGGCAGATGCATTTGAATTCCAGCTTAAAGCGGTGAAAACTGGTGCACCTATGCCGGAAGGGACTGCAGCGGGAACTGATATAGTAACCGTAAAGAATGATGCATCAGGAATGATTACATTCGGTGCCATTACCTTTGATAACACACATGATGGAAAGTCTTTCGTGTATGAAATTAAAGAAGTTACCCCTGGTGATGCTGTTGACTACATAAAAGATAGCATCGGATACGACCAGACTGTATACAATGTCAGAATTGATGTGACAGAATCCGGCGGCAATATGATTGCAACTGCGTATGTAAAGGAAGCTGGCCAGCCTGATACAGCATATACTCTTTATAATCCGCAGAACAAGCAGATTTCATTTACAAATGTTTACCATTACAGCACTGATGGACAGACCGCAGTAGTATTATCTGCTGAAAAGATTCTTGAAGGCGAAATGGCACTGCAGGCTGATATGTTTGAATTTGTTCTTACAGACAAATCAACCGGCAATACTATTGAGACAGTAAAAAATCTGGCAGACGGAAGCATTGTTTTCTCACCGCTGGTTTATGATACTGCAGGTACATATGTCTACTCTGTAAGCGAAGTTCCGGGAACTGAAGCCGGAATCACATATACCACAGCGGCTTATGATGTAACTGTAGAAGTTGCAGACGATGGAACCGGTAAACTTGCAGCAACTGTAAACAGTGTTCCTTATGACGGCAATCCGGTGAAAGTGGGTACATTTGTCAACTATTATGGAAATACATCCGTAATTATTGAGGCAGACAAGATTCTCAACGGCAGAGACTTGAAAGACGGCGAATTTGAATTCATTCTGACTGATATTACAGACGCAGCAAATCCTGTTTTAGCAGGAACCGCTAAGAATATCGGAGGAAAAGTACGTTTCTATCTCAGTTATGAAGAAGGTCAGGCCGGTACTTACACTTATGAAATCAGTGAAGTAAATGGCGGAAGCACCATTGGCAATGTAACATATGATAGCTCCAAGTATACTGTAACTATAAAGGTTGTACAGGAACATCAGATGATGAAAGCATATGTTGATGATGTGCTTGTAGAAGGACCTGTATATGCAGGTGCATTTTCCAATACATACGAGGAACCTGTTGTAGTTGAGCAGGTTGCAGCAGCAAGACTGGAGGCATTAAAAGTTCTGGAAGGCCGTACACTTGAGGCTGGTGAATTCGAATTCCAGCTGAAAGACTCTGATGGCAAAGTGCTTCAGACCAAGACTAATGCAGCTGATGGAAAAATCAAGTTCAACGGACTTTATTATCTGGAAAGTGCAGCAGGCACATATTACTATACAATAAACGAAGTTGCCGGAGATGTTAACAGAGTTATCTACGATGAGACAGTTTATAATATAACTGTAAAGGTAGGATATAACCTGGGCACTCTTGTTGCAGATGTGTTTGTAGATGGTGCAGCCGATAAGCAGGCAGTTTTCACAAATGTATACGATCCGGTGGATGCAGTGCTTAACGTTAAAGCAGATAAACAGTACTTCAGTACAGAAGGAGGACTCCACGAACTTAAGGGTGGCGAGTTCACATTCCAGATGAAGGATTCTCTTGGTAATGTGGTGGCAACCGCTTCAAACAATGCAGACGGCACAATAGCCTTCGGACCTGTTTCCATTGAAACAGCAGGTACCCACCTGTACTATATTTCAGAAGTAACCGGAGGAAATCCGGCAGTTACATACTGGGATGAAACTGTTTACACAGTGGAAGCGACTGTTGCAGAAACAGAACCTGGAGTGCTTAATGTAGTAAACACTGCCTACTATGATGGCGAAGCTGAATCCGAATCACTTACTTTCTTCAATGAAGGCGGCTCTGGCGGCTCCGGGGAATCTTACGAAGATCTTGATGATGGCGATACACCACATGCAGGAGCAGATGCTGAAGTCCCTGAGACAGGCGATGACAGCAACATGCTGCTCTGGTTATTCATTATGATGGCAAGTGTGTTTACCGTAGCGGGCCTTATGATATCTGAAACCAGATCACGCAAAAACTAAAACCAAATATCAATAAACACATGGACCGGAGCTCTGCATAGGGCTCCGGTTTTTGAATGAAAAAATTTTTTTTAAAAAAGTTACATTCTGAATATAAAAGAGCAAAATGTAACTCTTTATGTAACGCCCTCCTTGCTATAATAAGTGCATAACCATGACAGAAAGAAAATTTGCATATATAGAAGGAGGCGGCGTTATGTTAAAGAAGATGAAGAGATTGTTTACCCTGATAATGGTAGTAAGCATGGTGATGAGTCTGTTCAGCACAGCAGCATTTGCGGCGGAAGGCGAGCAGGACCTCTATATTTACAAATATGACGGCACACGTTATGTGCACGATGGAGTTGCACAGGACAGCAGTTATCTGGTGGAATTCCGCTGGATGAACGGTGACAATGCAATTGAAAACTGGAGAAGTTATGATATAAGTTCAGGTCTTTTTAATCTGGTAACCACAGACGGAAGCGGCCAGTCCTTTGCAGCATATTGCGCAGACTTCCTTACAAGCGCAGTAGCAGATACAACATACAAGAGAATCAATCTGGAAGATGCAGGATATTTCTCTGAAGGTTCAGCAGCTCACATCCGTGGAATCCTGAACAACGGTTATTGGTATGACTGGACAGAGGCGGACCTGGCTGCAGCAGAAACAGCTGCAAATGCATGGAACGCAGCTTATCAGGGCGGTACAATCTTCGGATACGACGTACCTGTTCCCGGAGATTTTGAAGAAGAAGTGGGCGTTATCTCCGGCCTTACAAGAGATGAAGCGATGACTGCAACTCAGCTTGCAGTCTGGGCTTTTGCAAATACAGAAGCTGACAACTACTGGATGGATTTCAGACCTTATGAAGCAGCAGACGGTGAAGACTTATCAACCAATATCAAAGCTTTCAGAAAGTATCTGGTTCATCAGGCGGCTGAAGCACCAGGTGCAGGAAGCATTCTTTTCTCCGACGAAGTAGTTTCCAGCAGCGCAGTTTTCACAACTTCAGGTGAAGGCATCAGCTACGATGTTACAATTTACTTCAAGCTCAAAGGCGATGTGGCAGAAAGCATCGATAATCTTACTCTTACTGCAGTGCTTGGCGCAGGAACTGAAGGAGAACAGACTTTTACAGCTCCTCTGACAGGTGCAGACGCCCTTGCAGCAGATGAAAACGATAATTACAGAATCACATTCACAGGCGTAACTGAAGCCGGTGAAATCAATCTTAAGGTATCCGGCACACAGAATGTAAGCGATGTATATTTTTACGCAGCAAAGCCGGAAACTGAAAGCCAGAGAGACCAGTCCCAGAACCTTGTAGGTTTTGCAGAAGGCACTACTCCTGTGGCAGCACAGAGCTCAGTAAAATACGATCTGGGGCAGACTCAGAGTGAACTCTTCAAGTATGATGCGGCACAGGTTCTCGAAAACGGAGAAACCGGCGGAATTCAGGCGGGCGAAAGCTGGTATGCACCTCTTGCAGGCGCAGAATTTAACCTGTACGCAAAAGTTGGTTTCACAGAATACCTGGTTAAGAGCGGCCTTGTATCAGATGAAGATGGATACCTTTCTGTATCCGGCCTTGCAGATGGTTACGAATACTATTTCAGAGAGGTAAAAGCTCCTGAAGGATATAAGCTTAACGAAGAAAACCACAACTCAGGTGCAGTGGTAGGAAACGAAAAGATTCTCTTCACAGATGTAAATGTAATGAAAATATGGGCTGGCGATACAGAAGAAGTTCGTCCGGCAGAAATAAGTGTAAACCTTCTTAAAAACGGTATAACAGAAGATACACAGGTTCTCAGCGCAGCAAATCAGTGGTATTATTGCTGGAGAGACCTGAGCATTGAAGACAACTGGACGGTGGAAGAAGCAGCAGTTCCTGAAAATTATGAAGCATCCTGCATTGAAGCAGAGAATAATTCATGGGTTATCACAAACACTTACAAGGCACCGGAAAATCCGGTTGACCCTACAGACCCTGTTGACCCTGTGGACCCTGTGGATCCGGTAGACCCATATATCCCACCATATATTCCGTACGTTCCGGATGTTCCAGATGTTCCAGATGTTCCTGATATCCCTGATATCCCGGCGGAACCTGAAGAACCTGTGGTACCGGTTGAAGAACCGGAAGTACCTCTGGCAGATGCTCCGGATGAAGAAGAACTGGTTATCGTTGAGGAAGAAGTTCCTCTGGCAAATGTACCTGCAACAGGTTCCACAAGCTGGATCTGGTACAGCCTGACACTGATTTCCGGATTGGCACTGGCAGTAATGAAATTAATCGACAGAAAAGCGAGAGATTAAAGAATATAAATAGCAGTATGAGAAAAAGGCCTTGAGGGCCTTTTTCTTGTTGTCAAATTATGTTTTTTCTTCCCGTAAGGTGGAAATGCATCGCAGTTTGTGATATAATATTGCAGTAAATTTCTGAAGGGAGTATTAACAAGATATGAGGAGAAAAGTTTTAACAGTGGTTGTTCTGATTGTGGCGCTGGTTTTTAACACGGCTCTGGCATTTGCGGGCACATCTGTGTCACGCTACACAGAAAAGAGCTACAATCATAACGAGAAATTCGATGACAGAATAATGGTAAACGGGCTGGATGTATCAACATACCAGAACGATATTGACTGGCAGCAGGCCAAGGCAGACGGAATAGATTTTGCTATCATAAGAGTGGGCTACAGGGGATATGGCAGTGAAGGCAAACTTAATCCGGACGATTATTATGTAAAGAACCTTGAAGGTGCGCGCAAAGCCGGCCTTCTGGTTGGCATATACTTTTTCTCGCAGGCCGTAACTGAGCTTGAAGCCATTGCAGAAGCTGAGTATGCTGTAGAACTGCTTCACGAAGCGGGTGTATATGACCTGGACCTTCCGATTTTCATGGACTATGAGTTTGCGGGCGGTACATCAGGCAGACTGAACAAAGCCAAGCTTTCCAAGGCGGCCATGACGGCCAATGCGGTTGCTTTCTGCGAAAGAGTGGAGGCTCTCGGATATGAGCCTGGAATCTATGCAAATCTCAATTTCCTGAACAAGACTATTGACGGTGAAACTCTGGGACAGTCCTATCCTATCTGGATCGCCCAGTATAATACATATTGCGAATATGAACATGATTATGATTACTGGCAGTATGCTTCCAGCGGCACGGTAAACGGTATCAAAGGCCGCAACGACTGCAATTTCTGGTATCTTGAAAAAGCAGCGACTCCGTCTTCCATGTTTTCACTGGCAGATGCCCAGGGGTCAGTCACCGGAACTTCGGTGTTTACATACTCACCGGGAACAGTTTATCAGCCGAAGGTGACGATTTATCACAGCGGCAGAATGCTTACTGAAAATGTTGACTACACTGTAAAATATATAAACAATACTCAGGCAGGTCTGGGATATGCTTATGTACAGGGCATGGGACTTTATACTGACTATTGCCTCGTACCTTTTACAATCCAGCCTATGCCAAGTCTCAGCGGCGTTGTGATTGAAAAAATCGCCGATACAGTATATACCGGAAGCGAGCAGAAACCTTCAGGCATTGTAATCAAGGATACAAGGGGAGATGTGCTTGTAAACGGACTTGACTATACTTACGAAGTGTTCAATGCGGTGAACGCAGGAACAGCGAACATTGCTGTAACTTTCATGGGCAATTACACAGGCACCATGTCTTCATCATATAAGATTGCCAAGGCTGAACAGGCAATTACCATTGCTGATGTAAGAACTGAAGTTGGTTATGACCAGGAAGATTACAATCTGGGCGTATCACTTGCCTTCCCTGAAGCAGAAGTAAAATACTCCTCAAGCGACAAGGATGTGGTGAAAGTTTCCAAAGACGGAACTGTATCTGTAATCGGTCAGGGCACAGCAACAATCAAAGTAAAGGCAGAGGAAACTGCCAACGTAAAGGCGGCAGAAAAGAGTTTTGATATTACAGTAACCAAACCGATTCAGACTGTAACCACCAAGTATGGTAAATACAACAAGACAATGCTGAATAGCTCTTTCAACATTGTAGGCGTTAAGACAGACGGCGGCGGAAAGATTTCTTATGAGTCCAGTGACGAAAATGTGGTGACTGTGTCCTCAAAGGGTAAGGTCACAATCGTTGGTCCTGGTACTGCTGTTATTACAGTAAAGGCCGCTGAATCTGAAACCCATGCAGCAGGCAGCAAGGAAATTACCGTAAACGTAACCAAGGCGGTGCAGACTGTAACATCCGGCTACACAAATTACAAGCGTAATGACCTTGACAAGATGTTCAGCATCAGTCCTAAGACTGACGGCGACGGCGAGCTGACAATTGTATCCTCTGATGAAACCGTGGCAACAATTGATAACAAAGGCCGCGTGACAGTCATGGGTCCTGGCGTTGTTCAGTTTACTGTTACTGCAGCAGAAACAGATAAATACCTTGCCGGTGAAAAAATCGTGACACTCACTGTAAACGGTTTTGAAACTGAAGAGGAAAGGGAAGAAAAGAAGGCTGCAATCATTGAAGCGGTTGAGAATACAAAAATCACCAAGATGAAGGCAACTGCCCTCACCAAGAAAGTAAGAATCGACTGGGATAAGTCTTCTTCCAAGTACGGCGTGGACTATTACAGAGTGTGGAGATCATACAAGAAGTCTTCAGGTTATGTAAAGATTCTCAAGACCACTGACAGCAGCAAAAAGTACTGCATCAACACTAAAAACGTGAAGCCGGACACAAAATACTGGTACAGAGTGTGCGGCGTGCGTATGGTCGACGGAGAAGAAATCCGTACACAGTATGGAAAGATTTCTGCGACCACAAAGAAATAACGATAATTTAATCTGAGAAATAAAAAAATCCTGCTTGCCGGGTAAGGCGGGCAGGATTTTTGTGTGCAGTTTTTTGTTATTTTGTGAATTCAGCAAGTCTTGCTCTTGTTCTTTCTTCACCGAGAATCTGCTGGATTTCCCATACGTCAGGGGACTGCTGGCGGCCCATCAGTGCCACACGGATTGCAGTACTTACGTGACCTACATGGCCCTTGAACTGGTCAGGGTTTTTCTTGAAGTCCTTTGGCTTGACAGCGTAGCCAAGTTCTTCTGTGATCTGACGGATCTTTTCGAACCACTGAGTCTGGTCATCTGCATGGTCGTAAGTTTCAAGGTACTTGGCGATGATCACAGGAACATCAGCTGCTGCTTCAGCAGGCATTTCGTCTTCGATCTTAAACATATCGTCGAAGAAGTAGCTGATGTTTTCAACCATCTGCTGAGCGTAGATGTGGTCCTTACGAGGCTTTGCTTCGTTTCTTCCAAGGTCAAGGATTCTTTCAAGGTAAGCTCTGTCTTCAAAGATGTGAAGAAGTTCTGGCTTGAATTCTTCAGCCCAGCCTCTGAGGAAGTCATAAAGGTCAGCAGCGCTGATCTTAAGGAGAACATCCTTGGAGATATCGTTGAGCTTGTTCAGGTCGAAGAGTGCGCCGGAAGTGGACATCTTTTCAGTAGTGAACTGGAATTCATCGATGTCTGCATCAGGATTTGCCATTCTCCATTCTTCAAAGTTGGAGTTGAGAATTGTAAGAAGGTATTCTCTCACTGCTGCAGGGTGGTATCCCATATTGCGGTAGTAGTCAAGAGAAAGCTCAGGGTCGTGGCGCTTGGAAAGCTTACGCTTGTTGCCTGTTTCTTCGTCTATCTTCATCAGCTGTGCAGTGTGGCAGTAGATTGGTGGTTCCCAGCCAAGCTTTTCGAAAAGTTCAACATGGATTGGCAGGGAAGGAAGCCATTCAGCACCTCTTACAACGTGAGTAGTTCTCATAAGGTGGTCGTCGATTACATGGGCAAAGTGGTATGTCGGAATACCTGTAGCCTTGAGAATTACAGTATCCTGGTCGTTTGCAGGGAAGTCAAGGATTTCGCGGATTGCGTCCTTTACCTGTACTCTTCTGATCTGGTCTTCAGGAAGGCTCATGTCGCCGTCGGATTTAAGTCTGATTACGTATGGAATACCTGCTGCCAGTTTAGCTTCGATTTCTTCCATGGTAAGGTTTCTGCTGCGCGCCCATTTGCCGTAGATACCAGGGTTGGCTTTTTCAGCTTCCTGCTCTTCGTGAATCTGCGCAATTTCTTCTTCAGTCATGAAGCAAGGATATGCAGTGCCTTCAGCAACCATTCTCTTGGCAAAGCACTGGTAGATTTCGCCTCTGTGGCTCTGAGTATAGTCGCCGTACTGACCAACATCGCCGGTCATTGTAGCACCTTCGTCGAAGTTGATGCCGAAGAAGCGGAGGGAGTTGATAATAATTTCAACTGCGCCTTCTACATAACGCTTGTCGTCAGTATCTTCGATTCTGAGGAAGAAAGTACCGCCGGACTGGTGAGCCAGTCTTTCGTCAACGAAAGCACCGTAAAGGTTGCCCAGGTGAATGAAACCTGTAGGGCTTGGGCCGAGTCTTGTTACCTTGGCACCTTCAGGAAGGTTACGCTGTGGATAAAGTGCGTCGTAATCTTCAGGCGTTTTTGTGATGTGGGGGAATAAGAGTTCCGCCAGTTTTTTATTGTCCATTTATAAAACCTCCGTGGTTATTTTTCAAAATAAATCTAACAATATATTTTAACAGTAAAAGCGTTAAATTTCAATATTAAATGGAGGATTAAAATGACCAATTACGATTTATATATGAAAATTCTGAAAAAAGAGCTGCCGGTGGGTGAAAGCTTCGATGTGCTGGAGAGGAAGCTGGTGGTGGGCGGCCGGGCCGTCTCCATGTTTTTTGTGGACGGCCTCACCGACGGTGAGAAGGCACAGCATATACTGAGCCATCTTATGCGTGTGCCTGCGGCCGCCCTGGACGGAGTCCACACCAGCCAGCAGTTTATTGAAAAGGTCCTACCATTTCTGGACACAACACTGATAAAGGCAAAAAAGGAAGGCAGCGCCGCCGACCAGGCCTGGGACTGCTATCAGCAGGCGCTGCCCCGGTTATATGCCGGCCTTGTTCTGCTGGCAGCAGAAGGCCTGGATAATTTAATCGTAATCGACTGCAGAAGTTATCCGGGCCGCTCTGTGGAAGAACCGGACAAGGAAAAGAGCCTCCGCGGAGCCAAGGACGGTTTCACCGAAAATATGATGGACAATGTGAGCCTTATCAGAAGGAGAATCAGAGACAATAACCTGATTTTCAAGGTTTACAACGTGGGAAGCGTGAGCAAGGCAGACGTGGTTGTGGCATACATGAACGACAGAGCAGATATGAAACTTGTGAAGAAACTTGACAGCGTACTTCAGGTAATGGCCCATACTGCAATAGAAGATTCGACAAATTTTGACACACAGCAGTCAAGCCAGCAGCCGCCAAACAGGAAGCAGCGTAAAAACAGCGGCACATCCACAAACCATGACAACGAAGAAACCGGTAAAGAAATCCTTTCAGTGGCCGACCAGAGCCTGCTGGAACGTCTGCTCCAGGCTCTGGGCGCGGCAAACGGACTTAACCCGTTCCCGAAAGTCAGGTATTCTCAGCGTCCCGATGTAGTAGCGGCGCATATAGCGGAGGGGAAAACAGCCATCATCGTGGACAATTCTCCTACGGTAATGCTGATTCCTGTGAGCATTTTCGAATTCTTTCAGGATGTTGACGATTATTATTTTCCGCAGCTCACGGGAAACTATTTCAGGCTTATCAGAATTGTAAATTTTCTTGTGATACTTTTTCTTACTCCGGTCTATTTTTTAATTACAGAGTACGAGCACCTTACCCCGGAGGTGCTGCAGTTTTTCGTGCCTGAAGAGGACTTTGCCATACCGATTTTCTGGCAGTTCATACTCCTTGAAATCGCAGTGGATGCTCTTAAAATTGCTTCACTGAATACGCCCACTTCCCTGGGCATGTCGCTTTCGGTCATCGGCGCGCTGATTCTGGGCGAATTCAGCATCAAGTCAGGATGGTTCATTGCCCAGACAATACTCTGCATGGCAGTTGTGGCTCTTGCTGCATTCACCCAGCCGAGCATTGAGCTGAGCTATGCGATGAAATTCTGCAGAATATTTATTCTTACAGGTGCAGCGATTGCGGGAATACCCGGTGCCATTGGGGCGACTGTGATTTCGCTGATTATCATGGCTTCAACGAAGACGATTTCAGGCGGCAGATACCTGTATCCGCTCATTCCTTTTAACTGGAAAGCATTAAAAAGGTTGATTTTCCGTACCCAAAAATGATACAATATATTATTAGATTTGAATTGATTTTAATTTAATGGGGGAATAATTATGCCAAGATTATTAAAGAAAATTCCAAACTTCAGGATACCCAAGTTCCATTTGAAGGAAATCGGTGATCTTGAAGAACTTAAAATTGAATACACAGCAGAAGATTTCGCAAAACTTCAGGAAAAAATGCTGAGCAAAAAAAATCATCAGCAGGAACTCTATCCAGGAACAGACTATAAGACTGTAAAGGAAATCTTCGACAGGTCCACCCAGCTTTATGCTGACAGAGACTTTATTCTTCAGGTTTACAACAAGAAAGTCGGCTTTGAGGGTAAATCCTATGGCCAGTTCCGTAAGGACGTTGTGAACTTCGGTACAGGCCTTACAAAGGCACTCAGAACCGAGGACGAAAGAATTGCAATTATCAGTGAAACTACCTACGACTGGTATGTTTCATATACTGCATGTCTTTGCGGTGCAGGTATTGCCGTTCCTCTCGACAAGGAACTTCCTGACAATGAATTTGAAAACTGCATCAGACGCTCACAGGCATCTGTAATCATATACTCACCTAAGATGCGTGACCTGGTGAAGAAGGTTGTCAGCAAGTGCGAAACTGTCAGGTACTGCATTGAAATGTACTCTGATGAAGGTTTTGATGAAAGAGACAAGCGTTTCGTAGGATTCAACTATGTAAAGGATGAAGGCCGTGTCTTCACCGCTATGGGTGATAACAGCCTCATGGAAAAGGAAATTGACCCTGAAGAGTTCGCGGTGCTTATTTTTACAAGCGGTACTACTTCTGCATCCAAGGGTGTAATGCTCTGCCAGAAGAACCTTGCAGCAAACGTAAACGCAGTAACACCGTATGTTCAGGTATTTCCGGACGACAGACTTTTTTCAGTTCTTCCGCTTCACCACACATATGAATCTACCATCGGATTTATTTTCCCGATGGCAATGGGTGCGTCCATCGCTGTCTGTCAGGGTCTCAAGCATATCGTAAACGATATGAAGGCTACTCAGCCTACCGCAATTATTGCTGTGCCTCTTCTGCTGGAAACTCTTCATAAGAGAATCAACCAGACTATCGAAAAGAGCGGCAAGTCCAACATTGTAAATACTATGATCAAGCTGACAAACAGTCTGAAGAAGAACACCGGCGTGGATGTAAAGCGAAAAGTTTTCAAGGAAATCTACGACAACCTGGGCGGCAGACTCCGTCTGGTTGTAAGTGCTGCGGCACCTATTGAACCTAGCGTAGGAAAGTGGTTTGAAGACATCGGTATCATGTTCCTTCAGGGATATGGCCTGACTGAAACTGCGCCGATTTCTGCTGTAACTCCTGATTTTGACACAAGAGTGGGTTCTGCAGGCAAGGTTGTATGCTGCAATGAAATTATGATCGCAAACCCTAACGAAAAGGGCGAAGGTGAGATCCTCATCAAGGGCGATACTGTAATGCTGGGCTACTATGAGGCTCCTGAGCTTACAGCAGAGGCCATCGTTGACGGATGGTTCCGTTCCGGCGATATCGGCTATCTTGACGAAGATGATTTCGTATATATCACAGGCAGAATCAAGAACGTAATTGTTACTCAGAACGGTAAGAATATTTATCCTGAGGAAATCGAAGGCCTGCTTTCAAGAGTTCCTGAAGTTGCTGAATGTATGGTTTACGGCAAGGAAGTTTCCGGAGAAAAGGAACTGATCATCACAGCAAAGGTTATTCCTGATTATGACCAGATTGAAGCAATCCATGGCGCTGAAAAGAAAAACCCTGATGTACCTTTCACTGAAGAAGAAATCTACAAGATTATCTGGAATCAGATCAAGCAGGTAAACCGCAAACTTACTAACTATAAGTGCATCAAGAAGCTTGAAATCAAGACTGATGCTTTTGAAAAGACTACTACAATGAAAATCAAGCGTTATGCAGAAATCCAGAAGGATAAAGCTGCAGAGGAAGCTGAAGGAGGAAAATAACATGGCATTTATGGACAAATTAGGCCAGATGGCTGGCAAGATCGGCGAAGTTGCCGGTGATACTTTTGATTATGGCAAGGCAAAGGGCAAAATTGTCCTTGAAAGAGGCAAAGCGAAAGATGCCAAGGAAGCGCTGGGACAGTATGTATATGATGCACTGAAAAAAGACGAGACTCTTGATATCACAAAGATGGAAGAGTTCTGTGCTGAAATCGATGCACATCTTGCTGAAATCGCAAAACTTGAAGAAGAGGCAAAGCAGAGCGGTGCTGACATTTCCGGTGCTTTCAAATCTGAAACAGGAGATGCTGAATAAAAAATGATTGGCGTATTAGTTAATGTGCTGACTGTTGTTGCGGGAAGTACAGTGGGCCTTCTGGCCAAGAAACTCATTCCTGACAGCTGGTCAGATTTTATCATGAAGGGCCTGGCTCTTTGTGTAATTTACATAGGTATTGACGGTGCCATGTCCGGGGAAAATGCTCTCATAACTATCATATCCATGGCGGTGGGTGCAGTGATAGGTGTGGCCATTGATCTGGACATGCACCTGAATAATTTTGCAGAAAGACTGGAAAATCGCTTTAAAAAAGAAGACGGCAAGGCTACAATCGCTGAAGGTTTTGTTACTGCCAGCCTGGTTTTCTGCGTGGGTGCTATGACAATCGTAGGTTCCCTGCAGGCAGGTCTTACAGGTAACAATGAAATGCTTTTTACCAAGGCAACTCTTGACCTGATTTCATCCTGCATTTTTGCGGCATCTCTTGGAATCGGCGTGCTTCTTGCGGCCTTTTTCGTGCTGGTATTCCAGGGCGGTATTGTGCTTCTTGCACAGGTGGTGGAACCTTTCTTAAGCAGCGCTGCAATTGCAGAAATGACCTGCGTGGGTTCACTGCTTATTATTGCTCTCGGTCTTAACATGCTTGGCGTGACTAAACTTAAAGTTATGAACTACATGCCTGCCATGTTTGTGCCGATTCTGCTCTGCACTTTTATGTAATTTTTGTGCTGCCTTGTTTTATCCGGGGCAGCTTTTGTTTAAGGAGAAAAAAATGCTTGAAACAGGTACTAAGGCTCCGGCTTTCAGTCTGCCGGATCAGGACGGAAACATTCACACTCTCGATGAATTCCGCGGTAAAAAACTGATTTTATACTTTTATCCAAAGGACAACACTCCGGGATGCACTAAACAGGCATGTGCCTTTGAGGAACGTTACCCACAGTTCCTTGAAAGAGGAGCTGTCGTAGTGGGCGTAAGCAAGGATACAGTGGCTTCCCACAAGAAATTCCAGGAAAAATACAACCTGCCGTTTCTACTCCTGTCTGACACAGGACTTGAAACACTTCAGGTCTACGATGTGTGGAAGGAAAAGAATAATTACGGCAAGGTGTCAATGGGCATTGTCCGTACTACATATTTAATAAACGAAGAGGGCATCATTGAAAAGGCTTTCGGCCGTGTAAAGGCAGCCGAAAATCCGCAGCAGATGCTTGAATTACTGTAGACATCAGGGAGGAACATAACCATGAAAAAGAAACTTTTAATCGTAGTAGACTATCAGAATGACTTTGTTGACGGCGCGCTTGGCAACGAAGCTGCCGCTGCAATCGAAGGAAATATCGTAAAGAAGATTGAAGAGTACCGCGCTCTGGGAGACGCAGGTCAGGTGATTTTCACATATGATACTCACAGTGAAAACTATATGGAAACTCAGGAAGGAGCAAACCTGCCTGTACCTCACTGCATTGAGGGTACCGAAGGCTGGGAACTTTACGGAAAGGTTGCAGCAATGAAAAAAGATGAAGATATTTCATTCGCAAAGCGCACTTTCGGGTCAATCGAACTGGGTGACTATTTAAAAGATAAGGGTGACGACTATGAAAGCGTGGAACTCTGCGGCGTTGTTACCAACATCTGCGTTATTTCCAACATGGTTGTGGCAAAAGCTGCAATGCCTGAAGTTCCAATCATTATAGATGCTTCATGCTGCGCTTCCAATGACCCTGTTCTCGAAGCAAAAGCATATGATGTAATGGAAGTCCTTCAGGCGAAGGTTATCAGATAATATTCAGGTGAGAGGAGACCACCCATGACTTACATAAACAATGCACATACTACAGTGCTCAAACCGGAAGGTGTAAAAAACGCAGCGCCTGCCACTGCTGCTGATGCTGCAGCGCGCCTTGCAAAACTTTTTACTGTAAAGAATCCTGAGAACATCATCTTCACCAAGGACGAAGTTCAGGCCATGAATATAGCAATCCGCAGCCTGATCAGACCGGGTGACCATATCATCACCACTGTTTATGAACAGGAGGCAGTTCTCAATATCCTGGAGGATATGAAGGCTGAAGGAGTTGAAGTTTCATATATCGGTGTCAACCCTTACGGAAGACTGAAATATGAAGATATCGAAGGCCAGGTACGTGAGAATACAACTGCTATGGTAATCAGTCACGGCTCCAATGTTACAGGCAACATCACTGACATGGAATTTGTGACTACTGTGGCGCGCCGCCATAAACTGGTTGTTATTTCTGACGGTTCCCAGACTGCAGGGGCAGCTGATGTGAACCTGGAAAATCTGGGTATCGGTGTGTATTGTTTTGCGGCTCACCGTAAACTGATGGGTCCTTACGGCATCGGCGGACTCATCGTAAAAGATGGTATTGCGCTGGATGAAAAACTTCTCAGCGGCATCGGTCCCATTGAACCTGAAAAGTTCGGGGGTCTGTGCGCAGCCCTTGACTTTATCAGAGATAAAGGAATTTACGGTATCAGTATGCAGCCGCACCGCTTTGCAAAGCGTTTCTTCGAGGCGGTCCAGTCCATGGACAAAGTCACCGTTTACGGCGACTTCGGTACAGGAACAAGAATCCCTACAGTTGCAATAAAGGTGGAAGGTTTCACTCCGCAGGAAGTAAAGGCACATATGAGAAAGAATCATATTGCAGTAGAGTGCGGCATTATGGGAGCTCCTATGCTGCATCAGGCACTGGGCACTGAAGAAAACGGTCTTACACGTTTCAGTTTCGGCTATTTCAACAGCCGCATGGATGTAAATGACTGCATCTGGTGCCTCATGGAGCTGTTGGGGCTTGATGACCTTTATCTGCTGGCATAGGAGGAATTTTATGATAATTGAAATTCCGGGTTACAGGACTCTGGAAATAAATAAACTGGTACTGGACTATAACGGGACCATTGCCATTGATGGTGACATCCTTGAAAGCGTGAAGGAAAGACTCAGAATTCTGGCAGCGGACCTGGACATATACGTGCTGACAGCTGATACACACGGTACGGCACGACAGAAATGCGCAGGACTGCCCGTGACAATAATGACCTTTCCGGGAGACAGCGTCATGTATGAAAAGGAAAGAATAATCAGGGACCTTGGTGCTGAAGTCAGCATGGCTGTGGGCAACGGCCGCAACGATGTGCTCATGTGCCGTGAAGCGGTTCTTTCGGTGGCAATAGCCGGCAGAGAAGGCGCTTTCAGCGGACTGATTGCAGAAACCGATGTGACTGTATGCACCGTCGAAGATGCACTGGATCTTTTAATTAAACCTAAACGACTGATTGCCACTCTGCGTGGTTGAGGAGGAAAATACAATGAGAAAGAATTTCGGAGCTAAACCTTATTTATATCCGATGCCTGTATTTATCATCGCTGCTTATGACGAAAACGGCAAGCCGAACGCAATGAATGCTGCATGGGGCGGCATGAGCGAAGACACTGAAATTTCCCTTTGTCTCAGCGCTCATCACAAGACTGTAAAGGACATCATTGCCAGCGGTGCTTTCACTGTAAGCATGGCTGATGCTGCACATGTGGTTGAAAGTGACTATGTGGGCATTGTTTCCGGCAATGATGAGCCTGAAAAAATGGCCAAGTCAGGCTTCCACACAACAAAGTCTGAATTTGTAAATGCACCTCTCATCGACGAACTGCCGATGGCTGTTGAATGTACTTTCAAGAGCTACGATGCTGCAAACTGCCGTATGGTAGGAGAAATCGTAAATGTCTGCGCAGATGAAAAAATTCTGGATGCAGAAGGCAAAATTGACGTTACAAAGCTTGATCCTATCACATACGACCCGGTAACTCACGAGTACCGCAGATTAGGTGAAGTAGTAGGAAAAGCTTTCAAGGACGGACTGAAACTCAGATAATAAAAAAGACATATAAAAAGACCTTCGCCGGATGGTGAAGGTCTTTATGTTTATTACAGTTAATTAAAGATCCACTCCCAGGAACTGCTTTGCAAAAATACCTACGAAGAAGGAAATTACTGCAACGCCGATACTGATGAGGGCCATTTCTGCGAATCTTGAACCGAAAGGCTCGTCCTGGGCAACAGAGGTATAGTACGTAAAACCTGCGATGATGAGAACAACAATTATGAGCATGCAGATAAGTGCAGGCACGAACTGAGTTGTGCTGAAAATCAGGTAAGGCAGAATCAGCAGAATTACTGTAATCAGGTATGCGATACCTGTGTAGCTGCAGGATTTGAGAGCGTCGGTTCGGCCTTCACTTCTTGCTGCAAGGAATTCGCTGGATGCCATTGAGAATGTAGCTGAGATACCGATAATCAGCCCGGAAAGTGCAATGAGACGTGTATTCTGCATTGCGAAGGTAAAACCTGCAAGGGATCCGGTCAGCTCCACGAGCGCGTCATTAAGACCGAGAACCATACTGCCTACATACTGAAGCCTTTCTTCATCAAGCATGCCGAGAAGGGCCTTTTCATGTTCTTCTTCCTGCTGACGGATTGAAATGCTTTCCTCAACTTCTGATGCAATAAGTGCGTATTCTTCCTGGGCACCTTCTTCGCCGTTTTCCATGAGCTTGACCGCAAATGTGAAACCGAGGATGCGGGCAATCATCTTGTATTTGAATACTTTGGATTTTTCAGGTTTCATTTCGATACCTGTGTAGCTTTTCCAGATTTCATAGTGAGCCTTTTCTTCAGCAGAAAGTCTGAGAAGTGTTGCTTTGTTTTCTTCACCTTTTGCAAATCTGGCAATTTCAGCGTAGATTACGCTTTCAGTCAGCTCGTTCTGCTGCATTTTTCTGATAATGGCAAGAGCTGCCGGGGATAATTCTTTTTTCATGTGAGCCTCCTTGTATTGTGTACACTGCGATAGACCTATTATACTCCTTTTTGGTATTGCGAACAAGACAGAAAAGGTTGAAGAGGCCAGTGGCCCGTGATATAATGTAAATAATTGAAGAACTGGCGTTCAGCGGAGGTTTTGGCAATGGAACAGATGACAATTTTTGATACAAATATGAATAATCAGCCTCTTGCCGCAAGGCTCCGCCCACGTGACCTGGAGGATTTCGTAGGACAGACCCATCTTCTTGGTGAGGGCAAAATCCTGCGCCGCCTTATTGAAGAGGATAAAATATCTTCAATGGTATTCTGGGGTCCGCCTGGCGTGGGTAAGACCACTCTGGCACGGATCATTGCGGGCCGCACCAAATCTGCATTTATTGATTTTTCTGCGGTGACAAGTGGTATCCGTGAAATCCGCGAAGTAATGAAAAAAGCTGAAAACAACCGTCTTTACGGCGAGCGGACCATTGTTTTAGTAGACGAAATACACCGGTTCAACAAAGCACAGCAGGATGCTTTCCTGCCTTTTGTGGAAAAGGGAAGTATCATACTCATAGGGGCAACCACCGAGAATCCATCTTTTGAGATAAACGGGGCGCTGCTTTCCAGGTGCAAGGTTTTCGTCCTTCAGGCGCTGAAGACAGAAGAACTTGTGGAACTGCTTTCCCGGGCAATCACCGACGAGCGGGGTTTCGGAAAGGAAAAAGTGAATATCACAGAGGATATGCTGAAGGCCATCGCTGTTTTTGCCAATGGTGATGCGAGAACCGCCCTTCTGACTCTTGAAATGGTTGTTCTTAACGGCAATGTGGCAGACGACGGTACTGTTACAGTGACCGAAGAAACCATGGAGCAGTGCATTTCACGTAAATCGTTATTATACGATAAGACCGGGGAAGAACACTACAACCTGATTTCGGCCCTGCATAAATCAATGAGAAATTCTGACCCGGACGCAGCTGTTTACTGGCTGGCGCGGATGCTGGAAGCAGGGGAGGACCCGCTGTATATCGCCCGCAGAGTTGTCCGCTTTGCCAGCGAAGATGTGGGAATGGCTGATCCCCATGCACTTACTACGGCCGTGGCGGCGTATCAGGCCTGCCATTTTATCGGCATGCCGGAGTGCAGCGTTCACCTGACACAGGCAGTGGTCCACATGTCTCTGGCACCTAAGTCCAATTCTCTTTATGTGGCATACGAAAGTGCAAAGCGCGATGCTTCTAAGAACGTTGCAGAGCCTGTACCGCTTCATATACGCAACGCTCCTACTAAGCTGATGAAGGAGCTGGATTACGGCAAAGGCTACCAGTATGCCCATGACAGTGAAGAAAAGCTGACTGCCATGACCTGCCTGCCCGACTCCATGAAGGGGACAGAATACTATTATCCTACAGAACAGGGCCTGGAAGCCCGTTACAAAAAACATCTTGAAGAAATCAAGGCGTGGAAAAAGCGTCATGAAAATAAATAAATCAGGGAGGAAAGAATTATGTTATCATTTGCATGCGACTATAACGAAGGAGCTCATCCGAAGATTCTTGAAAAGCTGATGAAGACCAACTTTGAGCAGCTGGCAGGATACGGCGATGACCATTACTGCACCAGTGCCAAAGCTAAGATAAAAGAAGCCTGCGGCTGTCCTGAAGCTGATGTTCACTTCCTTGTGGGCGGAACCCAGACCAATCAGATTGTAATTGCAACCATGCTGGCGCCTTACGAAGGTGTGGTTGCAGCAAAAACAGGACATGTGGCAACTCACGAAGCAGGTGCCATCGAGCATTCCGGCCACAAAGTTCTTGAAATCCCGGAATACGACGGCAAAATCAAAGCCTGCGACCTGCGCTCATATGTGGAAACTTTCTACGGTGACGGAAACCATGAGCACATGGTTTTCCCTGGAATGGTATATATTTCACATCCCACAGAATACGGCACACTTTACAGCAGACAGGAACTTGAAGATATTGCGGAAGTTTGTCATGAATTTAAGATGTCTCTTTACCTTGACGGGGCCCGTCTGGGATATGGTCTTGCCAGCCGCCAGACCGATGTGAGCCTGCAGGATATCGCCCGCATCTGTGATGTGTTTTACATAGGAGGAACCAAGGTAGGAGCTTTCTGCGGCGAAGCAGTTGTGTTTACAAAGAACAATACACCTAATCATTTCCTGACCCAGATCAAGCAGCACGGAGCACTTCTTGCCAAAGGCCGCCTTCTGGGCATCCAGTTCGATACACTTTTTACTGACGACCTTTATCTCAAGCTGGGCAGAAACGCCATCGAAAAGGCAGAAACACTCAAGTCCCTCATCAAGGAAAAAGGCTACAGATTCCACCTGGAATCTCCGACAAACCAGCAGTTCATAATCATTGAAAACGGCCGTATGGAAGAACTGGCCGAAGATGTTATGTTCAGTTTCTGGGAAAAATATGACGACAACCATACCATAATCAGACTTGCCACAAGCTGGGCCACAACCGACGAGGATCTGGATAAGCTGGCAGAGGTTCTGTAGTTTTTTCGACCCGTTGCTTTTTTTGGCACGGGTTTTGCTATATATTTTTATACCGACTACTTTATTCAGGAGGTATTTATGACTACTCTTTATGAAGATGCACATAAAATAATCCAATCTGCCATCGGGGCAGCTCTTCCGGATACAGCTGTAAAAAAAGCGCTGTCAGATATAGTTCCGCTGCTCAATCCTGAGGGAAAACTGGTTCTCATTGCGGCAGGCAAGGCTGCCTGGCAGATGGCAAAGGCTGCGGCTGACCAGCTGGGAGAGCGTATAGACTGCGGCGCAGTAGTGACAAAATACGGTCATGTAAAGGGAGAAATCCCCGGAATTGAGTGTTTCGAGGCGGGGCATCCTGTGCCTGATGAGAATTCTTTCCGTGGAACGGCGGCTGCACTTGAGTTGGTGAAGGGACTGACTGAAAAGGATGCAGTGATTTTTCTGGTGTCAGGAGGCGGCTCAGCCCTTTTTGAGAAACCCCTTGTTCCGGAAGAGGAGCTTGAATCAATAACCAATCAGCTTCTTGCATGCGGTGCAGAGATTACTGAAATCAACACTATCCGAAAGCGCATATCAGCAGTTAAAGGCGGCAGATTTGCGCAGCTCTGCAGTCCGGCTCATGTGTACTCTATAATACTTTCTGATATAATCGGAGACCCGCTGGACATGATTGCGTCGGGCCCTGCATATCCGGACAGTTCCACATGTGAGCAGGCGGCGGCAATCATTGGAAAATACGAACTGACAATTCAGCCGGAAACTGCGGCGCTTCTCAGTATTGAAACACCCAAACATCTTACCAACGTTACTACTATGGTCACAGGCAGCGTGAAACAGCTCTGCAAGGCAGCGGCCGAAACAGCTGTGGCGCTGGGTTATGAACCACATATACTCACAGCAGAACTTGCATGCCAGGCCCGCGAAGCAGGAAATTTCCTGGGTACAATAGGTAAATTCCATGCAGAGGACGGCAGGAAGCAGGCATGGATTGCAGGCGGTGAAACGGTTGTAAAACTCACAGGTAATGGCAAAGGCGGCCGCAACCAGGAACTGGCTCTGGCAGCGGCAGTGCCGATAGCAGGCCTTGACAATGTGGCAGTTTTTTCAGTAGGCTCTGACGGAACTGATGGTCCGACCGATGCAGCAGGAGGTTATGCTGACGGAAAAACAGCGGCTGCAATCCTTGAAAATACCGGGCGCACCATCGATGAAATACTTGCGGACAACGATGCATATAACGGCCTGAAAGCTTCAGGCGGGCTCATAATCACAGGACCGACCGGAACCAATGTAAATGATGTTGCGGTAGTCCTTATAGACAAAGCACTGTAGAAGGAGGAGCCAATGAGAACAGAAATCCCTTATGGAAAAGGTCATCTGACCTTTGAACATGAAAATATAACCAGAATTGTTGAATCGCGGATATGCGATATGAAGTCAGGCAGTCCCGGCATGCAGAACAAGATGGTGCTGGATGCAATGGCGGAGCCGACAGACAGTCAGCATCTCAGCAAACTGGCAGAAGGCTGCAGGACAGCAGTTATCATCATCAGCGATCATACGCGTCCCGTTCCCAGCAAGTTCATAATTCCACATATGCTGCGTCAGCTGCGGGAAGGAAATCCTGATATCGATATCACTTTGCTGGTGGCGACAGGCTGCCACAGGGGCACGGAAAAAAGCGAGCTGGTAGCCAAACTTGGCGAGGAAATCGTGGCTTCAGAAAAAATCGCAGTACATGACTGCGATGATGAAGCAAAACTTGTAAGCCTTGGAATTCTGCCATCGGGAGCCGAGCTTATTATCAACAGACTTGCCGCAGAATGTGACCTGCTGGTGGCAGAAGGCTTTATTGAACCACATTTCTTTGCAGGTTTTTCAGGTGGACGTAAGAGTATCCTGCCGGGCATATGCAGCAGGAAAACAGTCCTTGGAAATCACTGCAGTGCTTTCATAGACCATCCTAAGGCACGGATGGGTGTGCTGGACGGAAACCCTATCCACACCGATATGGAAGCCGCTGTGCGCATGACCGGGCTGAAATACATAGTGAACGTTATAGTAAACGGCCAGAAAGAGGTGGCAGCGGCTTTTGCGGGCGACCCGGTAACTGCACACAGAAAGGGCTGCGACTTCCTCATGGAATACTGCAGCGTACCTGTTGGCAAAAAAGCTGACATCGTCATAACGTCCAACGGCGGGGCGCCTCTGGACCAGAACGCATATCAGGCGGTAAAGGGCATGACTACAGCTGAATCCTTTGCTGCAGACGGCGGTGTAGTAATCATATGTGCAGAGTGTGCAGACGGACTGGGCGGCGATGTTTTCTATGAAAAAATGGCCGGATGCGCGGGTCCCGACGAGCTGATGGACGAAATTATGGCTACTCCGATGGACGAAACTGTGCCTGATCAGTGGCAGTACCAGATTCTTGTGCGCATTTTACAGCGTTTACATGTTATAATGGTATGTGACGAAAAAATCGCTCCACAGATCAGAGAGATGAAAATGGACTTTGCGGCCACTCTTGAAGAGGCCGTAAACAAAGCATTGGCAATAAAAGGTGAAAACTGCAGCATCACGGTAATCCCTGATGGTGTTTCAGTTATAGGAAAGGAGTAAATATGCTGGACTATTTAATTATCAACGGAAAATATCCTGACTTTGAAACAGGTGAATTTAAAGAAGCCAATATCGGTATAAGCCAAGGCAAAATTGCATTTTTCGGTGCAGAATTGCAACAGGCGGCAGAGATAATTGATGCTGCCGGCAAGGTTGTTTCACCGGGATTTATCGATATACATATGCACGAAGAGTGGTTCGGGGAAGAAGGTGAGCAGTACATCGTCTCAAAATATATGCTTGGTCAGGGTGTTACAACCTGCGTTGGAGGCAACTGCGGACTCATGCACCAGCCAGCAAAGGTTTTCAAGGACACTATCGCCAAGCTGGGCGGAAGTCCTGTAAACTACATGCTCCTTTCAGGTTACAATTATTACCGCACTCAGCTGGGATACGGTCATTACGAACCGACTAAACCGGAAGACTGCGAAAAGATTTACGAGAGAATCAGAGAAGACGTGGCAGAGGGGGTATGCGGTATCTCTTTCGGCCTTGAATATGATCCGGGCATCACATACGAGGATATGGTGAACACTGCAAAGGCTGTGGAAGGTGACGACCTTATGATTGCAATTCACTACCGTGCAGACAGAAGCAAAGGTCTTGGAAACCTGCAGGAACTCATCGACCTTCAGGAAACTACCAATAAGAAGGTTCAGTTCTCACACCTGGGAAGCTGCATGGCACTTGGCAAGACCAAGGCAGCTCTGGACATGATGAACGAATATATGGAAAAAAATCCGCGATTCAGCTTTGATACATATCCTTACGATGCATTTTCATCAAGAATAGGCTCAGCAGTATTTGATGGCAACTGCCCTGAAAAGTGGGGGAAGAAATACGAAGATATCATGATGACAGGCGAACCTTATAAGAATGTACGCTGCACCAAAGAAATTTTTGAAGACTGCAGAGAAAACTATCCTGACATGTACGCTGTGGCCTTTGTTATGGACTCTGAAGGAATCAGTGCAGCAGTTGCAAATCCAAAGGGTATGATTGCCAGCGACGGTATCCTCAAGGACGGCAACGGTCATCCGAGAGCGGCAGGGACTTTCCCAAGAGTTTTCAGCAAGTTTGTAAGAGAAGATAAGGTTATCAGTCTCATGGACGCCATCCGCAAAGTTACCCTGGAACCTGCAAAACGCCTTATGATTGATGACAGGAAAGGTATGGTCAGGGCAGGCTGGGATGCTGATCTGACAATTTTTGACCCTGAAACAATCCAGGACGGACCTGATTTTTCTGACATCACAATCAAGTCGAAAGGCATTGATTACGTGTTCATCAATGGTCAGATAGCAGCCAGAGACTGTGAAATCGTAAATGAGCGATTGGGCGTTTTCATTCCTTACAATAAATAGTCATACAGTCAGAAAACTGACATCAAAATCGTCAACAATATCAGAAAGTTGACGATTTCTTTTTTTGTGGCCCTGCAAACCTGTATTTTTCAACACTTGCAGATTTGGCATGACATTTGCTTTTTTAATAGTAATATGATATATTTTAAAAAAGATAAAACTGATCCGGGAGGCAAAACATGTTAAAGTGTCAGGACCTGATGATGGGCTCCATAGACTACATTGCAATCGTAGACGGAAACTATAACGTGGTTTTCAACGCCCGTTATGAGACCCAGGTAAATGCAATGGCCCAGCTCATCAAGCGAAGCGAGTACATCAACAAAAAATATTATGAAATATATCCGGAGCTGGATGTTGAAAAGAGTACCATGATGCGCTGCATCCGTAATGGTGAGATTGTTGTGGGCAAGAATCAGTCCGTACGTGACTTCAAGGGGCATGTTCTGCGTACTGACAATGTGACTATACCAATCATCCGCAAGGGTAAAATAATGGGTGCTGTGGAGCTCGCCCGTGACGTCACCACTGTAAATTCCAACAATGACGGCGGTGAAGTGCGTAACGGTGAGTTCGACCGCATGGTGGAAAAAATCAAGGCCCGCCAAGGACTTATTACCTTTGATTCAATTATCACCAATAGCACCGATATGAAGAAAACCATTGAATATGCGCGGATTCTTGCAGGTATGCCGAACCATACCCTTATTTACGGGGAAACAGGAACCGGCAAGGAGCTTTTTGCTCAGGCAATGATTACTGAAAGCGGTATTCCACGTTCTAAGGTGGTAATAGAAAACTGTGCAGCAATCCCTGAAAATCTTTTTGAATCAATACTTTTCGGCACAACCAAAGGCGCATACACCGGTGCTGAGAATAAAAAGGGACTGCTTGAAGAGGCTGACGGCGGAATTCTTTTTCTGGATGAACTGAACGCAATGCCTTATTCGGTTCAGGGCAAGCTGCTGCGCGTGATGCAGGAGGGGACTTTCCGCAAACTGGGCAGCAACATCGAAAAAAAGGTAAATGTAAAGATTATAGCGGCTATGAACGTGGATCCTACTGAAGCAATAGAAAATAATGTGCTGCGAAGAGACCTTTTTTACCGTTTCAGCAGCAGCATGATTCATATTCCGAAGCTGAGCAGCAGACCTGAAGATCTGGAGCTTTATCTGCAGTATTTCCTCAGAGAGTTCAATACTATCTACAATAAGGAAATTACCGGTTACGACAAGGAACTGGAGACTCTGCTGAAAAATTACACATGGGAAGGAAATGTCCGCGAACTGAAGCATCTGGTTGAGTCAATGGTTGCCACATCACAGGACAGTGTTCTGGGAATCAAGGATATGCCCAACTATGTTTACCAGAGAGTTAAAAAAGGCGCAGAGACGGAAGAACATGAAACTGAAACTATCAGAATGCAGTACAGCGATTTTGATTTCAGTAATATGCAGGGTTTCAGCCTGACCCGGGCCATGGAGGATCACGAAAGAGAAATCATTTCTGCAGTGCTCCGTCAGTGCGGCGGCAATAAGGCCAAGGCCAGCAGAATCCTTGATATCCCGCGTCCGACACTTATTTATAAGATGGAAAAGCTGGGAATTGAATAGCGTCAGAAAACTGACTTTATGATGAAGAGGGTGTCAACAAACTGACACTCTCTTTTTGTATTCTATGTCAGCCAACCATTCAAACCTGCATTTTCCAACGTTTGCGGCAGTTGGCACAGCCTTTGCTATATATAAAGGCAAGATCGATCGTTATTACAGAATTCGTACAAGGAGGAAATGTTATGCAGGAATTCTTTAAGAAATATTACACAGAGGAGGAAGTCGTAAGCCTGCTTCAGAAGATGGTAGCAATACCGAGCCACAAGGATGTGGAGGACAGAGAAGCAGCAGTCGGTGATTTTATATATGATTACTGCAGGGAACTTGGTTTCGAGGTTGAAAAAGTTCCTGTAGCAGGCAAACGCTGCAACGTATATGCAAGACTGAAGGGTACAGGTGAAGGTCCGACACTCCTTTTAAACGGACATATGGATACAGTTCCGCCATATAATATGATTATCGAACCTTATGCAGGCGAAGTAAGAGATGGCTGCGTATGGGGCAGAGGTACCAACGACATGAAGGGTGCGCTTGCTTCCATGATGATTGCAATGGCCGCAGTAAAGAGATCAGGCATTAAACTTAAAGGCGATATTCTTTTCACAGCCGTAGTTGGTGAAGAAGGTGAAAGTGACGGCACAGAATACTTTGTTGTAAAAGGCGGCCAGGCAGACGGCGCAATCGTAGGTGAACCATCAGACTACGGCTACTCCATCGGTCACAGAGGTCTTGAAACTCTGGAAATCAAGGTGGAAGGTACCACAATGCACGGCGGTCAGGCCCTCAAAGGCATCAACGCTATCAAGATGGCAGCCCGCCTCATCAACCGCATTGAAGAAGAACTTTTCCCTGAGATTATCAAACGCGACAACGAATACATGGGACCGGCCCTTATGAACTACGGAAAGATTTTCGGCGGCGATCAGGTTTGTACCGTTGCGGGCGAATGTACCATCCAGCTTGACAGAAGATATATTCCTGGAGAGACAGTTGAATCTGTAATCGGTGAATATCAGGCAATTATCGATAAGCTTCACGAAGAAGATCCTAAGTTCAACGCAACAATCACAAGAATGCCTAACAGCCAGATGAAGTATCTGGCTCATGCTCCGCTGATGACGGAACCGGACGAAGCAATCGTAAAGAATATCGAACTAGTTCTTGAAGAATATCTGGGTGAAAAACCTGACCTCTGCACTACAAGAGGGTGGACAGATGCAGGCATGCTTTCCACATTCGGCCATATTCCTACAGTAATCTTCGGACCTGGTGCCCTGAAGAATTCACACACTAAGGACGAACATATTCCAGTTGAACATTTATATAATTTCGTTGCATTCTACGCAACAATCGCGGCAAGATTCTGCGGTACAGAAGAATAGAGGGGGTAAATTTAATTATGAAAGTAGCAATTTTAGGTTCCGGTAACGGCGGACACGCATGTGCATTTGACTTTTCAAAAGCAGGATATGAAGTATACATGTACGACTTCGAATCTTTCCCTGTTAACATTGACGCAATCGCTGCTCAGGGCGGTGTTTACGGTGAAGGCGAACTGGAAGGATTCCAGCCGGTAGCTTATGCAGGCCATGACCTTGCAAAGGTTATGGAAGGTGCAGATAAAATTCTGGTAGTATCAACAGCAGCGGGCGTAATTCCTTTCGGTGAGCTCTGCAAGCCTTTTGTAAAGCCGGGCCAGATGTACATCGTATGTCCTGGTTCCTGCTTCGGAGCAATTGAATTCAAGACAGCACTGGGCCTTGAACTTGATGACGAAAGTGTAACTGTAGCTGAAATTTCCACTCTGCCATACGCAGCGAGAGTTTCCAAGCCTGGTACAGTTGTTATCCCTAACCGAGTAAAGGGCGGCTACTGGATTGCAGCACTTCCTAAGACTGCAACCCCTGCAGCGCATGAGTTCATCACAACCGTTTACGAAAAGATGATGGCTGCAGGCAGCATCCTGAAGACTTCACTTCAGAACGGCAATCCGCTCATTCACCCTACAGTAATGCTCTGCAACCTGGCAAGAGTAGAAAATCAGCTTCCATGGCTTTTCTACCATGAAGGTGTTACAACAAGTGTAGGCAGAATCATGAAGGCCCTTGACGATGAAAGAATCGCTTTCGGTAAGGCATGCGGCGTGGAAATTCTGGACGACCCTACTCTGGGTATGCTGGAAGGCTACATGTACAACGCTACATACGACGAAGGCTACATCAAATCTCCTGGTTTCGCAGGAATTATGGCGCCAACAACAACTGATCACAGATATTTCGACGAAGACGTTAATGCGCTCTGCCTCTGGGAAGATATCGGCAAGTACCTGAACCTTCCTACAACTACAATCACATCAATGATTAACATCTGCAATGTCCTCAGAAACAAGGACTACAGAGCAACAATGACCAAGTCCGTAAAGGGCCTTGGCCTTGATAAATATCCGCCTGAAATTCTTGGTGACAAGATTTAAACCGTATCGGTATTGGGAAGGAGGGTTCTCTCATGATAATTGATTACATAAGCGAAGCTAAAACAATTGAGGAAGAAATTATAGCAATACGTAGAAGATTTCACGAGTATCCTGAACTGGGAAATGAAGAATATGAAACATCCAAATTCATAAAAGCATATCTTGAAGAACTTGGAATTGAACTTCAGCCTATGCCCGGTACAGCAGTTGTCGGTATTCTGAGAGGCTCAAAACCCGGTAAAACAGTAGGTTTCAGAGCGGACATGGATGCTCTGTCAATACAGGAAACGACATGTTTGCCGTTTGCGTCAACAATTGATGGCAAAATGCATGCATGCGGACATGATGTGCATACTGCTTGTTTGTTAGGAACCGCAAAGATTTTATCGCAGCACAGGAACGAGATTAATGGGAATGTTAAATTCTTTTTTCAACCTGATGAAGAAGGATGGGGTGGGGCTCAAAGGATGATTGAGGCTGGCTGTATGAATAATCCGGAAGTAGATGCTGTATTTGGGTTTCATGTGGATCCAATGGTTCCTTCAGGAAAATTTGCAATAAAAGCGGGCAATCTGCAAGCCACATCTAGTTTGTTTGATATTACTGTAAAGGGAAAAACAACTCATGGAGCGGAACCTCATAATGGTATAGATCCCATTGTAGTAGGTGCTCAGATTGTTATGGCACTTCAGACAATTCCAAGCAGAAGAATTAAGCCAGCAGAGCCTTGCCTTATAACTGTAAGCGAGTTTTCATGTAAAAGTGGACGAAGTACTATAAGTGGTGATGCAAAGCTTTCTGGTATACATAGAACATTTGGTATAAAGAAACGTGAAGAGATGGATAAACTTATCACGGAAATCGTAACGGGAATTGCAGCGGCCAATGGTGCAAATGCTGAAGTTGAAATCAGGCATGGCTTTTCCGGGGTTATAAACCATAAAAATTCGGCAAAACTTGTTGAGGAAACTATAATAGAACTTTATGGAGATGAATGCGTAGTTGAAGATCAAGTGCATATGGGAACAGAAGACTTCGGATATTTTATTGAGAATAATGAAGGTGCTTTTTTCCGTTTAGGTACGGGCAATGCTGAGATTGGCGCAACGGAGCCACTGCATAGTGGAAAGTTTATAATTGATGAAGCATCATTTGCCGGTGCAATGGCGGTGAGTGCTAAAATTATTTTGAATTATCTGAAAGGAAAATAATTTTCAATATAATATATATTCCGGGCCGGACAGTATATTGGGTTGGGCTGTTTCCGGTTCCGGTTTATATAAACTTTTTCAAAAAACTATTCAGTTTTAAGAAAGGAGAACAAAATGGATAAGAAGAAAAAGGCATGGAAAATGCCGCATACCTATGCAATTATCGTAGTACTTATCATCATCTGTACAATTCTGACTTACATCGTACCGGCAGGTACTTACGACAGAGTTGTAAATGACGAAGGCAGAACTGTAGTAGTTCCCGGTTCCTTCCACTACGTAGACAAAACTCCTGTTGGACCGTTCCAGATGGTCCAGTCAATTCCAACAGGTATGGGTGAAGTAGCCTGGATTGTATTCCTTGTATTTATCATCGGTGGTGCCTTTGGTATCATCAATGCGACAGGAGCAATTGAGTCAGGCCTTGGTGCAGCAATCAAGAAAGTAAACGGCAAGGACACACTCCTTATCGTATTCCTGATGTGCATTTTCTCCCTGGGTGGTGCAACATTCGGTATGGCAGAATCAACACTGATCTTCATCCCTATTCTTGTAGTAATGGCAAGAAAGATGGGATATGACGCAGTAACAGGTATGGCAATCGTATCCCTCGGTGCAGTAACAGGCTTCGCAGGCGGCTGGATGAACATGTTCACAGTCGGCGTAGCACAGGGTATCTGCGAACTTGAGATCTTCTCAGGTATGGGTTACAGATTAATTACTCACGCTATCGTACTTGTAGCAGCAATCATTTACGTTCTCAGATACGCGAAGAAGGTTAAAGCTAACCCTGAAAGCAGCGTAATCTACGACATCGAAGCAGCAGGTGGTGCAGACATCGAAGAAACAGAAATCCTTGAATTCACAGGAAGAAGAAAAGCAGTTCTTCTCTGCATCCTCATTGGTTTCGTAATCCTTATCTATGGTATCCTCAATGGCTGGGGAACAAGCTCACACTTAAGCTCCATCTTCCTTATCATGGGCGTTGTATGCGGATTCGTAGGCGGCCTGAAAGTAGATGAAGTATGTGATGCATTCATCGCAGGCGCAAAGAGCCTTACATTCGGTGCATTAGTAGTAGGTCTTGCAAGAGCAATGGTAGTAGTACTTACACAGGGCCAGATTATTGATACAATCGTATATGGTTTATCTTCAACTCTTGACGGACTTCCACCAGCAATCGCAGCAGGTCTGATGGTAATCGTACAGACAATCATCAACCTTCCTGTAAACTCCGGATCCGGCCAGGCAGCAGCAACAATGCCAATCATGGCAGTACTTGCAGATGCTCTCGATGTATCAAGACAGACAGCAGTACTTGCATACCAGTATGGTGATGGTTTATCCAACCAGTTATGGCCATCATCCGGCGTACTGATGGCAGGCCTTTCAATCGCAGGTATTCCATACGAAAAATGGCTTAAATTCGTACTGAAGATTATGGTTATCATGTATGTAATCTGTACTGCAATGGTAATGCTTTCTGTTGTTATCGGATACGAATAATTCACCTTTGAATAACTGTTGAAATAAAAAACCAATCCAAATTTCAGAAGCAGACCGGCGTCCGTACGGCAGCCGGTCTGTCCGTTTTTGCATTGCAATATATAAAAAATTAATGTTGAACAGGTGTTCTTTTATTGCTATAATAAAGCCAAGGAATATTGACAACATTGATTGAGTATGCTAGAATCAAGATGTCAACAGTAAGTCTTGCGCAAGCGCCGTTTTCTAGGTAAGGGTTATGTGTTAGCCCCGCCCGCAAGCAATTGGCATCGAAAATCAAGCAGGCTCAGGCCTGCTTTTTTTGTGTATTTAAAGAAAACGAGGAGAGCTATGGAAAGATTATTTATTGACGAATCGGGAAGTATGACAGTTACATATTGCAGTATTCATCCATATTTTGTTGTTGCAATTGTAAGAGCTAAGGATCCGGACAAACTTAAAAGAGTATATAAAAGATTTATAAAAAAGTATATGAGTGATTTAAAGAAAGCGGACAGGCGGGGAAGCATGTTTCGCGGAGATGATTTCATTGAGCTGAAAGGCAACTGCTTTACTTCAGAATTAAAAAAAGCGTTTGTAGAATATTTCTGCAAAAATGAATACTTTGAGGTGTTTTACATTGTAGCTGAAAACAGGAAAATCAAGGGCCATATTTATGACAATACTGCACGCGCCTTTAACTATTTTATAAAACTTGCATTGGAGTATTACATAAGACATGGCTACATGCAGAAGTCTGGTATTGACATCCAGCTGGATGAACGCAATGAACGCACAGAAACAAAGCATTTTCTGGAGAATTATCTTAACACGGAATTGTTGCTTGCAGGGATTATTGAAGATGAATGTAAGGTTTCATATTTTGACTCGTCAAATAATATCATAATTCAGGTGGCGGACGTGTTTGCTAATTTACTTTATTCAGAGCTGAGAACCGGAGCATATGCTGAGCAATTTGAAAGAATGAAAACAGAGGGATATGTAAAACATATTTTTAAATTCCCTTTATAGTATATTTGCTGGTGAATTTTCGCCACTTTCGACGGAAAATATGCGTCAGTTTTCTGACGGAATTTTGTATACAAAATTTAAAACCGCTGTTTTTCAACGTTTGTCCGTTGGCACGAAAATTGCTCTATATAAGTGCATAGAAAAACTTTCTACACAAGACTATTATATTTTTACGGAGGTATTTTAAAATGAAAGTAGCAGTTTTAGGTTCAGGTAACGGCGCACACGCAGCAGCTTTTGACTTTGCAAGAGGCGGATATGACATTTACATGTGTGACTTCGAAATGTTCCCTGCAGGTATCAAGGCAATCGCGCAGCAGGGCGGCGTTTATGCAGAAGGCGACATGGAAGGTTTCCAGAAGGTTTGCTATGCTGGTCATGATTTTGAAACAGCAGTTAAGGGTGCAGATGTAGTTCTCATCGTAGCAACAGCTAACGCAGCAATTCCTTTTGCACAGGCTTGTAAGCCTTACGTTCACGAAGGACAGATGTTCATCGTATGTCCGGGTTCATCCTTCGGTTCAGTTGAATTCAAGACAGCTCTTGGCTATGAACTTGACGATCCGTCAGTAATCGTTGCTGAAACTTCAACTCTTCCATATGCAGCAAGAATCGTGGAACCAGGCAGAGTAAGAATCCCTAACAGACTTAAAGGCGGTTACTGGGTTGCAGCTCTTCCTAAGAGTGAAACCAAGAAGGTTCACGACTTTATCACAACTGTTTATACAAAGATGGGCGCAGGTGCTTCCATTTTCCAGACTTCCCTTTCCAATGCAAACCCTGTAATTCACCCTGCAGTAATGCTTTCCAACCTGGCAAGAACTGAAAACCAGCTTCCTTGGATGTTCTACCACGATGGTATCACTAAGTCTGTAGGCAGAATCATCAAGGCTGTTGACGAAGAAAGAATCGCTCTGGGCGCAGCCTGCGGCGTTGAAATCCTCAGAGAACCTGTATGCGGTATGATTCAGGGCTACATGTACGATGAATCCTATGACATCGGTTACGCTAAGGCTCCTGGTTTCGCAGGTATCCTCGCTCCTACAACAACTGACCACAGATACTTTGACGAAGACTGTAATGGTCTTTGCCTCTGGGAAGACATGGGTAAGTTCCTCGGAGTTCCAACTCCTGCAATCACTACAGTAATCAACATGTGCAACATCGTAAGAGACAAGGATTACAGAGAAATCATGACCAAGAGCATGAACAGCCTTGGACTTGACAAATATACAGTTCAGGAATTAAGAGAAAGAATCTAGTACCATATAAAACAATGCAGAAAGACGGGCTGTGTCCCGTCTTTTTGTGCGCATATAATTGAGCGGTTAAATTGCAGTAATCTCCCTGAAATGCGACAATAAACTGGCGATTTTTGCGCTTTTATCATCGAAAGTATAGGTTGATTTTTGGGGTATTATAGATTATAATAATACTGTAGCAAGTGAATAGCGGGATGATATTTTCCGGGAGAGGGCCCGTAAGGGACACCGAAGAGGCAAGGGCCGCCATGTGAATCCGGCGTGGCAGGCAAGAAACTTTCAGGTAAAAGGACTGGAAAAAGGACTGCATTCTGAATATTGCAGAATTATTACGCAAAAGACAGAAGGAACGATGGACAGGTGATTTATGTGCATTGTTCCTTTTTTTATTACTTTAGCACAGGAAAGGAACGGCGCCATGAGAGAAAAATACTATATACTGACAAACAACCCGATGGTTGCCGGAAAACTCAGTGAAGACCACAAGGTGGTTTTCATGGAACTTTCTTTTGAGGAGATTCTGAAAGAGGCACGCAGCAGAATCCACAGCGGACAGTCTCTTCTCACACATCCTCTTTCCGGCAGTGTAAAGCCTAACGAAACACCTTACAAGTCACTTCTCATAGGGGAAGCAAAACCCACAACTGAGGAACTGGCCTTTACACTGGAACTTATAGAGACTGCCATCGCAGCCTGCGGCAAGTTCAGGGCAAAGGGCGACAAGTACGCTCAGGATTTTCAGCTCATCGACTATACGCTGATAAAAAGTGCTGTGGAATCAGCAGACATGGGCATTTAATTTACGGTAATAATGCAGAATAGCTTTATTATATATGTTTAGTATTATTAAAGGAGGGATCAATATGCGGTTAGAAATGGGTCACATTTACATCAGGGACATCCAGTTTGCAGCAGAATCAAAGATTGCGGACGGCGTTCTTTATGTATCAGAAGAAGCCTTAAAGGCAGTTGTTCTTGAAGACGAAAAGCTCAAGAGCGTATCATTTGACATCGCTAAACCTGGCGAATCAGTAAGAATTACTCCTGTAAAGGATGTAATTGAACCGCGTGTAAAGGTTGAAGGAAGAGGAGGTCAGTTCCCGGGTGTTATTGCCAAAGTTGACACAGTCGGCGAAGGCAAGACTTACGCTCTCAAGGGAATGGCTGTAGTAACAGCAGGTAAAATCGTAGGCTTCCAGGAAGGTATCATCGATATGACAGGTCCTGGTGCAGACTATACACCTTTCTCACAGACACTGAATCTGGTTATGGTTGCAGAACCTGTTGAAGGTCTCAAGCAGCATGACTACGAAGCAGCAGTAAGATTTGCGGGCTTCAGAGTTGCAGTTTACGTAGGTGAACTTGCAAGAGAACTTACACCTGATGAAGTGAAAGTTTATGAAACACCAACAATGATGGAAGGCCTTAAGCTTTATCCTGATCTGCCAAGAGTGGCATACGTTCAGATGCTCCAGAGCCAGGGCCTGCTCCATGACACTTATGTTTACGGCGTGGACGCAAAGAAAATCCTGCCTACAATTCTCAATCCTACAGAAACTATGGACGGCGCAATTGTATCAGGTAACTGCGTATCAGCATGTGATAAGAACCCTACCTATGTTCACCAGAACAATCCGGTAGTTGAAGACCTTTTTGCTCAGCACGGCAAGACACTCAACTTTGTATGCCAGATTATCACCAACGAAAACGTTTACCTGGCTGACAAGATGCGTTCTTCCGACTGGACAGCAAAGATCTGCAAGATGCTCGACCTTGACGGCGTTATCGTATCTCAGGAAGGTTTCGGTAACCCTGACACAGACCTTATCATGAACTGTAAGAAGATCGAAGCAGAAGGCGTTAAGACTGTAATCATCACTGACGAATATGCAGGACGTGACGGCAAGTCCCAGTCCCTTGCAGACGCAGACGTGGCTGCAAATGCAGTAGTTACAGGCGGTAATGCCAACGAAGTAGTTATCCTGCCTAAGCTCGACAAAGTTATAGGAACACTGGATTACGTAAACAAGATTGCTGGTGCAAGCGAAGACACACTTCGTCCTGACGGCAGCCTGGAAGTTGAACTTCAGGTTATCACAGGTGCAACCAACGAAACTGGTTTCCTTAAGCTGAGTGCGAGATAGAAAGGAGGGGAAACTGATGGGAAAAATTAAAGTTGTACACTATATCAATCAGTTCTTTGCCAACATCGGCGGCGAAGAAAAAGCTGATTATCCTGCAGAACTGCGCAAAGGCGAGTTCGTAGGTCCTGGTATGGCGCTGAATCAGGCATTCGGTGATGAAGCAGAAATCATCGCTACAATCATCTGCGGCGACTCATACTTCAACGAAAACATTGAAACTACCAAGGCACAGATCCTTGAATGGGTAAAGGAACTTGCACCTGACGTATTCATCGCAGGTCCTGCTTTCAACGCAGGCCGTTACGGCGTTGCATGCGGTACAATGGCAGCAGCTGTCAAGGAAGAACTGGGCATCCCTGCATTAACAGGTATGTACGAAGAAAACCCTGGCGCAGACATGTTCAAGAACAATGTTTACATGATTGCTACCAAGAACAGTGCAGCAGGCATGAGAGATGCTGTGAAGAAAATCGCTCCTCTGGCACTCAAGCTTGCGAAGGGTGAAAAGATCGGCGCATCCTGCGAAGAAGGCTACCTTCCTAACGGCGTGCGTGTAAACTTCTTCGAAGAAAAGCGTGGTTCTGAAAGAGCTGTTGACATGCTCATCAAGAAGCTGGCAGGCAAGCCTTTCGTAACAGAATATCCAATGCCTGACTTTGACAGAGTGGAACCTAACCCTGCTGTAAAAGACCTGGCACACACTAAGGTGGCTCTGGTTACATCCGGCGGTATCGTTCCAAAGGGCAACCCTGACCACATCGAAAGTTCCAGTGCTTCCCACTACGGTGAATACGACATCACAGGCGTTATGAACCTTGATGAAGCAACTTATGAAACTGCACACGGCGGTTACGACCCTGTATACGCAAACGCAGACGCAGACAGAGTACTTCCTGTAGACGTAATGCGCGATCTTGAAAAAGAAGGCGTAATCGGCGAACTTCACACTAAATTCTATACTACTGTTGGTAACGGTACTGCCGTTGCATCTGCAAAGGCTTTTGCAGCAGAATATGCTCAGAAACTGGTTGCAGACGGTGTAGGCGCTGTTATCCTCACCTCAACGTGAGGAACCTGTACACGTTGCGGTGCAACAATGGTAAAAGAAATCGAAAGAGCAGGACTTCCTGTAGTTCACGTATGTACAGTAACACCTATTTCCATGACAGTAGGTGCTAACAGAATCGTTCCTGCTATTGCAATTCCTCATCCTCTGGGCAACCCTGCTCTGGATGCAGCAGAAGAAAAGAAACTCCGCCGCGGACTGGTTGAAAAGGCTCTCAAGGCACTTACAACAGAAGTTTCCGGACAGACAATCTTCGAATAATCTGAAAAAAGAATTGTATCAAGGCCCTGCCGTGCGCAGGGTCTTGTTTTTTTGTAAAATTCTTATAGCGTGTGTGAAATGAATGTGGTAAAATATTACGGTACGAAATTTTACAGAAAAGAAGGTATTTGAAATCATGGGAAAACTTCTTAATATAAAATACGGCGGACTCCACGGTACGTACTGGATGCTGTACGGTATCATCACCAGCTTTGCGTCTGCCTTTCTGCTTGGAAGAGGTTACACAAATGGCGAAATCGGTGTGATTCTGGCCGTAGGAAACGTGGTTGCGGTGTTTCTGCAGCCTGTTATGGCAGACTTTGCTGACCGTTCCAGAAAAGTATCACTTCTTGGGTTCCTGCAGCTTTCTGCAATCCTGATGCTGGTTCTTACAGTGCTCACATTCGCACTCCAGAAAAAATCAGCAGCCCTGTGGGTTGTTTACGTGGTCAATATGGCATGGTTTGTAGCCATTCAGCCTCTTCTCAACTCACTGTCCTTCAAGCTTGAAGAAACAGGATACCATATCAATTTCGGCGTATGCAGAAGCGTGGGCTGCGTGTTCTACGCGGCGCTCTGTGCCGGCCTCGGCAGCCTGGTTGAGGCCATGGGCGTGCAGGTTCTGCCTGTATCCGGCGGAGTGGTGCTGGTAATCATGCTCTTTACGCTGGCAGTGACCAAGAGTCAGTTCAATAAAATGATGGAAGGAAGAAAGGCTGCTGCAGAAGGTTCTTCCGGCGTGCCGGCTGAAAAACTTCCTGATGAAGAAGAAATCAACCTGCTCCAGTTCATGGCAAGAAACAAACTCTTCGTGGTTATGAACCTGGCCTGCATCGGTATTTTCTTCGGTAACTCCATCCTTAACAGCTTTATGCTGCAGGTGGTTGAAGGCGTGGGAGGAAACAGCGAAGATATGGGCAGAATTCTTTCTGTAATGGCTGCTATGGAAATCCCGGGTATGGTGCTCTTTGACAGAATCCGCAGAAAGTTCTCCTGCCAGCTGGTACTTAAATTCGCAGCGATCTGCTTTACTCTTAAAATTCTGGTCATTTTCCTTGCGCAGAGTGTGACGATGATCTACGCAGCTCATCTGCTTCAGACCTTCTCATACGGACTTTTCCTGCCGGCAATGGTGCATTTCATCAATGAAATCATGGCCCATGGCGAAGCAGTAAAAGGACAGGCGCTCTATACAGTTATGACCACATCAGCTTCTGTGGTTGCAAGCATTGCAGGCGGTTTTCTTCTGGACATCCAGGGACCGAAGTTCCTGCTTCTTGTATCAACCGTGCTGTCAGCAGTGGGTTCAGTATTTGTAGTACTGCTCATTGACCGCATCAGGAAAAAAGCATAATGAAAATTATCACCTCATAGATTTATGTGAGGTGATTTTTTTATGCTTAAAAAGATTGTTATGTGGGCAAGTATAGGTACGGGTTGTGCAGCGGTAATTATAGGGATTATGCTCATGCCGCTTGGAAATCTGATGGGCTGGAATCAGGGCGGCGGACCGGCAGAAGAACCGGCAGTCCGGACTGGTGCAGACGGTAACTGGGGACTTTCATTTCCTGAGGAAGGAGAGACACCGGTGGGTAATGCAGATGCGGAGTATCTGGCGAGGTATAATGCATGGTATACAGGGCCGGCAGATAAAGAAAACAAGACAGTTTACCTGACCTTTGATGCGGGATATGAAAACGGGTACACGGAGAAAATCCTGGATGTGCTGAAAGAAAAAGAAGTACCGGCGGCGTTTTTTCTGGTGGGAAACTATATTGAAGAACACCCTGAGATTGTAAAACGGATGGCAGCAGAAGGTCATATCGTCGGCAATCATACCATGCATCACCCGGATATGAGCGCCATAGCTGACGAAGCAGCCTTCAGAAAGGAAATCAGCGGACTTGAAGAAATTTATCAGGCGGCTGTCGGAAGTAAGCTTCCACGGTTTTACAGACCGCCTCAGGGAAAATACAGCGAGACAAACCTGCAGCACGCTTCTGATCTGGGGTATACTACGGTTTTCTGGAGTCTGGCTTATGTTGACTGGCTGGAAAACGACCAGCCCACAAGAGAAGAGGCACTGAATATACTTAACCGGCGCATTCATCCGGGGGCTGTCGTGCTGCTCCACAGCACGTCCAAAACTAATTGTGAGATACTTGGTGAACTCATTGACGGATGGAAGGAAAAAGGGTATCAGTTCAGAAGTATCTCAGAACTGGGGACCGGCAAATTTTAGCCCGGTCTTTTAGTTTGCCAAGTAGTGCAGGCTATGATAAAATAAAGATAATTATAAGCAATTTCTGAAAGATTTTATGGAGTAATGACTATGAAAAAAGGCGGAACTCTTTACGACGGAATCAGTGGGGCACTGACAGAAAAGGCCTTTCTGAGGCATGTGAATATGACAGAGGAAGAAATGCTGGCCTTCCTTGAGGAAAATGGTTTCAGGGAAATAGCAGAAAAGCTTGAAGCAGGCACGGAAGGCGGCAGCCAGCGGTTTTCGCTGGCGAAAACCGCAGAGCTTGCGGGGCCGGCTCTGGGCAAGCTCTGCAGCCCTCCGGAGGAGGGCTGGCTGCCGCACACCTACCAGTATGTGTTGGGCAGACTTTTTCCGGAGAAACAGACCATAGATGATGAAACCGCAGCAAAACATGGGCGCGGCAGATTTGTGGTGCTTCAGCTTGTAAGAGCGCTTCACGAATATGAAGAAGCGCACATGCCTTTTGACCCTACACTTGATATGCACTTTCTCAGTTACGATGAAATCACAGATGCAGGCTACAATCAGGAATACCTGCGTTTTACCCGCCTCCTGCGTCAGCACTATATTTACGAGTTCATGCGCATCGGTACTGAGATTACTCCTTTCAATACACTTGGCCACATTGCCGGAGTTCACTATGTTGCAATGAACGGAGCATACCAGCTGCGTGCTCTTGGAGTGCCTGTGGACCTGGGACTTGTTTCGGGCGCGGCAGCAGGTCATGATATAGGTAAATACGGCTGTAAAAAAAGCGAAGAAAGAAGGATTCCGTACCTTCATTATTTCTATACTGATCTTTGCCTCAACAGGCTTAATATGCCGATGATTGCACATATTGCAGCAAACCATTCCACATGGGACCTTGAGCTTGAAAACCTTTCTGCGGAGGCGCTGCTCCTGATTTATGCAGACTTCCGTGTAAAGAGCAGCAGAGGTGCCGACGGCAGGGAACAGGTTCATTTTTATTCACTGAAGGACGCTTTCCAGGTAATCCTGAACAAGCTGGACAATGTGGATGAAGCCAAGGAAAAACGATACCGCAAGGTTTATAACAAGCTTAAAGACTTTGAGGACTACATGATTGATCTGGGAGTCTGCGTTGATCTGCCTGAGACAGCCCGACCGGTGCCGGACAAGCCACAGATAAGAGTAAAAACAGACACGGCTCTCATGACCAGCAATCAGGCCATAAAAGAACTGAAATACGCAGCAGTTGACCACAATATACGCATAATGAACCTTTTCTACAGAGAAGAGGCTTTTGCCAACCTGCTGGAAACAGCCAGAAGTGAAACCCAGTGGAGAAACCTGAGAATGTACATATCCATTTTCGGGGAATATTCCACATACATGACTGAAAAACAGAAACTGATGACGCTGCGTTTCCTCAGTGAACTTATGGTGCACATTGAAAGTGACATCCGCAGTCAGGCATCAGAAGTTACCGGACAGATAGTTGCCCGTTTCAATGAAGAATATAAAAAAGAAATTCCTGACGGCAAAAAACTTCCTGCCAAGGAGATAACCAATTTTACTCTGTGGGAGAATGTTATCAGTGATATACTCAATCCTGACCACCGGCTCACAGAAAAGCACAAACAGTGGAAATCCGGCTGTCTTCAGGCTGTCACCGCAGGCCTTATGAGAAGCTGCCGCCCTGAATTGAGACCGGAATACATTGAGATACTTATTGAATGGTATAAGTCCGGGGAACTTACCAGTTATGCGGAGGAAGCTTTGTTCCGTACGGCACAGTCTGTCAAGGATGACTGGTGTACGGATAGTCAGATATCGGTAATCCGAAGTTTTGAAGAAAAATCTGCGGCTTCATATGAAAGGAATAACCACGGCCCTGTTTCTGAAGCGGCAATGTTTCTGGAAAACATGAAAGCGAGGACACCTTGGGCTGTCAAAACCGCCAATATCGGCCTTATGGTTCAGCATATCAGGGAAAACCCTTCTGCCGGACAGATTCTTCATGTTGCCACACACCTTTCTAACCTGATACAGGTCAGTGAAACAGTCACAGTCCGTAAAGCTGCAGGCGATGCACTGATTAGTATTTTTGACAGACTGCCTGCTGAGCAGCGTAATGAAATCGCTGTAGAACTTGGCAAGGCCCTTGAAATCGGTGACTACCAGTTTACAACCTACATACCTCAGTATCTGGGTATTATAATGCTTTACCTGAAGCCGGGGGAACTGGACGAGCTGATTCTGGATCTGAAGAAGCTTTTTGAACAGTCAGGCCCGCAGGTGGCCGGAGCAGTGCTCCGTACTTTCGGAGCCCTGATAGAAAACTACAGGATTTACAGGGATAACTTCGGTTGTGAAGAAAGTGAAGAGGTAAGCGAAGGGCGTAAGTTCAGGGTATTAAGAATGTTACTGCACGGGTTTGCCAGCTACAAAGTGGAAATCAGCCAGGAAGCTCTCTGGACAATTGGCGGACTTTTTGCCTCAGATAAGCTTGACACCGAAGAAAAATACAGAATACTTGCTCATTGCGGCAAAAAAATACTGACCCTTCATCATACTCACGGGGGAAACAAGCTGGACTTTTTCTATAACGCAGCGGTTCTTAACCATGTTTACCGATTCATATGTGAGTGCGAGCTGGAGCGTGGTCCGGCTGACATTGAAGACAGGAAGAAAGTGGCTTTCTTCCCGGGTACATTTGACCCGTTCAGTCTGAGTCACAAGGCCATTGCTAGGGAAATACGCAATCTGGGCTGTGAAGTTTATCTTGCGCTGGACGAGTTCAGCTGGTCAAAAAAGACTCAGCCACGCCTTCATCGACGCAAGATTCTTGAAATGTCTGTGGCAGATGAGGAAAATATTTACCTTTTCCCAGACCATATTCCTGTAAACATTGCCAATCCTCAGGATCTGATTAATCTGAGAGAAATATTTGAAGGAAGAGAACTTTTCTTCGTGGCGGGAAGTGACGTAATAGAGAATGCTTCATGTTACAGGGCAATCCCTCAGGAAGGTTCCATACATTCAATGAATCATATAATTTTCAGGAGAAAGTCCGATGCGCGCAGGAATGCTGTTTCGCAGGCAGGACCTTATCCTGTGACAGGCCGCATCATCAATCTCCAGCTGGAAGAATTCTTTGAGGACATCAGTTCCACAAGAATCAGAGAAAATATTGACTCGGGGCGCGATATTTCCAATCTCATAGACCCGGTTGCTCAGAGTTATATTTCTGACTACAGTCTTTACCTGCGTGAACCGGCTTATAAGCATATTCTCCAGGCACAGGATATCAGCCTGGAAAGTTTTGGCCACAACGGCAGCGGTGTTATCAGTGATATGCAGGAAGAACTGATAAAAATGGGCTGTGACATCAGCGCAATCTGCAGCTATCTGGAACGCGGCGATGTTTTGTCCGTAGCCATCAGAGATGCTGCGCGGGCGGATTGTATAGTTGCGGCAGCAGTTGCCTGCCCTGACCAGAGCGATGAGCACAGTGCTGTAATAGGAGGACTCTATTTCAACAGAGTAAGCAGAATATCGGGACTTGGCCAGATGATTCTGGCTGAAATCCTGACGGAACTTCTCGCAAGAGGCTGTACAAAGGTCATATACAGGCCTGAAGGCGGCGCAGGTCTTGACGAAAGAACCCGCAAAGTGATTGAAAAACAGGGTTTTGTAATTAACGATAATGGTGAATATGAAGTGGACATGAGTTCACCGGTGATTGTTTTCAAGAATATTGATACGATAATCAAGAACCCGCTGAGTAAAAACAAAAGAGTACTCAGAGCCATAGAAAATGCCCACAATAAGCTGCTTGCAGCTCTGACAGATATGTATCCGGGCCAGCTTGTGCTTTCTTTCAACTCCAACATGATGCACCACAAGATGATTCAGCTCATTGCAAGAACCAATAAAGTGTCTGCGGTACCATATAAAGAAAAGAAATACGGACCTGATATGGCGGTACCTTTCAGTTCCATGATGGAAAGTCTTGCGGTACCGAATACGGTCACAAAGGACCTTTATACTGAAAAGTATTTTTCCAGGGATGTGTCTTCCTTTACCGTCGAAGAGCAAAGCTTTTTCTCACCACTTGACAATCAGGTAAAAACCATAAAATCATTCAACCGTCCGGTAATTCTGGTGGATAATCTGCTGCACAAGGGCTACAGGATGAAGGAACTTTATCCGCTGCTTATGAAACACGGCATTGATGTTATCAACGTGGTGGTGGGCGTTTCAACTGCCAGAGGCCGCAGCCTTATGGAAGGTACAGGATGCAGCGTTGACAGTGCATATTATGTGCCCAATCTGAAGTGCTGGATTGACGAAACCGCAGTATATCCGTATATCGGCGGCGACAGCCTCAAAGACCCTGGAAAGCCTGTAAAAGGCCAGGATGAAATTCCGGCGGTCAATATGGTGCTGCCTTATGCGGTGCCTACTTTCCTGGGAGATGTCAGCGGCAAAGGTATATATTCCTATTCCATGACCTGCCTGGAAAATGCCCGGGATATTCTGAAAACTCTTGAAGAAGAGTATCAGAAGGAGTTTGCACGCAAACTGACGCTGAAGAGGGTCGGAGAGGTGATTTCAGTGCCTAAGCGTCCTGAATCAGACCTGAACAAAAACTACGATGAAAATATTGCTCCGTCGGCATATGTGGAGCAGGATATTGAAAAACTCATAAGATTAAGGAAGATGTTTATATGACAGCAAACATAAATGAAAAGACAGCGGCAGTGCGCAGCGTTGAGGAACTGGCACCTGGCCGTGATGTGCTGAAACTTGCCGGCCCTCTGAAAAAAACAGGGTATCGGGTACATCTGCTTGCGCTGGGTGATGTGGGTGCAACCCTGCTTCTGGGGCTCAAAACCCAGGGAGGCGGTATCATAGATACCATCGGAATATTCGATGTAAATGAAAATGTGATGGCCCGTTATGAAATAGAGATGAACCAGATCGGCTGGCCTTTCGGAATGAAGCAGCTGCCGGAGGTTGTGACTCTCAAAGAGTCAGAACTTTTTGACTGCGATATGTTCGTTTTCTGCGCCAGCAAGGCAATACCGCCGATTGGCACCACAGGTGATGTACGCATGATGCAGCTTGAGGCCAACAGCAAAATTGCCGCACATTACGGGGCTCTGGCCAAAGAAGCCGGTTTCAGCGGAATTTTTGCTGTGGTTTCTGACCCTGTGGACCCGCTTTGCAAAGCGGTGCTTAAATCTTCAGGACTTCAGCCGGGACAGGTGCGCGGCTACGGCCTTGGTGTAATGAACAAGCGTGCAGAATACTTTGCAGCAAGAGATGACAGATTTGCCTCATACCTGACTGAGGGCAGGGCTTTCGGACCTCACGGCGGTGATCTGGTAATTGCCAACAGCATTGAAAACTACGACCATGAACTGTCACTGGAACTTACGAAGCTGACGGTAGAAGCCAACCTGCAGGTACGTGCTCTGGGATTCAAACCATATTTTGCACCTGCATTTTCCTCCGGGTCAATTTCCCTGCTGCTTACGCTCATGGGCCAGTGGAACTGCAGCTCAGTGTACCTTGGTAAGGGTATGGACGGAGCTTTCCTTGGAATAAAGAACCGCATCCACGAAGATGGCAGAGTGGAAATTGAAGACCTGCCGCTGCCGCAGAAACTTTATGAAAGAATTGAGCATGCTTACAGAAATCTGGTGACACTATGAGCATTTATATTGTAAAACTTTTTGATGAAAACAGCCGGGGACGCCTGGCCCATGTACTTGATGAAGCTTTGGAACAGGCAGGAATAGAAGCTTCTGACACAGTTGTTCTCAACAGCGCAGAAAGGTTCAGCTGGATAGCAGAAACGGGACTTCTGAAAAATGGGCGTATATTTTTCGCAGTGGAGCTTGATGAGAGCGGCGTGAATATTGAGGCATGCAGGCTGCTTCAGTATCTGAATATCTGTGGTGATGCGCTGTCCGGCTCTGCCAGCGGAGTCATAGTTGACGGGTGCGGCGAACTGTACACCAAGGATCTGGGCAGAAAGCTGGTTTTTGAAGCAAACCGTGCCGGATGTACTTTTCCGGGGAAACCCCTTGTTGAGGCTACAGGCAGCCTGCAGAACTTTGATGTGCTGGCCGGGAACTGGAAAACCACGCGGCTTGGTGCATATAAAAAAAGCTGCAGTCTTCTCATAGATAAAGTTCTTTCTTTCCGGATGCCGCAGACAGAACATCCGTCTGTACTGGTGGTTCATGCCTCCAGCCGCAAAACTTCAAACAGCCTGCAGCTGTGGTCAGAAATTTCACAGCATCTTGAGGGAATGGCAGACATTGAAGAAATCTCTATCCGGAATGGTCAGGTGTGGGACTGCAGAGGCTGTAAATACGAGGAATGCCTCCATTTCGGTGAAAACTCCACATGTTTTTACGGCGGTGTTATGGTAGAAAAAGTCTACCCGGCAATACTGAAAAGTGATATTCTGGTGCTCATCTGCCCGAACTACAATGACTCTGTAAGTGCCAACATAATGGCCTTCATAAACAGGCTGACAGCAGTTTTCAGAACCAATGATTTCAGCCGCAAAAAAGTATTTGCTATTGTAGTTTCAGGCTACAGCGGCGGCGACATTGTGGCTCAGCAGATAATCAGCGCCATGAACATGAACAAGAACTTCATTCTGCCGGCAGGATTTGTGATGATGGAAACTGCCAATAATCCTGGTTCAGTAATGAAGATAGATGACATCGAAGAAAAGGCAAAGCGTTTTGCCGGCACAATTCTGGGCAGATAAATTAAACCCCAAAATAAGCATGAACCCGGGGCCTTTGGGGCAGCCGGGTTCTTTGCGCTCTGCAGCATGTTATTTCATGTCGAAAGCCGGGTTGATGGCATAGAAGTTTCTGCTGTCAAGTCTGTCCTGAACAAGTCTCATGGCCTCTCCGAAGCGCTGGAAATGAACGACTTCACGCTCTCTGAGGAAGCGTATCGGATCGATTACATCAGGGTCATCAACAAGGCGGAGAATATTGTCGTAAGTCAGGCGGGCCTTTTGTTCGGCACCAAGGTCTTCAGCCAGATCAGAGAGCGGATCTCCGGTGACAGAAATTGTTTCAGCGCTCCACGGATTGCCTGATGCAAACTGAGGGTAGACACCTGCAGTATGGTCCACAAAGTAGTCTTCAATGCCGGCGGCCTTGATTTCTTCAGGAGTCATGCCGCGGGTAAGCTGGTGAACGATGGACATTACCATTTCAAGGTGGCCCAGTTCTTCAGTGCCTATATCAGTCAGTATTCCGGCAACATCCCGGTAAGGCATGGATGCGCGCTGGGAAAGATAGCGCAGCGATGCACCGAGCTCTCCGTGAGGACCTCCGTACTGGCTGATGATGAACTTTGCCATGGCAGGGTTAGGATTTTTTATTTTTACAGGGTATTCCAGACGTTTTTCATATATCCACATACTTTAAGCCTCCAATTCCCAAGGCCATGGGCCCTGAATCCACTGCCAGCCACGGGAAGCATCAGCATCGCAGGCTTTGAGCGGTCCGAAATTTCTCTCATATTCTGCCACATATTGTTTGTAGAGCTGCTGGTTTTCTGCGAAGAATTCCAGTGCGACCTGGCATTCGGGGTGTGAGTCCAGAAAAAGGTTGGTATCCACAAGGGCGAAACCAGTCTGCTGGATTCTGAGCATCAGTTGCTGTCTGTTCATCTTCTCATACCTCCTTCAAATGGCAGATCCAGTTCGGGAAATATTGTGCCGCGCTGGAGGGCGCCTTCAAGGGTGTAAGTTGTTTTCCACTGCTGGTAAGGGATATATGCGCTGGCAAGCGGCAGGCTGCCAAGGTACATTGCATCAAAGCCACTGGCTTTGCCGGCACTTCCGCCCTGCCAGTTGAGCTGAGGTACATCGCCGAGAGGACCGCAGCCCATGGCCATTCCGGACTGGGACCGGTTGTCTGACGGGTTGATGCTGCTGTTGCCGCAGGAATCGCAGGATGCCTGACGGCGGCCTATGACAATAGGCATTCCGATATAAGGATCTTTTATCAAGGTATTACTCCTTCCATTCTGTGATACTTTCAGTCTATGCAGTGCCGGTGACTTTGGTGCAGACAAAATACCCTTGAAAAAAACATGTTTTTTGCTTATTATGTTGTTATAAACTTAAAACCTAGCAGTATTTTAACGGCATTCTGATATATGATAATATATGGAGGATTATGTATGCAGAAGACACTTACGGAAATGGAAAAAGAATATATACGTCTGCAGCGTAAAGACTTTTTTTTCTGTTTTGCCATATTTGCGGCAGTAACAGTAATTGCGTTTTTCTTTACGCAGAGGGCTTCTGACCCTACGCTTAACATTGCCATGCTGTATACGCTGGGGATATTCATTATTACAAGATATACAGAAGGTTACCTTTATGGTATCCTGTTTTCTCTGCTGAGTATGCTCAGTATGAACTTTTTCTTCACATATCCATACGGAACATTTAACTTTACACTGGAAGGTTATCAGATGACTTTCCTGGGAATGCTGGTAATCGGTACTGTTACATCAGCCATGAGTACCAACATGAAAGAGCAGTCCAGAAAGATGCTTGCACAGGAAAAGGAACTGGCTAAAAAGGGAAAGGCACTCATGGAGGCAGAAAAAGAAAAGATGCGCGCAAATCTTCTCCGTGCAGTCTCACACGACCTGAGAACTCCCCTTACAGGAATCATCGGCAACAGTGCTTCGTATCTTGAAATGGAAGATAAACTGAGTGATGATGAAAAAAGAGACCTTGTCATATATGTAAACAATGATGCAAACTGGCTGCTGAATATGGTTGAAAATCTCCTTTCAGTTACACGTATTGATAATGATACTGCTAAAGTAAATAAGGAACTGGAATCGGTTGATGAAGTAGTTTCTGCAGCGGTTATACAGTTTAAAAAACGTTTTCAGAATGCCGAAGTGCGGGTGAAGGTATCTGATGAAGATATTATGGTAATGATGGATGCCATGCTCATACAGCAGGTAATTCTCAACATACTGCAGAATGCACAGCTTCATGCAAAAAGCAAGCAGGCTCTGGAACTGACCATTACAGAAAAAGAAAACAATGTATTTTTCCACATCCGGGATTATGGGGTGGGAATTGATGAAGATAAACTGGAAACCATCTTTGATGGTGAAGGTTACAGAAAAGAAAACAAGGATGAAACCACACGGTCGGACGGATACAAGGGCATGGGCATAGGCCTTTCAATATGTAAAACCATTATACATGCACACGGTGGTGAAATAAGAGCAAAGAATCATCCTGACGGGGCGGAATTTATTTTCTCCCTGCCTGAGGAAACGGAGGAATAAAATGTATCAGAAAGTATCAGTTTTAATTATTGAAGACGAAAAGAGTATATGTGACTTTATAAGCAAAACTCTTTCAGGCAGCGATTACAAGGTGGTTACGGCATCTAACGGGAAGGACGGACTGGCAGCAATTACATCTTCATTGCCGGATCTGGTGCTTCTGGACCTTGGACTTCCTGACATGGATGGAATTGATATCATAAAAAAGACCAGGGAATGGTCCAGCATGCCTATCATCGTTATTTCTGCCCGTACACAGGAAAAAGAAAAGGTTATTGCGCTGGATGCGGGTGCTGATGACTATATTACAAAGCCTTTCGGAACAAGCGAGCTTCTTGCAAGAATACGTACTGCAATCAGACACAACAATAAAATGGCAAACGCATCGGTAAACAGTAACAGACCATATTCTGCTGACGGACTTGTGATTGATTTTGAAAAGAGACTGGTAACTCTGGGAGGACAGGAAATACATCTGACAAGAGTTGAGTATAAAATCGTTTCTCTGCTGGCTCAGCATTCCGGTAAGGTGATGACATACGACACACTTATCAATCAGGTATGGGGACCATATGCTGACGACAACAACAGAATACTGAGAGTAAACATGGCAAATATCAGACGCAAGCTGGAAACGAATCCGGGTGAACCTAAATACATTTTCACTGAGCTGGGTGTAGGATACAGAATGCTTGAGGATGAAGGAATTTAAAAATGAGAGAAAACAAAAGATCTTTTGGCCTGCTTGGCCGCAAGCTGGGACACAGTTTCAGTCCTCAGATACACAAGGCAATAGGTGAGGCAGCAGGACATCCGTATGATTATGTCCTTTTTGAAAAAGAACCTGAAGAACTGGATGCTTTCCTGAGGGGAGACGAGTGGGAAGGACTGAATGTTACTGTACCGTACAAAGAAGCTGTAATTCCTTTTCTTGATGAACTGGCGCAGGAGGCTGAAGAAATAGGCGCAGTAAATACAATCATACGCCATAACGGAAAAATTATCGGTTACAATACCGATTACTTTGGTTTTGGCCGCATGCTTGACAATACGTGTGAATCCCTTGACGGACGCAAAGTTCTGATTCTTGGAGACGGCGGTGCCTCCAAGGCTGTGCAGGCAGTGGTTAAGAGCATGTCACCTGAAGAAACGGTTGTCATGTGCCGCAAAGGTCCTGTTACTTTCGGCGATGTTGCTGAACACAGGGATGCTTCAATGATTATAAACACAACACCGGTGGGCATGTACCCGAAGACAGGAGATTCTCTGGTTTTTCCGGGCTCATTTCCTGACCTGAAGTGGGCTGTCGACCTGATATATAATCCGCTGAGAACAAACTTCCTCTGTCAGGCGCAGAAGTGCGGGATCAACGCGGTCAACGGACTGGAAATGCTGGTTTCTCAGGCCATGTTTGCAGCAATGCTTTTCATGCAGCATGTGCCTGATAACAGGGATGAAATTGTGGACCGGATTGTTGCAGATATACGCATGGAAAAACAGAATATCACACTTATCGGCATGCCGGGTGCAGGCAAGACTACCATAGGAAAAATCCTGGCCGAAAAACTGGACCGCCCGTTTTTTGATACCGATGCAATGATTGTTGAAAAAGAAGGCCGTCAGATTCCTGATATTTTCAAGGATGACGGTGAAGAGTATTTCCGCGACCTGGAAACCTGGGCAGCATGCGAGCTTGAGCACAATACAGGCTCAGTGATTTCATGCGGCGGCGGGATTATCAAGAAAGAGGAAAACTACTATTTCCTGGCACCGAACAGTTTCATCGTGTTCCTCAACAGGGACATCACCCAGCTCCCTGTGGATGGCCGCCCTCTGAGCATTGCCAATCCGCTGGAACGTCTGTACAAAGACCGCCTGCCTCTGTACCGCAGCTGGTGCGACGCAGAAATCCTTATGGACGGAAAAACTCCTGAAGAAGTCGCAGAGGAAATCCTGGAACTTTTCAGCGAATACTAAACCAATACTGAAATAAACCGCTCCGCAGCAGATGATGCTGTGAAGCGGTTCTGTTTTTTTGGGATGATGGACAGGTCGGCAGAATTACCGGGCTTCCGGTGGCCGGAAAGAAGGGAAAACCGGCTGCGAATAGTAAATGTACACGTATTTGACGGTATAGAAGTCTACCACCATTATGTTGCCGTTGGTTATGTCCTGCAGAAGCAGGTAGTTGTTGCCTACGCCTACGAGGAAACCGTACCGGTCCACAGTATTGCCTGAGCCGATGAGCTGCTGTACCATGAGGCCGCGGCCTATCTGTGTACGCAGGAACCCATTCATGTACTGCATCGAATCGTAGTCGATGGACTGGCCGTATTCAGGCGGAACCATAGGGTGACTCGGAATTCCGTAATCCGGCGTATTGCCGCCGCTGTTATTAAGAGTATTGGCGTAGTTGGTCATTTCGTCAAAAATCAGCGGCAGAGAAGAAAGGTCCACAGGTCTTCCGATTCCGGGCTGGCCCCAGCCAGCGGCAGTGCTTCCGGCAGTGTTCATACCGCCCATACCATTCACGTTTCCCCATGTGCCGCCCCAGTTGTTCTGGGTGACAGTACTGCTTCCCGGAGCAGGTTCTGCTCTTTCTGCTCTGTCAGCGTTTTCAGCTGCCTGAAACCGCTGCTCTGCCTGGAACTGCTGATCTGCTGCGGACATGGTGGCAGCAGCAGGGACGCTTTCTTCGGATGGGCTGCTGATATCGGCAGATACGCTTTCTTCGGCAGGCGCGCTGACAAGCACATCCTCATCCAGCTGTATCCGGTCGCCGACTGTAACCTGACCTTTTTTTATCATCGTAGGTGTGACATAGTTCTGACAGCAAGGTGCCATAAAAAACCTCCTGAAATATAAAGTTTAAGTTTCTTTGTAGAGCTCGGTAGGAATGTAAAAACAATGATCTCCTACACGGTTGTGAATGACGCCTACACGGGTCGGAAAATATGCAGGACATGTGCTGCTGTAAGGGTTGAAAAAGAAAAGGGAATGGTCCACACCCTGCAGCCGGCCTCCGGCCAGTGCCCAGTCTGCAATGTCGTAATGTTCCTGGGTGGGAGTCATGTTGTAGACATTCTGGGGATTATACTGACCGCCTACAGTTTCGCGCATGCATACAAACTGCCCCGGCTGGGTTATAATCGCCCGCACGTCGCCGCCGTTGCTTACCCTGGCGAACTCGCCAGTGTTTATTTCCGCTCGGTTCATTATGACTGTGGCAACCGCCTGCATTCCGTCCGTGCCTTCGCCGCCGGCTTCACACTGTATCAGCCTGGCAAAAAGTTCTCTTGTATCCAGTGCCATTGGTTCACCTCCGCTATTTTATAGTATGCAGGCGATAGCAGGGATGTGACTTGACTTTGAACGATGATACATATAAAATAATCTTAAATACAGCGTGCCCGCCGGAAAAAGTTCCGGACAACCTTAAAGCGTTCTATTCATACATCAAAGCACCAGACACAGCACAACCCAGCGCGCTTGTAGAAAAAATCGACAGAGAGGTACGGAAGTACAATACAAGTGAATGGAGGCGAAGACAGATGACATTGCAGGAATTAATGGACATTAAGTACGAAATAGGGCATGAAGAGGGATTTGCCGAAGGTATTGAACAGGGAATAGAGCAAGGAATAGAGCAAGCCACCAGATGCAAAAAATACACAAAAAGTTTATAAAAAACAAACAGGGACCGTCCGTACAGATGGTCCTTTTCATTTAGCAAAAAGCTTTGGAAATACTTGGTTTCAGAGGAAAAATAAATGGACCTAGTATTCGATACTAGATTGACTTTTGGCAAATAAAGGAGTATGCTATTCATAATAATGTAGAATACTGTCCTTTTATGTCCCTTTTTGCCGAAAGGCCATCAGAAGAGGACGAAAACAGGGCGAAAATCTACATAAGTAACCATAGTAAAGAAAGGAGAGAAAGATTATAATTATGGCGACATTGAATAAGCTTTTGAAGGCCGTTTCGACGATTCTTGTAATCCTGATGGTCATCATAGCAATGCTTATGGTCGGTGTGCGTCTGTTCGGATTACAAGTCTATACTGTACTTTCAGGATCTATGGAGCCGGAATATCCGGTTGGGTCAATGGTTTATGTAATGGAAGCTGACACAGCAACTCTTGAGTTAAGAGACGTAATTACTTTCAGACTTTCTGAAGAAACTGTAGTGACCCACAGAATTATCGATATAATCCACGATGAAAATAATCCGCAGAAGGTGAGTTTCCAGACACAGGGCGACAGCAATAATGTGGCTGACGGGACTCTGGTTGAACCGGATGACATCATCGGTAAAGTAGTCTTTAAGATTCCTTATATGGGTTACCTGGCAATGTTCCTCGGAACCAGACAGGGAAGACTGGCAGCAATCGCAGCGTGTGCAGCAATGCTGCTGGTAACGCTCATGTCAGAGCTTCTCAACGCGGCGCTTAAAGAAAAACAAGGCAAACAACCTGCAAAGGAGGTAATAGAAAGTGAAAACAAGGAATAAGGTGCTTTTGCTTGTAATGTGCCTGATCCTGATAGGAACTGCATCCATGATGGCTACCATGGCCTATCTCGTGGATGATGATTATATAGTAAACACTTTTACTGTCGGCAAGGTAAAAATTAAACTTGACGAAATCATTGTTGATAAATCAGGTACTCCAACAGGAACAGACCGTACCGAGGCAGGTAACGAATATCACTTGCTTCCGGGTCAGACTTATACCAAAGACCCGAGCGTAACAGTTCTGGCGGACAGCGAAGAATGTTATGTCCGTATGCTCGTTACCATGAACAGAACGCAGGCTCAGCTGGATCAGATTTTCGGGGCAGGATTCCTGCCGCAGAATTTTGTGACAGGCTGGGATAATGCAGTATGGGAAACAACCGGTATCATCAAAGAAGAAAACGGTGCAGTAACATACGAGTTCAGATACAGGGAAGCGGCGGACCCAACACCGCAGACTTTCTGGGATGCTTCCAGAGGCACACATTCACAGGACAGTCAGCTCCAGGCACTTTTTACAGGATTTAAGGTACCTGAGGAAATGAACAGCACAGAACTGGCACTCCTTGGCGATGATGAAACAACCACAGGAGTGGACGAAAAGTTTAAAATCACAGTGACTGCACATGCAATTCAGGCGGCAGGCTTCGGCGACGAAACTGCAGCGTGGGCAGCGTTTGACAGCCAGAGGCAACTGGAGAATAATCAGCAGCCGTAGGCAAATCACACTGATTATTGCTTAAGAAAGGAAATTTAAAACATGTCTGAAAAAAAGAAGACACAAGGTGCTTTGAGCACCACCATAATTGTTCTTCTCCTGGTATTCGTCATATTACTCGGAGGAGTAATGGGCGGAACCATGGCATGGCTGCTGGACGCTTCAAATCAGGTAGTAAACACTTTTACTTACGGAGATATAAACATTACTCTTACAGAAACTGAAACCAGTCTTGACGGCGACTTAAGCCCGAATACCAACACCTACGAAATGGTACCGGGCAGTACAATCATCAAAGATCCGCTCGTTACTGTAATCAGAGGCAGCGAAGATCACTGGCTCTTCGTAAAGATGGAAAAGTCAGGCGGTGCAAACGATAACTTTGACGAGTACCTGTCCTACCAGATGGCGGATGGCTGGAACGCCCTTAATGGAGTTCCGGGAGTGTATTATCAGATAGTAACAAGGGATGATACGGCAGACCAGACTTTCCGGGTAATCAAGGATGATACAGTTACTGTCCTCAGTACAGTAACCAAGGAAATGATCAATGCCCTGGACAAAGACGCGTCAGGCAATGAGCTGGCAGTGAAGCTTTATCCGCAGCTTGCCATTACAGCATATGCAGTTCAGTACACAGCCACATCGGATGCACAGGAGGCATGGGTACTGACATCAGGTGCTGTTGTAACAACACCTCCCGCTCCGAATCCGGGAACTGTAACAGTAACCACCGCTGCCGAACTTAAGAGCGCAATAGCAAATGCAGGAACAGAACCAAGAACAATCAATATGGCTGCAGGAACATACGATGTCGGTGACTTTGATGTACTGGCAGGCAAGAACATAACACTGAATGGTACTTCCGGAACAATTATAGAAGGACAGATGAAGCTTTACAGCAACCTGACAATTGACGGCATTACATTCAACTGCGGAGGTCAGACTCCTCTTACTGCATACACAGGCATAACCGTCCGAAACTGTATCTTTAACGATCCGTACATGTACGCAGTTGAGATAGCGGCCAAGCCTGACAGCAATACGGAAGTGAACTTTACCGGCAATACAGTCAACGCAGGAACTACTTCCGGCAAAGGCACTTTTGGCGGACTTGAGCTGGAAGGCGCAGTACATGGCTGCAGAAACCTTACAATCACAGGAAGCGGAAATACGCTTAATGATGGTGGACTTGCAAAGGCTGCTGTTATGTATTACTGCGGATGCGGACTGGTTGAAGACAGCACAATCGTATGGAATACAGATGTGACTCCGGTACATGGAGCTTAGAACAATTAATTAATCATCAATCGCCTGACACAAAGGGCGTTGAAATAATGTTTAAACTTTAAAAATTTTATAAAAGAAAGGAATTATCAAAATGAAAAAGTTTTTAACACTTTTACTCACAGTGGCTCTGACTGCAACACTTGCAATCACAGGCACAGTAGCGTATCTGACTGATACTGATCAGGACGTGAACACAATGACAATGGGTAGTGTTCAGATCGATCAGATCGAGCAGGAACGTGGCGCAAGTGGTCTTACTGACTTCACTCAGGATAAGCCTCTGCTTCCAGCTGTATATACAGGTAGCAGTATTGAATGGGCTGCTTCTGCTGATTGGGCAGTTGCAAATGACGAAGCATGGAAGACCGTAGCTCTTGGCGCTGACAAGAATGTTGTAGACAAGTTCGTTACTGTAAAGAACGAAGGCAAGAGCAAGGCATATGTTCGTACTATTATCGCTTTTGAAGGCGAGGCAATCAATGGAACAGATATCCACATTGTTCATAATGCAAAGGAAAGTTTAAATCCAGCAGTAAGTGGTGAATTTGAAGGAACAGAATATATCACAGATGTAGTTATTGGAGGTGTTCGTTACGATGTAATCGTTTATACATATGCTAACGAACTTGATCCTACAGAAACAACAATTCCATCATTAAAGCAGGTTTACATGGATCGTACTTGTGACAACGAAGATGTAGCTAAGTACGGTGAAAAATATGATATTCTTGTACTTTCCCAGGCTGTTCAGGCTGATGGTTTTGATTCTGCAACAACAGCGCTGAATGAATCATTTGGTATTGTAGATAAGGCTAATGCTGCAAAGTGGTTCGCAGAAGCTACAGGTGCACCAGCTCCAACAATTGTAGCTGATAATGCAGCTCTTCAGGAAGCATTAGACGCAGGTGCTGAAAACATCATTCTTTCAGATAACATTACTGGTAATTTAACTTTCACTCAGGCGAAAGATAAGTCTAGCACAATTGATGCTAACGGAAAAGTTTTTGACGGTGTACTGACTGTTGATGGTAAGTCCGGCCAAATTATGTCTTCAGGCCTTACAATTAAGAACCTGGTATTCAGAGCTAACAGCATTACAGGAGATGCTTGCATTGACTTAGGTAAATCTGGTGATAACAACACTCGTTATACCTGCAATGTAACAATTGAAAATTGTACATTTGATGTTCCAGGTGCTGTAGGTATCAAGTCATACACAGGTGGTGATAAGAACCTGACAATCAAAAACTGTACTGCTACTGAAAGAGCTCACTCTTTAGCACAGCTTAAGGGCATCGATGGTGTTCTTGTTGAAAATTGTACTGTTAAGTCTATTCGTGGTATCAACTTCAACAACAGTTTAAATGTAACTGTTAAGGATTGTACTATCGATGTAGACAAATATGGTCTTCGTTTTGGCGAAAGTGATAATAGTGTTGTGGAAGAATATGAAGTAATCAACAGCACTATTACTTCTGACAATGTTGATGGCGATGCCGCTATCGTTCTTCGTGCTGGTGCTACTAACGCAAAGCTGACTCTTGATAATGTTACTATCAACGCAACAACTCAGATGTCCGGCCACGAAAGCGCTAACATCATCGTAAAATAAGTAATTAATAAAACCCATAATGCCACCCCGCAACCGCGGGGCGGCAATCAAAGGGCATTTATCCAAGTGTCTTTTGATTGCTGAAAGAATTTTACTGGCGCGAGGCGCCGGCGCGCGCTGCGGAGCAGTGCGGGCGGCCGGCAGGCCGTGCGAGCGGAGCGAGCATGACGGCGCCGATACAATAAAAAAGAAAAGGATATAAACATGGCAGACAAGAAACTTTTAAAAACTGCATTGATTATAAGCGTGGCACTTTTGCTGATATGTATTGCGGCGTGTGCGGGAACAACCTATGCGTGGTTCACTGACCAGGCTACCTCACAGAGAAACACTATTCAGGTCGGAACTCTGGATGTGGAGCTTGATTTCAGCCATAGCGGAAACGATGACGACTGGCATCCGCTGCTCAGAAACAGCAACACTTTCCACGACGACGATTCCTGGTTTCCGGGTCATTCACAGCACGTGTACCTGCGCATCAGAAACAACGGCAGCCTGGCGCTGAAATACGAGTTTTCTCTGAACATTCTTGAGGAAACAGGCTCCATCAATGTGATGGGTCAGAACTTTGAGCTTTCCCAGTACCTGACAGTCGGCCATGCGGAAGGCGTGGTGGCTCCAGAAAGAGTGGATACAACGACTGATCCGGAGGCAAGCGCTTTCCTGAAACACGTGAACAAGTACACAACCGAAGACCCTGATGCAGAGATTGCAATCGTCAAGGGCAACCTTGCTCCGGGAACAAGCAGAGTTGAAACACTCGTGGTGCGCATGCCGTCACGTCTCGACAAAGAAATCAACTACCCGAACACTGTGAACCCACCGGAACTGATCTTTGGGCTGGACGTTGTAGCAACTCAGGCGGCAGATGAAAGCGACGCTTTCGGCAGTGATTACGACGCAAACGCGCAGCTTCCGGGAATCGGCAGTCCGGCTCTGCTTGAGCAGCTCCGCAATCAGCAGCAGCCATAGACCCCGAAACACAAACACTTAAAGGATGGAATAATTAATGAAAAAAACATGGGATAAAGCCCAGGACATATTTATCAAAGTGGTCAGCGTGCTGACCATATGCGTAATGATTTTTACATCGGTTTCTGTGATCTTTTTCGACAAAAGTGACAGAAGCCTGCTGGGGTTCAGATTCTTTGCGGTGCTCAGCGACTCCATGGCGGCCACCGACTTCCAGGCCGGCGACCTGATCATCAGCAAAAAAGTCAAAGACCCTGCCCAGCTTGCTGAAGGTGATATCATCACTTTCATCTCCCAGAACTCTGAGAGCTTCGGCCAGGTGGTGACCCACAAAATCCGCAAAGCGACTTACAACAACAACGGCGAGCCCGGCTTCGTCACCTACGGTACAACCACCGGCGTAGACGACCAGACCATCGTTACATATCCGTATATTTTAGGCAAATACACCGGACGCATCCCGAAACTGGGCATGTTCGTGTCTTTCCAGAAGCAGCCGATGGGCTACGTAATCTGCATTTTATTGCCTTTCCTGGCCATTATCGCCTACCAGGCAATGCAGTGCCTGGTGCTGTTTAAGCAGTATAAGTACGAAACATTCGGCTACGTGCCAGGTCAGCAGATGCCGCCGCAGGGATGGCAGGCACCGCAGCAGGGCACCAAGACTCAGGCCGGACCGCAGCAGACCCAGGAAAGCATGGGCAGCCAGCAGCATGAACAGCAGGCAGCGCCAAATCAGGGCGGCCAGTGGCAGCAAGTTCCGCCGCAGGGCGCACCGGGCGGACAGTACGCTCAGTACGGCGGTCCATACTACGGCGCACCTTACGGCCAGGCACCGGGTTATGGTTATGTTGACCCTGAAAAGGCCGAGCTCATGGCACAGATCAATGCCCTCAAGCAGCAGATCGACCGCCAGGAAAAAGACCAGATGCGCGCCGAAATCGCAGAGCTCCGCGCGATGATCGAAAGACAGGCGCAGACAGGGGCAGGTGCAGCACCGGCGCAGCCAGCACAGCCGCAGGAAGCGGTTGAATCTATGGCAGACGATTCTAAGGCGGCTGATTCGACAAATATCGACAAAAACTAACAGGAGGTACCCGGCATGAAAAAAACAATCAAAACACTGCTCAGAAGCGGCTTGGTGTGTTTATTCTGCATATCATTGCTGACAAGTTCATCATATGCCTGGTATACGGAGTATGTCGAGGATAATCCAGAAAAGGCTCTGAAGAGCCAAGTTCTGTCTGCAGAACTCAGCTGGAAAGAATCATGGACTGACTCATGGACAGTTGTTAAAGAGACAGGTGGAAGCGAAGTAACATCAGCAATCTTCCAGTATGAAAAATGGGAACCCGGCTATACCCAGGTGAGATATGTGAATCTTGAGAATATAGGCAATGTCCCTCTTCAGTATTGCTTAAAAGTAAGTGAAACTGAAACACATCCTGTGGGTGTAGATATTGCGCAAGTAATAGATGTATATTTTATCGAAGATGTTAATCATTCAGTAACCAAGGCGGACCTTGCAACTGCTAAATATGCAGGTACTTTGGCGCAGGTTATACTTGCATCTTTGGACCACGATGGTGTGGCACATGGCAGCCTTGATTTAAGTGCAGAAAAGACAGCCGCAATTGTTCTGCATATGCAGGAAACGGCAGATAATACTTATAAAGAAGCCTACAAAATATTTGATTTGATGATTTCCATCAGTGAATTCCAAACTTCAAGCACAACGTTATAAATAGACATTCGCTGTCCGCAACCGCGGGCGGCAATCAAAGGGCATTCCCTGCGGGACTTTTCCGCAGATTGTGCCTTTTGATTGCTGAAAGCCTGGCCCTGCCCCTCAATTCGGCCGAGCAAAAAAATTGGCGATTCTTTTCCGATTTTTATGATTGGAGGGGGTTACCGTAAAAAAGAAAAAAGAAAGGAAAAGAAAATCATGAAAATGAACTCAACAAAGTCCAAGCTCATGGCAAGCCTGCTTGTGCTCGTTCTTTGCGTAACTGCGTTCTTTGGCTCTACATACGCGTGGTTTACAGACAGTGTAACAAGCAGCGGCAATAAGATTCAGGCTGGCACACTCGATGTGGGTCTGAAGTATTACAATGGAAGTACATGGCAAGAAATCACAGACCAGAAAGATCCGATCTTTGTTTACAACAATTTTGAACCTGGTCGTGTAGAGGTTAAGATGCTCGAAGTTGTAAACAATGGCACTCTTGCACTTAAGTGGCAGGCACAGCTTACTGCTGAAAATGGTGATTTTAAACTGGCAGAAGCAATTGATGTTTATGTTAAAGAATTTGCAACTGAAGCAGATGCAGTAGCAGGCTATCCTGCTGACCGTACTTTAGCTGGTTGGACTAAACTTGGAACTCTTAAAGACTTCATTACAGGTATTTCATCAACTACTGTTGGCGAAATTCAGCCTAATGGTTCTGAAGTAATGGGTATGGCTTTCAAGATGCCGGAAGACCTTCCTGGCGATGATAATGTTTATCAGGGACTTGAACTTGGGGCATTTGATATCGTAATCAAGGCTACACAGCTTATGGCAGAATCAGACAGCTACGACAACACATATGATGAAAATGCTACATATGAACCTGTCATTGAAACTGAAACTGTAACAGGCACAACAGACGGTACAAAGACAACCTTTGCGGCACCAGTTGCTCCTGCAGCTGTAGCAAAGAACACTACTATTACAACAGATGGTCTTGATACGGCCAAAACTTATACAGCAGAAGTATCAACTGAAAATACTCTGTTTAATGTAAAAGCAGGAGGTGCACAGGTAGCTGAAATTTCAGTTGTGATTAAGGAAAATGGAGTTCCGTTTACAGGAGTACTTTCGGACAGTAAAGTTTATACTGTAGTAACTTATATTTCTCCAGGTCTTGCTGAAGTTACAGTAAATTATGTTGATTCTAATAACACAGGATTACCAGATGTAGATCCAACAACAGTTGAATATGATCCAGAATCAGGTAGACTTGAATTTAAGACAACTCACTTCAGTACATTTGCAGTTACAGGTAAGGCAATTGCTTACGATGCAGTTAAAGGTACTGCATTAGCTACACCTGCAGATGTTGCAGCAGCAGCTGTAAAGAACAATGCTGAAATCACAATCGTTCCGGACATTACTCCTGCAGATCAGGAAGAGATTGCTTCTAATCCAAACTCTGCAGTGCTTAACGAAGCTAAGATCGGAGAAACAGGATACCTCTTCTTAGCAGGTGCATTTGCTAACGCTGAATCAGGTGACAAAATCACATTATTAAAAGATGCTGTTTTAGCAACTGATACAACAATTGTAATTACATCCGGCAAGGAAATTACTTTAGACTTAGCTGGTTATGAAGTATATGGCGAAAATACAAGAACTGCAACACACAACTTCCTGTTCGATGCAAAGGGTGGTACTTTAACTGTTAAGAACGGTACTGTTTCCATGAAACATACAGGAACTAATATGGCATGGAATGGTGCAGCAACTATCTTTGATGTAACTGGTGGTGGTGTACTGAATCTTGATAATGTAACAGTTGACAATCTTGGCGGTACAGACATGAACTTCGGTGTTCACCTTAACAACTGGGGCGATGCTACACTTAAAATCACAGATTCCACAATCAAAGCTACATACTGTCCTGTTCGTGTATTCAACAGCGGTCCTGATATGAATAATGTTACTATTGAAAACAGTAAACTCGTTTCCGGTGGCAACAGAGCATTCTGGGTTCATAATTACGCAAGTGCTGATATGGGCGGTAAAGTATACTCCGGAGCAACTGCTGCGTACGATGAAGCTCTGGTTAAAGCTCGTCTAAAATTTGATATTTTCAATAATGGAAATACATTTACAGCAGCAAATGCTACCAGCCCAAGCCCAATCAGATATGGTTTCAATGAGACTATTTACTTCGATGAAGCCGGAAACCAGCTCATTACAACTGAAGCTGCACTGAAGGCTGCTATCGCTGCTGGCGGAACAGTGACTTTAGGTTCTGACATCGAAATGGATGCAGATAATACAGTAACTGTTAGCAATAATGTAACTCTTGACTTAAATGGTTATACAATTACTGGTGTATCTGATAAAACTGGCAAAAATGTAAACTTATTTGATGCAAATGGTGGCACTTTAACAGTTAAGGATGGCACAATTACCGTTGAACATGTTGGTGATAATATGGGATGGAGTAATTCAACAAATGTATTCAATGTTACTGCAGGTGGTGTGCTGAATATTGAAAATGCAACTATCAAGAATTTAGGTGGCTCTGATATGGCATTTGCAGTTCATTTGAACAACTGGGGAGAAGTTACTCTGAATGTAAAATACTCTACTTTAGAATCTACTTACATCGCAGTTCGTGTGTTCAATTCCGGTAACGACATGAACAATGTAACTATCAAGAATAGTACACTTGCAGGTAAATATTGCTACTGGGTTCATAACTACACTTTAGCTGATTTCGGTACTCAGGATAAAGTAGATAAGCAGAAGACACTGCTGAATGTTGATATTTTTGATGGAACTAATACTTTCAACAATAGTGGTAAAGCACCAGTTCTGTATGGTTTCACAGATTCTATTTACTGTGATGCAAACGGTGATCCAATTGCATAATTAAAGGAATTTAATAATTTTTCGCTGCCCCTTTTAGGGGCGGCAATCAAAGGGCATTCCCGGCGGGAACTTTCCGCAGACAGTGCCTTTTGATTGCTGAAAACTTAGCTCCGGCTTCTATTCAGCTAAGTAACATAAATTATGTTGTTTTCCATGATGTTGGAAGCAATGTAATGGAAAACAAATTAAGTTTATAAAAAAGAAAGGAAGAAAATCATGAAAATGAACACAAAATCCAAGCTGATTTCAAGTCTGCTGGTACTTGTTCTCTGTGTAACTGCTTTTGCGGGATCTACATATGCGTGGTTCACAGACACAGTAACAAGCTCCGGCAACAAGATTCAGGCTGGTACACTGAAGATTGATTTACAGCTTAAAGATGGAAATGAGTATGCTTCCATCAAGGATAGCAATGATCCAATTTTTGGCGCAGATGCTCTTTGGGAACCTGGTTACACTGAATGGGCTAACGTAAAGGTTGTTAACAACGGCAGCTTAGCTCTGAAGTACACAATGAACGTAATTGTGAACGAAACTGTGGAAACTAAAGCTCAGGAATTTGATATTGCTGATGTTATTGAAGTATGGTATGCACCTTCTGAAGTGGCAAAGCCTGCAACAAGAGATTTAGAGAACCACCTTACTTACATTGGCATGCTGTCAGATGTAATTGCACAGGAAAATGGCCTTGTAATTGCTGATAAGTTAGAAAATAAGAACGATTTTGACTTAGCTACTATCGCACTGAAAATGAATGAAGATGCAGGTAACGATTATCAGGGTCTGACACTTGGCACAACATTCGACATCCGTGTTTCCGCTGCTCAGCTGATGGCAGAAGACGACAGCTTCGGAACTGATTATGATGAAAATGCCAAGTACGCATATGAAGCAACAGGAACTTTAGAAACAGGAAAAACTGCGCTTGAACTTCCAATTGTTACTGTTGAAGATAATAAAAAAATCGGTTCTGTTGTAATTCCAGCAGAAGCATTAGCTGAAGGTGTAGATGGAACAAAAAAAGGAACAGCAAACGTAACTGAATCAGATTATAAGGGCAACTTCACAATTGCTGCAGGCAGCATAGCTGAAGTTTTCGATATTTCCGTTGAAGGCATTAAAGACGGCAATACTGATCCTGTAAAGGTAACTTATACAATTGCTCCAGGTCTTGACCCAGCAACTGTTAAGGTATATCACTATGACGAAGAAATTACATCCACTTACGATCCAAATACAGGATATATCAAGTTTGAAGTAACAGAGTTCAGCCCATTTACTTTTGTATATAATGCGAACTCTGTATATACACCTCCAACAGAAGATGAAAGTAAATTACCAAAAGCAACTGTTGTTCGTTCTTCAGAATATGAAAATACTGAATTGGATTGGGGTAGCTACGGACAGTGGTCTCCTACAGAAGGTTTAGATGCAAATCTTGAAGCAGCTTATACTTTCTCATGCCCAGAAGAGCACATTAATAACCTTGATGTGGCAAAAGAAAACCCTTATGCAAACTGGTACTGTGATTTCTATGTAATGCTTGATAAGGAGCTTGGTGCAAATGAAATTTTCCTTGGCGGTAACTATGGAAGCTTTGGCTGGGTAGGATTCCATAACGGGGACCTTACTCTTCCTGCCAATAATGAAATCGGACTCCTTGAAAGTGTTACAACTAACCCTTGGACTTACCTTGATGTAGTTCAGCATGTTGGAACATTCATTTGTGGCGTTGGTCACGTTGGTGATGAACTTGATGGTGCAACATTTACTGTAATGCTTCGTCTGACAAATCCTGATGATGCGAGTGAATTCTATAATGTAAAAACTATTAATTACACATTCCCTGTATCCCCAGAAACTGAAACGGAATAGTAATAGTAAATGTAATATTATCATCCCCGCTCAGCGAGCGGGGTAATCAAAGGGCATCCCATACGGCTGTGCCTTTTGATTACTGAAAGAATTTTATACTAGAAAAGATATAATCACATTTAAACGGAGAGAGTTAAACAATGAAATCCACACAGAAAAAATTATTTACTAACCTGTTAGTTCTGGTTCTGTGCGTTGCGATGCTCACAGGAACTACTTTTGCGTGGTTTACTGACAGTGTGACAAGCACAGGCAATATTGTTAAGGCAGGTAATCTGAAGATTGATATGCTTTGGACTGATGATTTGGATAATGGCCAGTGGCACAGCGTTGAAGAAGATGGTTATAACACACTTTTCAATAACGAAACAAACTGGGAACCTGGATATACAGAAGTCCGCTACATAAAAATCAAGAATACAGGCGATTTGGCCTTTAACTTTGATATTACTCTTGAAAAAGAGGGGACTGCTGAGGCTAAACTGGCTGAGGTTATTCAGGTGTATGCGACTGAAAATGTAAATGGAAACATTACTGACCGTACAAATCTCGGACAGAGCGGTTTCGGCTCTGTTGGAATGCTTGACGCTATGATGAACGGCGGCAGGGTAATTAAAGGAACACTTCTTCCTGCAACCCAGCAGAGTACTGAACACAAATCCGGTGAAACTGTCATTGCTATTGCTTTACAGATGATAACAACTGCAGGCAATGAGTATCAGGGCGCAGACCTTGGCGAAGGCTTTAAAATCAAAGCACTCGCAACTCAGTGTACTTACGAATCCGATAGCTTTGATAAGAATTACGATAACGGTGCCACACCAGGCGCAACTATCACTGCAACAAGCGTAACTGCACCTGTAGCTTCAAATAATGGTGTAGTTGCAAGCAAAGTAACAATGTCTGGCAATGGTATTATTGCTACAGTACCTGCCGGCGCTGCACTTGCTGATAATGTAAGCGAACTTAAATTAACAGTAAATCCACTCCACACTTCAGAAAGCGGAATCACAGCAGTAAATGATGAAATGCTGATTCCTGTGGATATTCATATTGATGGTCTGGCTGAAAATAATAACGTACCTGTAATTATTGAACTTGGTGAAATTCTTCCTAAGTATCTTAACATGGGTAACTATAAGCTTTTCCATATAGAAGACAGCGTAAGAACTGAAATGACATATGTTGCTGACGCAGCAGCTTTAAATACACACAACCAGTTTACATATGACGCTGAAACTGGTGCTGTAACCGTTGCAATGGCTACTTTCTCCGAAGTAGCACTGTTTGCAGATACAGTTAATGCGTGGGAAGGTGAATTTGACTACACTTGGTATGATGCTGATGCAAAAGAACTGACAATCTACAATGCCGACCAGCTTGCTGCATTTGGTGCTATTGTTGGTGGTATGAATGGTCAGAAACAGGATGATTTCTCGGGCAAAACAGTTAAATTAATAGCAGATGTAAATCTTGGATATGGTGTAGTTGATGCTCCTTCTATCTTCTATCCAATCGGTTACTATAACAGTAATAAGAACTATGAAAAAGTAAGCGGCGGCTCTGTAACAAGCAGCGTAAGCTCTTTTGAAGGTACCTTCGATGGCAACGGTCACACCATCTCAAACTTCTACCAGAATACTTGGGAAATGTTCGGCGATTACAACGATGGTTACTCTGGTACTCCAAACCACTACAAAGATGCCATGGGTCTCTTCGGTTACGTAAAAGGTGGTACTGTAAAGAACCTTACTGTTGACAATTTCTCATCTGATGGTGAATTTACACCAACAGGTGTAATCGCTGCATATGCAGATGGCGATGCTAAGTTTGAAAATATTGCAATAACTAATTGTAATCCGCGTGTTTACAACACTGGTAACGGCGGTATCATCGGTATTGCAGGCGATACTTCTGCCGCTAACGACGATCACATTACTCTGAAGAACATTACAGTTGATAATTCCAACAAAATCTCCGCTCTCTGGGGCTCCTGGGACGTTGCATGTGGTGGTCTGGTTGGTATGTATCGTGGTAATGTTGATGGCAGCGGAAATGCTACAGGCGATACAATCAGTTTCGAAAACTGCCACGTATCCGCAATAATTGATGTTTATAACGACGTTTGTGCGAACTACCAGTACTACGCATATCGTTATTCCGGTATGATTATCGGTTCCGTTCGTCATAACACTACAAACAAAGATGGTAAGACTATTCCGAACATGACCGGTATTTCCGCAACTGGATGTACCGTAAACTACGGCGATTGGAATGATTACTACTACTGCGAATTTGAAAAGAATACAATGGCTTCTTACTCAGAAGACTACCAGTTCAGCCGTGTACCTCATTCCGAACTGAACTTTACTGACAGCAACGGAAATGGTGTGGTTGACGCTGACGAAAGAGCTTCTGTAATAGGATGTAAACATACACATACTGCTGAAGAAAATCATCAGGCAATTTATCTGCCATTCCACCAGCTTTTCACTGGCTATAGCTGGGGTGTAAGCAGTATTGGATTAGAAAAATACAGCGGTATCGTAACTAACCTTGATATTACTGAAGGCGATCAGGAAGAATCTGTTGAAAAGTTTGTAGCTATTAATGCTGAGACTGTTGAGTATGGAAATGGTTATTGTGTAACCATTGGTGAATTGTTTGGAGAATATACTGATTTAAATGATAAGTATCCAATCATAAAAGATAAAGTTCAAGTTTTTGTATCTCCTGCAAGTGAAAGAAGTACGGCTGGAGGAATCTACACTCCTAATGCAGATGATTGGACTAAGGGTACATTAACATTCACGGGTTTAGGTGAAGCAACTATTTCCATCACAGATTATAATTTCTGCAAAACAGCAACAGCTAATGTAAAAGTTACTAAAATTGAGAAGTTCAAGTGTACTTTTGATAATAAAATAGAAGAACTTGGTGTGCAGACAGATTTCCTGTACCGTGTAGGCAACCAGAATGCTGTTGCAATAGGAAGTCTATTTGGTTCTAAAGACGACAGCATAATTATTGACAATGATGCTGTTAAGGTTACTGTTGAGACAATTAACGGAAATGCTACTGGTGAATTTACTGAAAAATCAGACTGGGCTAATGGGGAAATCAAGTTCAGTGGTACAGGTGTTGTAAAAGTAAAGATTACAGAAAATGAGTATTGTATTCCAACAGAGCTTATGCTGGAAGTTGTAGATGCAACAAATGTTGCCGAAAATGGTAAAATTGGAAATTATAATACAACATCCGTTCTGTTAGGAAATACTGCGGTTAGTACTCTGTATCTTAATGGTGGAGCAACACTGTACGGTAATGGATTTACTGTAGACTGTACTAATTCACCAATCAATGGTTCCGGCAGTGTTTCTGAAAACTATATAATTGGCTTAGTAGATGCCCATTTAGACAATGTTAAAGTAGTTGGTAAAGTTTATACTGAATACGGTGCGCAAGCAAGCAATGATTATAACCGTGCACTGGTATTATCGAAAGGCAACAGCACAATCACGAACTGCTATCTTTCCAACACGGCATCTCCTATCCGACTTGTTGAGGGCAGCTTGGTGGTAAAGGGAACCACTGTAAAGGGTGGTAACTTCGCAAATATTGACGTTCGTAACGGACATCTTACAGTTGAAGATGTAACTACAATTAACCAGGCACTTGGTAATGATACGGCTGCAGATGGTACAACAGTAATTGGGCTTGGAATCGTTGTGTTCTACGAAAACGTTGACCCTGCATTAACATCTATTACAATTAATGGTACATTGAAGCAATACAATAATATTTCTTCTAATGATAAATTTACTCATGATTACGCAACACAGTTTGTTAATCAGATGATGACTGGTGACTACGCAGAATATAGAAGAGAGATTGATGGTGTTAAGTGGGTAAATACAGGTATTATTGCTCTGACAGATGAAATAGTTCCTGTAGATAAGAGAGATGACATAGCCGGTTATGTTGGCAAAGCTGTAAGTTTCATGTCACAGGATGGATATGTTTATTCCGTTAAGCCTACGAATGATAGTATCGTAGCAAATCCGGATACTTATACTACTATTGGTCAGGGTGTAATTGCTCCTTCATATAACTTCGATTACATCACAAAGAACTATGTAGCAAAAACGGATGGTTCAAATGATTACTGCTATTACGAAAATGGCAAGGTTTTAATCGCTATGGATCAAGGGGATACTTTTGAGTGGGATCCGTTTATTCTGACTGCAACTAAGAACGGGGAGTCACTGGGATATACAGTTTCAATGAATGGTACTACTTATGCAAGTGGATCAAAGATTGCGTTTAGTACTTCCGATGATTATGAAGTTATTTACACCTATACAGATGAAAACAACTATACTGTTGATGCGAATGACAATATTAAAACAGTTCCTGTGACCTACACAAAGACAGTAAACATCAGCGTTTCAGTTATTAAACCTACAACTCAGCATGCAACATTCACTTTTGCTGATACTAATACTGAAACAGAAAAGGTTACTGTAGGTGACAAAACATATATTTCAGCTAAGGGAGTATCAGCTACTGAGAAGGAATGGGGATATATAACCGTTAACGGTACAACAATCTTCTATCCGATTACAGAAGCACAAATGAAGAAGAATTTGATTGGTACTGAAGTTCAGGTGTACTACTATGTCTTTAAGGATGCAGTTACAGTAAATGACTATGCAGACGGAGGTACTGGTGCTGCAATAACTTATAACAGCAGCACAACAACTATGCCTTCTAATCTGACTGTCGTTAATGGTATGGAAGCGAAGTATAGTGATATCAATAGTGCATGTGTTGATGTAAGTAAATTGACAAAGGATGGGCCTACTGGCGAAGTATGGGACTTCTCTGCGTCGACTACGGTTTCAGGAACAACAACATATAGTGGATACCTAGCTCATTCATCTCCGTCAGGCCTTGCAATCAAATCTGGCACGAGAGATTATGATGCTATTACTGTTGCGCAGTTCAGCTATACAGATGCAGCTGGTGCCACATACTATTACTTTGTAGGATACTTCATGCCTAATCAGGTTTCATCGAGTTCAAGCGGCGGCACATCCCCTTGCGTAACTCCAGACACTCTCGTAACTCTCGCTGACGGTTCTCAGAAGCGTATTGACGAAGTGACTTACGAAGACCAGCTCCTTGTTTGGGACTTCTATAATGGCGAATACGCATCAGCTCCATCAGCAATTATCTTCGATCACGGATATGACAATAACACTGTGATTAAGCTGAAATTTGATGATGGTACAGAAGTTAAGGTGGTTAACTTACATCAGTTCATGGATGCAGATTTGAACAAATTAGTTTCCATTAACGAAGAAAGTGTAGCTGACTTTGTTGGTCACAAGTTTGTAAAGTGCAATGGTAATGGTTACAGTACCGTGACATTGGTTGATTATGAAGTGACCAAAGAATATGAACAAGCGTTAGGTATTATATCCGCAGAACACTACAATATCATTGTAGGAGATATGTTATCTGCAGACTTTATGATAGAGGACTATGACCTGTTCAACTACTTTGAAATCGGCGAAGATATGAAGTTTGATGCAGCTAAGATGCAGGCAGATATTGAAAAGTACGGTCTGTACACTTATGAAGATTTTGCTGAATATCTTACACCTGAACAGTTTGCAGCATTTAATGTTCCTTACTTCAAGGTTGCTGTAGGCAAAGGTAACTACACTTACGAAGGTATTTTAGACTTAATTGACGAATACTTAAACAAATAATAATTTCAACGCTGCCCGCACCAGCGGGCGGCAATCAAAGGGCATCCCCTGCGGGGGCTTTCCGCTTTCCTCAGAAACCCGGGAGCCGCACCTGGCTGTGCCTTTTGATTGCAGAAGCAAATTACTACATAAAATGTTTGACATAAAATACGAAACGGAGGTAACTCTTTTGAAAAAGCGCATTTATCGCAGAATTGCGTTACTCATATCTTTAATAATGCTGATTACATCGTCGGTGCAGACGACCTACGGGTTTATCGTCGTGAAAACTGACACGCTAATCAATACCTTTGTGCCGGGAGCTTCGGTGGCGTCTTTCCTCAGGGTGACAGGTACGAAGAATCTGCATAACCGCAGCTGGCAGGCAGGCGATGCTTTCGAGTTCAATCTGGATATGTGGGATGTGACTGGTACTGACCCGCAGACCGGCAGCGATGTTTACGGCTGGGTTCCGGTGGATACTGAGACGGTTGCTTACGACCCGGCGGCGCCTGATGCTCCTAAGACTTTTGATTTCAGCAGTGCTTTCCAGAGTGTGGATATTTACAACCCTGGTGTGTACAGTTTCAGAATTTCCGAAGTTGAGGGAACGATTGACAGAATCACCTACGATGATACTGAATACACTATCGATGTGACTACGGCGCTGGATGCTGCCAGCGGAAAGCTTGCAATCACCGGCGTGACTGCGGGCGGCGGCGCTGTGGTGGTTCAGGACCAGACTACCGGAATGTACAACATCAACGTAAGTTTCAACAACTATTTCGGTGATGTGACAAGCGCGTATGTGGATGTTAATGTAGATAAGACTGTTAATAATACCAATGGCGGCAGTATGGGTCCGGGCGGATTCATGTTTGAGCTTTTCAGGGAGGCGATTGTGCAGCAGTCGGCGAGCACAAATGCTCCGGCTCCTGATGTGAATACTCCTGCAGCTGGTGGTGATGATGATTCCGCTGTTGGCGGAGATACACCTGCTGTTGGCGACGGTGAAGGTTCTGCGGCTGGTAACGATCCTGCGGCTGGTGGAGAAGGTCCGGCAGGCCCGGTAACTCCTTCCGTACCACCTGTAACATCCGGTGATGGCGAGGGCGGCGAAGGCGGCAACGCTGGAGAAGGCCCAGCATCTGGCGGTGATGATCCTGCAGCTGGCGGTAGCGAGCCACAGGTAATTATTTTAGCGCCTTTGGCTGATGAAGGCGAAGGTGGAGGTGAGCCACAGATACCTGGAGACAATACCCAGCAGACACCTGGGGATAACACACAGCAGACACCTGGGGATAACACTCAGCAGACGCCTGGAGACAATACCCAGCAGACGCCAGGGGATAATACACAGCAGACACCTGGGGATAATACTCAGCAGACACCTGGTGACAACACCCAGCAGACACCTGGGGATAATACTCAGCAGACACCTGGAGATAACACCCAGCAGACACCTGGAGATAACACCCAGCAGACACCTGGGGATAACATCCAGCAGACACCTGGGGATAACACTCAGCAGACACCTGGGGATAACACCCAGCAGACACCTGGAGATAACACCCAGCAGACGCCTGGAGATAACACCCAGCAGACGCCTGATGACAATACACAGCAGACTCCTGACGACAACACTCAGCAGGGCGGAAACGCTCCTGCATCACCTGCAGGTTCAGGCTCCAATGTGGTAGTTCCTGAAAAGAGAGTCAGCGGTTATACCGACGACAATGGTGATCTTAAGTTCAAACTGGAATTCACCAGCGCAGATGTTGGCAGAACTTACGAATATGTGCTTTCTGAAGTAGCAGGCAGCGCAGATGGCGTTACATATGATACACGTACATACGAATTCACAGTGACAGTATCCATGGCACAGGGCAGAGTCACAGCAGTTGCAGCTGGACTTCCTTCAGCATGTGCTTTCGTAAACGAATACAGCGGTTCAGGCACTCCTGGCCCTGGTCCTGGTCCCGGACCTGGTCCTGGCCCTGGCCCGCAGCCGCCACAGCCTCCTGCACCTGAAGAACCGGACATCCCGATCGAAGTAATTCCGATCATGGTCGATAAGTCCGTGATTTCTACAGGCGATGTAAAAGTTGATGCTGAAGGTTTTGAATTCATCCTCGAAGACGTGGCTACAGGCAAAAAAGAACTGAAGAAAACCGCAGCCAACGGCAAGGCTTTCTTCTATAAATATTTCTTCACTGAAGATGCCGGCAAGACATTCAACTACAAGCTTTACGAAGTGGGCAGCGGCGCAGAAAACATGTACTACGACAGCACCGTTTACGACATCCGCATGGATGTTACGCTCAAGTATGGCGAACCTGTTGCGGCAGTTTACATCAACGACGCTCCCGTAGAAAGCTATGTGAAGATTGCCAAGTTCACGAACGTTGAAACTTCAGGCATTGCGGACATATCCCTGGCGCTGGACGTTGACAAAACCGTTGAAAACACCGGCGACAAGAAGGCAAGTCCTAAGGGCTTCAAGTTCATCCTCGAAGATGTGACTGTTTACGCAGAAGACCTGGCAGCCGAGGCCGAAAAGGCAGCAGCAGAAAAGGCTGAAGCAGAAGCTACAGCGGCTGAGGAAAATGCGAATACTGAAGAAGCTGCGAAAGCTGAAGAAACTGCCAATGAGGGGCAGGTTACTGATGCCAAGTCTGAAGAAGACCGCCGCATCGTGACCAAAAAGTCCGACAAGAAGGGCAAAGCATCCTTTGACCTTACATACACCAGCGCCGATATAGGCAAAACTTTCAGCTACAAGCTCTACGAACAGACCGGCAGCCGCGAAGGCATGACCTACGACACAACTGTTTACGACATTCAGGTGACCGTAGGCCTGGAAAAGCTGATTGACTCTTACGAGCTTGCCCTGACTGTTACATGCAACGGAGTTGTTCTCGAAGAGCCTACTGAGTGGACCGCTGAGTTCACCAACATCTACCACGTAGAAAAATCTGAAGTTCCGAAGACCGGTGACGGCAGCAACCTGCCTTTCTGGTTCAACATGATGCTCATCAGCGCTCTGGCGTGCCTCGTACTCCTGGGAGCTGAAGTGAGAGACCGCCGCAGAGGCTAAAACTGAATAATTAAACCTTTAAGTCCGTCAGGCGCTGTGCCGGCGGACTTTTTTTATGGTGGATTCCCGGTTGTAACTTTTGCTGCGCTGTCGAATCGTGCATAAGTTCCGCACGATTCGGCGTAACCGTTGAAATTAAATCCAATTTGCGGAAAGGTGCAAAGGGAGTGGGCTGGGGACGCGGCTGGCCTGGGGCTGATTTTTCCGCAAATATTTTGTGTCACGACCCATATGGGCTGTTTTGCGGAAAAGATTCACGACCGTCCAAGACCGGAGATATTGGCTTTCCGCAAAGGCCGTTAAGCAATGCGGGCTGCGGGGTTTTCTGCGGAACTTATGCACGATTCGACATCACCGTCCGGAAAAAACAATCAAAAAAATTAAAAAAAATACCGGATTGTACTGAAAGGGAAGTTCGCAAATGGTATAATATTACAAATATAACATTTTAAGGAGGTGCAGTGTGGATTTTATTGAATTAATTGAAAGCGAGCTGCGGTTCCAGCAGCATATGATGCGGCAGTTCGCCAGACTGAAGCGGATCAGGACCGAAGGCCGGCTTGAAATGACCGTGAAGAAAACCGGCTACAGGGAGTTTTATATCCGGTCGGCAGAGGACGGCATTCGGCGGTATGTGCGGCGGCTTGAGATGGACAAGGTTGCGAGGATTCAGGCACAGATGACCGGGCGTGAGGCGGCAGCCCGGGCCGAAGAAAACATCCGGCTGCTCAAGGCTTTGCGCGATGGATACAGGCCATGCGATTTTTTCTCTGTGCAGAGCGAAATTGAAGAAAAATACAGGTTTACAGGGGAGACGAGTCAGTGGGCCGGGCGTACTTTGCGGAAATCATTCCCTCAGTCAGAAAAGCCTGAGCACAGGGAAGAATTGCGGCATTCAACATCTTTTGGGCTCATGGTCCGCTCCAAGAATGAGGCCCAGATTGCTGAAAAAGTTCTGCCCACCGGGCTGGAATTTTACTACGAAAAAGCCCTGGTGCTGCTCGACCAATACAATAAGAAGGTCGTGTATTACCCGGACTTCACCATTGTGCTGCCCGACGGCCGGACCATTTACTGGGAGCACAAAGGCCTGCTCGGAAGACCCGACTATCTGGAGCGGGACATGCTGCGCACATACATATACCATAAGAACGGAATTTACCAGCCCCACAACCTGATTGTGACCTGTGATGGTCCCAATGGGGAGTTTCCGGGCGTTGAAATCGGGCTGATTGTGGACAGGCTTCTTGCGGAACTGTCGAATCGTGAATAAGTTCCGCGCGATTCGGCGTAACCGTTGAAATTAAATTGGATTTGCGGAAAGGTGCAAAGGGAGTGGCCCGGGCCGCGGCTGGTCTGGGGCTGATTTTTCCGCAGATACACTGCGTCACGCCCGATATGGGCTGTTTTGCGGAAAATATTCACGACGGCCCCAAAACGGAGAGATTGGCTTTCCGCAAAGGCCGTTAAGCAATGCGGCCTCCGGGGTTTTCTGCGGAACTTATGCATGATTCGACAGCGCTCGACAAGCATAGCGGGCCGGCCCGACAAACGCAGCGGGGCAGAAACGCAGCGTAGCAGAACCGGAATTTTATGTGGGGGTTTTGTGAAAAACTCCCACTTTTCTTGACTTACAGGCCATTTGCAAGTATAATATTAAAGTCTATAAGACAAAGGAGGAACTGACGAGTGAGAATAATAACAATGCTTACGGGTTTGCTTTTCCTTGCAGGCGGGGTTTTCCTGGTTGCAAATGAAGGCGTAACCTTTTTATCGGTAGCTTTTATCGTTGGCGTAATGTTCGTAGTTGCAGGCGTTGTAGAATGCCTTTCATACAGCGGTTATAGAGGAGATAATGAAGAAAGAGCCTGGATTCTTAACGATGGTATCACAACTTTCGTGCTGGGTGTTCTGATTCTTCTCAACAAAATTTCCGCAGAAGCAGTAGTCCCTGTTGTTATGGGACTCTGGGTACTTATCACCGGTATCAGAAATTTCGTGCGTGCGTGGGAACATGTGGACGACAGAACAGACAACTTCTGGGATCACCTGTTAATCGGACTTCTGAACCTTTTCTTTGGTTTATATGTTTTCTTCGACGGAGAAATTTTCAACCTGGCATCCATCACAATGATCGGTCTCTGCATCATCGTGCAGGGTGTTAACATCATCCATGTTGGTGCGACAATTCACATCCGCAAGCCTGCTTTCATCAAGACTGCAGAAGAGCAGCTTTACGAAGCGACTGTCAAGTACGAAGAAGCTCATGCAGCAGCAAAGGAAGCAATCAAGGCTGCTAAGGAAGCTCAGGCTGAACTGAAGATGGTTGAGCAGACTCCGAACGAAATTCTGGACCCTACAATTGCACCTAAGCCTGAACTGGCCGAAGCGGCAGCAGAACTGGCGTCTGCACCTGCACAGGCGGTTTCTGACCAAGAGGAAAAATAATGAAGACAAGCTATGATATTGCAATCATCGGCGGCGGGGCTTCAGGCCTGGCGGCTGCCATAACTGCCAGAAGAAATGCGCCTGAAATGTCCGTGGCAATCTTTGAGAAGAAAGAAGTCACAGGCAAGAAACTCAGCGCAACAGGCAACGGCAGATGCAACTTATCAAATGTAAACTGTAATCTGACAGAACAGGTTATCGACTTTTTTAACAGCGTGGGGATTTCTGTCCGCAAGGATGAAGACGGGAGACTTTACCCATACTCCGAAGACGCAAAGGACGTAACCGGTATTTTAACAGCCTGTGCCCGCGGCGAAGGGGCTGAAATATTACTTAATAGCGGAATCAGCAGAATGGAAGCAGACCCTGAGGGAGGCTTCCTTCTTTTCGTTGACCAAAAAGAAGTGCACGCGAAAAAAGTGCTTATTGCGACCGGCGGCAAATCCTATGCTTCCATGGGCACAACAGGCGACGGCTACATTATGGCCCGCAAGCTGGGCCACACGGTAACCAGGCTGGTGCCAGGACTTACTGCTGTGGAAGTGAAAGAAAATCTGAATGAGCTCAAAGGCGTCCGCAGCAAAGCAATGGTAACTCTCTACAAGGACAGCGAACCGGTTTTCAGTGAAAAGGGCGAGGTTCAGTTCCGTGCCGACAGCCTTTCCGGAATCTGCGTCATGAACATGTCCAGATTTGTGAGAGCTGAGGCAGGCGAAAGTCTGGAAGAGGCCATGGACCGCTATGTTGTAAGTGTGAATCTGGTGCCTGATTTTGGCACTGCCGAAATTATAAAAATGGTCAAGCAGCGCCTCCTTATTAAAGGACTTACTGTTTCGGAGGCTCTGAAAACTCTGGTTAAGGAAACTTTGCTGTGCCGGATTTTGTCGAATGCCGGCATTGATGGGCAGGCTCCTGCTCTTTCCATCGCTTTTGATGATGGGAAGGTGCTGGCAGTGGTGAACGGTCTGCGCGGCATGCGTTTCGGCGTGGGCGGCGTCAAAGGCTGGAACGAAGCGCAGATTACTCTGGGCGGCGTTTCAATGGACGAAATCAATCCAGTGACCATGGAATCAAAACTGGTGCCGGGACTGTTTTTCAGCGGCGAAGTTACTGATTTCGACGGACCGTGCGGAGGATACAACCTGCATAATGCCTGGGTTACAGGAATGCTGGCCGGTATAGGTATGACAGAAGGAGGTGAGGGCAGTGTATAGAATCCATGAAGTAAAGCTGCGTCTGGGCGAGTCCATGGAAAAACTGCCTGAAAAAATCCTGAAAAAAATCGGCCGCAAGGACATTCTGATCCGCGACTGGCAGATCGTGAAAGAATCCATCGATGCCCGCGACAAGAGCAGCATCTGGCTGGTTTACTCGGTAGATTTCGAGGCAGTAAGCGTTAAAAATCCGAAGAAAAAAATAAGTCTGGCAGCGAATCCGAAGCTTAAGCTTGAGATTGCACCGGACATGACATACAAGAAGGCAGTCAGCGCTGAAGGTGCGGCTGTCCTGAAGCACCGCCCTGTTATTGTGGGCTTCGGCCCTGCAGGCATGTTCGCAGGGCTCATCCTGGCCCAGGCAGGCTACAGGCCGTTGGTGCTGGAGAGGGGCCAGGATGTGGACAGCCGCACTACAGCGGTTGAAAAGTTCTGGGAAACAGGTGAGCTTGATACTGAGTCCAATGTCCAGTTCGGCGAAGGCGGCGCAGGGACTTTCAGTGACGGCAAGCTGACTACCGGAATCAAGGATGTGCGAATCCGCAAAGTTCTGGAGGAACTGGTGAGAGCGGGAAGCCCTGAGGATATTTTATACAAACAAAAACCTCATGTTGGCACCGATGTGCTGCGAGGGGTAGTAAAGTCCGTCAGAGAGGAAATTAAGGCCCTTGGAGGGGATGTTATGTTCAGGGCCAGAGTGTCTGATTTCGTCGAATCGGAGGGAAAACTGTCGGCAGTAGAACTTGCTGACGGCCGCCGCATCGACTGCGAAACAGCAGTATTCGCCATCGGACACAGCTCACGCGACACTTTCCGCTGGCTCTACAAAAAAGGAGTGAAAATGGCTCAGAAGCCATTTTCCATCGGTTTAAGAATTGAACATCCGCAGGATGTTATCGATACAGCCCAGTACGGCGCGCCCGCCCGGGAGCTGGGGCTCCCGGTGGCCGATTACAAACTCAACTGGAGATGTGAAAACGGCCGGGGCGTGTACACGTTCTGCATGTGCCCCGGCGGGCGCGTGGTCATAGCTTCCTCACAGGAAGGCGGCGTGGTTACCAACGGTATGAGCTACCACGGCCGTGAAACCGGAATCGCCAACAGCGCGCTCCTCTGCGATGTGCGCACAGAGGACTTCGGCTCCGGTGAAGTCCTTGCAGGCGTTGAGTTCCAGGAAAAATACGAACGTCTGGCATACATCAACGGCGGCGGAAACTACAAAGCCCCAACCTCAACCTGGGGCCAGCTCCGGGACGGCCAGGCGCCGCAGGTAGAAAACTCACTGCCTGAATTCGCAGTGGCAGCTATGCGTGAAGCGATGCCTCATCTGGGGCGCAAGCTCCGCGGCTTCGATGCTGACGACGCAAAGGTAACTGCAGTAGAAGCCCGCAGTTCATCACCTGTGCGTTTTGCCCGCAATGAAAACTACGAAGGCGAGCTCTGTGGCCACACCCTGGAAGGTTTCTACCCTTGCGGCGAAGGTGCAGGCTATGCTGGCGGTATCATGTCCGCAGCAGTGGACGGCATCAGAGTAGCAGAAGCGATTATCAGCAAATGGCTTCCGCCTGAACAGTAAAAAATCATAAAAAAGAGGGATTGCCGGTAGGCAATCCCATAATTTTTTGGTATGTTTTCCGAAAGGTGTGATTTGTTTTCTGCGAGAAAACAAATCGGCTGTTCTGGAAAATTTTTTGGTTTTTTGGAGGTTTTGTGTGTCGAAGGGTGTCAGCTTTCTTGAAAAAACTGAGATATCTGGTGCTTTTCGACAATATCCGACCACGAAAAGCGGGCAGATTTTCCAAAATGCCCAAAATGTTTTCCCACGGAAAACATTTCACAGCTAAACGAAAACCGAAGCCTGGCCACAGCCAAACCGCAGCCTGGCTACAATCCAACCACAGCCAGAACCTACTGTTCAACCAGCACCGCACCGTCCATTTCAGCAGGAACGGCAAGACCCATGAGGGTAAGCATGGTAGGAGCGATGTCGGCAAGCTTGCCCTGGCCGGACTGTGCAGCTTCTGTGAACTGTGCAGGCTCTGCAGCAATGTGCACCAGAGGGACAGGGTTTGTGGAGTGGGCAGTTACTACTGCGCCGTCTTCGTCCAGCATGTTGTCTGCGTTGCCGTGGTCAGCAGTCAGAAGAATCTGGCCGCCGGCAGCAAGGACTGCATCGGCAATCTGCTGCACGCAGGTGTCCAGAGTTTCAACGGCCTTTACAGCGGCGTCGAAAACGCCTGTGTGCCCCACCATATCAGCGTTTGCAAAGTTGAGAATGATTACATCGTATTTTGACGATCTGATTTCTTCGAGGACTTTGGCGGTTACTTCATGAGCGCTCATTTCAGGCTGAAGGTCGTAAGTTGCAACCTTAGGTGAAGGAATGAGGATGCGGTCTTCCAGAGGGTTTGCTGCTTCCACGCCGCCGTTGAAGAAGAACGTAACGTGGGCGTACTTTTCTGTTTCTGCGATTCTGAGCTGATTGAGCCCCAGACCGGAGATGTATTCGCCAAGAGTGTTTTCAATTCTGCGCGGCGGGAATGCCACTTCGACGCCCGGCATTTCCGCATCGTACTGGGTCATGCAGATGTATTTTAAATTGGAAGGTCTGATCTTACGCTGGAAACCGTAGCTGTCGAATTCAGAATCCACGAAAGCACGGGTGATTTCGCGGGCTCTGTCAGGACGGAAGTTGCAGAAAATCACTGCATCGTTGTCCTGGATTCTGGCATCTTCGCAGCAGACAGTCGGTACGATGAACTCGTCAGTTTCACCGTTGTCGTAAGCGGCCTGTACAGCCTCTGCGCCGCTTGCGGCCTTGCGGCCCGCGCCAGCGGTGAGCGCATCGTAGGCAATGACCAGGCGCTCCCAACGCTTGTCGCGGTCCATGGCGTAGTATCTGCCCGATACTACGCCGACTTTGCCAAGTCCAAGGCCGGCCATATAATCTTCAATTTCCTTTATATATTCAATGCCTGATGTAGGCGGCACGTCTCTGCCGTCCATGAAGCAGTGAAGGTAAACCTTTTCCAGTCCGCGCTGCTTTGCAAGGCGGAGAACTGCTTTGATATGTTCAATGTGGCTGTGAACACCGCCGTCGGACATGAGTCCGTAAACATGGAGGGCGGAGCCGTTTGTCAGCACATGGTCGCAGGCACTGTTAAGAGCTGTATTGCCGAAGAAAACACCGTCTTCGATTGCTTTTGTGATTTTGGTCAGTTCCTGGTAAACGATACGGCCGGCACCGATATTCAGGTGGCCCACTTCAGAGTTGCCCATCTGACCTTCAGGAAGTCCGACAGCCAGTCCGCTGGCATTGAGCTGCACATTAGGATATTTTGCAAAGATTGCATCCAGATTAGGAGTATCTGCAGCGGCTACAGCGTTGCCGTGAGCAGAAGGGTTAAGTCCGTAACCGTCCAGAATCATCAGCATTGCAGGCTTTTTTGTATTAGTAGTCATTTTCTTTACCTCGTCGTATAAAGTCGCATAAAAGTGTATGTTAACTGTTTTAATTATAACCAAATTAAACAGCACTGTCAATTGTATGAAAATTATATAAATGTATTTTAATTACAGTAAAAATATGTTATAGTTTTCTTGCTGCTACCCCCATACTGGCAACAGAGAGGAGGTGAAGTGCAGCAATGCTGGACTCTTTAATGATTTCTATCGCAGCAGGTATAATTACATATTATATCTGCAAGTGGCTGGATGGAGATGGACGTTAGTCAGCACAAAAAAACCACCGAAAAGGCACTTCGGTGGTTTTCTTTTTCTTTCAATGTTGGACTCCATTGATTCGTTGTATTAATTATATATTTTCCTGACCCATTTGTCAAACACATCTTTTTTTGGTATACTGCTATCATATAGATGACAACAACATGGCGTGTAGCCGGACATAAGAAAGGGCACAAAATGAACTGGACACAGGAACAGGCGAGAGCCATTGAGCTGAGAAATAAGAATATTTTAGTTGCGGCAGCGGCCGGGTCCGGCAAGACTGCTGTTCTTGTCGAGCGCATAAAGCAGCTGATTCTGAAGGACAGATGCCCTATCGACCGCATGCTTATCGTGACTTTCACCAACGCAGCAGCTTCCGAAATGAAGGAAAAAATCGAAAGGGCAATCGGTCAGGCAATCCGCGAAACTGAAAACAAGGACGACCTGCTTTTCCTGAAAAAGCAGCTGGACCTGCTGCCGACGGCCAATATCAGCACTTTCCATGCATTTGCCCTGGAAGTAATCAGAAGATATTTTTATATCATCGACGTTGAGCCGAACTTTAAAATCTGTGACGGCACCCAGCAGACAATTCTGCGCGACCAGGCCATGGACCAGCTTATCGAAGAAAGATTTGAAGAGGGAAGTCAGGACTTTTATAATTTTCTCAACAAATTCAGCGGCGACAGAAACGATGGGAAAATCCGCGAAATGATTGAAAAGGCTTTTGATACGATTCAGAGCCTGCCGGAGCCGTATGAGTGGCTTGATGAGGCGGCCCAGGGCCTCGGTGCGGACTTTGACCGGTTCATGAAATCGCCTGTGATGAAGTACGTCTTTGAAATCATGGAGACTGGGCTTGAGAGGGCAATCAGCGATCTGGAAACAAACCTGCACTGGACAGAGGCAAACCATCTTGAAGGTGCCGGCGAATTTGCAAAGCTTGATATGCAGCTTGCCATGGGACTTAAAGAAGTCTGCGCATCGGGAGATTTCGACAAAATCCGACAAGCACTGGAAGATTTCAGGCTTCCGTCAATGATTAAAAGATACTTTGACCCTGAAAAAAACAAGGGGGCAGATCCTCAGACTGCAGCATCAGCCAAGGATTACATGGCAGCCAACCGACAGACAATCAAGGACCTGGTATCTGAGGCTAAAAAGACTTTCTTCTACGATACTGCGGAGAATATCCACGCAGAAGTTCTGGGCACACACGGTGACGGCCTGTATTTTGCCGGTCTGATCAGGGATTTTGACAGGCTGTATGCGGAAAAAAAGGCGGCAAAAGGTCTGGTGGATTTCAGCGACATCGAGCATTATGCTTACAGAATTTTAAAGGACGGCGAGGCGTCGGCCTTTTACAGAAATAAATTTGAACATATTTTTATCGACGAGTATCAGGACAGTAACGTGCTGCAGGAAGCTCTCATAGGTACCATCCGCCGTGAAAACAACCTTTTCATGGTAGGCGATGTGAAGCAGAGCATATACAAGTTCAGACTGGCTGAGCCTGAGATTTTCCAGGGCAAGTACAGGGATTATGCTGACCAGATGGCGGCAGGCGGCGAGGCTTCCCTGTCGGAAAAAATCGACCTTAACAAAAACTTCCGAAGCAAAAAGCCTGTCATTGACTTTATAAACAGAGTTTTCGAAAAGACCATGGATGGTTATGACGAAGACGCTGCCCTTTATGTGGGCGACCCTTATGGTGACAGATCAGACTACAGACCGCAGCTTTTCCTGGCACAGTCTTTCTGGAATGAAGAAGATGAGCCTGATGATGAGCTGAAAACTCTGATAAAGGCCGAAAAAGAAGCCCTTGCGGCTGCGAAAATAATCCGCAGCGCGCTTGGAAAACCTTTCTTCGACAGCAAACAGGGCAGGGAGCGTCCGCTTGAAAAGAAGGATATAGTAATCCTCATGCGCGGCGTGAGAAATTACGGCGATGTGTTCTATAAGATTCTCACAGAAAACAATCTGCCGGCTTATGTGGACGACAACGACGGTTTCTTCGATACCATTGAAATCAACACATTTATGGCACTTCTGGCAATCATAGACAACCAGAAACAGGACATTCCGCTGCTTACAGTGATGCGCTCAGAAATTCTTGGATATACAATCGAAGAACTGGCGGCAATCAGAATCAGCTGCAGGGAAGGTTCATATCATCATGCCCTGGTAACATATGCAGGAAGCGGAAGTGACCGATTGCTTGTCGAAAAATGTGGAAAAACACTTGACAGCATAAACTCGTGGCAGCAGATGAGCCGCATCCTGCCACTGGAAGAACTGGTGTGGCAGCTCATGCTGGATACAGGCTTTTACATTGCCATGGGCGCAATGCCAGCAGGCAGCCAGCGCCAGGCCAACCTGCGCGCGCTGGTGGACAAGGCTCTCGGCTACCGCCGGAATCAGGACGGGTCACTGTACGGTTTCATGAAGTACATCGACGCCGTCAAGGAAAAGAAAGTACCTATGGGTCAGGTGAAGGTGCTTGGCGAAGACGACGATACCATCAGAATCATGACAATCCACAAATCCAAAGGTCTTGAATTCCCTATGGTTCTGCTCAGCGGTTTCTGCCGCAGGCTCAACTATACCACCCTGGGCAAGGGGGCGGCCATACACAAGGATTTCGGTATCGGCCTGCCTCTTGTAAACTACCGGGAAAGCTGGTACAAGACTACTATTATACAGAACGTAATCAAAGATAAATTCCACCGTGAAGAAGCCGAAGAAGAGCAGCGTATACTGTACGTGGCACTGACACGTGCCAGAGATATGCTGGCCATTCTGGGCATCTGCGACGATGTACCTTACGAAGTGCAGAAAGTGATGGACGAATCCCCTAAGGATTCCAGCTACTTCACCATGACAGGGCGGATCATGTGCAGCATTCCGGGAACAAAAGAGGAAATATTCAACACCGATCTTATGGGCCTTTCCAAGGGAAGGAAGCGCGCCGCCGGCCGGGCCCTCCAGGCCCTTGCAGCCGGCCCCGGCCCGGTCAGCCCGGACATCCTTGGGCGGCTGACCTTCGCTTACCCTCACCAGGCGGAACTGGCCATCAGGAGCAAATATTCGGTAAGCGAACTGGCGGCGGCCTCTCATGGTGCAGGGACTGCCGCGGGCACTGATGCAGGCGCTGCCGGAGGCACTTACACCCTGACCGAACCTGCAAGCTTCAAGGCAGGACATGACTTTACCCCTGCCCAGACCGGTACTTTCACCCACAAGGTACTGGAGCAGATGGACTTCGCCCAGGCTGCTGCAGGCGGCCAGCTTTACATGAACAGTCTCATTGCGAAACTGGTGGATGGAGAATTCCTCACAGCAGAAGAAGCAGCTGCGGTGGACACAGAGAAACTGACTGACTTTGCGTGTTCAGAACTTGGACAGAGAATTGTCGCCAGCCCGGCAGTATATCGGGAAAAACCTTTTAATACAGTGTGGAATATTGACGGAACTGATACCATGGTTCAGGGGATTATTGACTGCTTCTTTGAAGAGGACGGTCAGCTGGTTCTGGTGGACTACAAGACCACCGGCATAAAAACCCGTGAGGAGTTAGCCCGCAGAGCGCCTGAAATTGCTCAGCGGTACGCTGTTCAGATGGAAATTTACCGTCATGCGCTGGAAACATCCACTGGTAAAAAAGTAAAGGAAACCTGCCTTTATCTGACCAATATGGGAGAAATTATTAAAATGTAAAGAAATCTTAACACTTTCTTGACGAAAAACCGTCGTTTCTTGACTTGACAAATTTTTAGCATTGCCCTTAAACTTTAAATAGGTCTGTATTGCATAACAATGTGATATCAGGCCTATTTTTAAATTTTAATGCAGGAAAGGGTATATATGCTTAACATTGGAAATCTGCTTATAAGCAATCTGGACTATATTCTTATAGTCGACAAAAACTACAAGATTATTTACAATACCAGATATGATGCACTCATTAATGATAAGTCCACAGAATATGTGTGGGGTGACGTTATGGGTAAAAATTTCTTTGAAGTGTATCCTTCTGTTCCCAGGGAACAGTGCAGCATCAGCCAGTGCATGGAGACCCGTGAAGTTATCGTAAATAAAAATCAGGAATATTTCGACTACCTTGGCAGACGCTTTGTGACCAACAATGTTACAATTCCTCTCACAAGAAAGGGCCAGCTTGTAGCTGTTGCGGAGCTTGCCATGGACGCGCCTGAAGGAACTGATGACACATTTTCGGTTGCTGAAAATGCACGTTTCGAAGAATTTGTAAGCAGACTGAAACAGGAAGCAGGTCTGATAACTTTTGATACGATTCTAACTGTGAATCCACAGATGAAGTCGAGTATTGAAAGAGCCCAGATTCTTGCGAAGATGCCTAATCCTACGCTCATATACGGTGAAACCGGTACAGGCAAGGAACTCTTTGCCCAGTCAATGATAAGCTGCAGCGGTGTAAGCGACAAAAAAGTAGTAATCCAGAACTGTGCTGCAGTTCCTGAAGGACTGCTGGAATCAATCCTTTTCGGTGCAGTAAAAGGTTCTTACACAGGCTCCGAAAATATCACAGGGCTTTTCGAGCAGGCTGACGGCGGCATACTTTTCCTGGACGAGCTGAACTCAATTCCTTACGGCGTGCAGTCCAAACTTCTCCGTGTAATCCAGGACGGAACTTTCAGACCTATCGGCGCGAGAAATGACAAACATGTCAATGTCAAGGTAATAGCAGCCATGAACATTGACCCCGTGGAGGCAATAAACAATCAGGTGCTGAGAAATGACCTTTTCTACAGATTTTCCAGCGGACTTATAAATCTGCTTCCTCTACGCGAAAGAAAAGAGGACATTACCCTTTATATTAAATACTTTACAGAATATTTCAGCAGCGTGTACGGCAAGTCAGTTGCAGGTGTTTCCGAGGAAGTAAAACAGCTCTTCTACGAATATGAATGGCCGGGCAATGTGCGTGAAATCAAGAACACCATCGAATCAATGGTAGTGACAGCCAAGCCTGGTGAAGAACTTGATACCAGATGCATACCATCATATATAATGGAGCAGTTCAGCAAGATTCAGAAAACGAAGATGGCTGAGGATGCAAAAGAAAAGGTTAAGAATGAACTCTGCAAAAAACTTGAAGCAGAGTGTGAAGAAAATCTTGAGTATCACCAGATTATGGACACTCTTGAAAAGGAACTTATTATGAAGGCTCTTGAAAAAGCAGGCGGAAGCAGGGGCAAAGCCGCCAAAATTCTTGGGCTTCCAAGGAACACCCTTAAGTATCGTCTTGATAAGTTCAACTTGTAGAAAAAAGTAAAAAGACAAAAAATTGTACAACAGGTCGAAAATTCGCAGTCGGTTTTTCGACCTGTTTGTTTTTTTGTATTTTTTATGTATGACGTGTATAGGCCTGAATTATTGATATTTCAACGTTCTTTATTTTTTGGACAAGTTGGCACAGTCCTTGCTATATATAAATGTACCGGTAAAAAACTTTTATTCTGAAATTATTTAAGAATAGTTATGTCCGTCAGGGCATAACTGGAAAGGACGGTTTCATATGGAATATGGAATTTTATGTCTGGCTCCTGTAGTAGTAGCTTTAGTACTTTGCTTCGTAACTAAAGACGCACTGTTATCAATCTTACTCGGTGTAATCGTTGGTACAGTTATCATGGGTCAGAACCCAGTTTTCGGGTTATCTTCAATTTTACAGTCCGCATTAGGTAATGCAGACTTCATCTGGGTAGCAGCTATCGAAGTATTCATCGGTATCATGGTTGCTTACTTCCAGAAATCCGGCGCTATCAAGGCGTTCGCTGATAAGATTGCAGGAATGGGTCTTACAAGAAGACTTACTTCCGGTGCAGCTTGTATCTTAGGTCTTATCGTATACTTCTCCGACTACTTCTCACCTCTGTATGTTGGTAACGTAATGAGACCTCTTACAGACAAGGCTCTTATCTCCAGAGAAAAGCTCGCTTTCATCTGCGACTGTACATCTGCTCCAGTTGCATGTATGTTAGGACCTTTCGCTTCCTGGGGTGTTTACATGGCTGGTCTGTTAGTTGGCCTTGGCTGCATCGTTGACGCTGACATGGGTATGACTGCTGTAATGAAAGCAGTTCCATTCAACTTCTACTGCATCATCATGTTCTTATTCTGCTTACTCAACTCTTTCGGAATTATTCCAGACTTCGGTCCGATGAAGAAAGCAGAAAAGAGAGCTCTTGAAGAAGGTAAAGTAGTAAGAGACGGCGCACAGCCTATGCTCTCCAAAGAACTGGGCGAAATCATCCCTAACGAAGGTGTTAAGGCAAGCATCCTGCTTGACTTCTTAGTACCAGCACTGATCATCTTCTCAATTATCCTTGGCACATTCATCTTCATGGGATCTGCTAAGACATTAGAAGCATTCATCGCTACAGTAATGTATCAGTTCTTAAGAATGCTCATCTGCAAGATGGCTACTCTCAAGGACTTAATGAACACAGCAGTTGATGGTATCAAGGCAGTATTAAGTGCTATTCTTATTCTTGCAATGGCATACTGCATCAACTCCATCACTAAGGGTCTTGGTACAGCTGACTACATCATCGGCTTAACAGAATCCTTCATGACTCCAGCTTTACTGGTAACTGTAACATTCTTAACATGTGCATTTATCTCTTTCTTAACTGGATCTTCATGGGGTACATTCGCTATCATGACTCCAATTGCTATTCCTTTAGCATTCACAATTTCCGGCGGCGAAATCGACATGATCGTACTCTGCACAATCGGTGCTATCGAAGGCGGCGGTACATTCGGCGACCACTGCTCACCAATGTCAGATACAACAATTCTGTCATCCCTTGCAGCTGGTTCCGACCACATGGACCACAACGCAACACAGATTCCTTACGCAGTTCTCTGCGCAGCAATCACTTGCGCTGTAACATTAGTAATGGGCTTCATGTTATAGTAAACTAAACATATTTTTTTACCGGTGTGGGGCGGCCGTAAGCGCCGCCCCTGTTATATTCCGACCGTTCACATTAATCAAGCAAATCTCAAAATATTCCATATGAAACCTTCCTTGTTTAGTCGCTTTTATCAGGAAGGGACAAACCGCACAGAGAAGCAACTGTGCGGTTCGTTTTTTTGGTAATTTTATGTCTGTTTTCTCAGGAAACGCTGAACACAAAAAAACCCCGCATCGTCTGATGCGGGATTCTGTTTAGTAATAGCAGATATTATTCGAATACCGTTTTATGGTTTTGGTTCTGATTATACAATACCCTGTGCCATCATAGCCTGTGCAACTTTTTCGAAGCCTGCGATGTTTGCACCTGCAACAAGGTTGTAGCCGAGGCCGTATCTTGCAGCAGCATCTGCAGCGTTCTTGTGGATGTTGACCATGATAGTTTCAAGCTGTTCATAAACCTGAGCAGGGCTGAATACTGTGTGGCCTGCATTCTGGCCCATTTCGATACAGGAGCAAGCTACGCCGCCTGCGTTTGCAGCCTTGGAAGGACCAACTACTACGCCGTTGTCCATAAGGTACTTGATAGCTTCGTTGGTTGTAGGCATGTTTGAACCTTCGCAGAGGAACTTTGTACCGTTTGCAACCATCTTTTCAGCATCTGCAAGGTGGATTTCGTTCTGAGTTGCGCAAGGAATATATAAGTCAGCCTTTACGCCCCAAGGTTTTTCGCCAGGGAAGAACTTAGCTTCAGGGAACTTTTCTGCGTAAGGTGCGCAGATGTTCTTGCCGGAAGATCTGAGTTCAAGCAGGTAATCAACCTTTTCGCCGGAAACGCCAGCTTCATCAAGAATGTAGCCGTCAGGACCGGAGATTGTGATAACTTTTGCACCCAGTTCGTTGAGTTTCTGAACTGTACCCCATGTAACGTTGCCGAAACCGGAAACTACAACTTTCTTGCCTTCTAATGATTCGCCGCATGCTTTGAGCATTTCTCTTGCGAAGAATACGATACCGTAGCCTGTAGCTTCAGTTCTGCCGGAAAGACCGCCGTATGCAAGTCCTTTACCTGTAAGAACGCCTTCGTATCTGTCAACGATTCTCTTGTACTGGCCGAACATGTAACCGATTTCTCTTGTGCCTACACCAAGGTCACCGGCAGGTACATCTGTGTAAGCACCGATATGTCTATATAATTCTGTCATGAATGCCTGACAGAATCTCATTACTTCTGCATCGGACTTGCCGTTAGGGTCAAAGTCTGCACCGCCCTTGCCGCCGCCGATAGGAAGACCAGTCAGGCTGTTTTTGAAAATCTGTTCGAATCCGAGGAATTTGATGATTCCTGGATATACGTTAGGTGCAAATCTGATACCGCCCTTATAAGGACCGATAGCACTGTTGAACTGGTATCTGTAACCTCTGTTTACCTGTACTTTGCCGTTGTCATCAACCCAGGAAACTCTGAAGCTTACGCCTCTTTCAGGTTCGATAAGTCTTTCAATAAGGCCGGCTTCTACGTATTCAGGGTGAGCTTCAAGAACTGGTTCAATGGAAGTTAAAACTTCTTCCACAGTCTGGATGAATTCAGGTTCGCCAGGATTTCTCTTTTTTGCAATCTCAATGTACTGCTCAACAATATTTGCCATATTAATCTCCTCTTTTCTTAATAGAAATATTTATTGCGATACCAATCGTAATACAAAAGAAAAACATTTTCCTTTAGACTAAATTTAACACTTGGAGGGGGTATTGTCAACACCGTGTATACAATATTTTTTTGATTTTTTCTCCGGTTTTGACCTTGCAAAATCATTCTGAAATAGAGTATAATATTTAAGTTAAAGTACTGTTTTGAAAAAGAAAGGAGTAAAGACAATGGATAGTGTTCCCGAGGGGAAAAATTACAATTTAAGAATAAAAAGCCTTGCCTTTGCTCATGCTTTAACCATCGGAAAATAAACCTTCTGACGGAGCAGGCCGCAGCGGGCAGGCTCTGATGAAAGGAGGATAATCCAATGGACCCAATGATTTTTATGGACCCGGAACTCGCAAGAGAAGAGTCCATGGAAAAAATTTATCAGCTCATGGAAGAAAAAAAATACTTCCTGGTCCGCGACGAGTTTCTTAAATACAACGACGCGGATATTGCTGAAATGTTCGAAGAACTGCTCATGGAACCTGATCTTCTGGAACGCACAATAGTCGTATACAGACTGCTTCCGAAGGCTGTTTCCGTAGAAGTGTTCGCTTACCTGCCATCTGACGACCAGCTTAAAATCGTAGACGGCATCACTGATAAAGAATTAAGCTACATCATCGCCGAACTGGACTTCGACGATAAGATCGACATTCTGGAAGAACTGCCTGCCACACTGGTGGACAAGATTCTCGAAAAAACACCTAAAGACGAAAGAAGGCTCATCAACACTTTCCTCAATTATCCTGACAACTGCGCCGGCAGCCTGATGACTCCGGACTATATCAGTCTTGAAAAGGAATGGACTGTGGAAAGAGCTCTGAAGCATATTAAAGAAGTAGGCATGGATGCCGAAACTGTTTATACATGCTATGTAAAGGACACAGGCCGTAAGCTTATAGGAATCATTTCCCTCAGCACATTGGTAACTTCCAATGACAATGAGAGAATCATGAACCTGATGCACACCGACTATGTGTATGTGAACGTATATGATGACCAGGAAGATGTTTCTGAAGACTTCAAGAAGTACGGCTTCCTTGCAATGCCTGTTGTTGACAAAGAACACAGACTTGTGGGTATCATCACCGTCGACGATATCCTGGACGTCATCGAAGACGAAAACACCGAGGATATCGAGCGTATGGCCGGTATCATCGACCTGGAGCAGTCCGACAAGGAATACCTGGATAAGAGCGTTTTCCACCATGTGAAGGCGAGACTGCCATGGCTGCTTGCCATGATGGTTTCCCTCATGGTTACGGGTGCAATTATCACACGCTTCGAAGAAGTGCTTTCCAAGGTGGTTGTGCTGGTATCATATATGCCGCTGCTCATGGGTATGGGCGGCAACACCGGCTCCCAGGCTTCAACACTTATCATCCGTGGTATTTCACTGGAAGAAGTTGAGCCTGAGGACACACTGCAGATTCTGTGGAAAGAGCTGAGAGTCAGCCTCTGCATCGGCTGCATCCTGAGCGTTTTCAACTTTGCCAAAATCATTTTCATTGACGGCGAGTCCGTGTTTATTGCGTCAACTGTCTGCATTTCAATGATTCTGGTAATCACATTCGCAAAGTGTCTGGGCGGTATGGTTCCTATGGCCGCAAAGAAGCTGGGCGCTGACCCTGCTCTCATGGCCAACCCTGTCATCGCATCACTGACCGACATGGTTTCAGTGCTGATTTACTTCCTGATGGCAACACTCATACTGGGCTTATAAATTACAAAGAATTATTGCGGGGGCGGCGGAATGCTGTCCCTTTTTGTTTATTATGCAGGAAATATCGCTGGCGATATTTCCGGAATAACAAGAAAGTCTACCGCTAAAAATCTAATCGGCGCAGCCGACTTTCTTATTTTAAAGAGGAAAAAATTATGTCAGAAAGTATTATTACCTTAAAAACTGTCAAGAATATTATTGAAAGGCGTAACCGGGAAATACATAAAGGAGACTGCGGTCGTATTCTCATAGCAGCAGGCTCCTGGGGAATGGCAGGTGCGGCAGTGCTGGCAGCAAAGGGCGCCCTGAGAGCCGGCAGCGGACTGGTGCAGCTTGCAGTTCCTGAAAAAATATTTCCTGTTGTTCAGGTAGGTGTGTGCGAGGCCACCTGTCTGGCAGACGACCTTGAAAAAATCCGGTGGAACCGTTATGATGCGGCTGCCATCGGACCGGGACTTGGAACAGGCCCGGAAAGTATTCAAAAGGTAAAAGACATTCTGAATTTATATGACGGACCTCTGGTAATCGATGCGGACGGACTCAATGTGCTGGCTGCATTGGAAGGGGCCGGGGAGGCAGTTGGCTGTGATGGTTCGACGGCGTTCGACACAATCCGACACCGTGCATCGAAAGCAGGCGGACAGACCATCATCACTCCACATATCGGCGAGGCACGCAGGCTCATGGGCGGGTCATACGAACCGGCAATGGGCCGTGAGCAGCTGGCCATGGCGCTGGCCGCCCGTACAGGTGCAATCACGGTGCTTAAAGGGGCAGGCACTGTTGTAGCCACGCCGGATGGAAAGACATATACTAATACCACAGGGAACCCGGGCATGGCGACCGCTGGAAGCGGCGATGTGCTCACAGGCATTATAACTGCCCTCTGCGGCCAGAAAAAACCGTCAGGGGTTAAAATAACGGCTCTGGAGGCTGCTTTGGCGGGGGTGTATATACACGGCCTGGCCGGTGACCTGGGCGCCTTTGAAAAAGGTGAGTACGGCCTGACGGCAGGGGACATTGCGGAGTTCACCGCATACGCCCTGAAGAAAATTTCAGAAGAGTCTTAAAGCACTTAAAGAGGATTTGAGAGGAGTGTTGGACTTGATAGTAAAAAAAGGCGATTTGTTTTTTGCTGATTTAAGTCCCGTAGTAGGCTCGGAACAAGGGGGAATAAGACCTGTACTTGTTGTACAGAACGATGTGGGAAACAAATACAGCCCGACCATTATAGTCGCGGCTGTGACTTCACAGACAGGGAAGGCAAAACTTCCGACCCACGTAGAATTAAAAGCCACACAGGGCGGACTCAGCAAAAACTCGGTGGTTCTGCTGGAACAGCTGCGGACCATCGACAAGCAGAGACTGAAGGAAAGAATCGGCTCTCTGGACGGCAGCCAGATTCCCGTAGTGGATGAGGCACTGGGCGTCAGTCTGGGGATTGCCAATTTACCGGAAAATCGTTAAATTTCATAGGAAAGTCCTTGCAGGGGCAGGGGCTTTCCTGTAAAATATATATTAAGTAAATATGCACAAATGCATCAACATCAAACTGGAGGAAAAAATGGATTACAAACAGTACGAAGAAATTGCTTCCCGTGTGCGCGTGGACATTGTGAAAGCAGTACATAAGGCCGGCTCCGGTCATCCGGGCGGCTCACTTTCCGCAGCAGACATAGTAACAGCACTTTATTTCAAGGAAATGAACATCGATCCGCAGAACCCTAGAATGGAAGGACGCGACAAGTTTATCCTTTCCAAGGGCCACGCAGGTCCTGTTCAGTACGCAGCACTGGCTGAAAGAGGCTACTTCCCGGTGGAAGATTTTATGACTCTCCGTAAACTGGGCAGCAAGTTCCAGGGGCACCCTAACAGAGACAAGGTTCCTGGAATTGAAATGTCTACAGGTTCTCTCGGTCAGGGTTTCGGTGTTGCCGTTGGTATGGCAATGGCAGGCAAGCTGGACAAGAGCGAAGGCAGAGTTTACGTGCTTCTTGGCGACGGCGAACTTCAGGAAGGTCTTATCTGGGAAGCTGCAATGGCAGCAGGCCACTACGGACTGGACAACCTTTGTGCAATCGTTGACTGGAATGGTCTTCAGATTGACGGAAACAACGACGATGTAATGACTGTAAAGCCAATCGACGAAAAGTTTGCAGCCTTCGGTTTCAATGTTTTAGTAATAGACGGACATAATTTTGAAGAAATCTTTGCAGCATTCGACGCTGCCCGCGCATGCAAGGGCAAGCCGACTGTAATCATTGCAAAGACTCATAAAGGCCGCGGCGTATCTTTCATGGAAGACAACGCAGGCTGGCACGGCAAGGCTCCTTCCGAAGAAGAAGCAAGACAGGCAGTAGCAGAACTTGGAGGTGAATGGTAATGGCAGAAAAGATGGCAACAAGACAGGCATACGGCAAGGCACTGGTTGAAATCGGCGCTGAAAATCCTAATCTGGTTGTAATGGACGCTGACCTTTCCAAGTCCACTATGACTGCTGAATTCTCCAAAGCATACCCTGAAAGATTCTTCAACATGGGTATCGCAGAGCAGAATTTATATGCGGCTGCATGCGGCCTGGCACTTTCCGGCAAGGTTGTATGCGCTTCCACATTCGCAATGTTCGCTGCAGGCAGAGCTTTTGAAATCATCAGAAACTCCATCGGCTACACCCACGCAAACGTAAAGGTATGCGCAACTCACGCAGGTATCACTGTAGGTGAAGACGGTGCCAGCCACCAGACTTTCGAAGACATCGCTCTCATGAGAACAATCCCTGGCATGACAGTTGTGAACCCTTCAGACGGAGCTTCCGCAAAGGCGCTCCTTGCGCAGGTTATCGACATGGACGGCCCTGCATACGTAAGACTGGGCAGAGCTGCAGTTCCTACTTTCTATGATGAAGAAATGGCTGCTCAGATTCAGCTGGGCAAAGGCAACTGCCTCCGCGAAGGTAAGGACGTTGCAATCATCGCAACAGGCATCATGGTAAATGAAGCAATGATCGCTGCTGAAGAACTGGCTGCAAAAGGCATCGATGCACGTGTAATCGACATACATACAATCAAGCCTCTCGACGAAGAAATCATCGTAAAGGCTGCTTCTGAAACAGGCGCAATCGTAACTGCTGAAGAACATTCAGTAATCGGTGGCCTGGGCAGTGCAGTGGCTGAAGTTGTAGTAAAGAAGTGCCCTGTAAAGATGGCAATGGTAGGCCAGCAGGATACTTTCGGTGAATCCGGCAAACCTGACGAACTCAAGGCAAAATACGGCATGACTGCTGCAGATATTGTGGCTGCAGTATGCGGAGTGCTCGGCAAATAGTTTGTTTTTTTAAGAAAGGCTCTCGTCTGAGGGCCTTTTTTTCGTGCGTGCAAAGGGCGCGCGCGGTGGAGACTTGCTGGTGCGCGGTCTGCAAAGGGAGTGGGTGTGGGCCGCAAAGGGAGTGGGTGTGGGCCGTTTTCCAGGAAGGGCGGTTGGTTTTCTGTGGGAAAACATCCGGCCTGTTTCAGAAAATTCCGGGCGGTTTTGGCGGTTCCGGGGTGGTTGTTAACGGAAAACACCGAACTCCAGATGTCGAACTTTGCCGAAAGATGTCGTTTTCGACAAAAATCGATACCAATTTATGTAAGCGTTTTCTTTAGACCTGCAATTGTTTTCTCGGAGAAAACCAAAGCAGGGTTACAGAAAACATCCGCCCCAAACCCACAAAACTATTGACTATTAAAATGCAATAATGTAAAATTATTACATATAATTATGCAAAACAAAGGGGCAAACGATGGATTATCTGAAAAACACAATATTTTATCTGGCTTTTCTCAGGAGAACGAAGATACAGATGGAAACCAGGCTGAAGCAGTTGCCGGATGGCAGGCTTGTACGCAAGCGGGCGCGGGGAAAAACATATTTTTATGCGGAAAAGGGCGGCCAGCTCAGGAGCCTGCTTTCGCACAGATGGGAGCGGGATGTTTTCAGGGAGAAGGAGCATATTCAGCGCATGCTGGAGCGAATAGGCCAGAACCTGCCTTTACTGGAAAACATGATTGAGCATTACCAGCCGGTGAGTCAGTGGGACGATTTGTGGAGCGAACTGGGAAACGACGAAAATACATATAAAACAGAATACAAGCGGCACTATTACAGGGGAATATACTACAGGTCCAAGTCGGAAATGGCCATTGCCATGGTACTGACATCGTATGGCATTGAGTTTAAATATGAAAGCACGCTGACCGTGGGCGGGCGCAGGATTCATCCTGATTTTGCAGTTAAACGGCCGGGGGACGGACAGGTGATTTTCTGGGAACATTTCGGCAGGACCGATCTGGACGATTACCGCAGCGACATGTACGAGAGGATTGAAAACTACAGAAACAGCGGGTTTGACATCTGGGGCCGGGTGATTATGTCTTTTGACGGGGAGGATGGCAGCATTAACGGCGATATCATCGACAGGCTTATCAGAGTGTTTATTCTCCAGTAACGCAGCAAACTCTCCGGCATACGGCCCGCTTTCCGCGCATAAAATTTAGCAGATATTATGAGCGGAGGGAGTATTTTTATGAGTGAAAATAATCAGAGAACGCGGGGGAAGTTTTTCAGGAAGCCTAAGAAAAGAACCCTGGGAATCCTTGGAATTGCAGCAGTTCTGGGAGCTTTGGCATATATGGCGGCGGGCAGCGGGCTCATTGAAGCCGGTGGAAGACGCAATGTGGAGTTTACTCAGCTTGCCCAGGATGCAGTACCGCAGACTATTGAGGCCGATGTGATTCCTGAGTACCGGGACCTGGAGCGTGCTCTTGGCTGTCTGGTGGACGGCAAGGTTTACGTGGTCGTGACCCGGGGCGAAAAACCAACGGCAGGTTATGATCTTGCAATTGAAAAAATGAAGCTGGAAAAACGGGATGGCAAGACCAATCTGGCGGTCCACGCTTTGTTCACCGAACCGCCTGCAGGAACAGCGGTGTCGCAGATAATAACTTATCCGTATGTGGTGGCAGAGACCGGTCTGGAAACTTTGCCGGATACCATTGAACTGGTGGTGAAATACGAAGAGAGCAATATAGCGTAATGCTTATTGCTCTCTGTTGTAATATAACATAAAAAGGAGAACAGATTTTGGAAGTACTATTTGGAAAAAAACAGGATGACAAGCAGTGGCAGCCGCTGGAGCACGGAATCATGATGGACCGCCACAGACAGGTTATCGGTGTAATCGGTATAGGCAGAGGTGCGGGAGCGACTTTTGCGGCAATGGGGCTGGCCGTGAAGATGGCGGAGATGACAGAAGGTGTCACGTTTGCAGAGGGCAGGCTGCAGGCGGCGGACGGAAATGGGAGAAGAAACGGAGACAGTGAAAACAGTGCACACAGGCTGCTGGCTGTGGACAGGCACTTTGAGAAAAAGGCGGCAGCAATGGGCAGCGGTCCGGGAAAACGGACAAACATTTATCATAAGGTCAACTGGGCTGTCTGCGGTCAGCTTCACCCGGGCGCAGACGGACATGAAACAGAAGCAGAAGAACCGGATTACCGGACTTTTCCCGGGAAATATATTATCGTTGACAGTCCGCAGAATACAAAGGATATGGACATTATTGTATGCGTGGTAGACCCTTTGCCGTCACGGATAATGGCAGGACTGGAGACTTTCCGCCGGATTAGAGAGCAGCAGATGGTGCCCGTAATCTGGGTGATGAACAAAGCAAGCAGTGCCGCCGGCAGGCGTGAGGTAGAAACTTTTCTCAGGCTCAGATTCACTCATTCAATTCCGCTGGTTGAGGCGGAGGCCTTTTACCGTGCAGAATTCAGATGTACCCAGCCGGTATTTGAGCATGGTATGGCAGGGACCGATGAGGCTTTCAGAAGGCTTGCGGAAGAAATTTTGTTACACAATTAGTAGTATATCCATAATTTACTATTTAATTTCGGGTCGATATGTAGTATAATAACAGTGTATGCAAAGAAAAAAGTCATATTGTTGATATAAATTAAAAAATTGGGGGAAATTTGCATTGATTACTTTTGACCATGTAACGAAAAAATACCGCACAAACATCGGTCTGGACGATGTGAGCGTGCATATCAACAAAGGCGATTTCGTGTTCCTGGTTGGTCCCAGCGGCGCCGGTAAATCGACCTTTATCAAGTTAATACTTAAAGAAATAAACGCTGACGAAGGCACTATCACAGTTGGGGACTATGAAGTGAGCAGCCTGTCAAACCGTGAAATTCCCATGTTCCGCCGCAAGTTGGGAACTGTTTTCCAGGATTTCAGACTTCTGCCTAAGAAGACCGTGTTTGAAAACGTGGCCTTTGCCATGGAAGTGCTGCATAAGTCTCCGCGCCAGATCCGTAAACAGGTTCCTCAGATCCTCAGCCTTGTGGGAATCAGCGATAAGGCACATAAATATCCTGACGAACTTTCCGCAGGTGAGCAGCAGAGAGTTGCCATTGCCAGAGCCATTGTAAACAATCCGCAGGTGCTCATTGCCGACGAACCTACAGGTAATCTGGACCCTGACACTGCATGGGAAATCATGGACCTGCTGGAACAGATCAACCTGCGCGGCACAACCATCGTTATGGTTACACATGCCAAGGATATTGTGGACAGAATGCGCAAGCGTGTAATTGCAATAGAAAACGGCCATATCGTCAGAGACGAATCAGGCCGGTACGGTTACAAGGGGGTGGAATCTGTTGAGTAGTTTACTTTATAACATCAAACAGGGCTTCATCCAGATTTTCCGTAACAGGGGAATGAGCCTTGCGTCAATATTTTCAATAGTAGCAATGCTGCTGATTCTGGGACTTTTCTTCGTGATTACAGTCAACGTAAACCTGTTTACAGAAGTTGTGAAACAGGATTATGACCAGGTGGAAGTTTTCCTTCTTGAAGAAACAACCAACGCTGAAGCACAGGAACTCATGGCGAAAATCAAAGCCAGAGACGGCGTTACTGATGTGGTTTACAGAACCAAAGATGATGCGCTGGAAATCATGAAGCAGCGCTGGGGCGAAAGCGGCTACCTGCTCGACTCACTGGGAGAAAACCCGCTGCCGGCATCAATTCTCATAAGTGTTGAATCGCTGGACAATGCAGGTGCTGTGGCAGCTTATGCCGGAACTCTTGAGGGAGTTGACGACATTCAGTACTATCAGGAAACAGTTGAAAAACTGACCAGAATCACTGATTTTCTTCAGATAGGTGCAATGGTTATCATGGTCTTCCTGGTAGTGGTTTCAGTGGTGGTAGTTTCCAACACAGTAAAACTTACAGTATTTGCCCGTTCCAAGGAAATCGAAATCATGAAGTATGTGGGCGCGACCAACTGGTTCATCAGAGGGCCATTCATGGCTGAAGGCGTGATTATCGGAATACTGGCAGCGCTGGTATCATCAGGGCTGATTGCCTTTGTTTACGGCAAAATCGTTGAAACTGTAGGGGCACAGGTTCTTGCAATCGTATCATGTCCGCTGATTTCAGTAGGCTACATGACAAGCAACATGGTTATTATTTTCCTGGCGCTTGGTGCAAGTATCGGAGCGTGGGGCAGTCTTCTTTCAATGAGAAGATTCCTCGACACATAAAATATCCGGGGGATTACAAGAGATGAGAAAAAAGAGTTTACTTTTAATGCTTATAATGGTGCTGACGGTTACCATGTGCGCCAGCGGAATGGCTTTTGCATCAACACAGAGCGAACTGAGAAACGAGCTTGATGATGTGGAAGCTGCACAGGACGAACTGAGCAAAAAAATGGCCAAGGTGTCCAAGGACATCAAGAGCGCGCAGGCTAAGGTTGACAATCTGAACTACCAGATCAACAAGACCTCTGACGAAATCGCCAACACCGAAAAAAGAATAGAAAAGAAAAAGGTCGAAATGCAGGAGCGCGAAGAAAACCTGAACGACAGACTGGTTGTAATGTACAAGAACGGTTCTGTGGGTTTTGTGGATGTACTTATGGGCTCCAACAGCATTTCAGAGTTCGTTTCCAACATGGAAATGATCCAGAAAATATACCAGAACGACATCGATGTACTGCAGACACTGCAGACTGAACATGCCGAGCTGGAAGAAATCCAGGCAAATCTCAAGGAAAAGAAAGTGAGCCTGGCAGAACAGAAATCACAGCTTGCAGTTGAAAAAGCTGACCTTGATGCCAAGAAAAAAGAACTTGAAAAAGAAGAAGACGCTCTGAAGGAAGAAGCAGACAGACTTACTGCGGAAATCGTCAAGCTGATGGACAAGAACAGTCCTTATGTGGGAGGAGAGTTCGAATGGCCTGTGCCATCCAGCCGTTACATAACATCATCTTTCGGCAACAGACTTCACCCTACACTTAAAGTATGGAAGTTCCACACAGGTATCGACATCGGTGCATACAGCGGCAAGGATATTGTAGCAGCTGCTTCCGGTAAGGTAATAATGTCCACATGGTACGGCGGCTATGGAAACTTCGTAATGATTGACCATGGCGGCGGAATCGTAACATGCTACGGACATGCTTCCAAGCTTATCGCCAAGAAAGGCGACATTGTAAAGCGTGGTCAGGTTATCGCCAAAATCGGTTCTACCGGACGTTCCACCGGCCCTCACCTTCACTTTGAGGTCCGTGACAACGGTGAGTACATCAACCCTATGAATTATTTTTAAAAAATAAAAGACCAGTGCGCCCGGACCGTTTTGGCCGGGCGTACAGGCATTATTGGGAGAGTTATGAACAATATAAACGAAACTATAATTAAATTGCTGGAAAAGCGGGGAATTACCAGTCAGGAAGATATTGCGGAATTTCTTTCTGACAAGCCTCAGCGTACTCACAGCGCAGCTCTTCTGGATGATATTGAAGCTGGTGCTGAGCTCATAATTTCAGAAGCAAAAAAAGGCAGCAGAATCTGCATCTACGGCGACTATGATGCTGATGGTATCACATCCACTGCTCTGATGCTGAGCATTCTGGGCCACCTGACCGGCAAGGAAAAGCTGGGCTACTATATACCGTCCAGATTTGAAGAAGGTTACGGACTGAATATGGACGCTGTAAAGTCAATCGCAGACAGCGGCTACGACATGATAATAACTGTGGACTGCGGCAGTGTTTCTGCAGAAGAAGTTGCCTATGCACAGCAATTAGGTATGACAATACTGGTGACCGACCATCACAATATCACTGATAAAATGGCCGGCTGCCTTCTCATAAACCCTAAAAAACCTGGAAGCAGATATCCTTTCAGGGAGCTTTCCGGCTGCGGTGTGGCTTTTAAAGTTGCCCAGGTAATCCAGCAGAAAGCAGGACTTCCCAAGAGCGTACTGAGCGAGGTGCTGGATCTGGTGGCAATCGGCACAGTGGGTGACATTATGCCCCTTGTTGATGAAAACAGAACCATGGTCAAATTCGGTCTTAAAACCATTAACATGGGCAGACGTCCCGGGCTGCGCAGACTGGCAGAAGGTGCGGGCCTCAAGGTAGGCACAATTACTTCTGAAAATCTGGGTTTCATAATCGTACCTCACCTCAATGCCAGCGGCAGAATTGAGGACGCTTCCCAGGCCGTAAAACTGCTGACAGCTGAAGAGGGAGACACTGAAATCGACCGCATTGTTGAGGACCTTCTCTTCAAAAATCAGGAAAGACGCCGCCTGCAGAATGAAACTTACAAATCATGCAGCGAAGGACTGGACAAGGATAATCCTGAGGACTTCATCCTGATCAGGTCCGAAGATGCCCACGAAGGAATCGCCGGAATAGTTGCAGGCAAGATTAAAGATACATTTTACAGACCATCGGTGATTCTCACACCGACCGGCAGCGAAGGACAGCTTCTTAAAGGTACAGGAAGAAGTATAGAAGGAGTAAATCTTTATCAGCTTCTCAAGGCTCACGAAGAACTTTTCGAAAAGTTCGGCGGTCATGCCGGGGCATGCGGATTCACGATGAAGGCTGAAAATTTTGATGCGCTGAAGCAGGGCCTTCTCAGTGAAATGAAAGTGCTTTGTGAAGATAATGGAGACATTTTCATTAAAAAATATGCTGTGGATATGGACCTGGATTTCAGTGATATAACTGTTGATTTTGCAGACCAGCTGCAGATGCTGGCACCTTTTGGCAACGCCAATCCGAAGCCTTTGTTCAGACTGGTCAATGTGACTCTGACCGATGTGAAATACATGGGCAATGACAATCAGCATGTGCGTTTCGCTGCCTGCGACAGAGAAGGAAATACAGTTCAGTGCGTGCTTTTCAACAAAGCTGCAGAATACGGACTTTCCCTTTATGCTAGAAGACCGGTAGAGCTGATTGGCAGTCTTGAAAGCCAGGTGTGGCAGGGAACAAAGCGTCTTCAGTTCATGGTTGAAAAAATTAAGTTTGACTAAGTTTTCGCCGGGTGGTATAATTACTTTATATTGTTAGTAATTTAATACATGAAACCGCTGAAACTGAGGCGGTGAGTTTGTATGGAAGGAGACCGGGTATGGCATACGAGTCAAAATTTAAAAGAGACGATATCGATGAACTTTTCGACGCAGTGCTTACTTTAGAAGACAGAGAAGACTGCTACCGTTTCTTCGAAGATATCTGCACCATCAACGAAATACATGCAATTGCACAGAGACTTCAGGTGGCTAAACTGCTTTCACAGAAAAAAACCTACAGCGAAATTGAAGGTATTACCAAAGCATCCACTGCAACTATCAGCAGAATCAACAAATGCCTGGTTTACGGTGCGGACGGTTATAAGAGAGTTCTGGAAAGACTTAAAGACGAAGAAGAATAAGGAAAAGCTTAAAGAACGCCGCCGGCGTTCTTTGTTTTTTGAATGGAGAATTATGAAATACAGCATATACTTTTTTGAAGGAGAATTGAAAAACGAGGGGCTTCGCAGGGCGCTGACTCTGGAGGCGGTTTCGTCATACTGCCTGAGCCGGGGCATTGATTTTGATGCTGAAAATGCTGTAATATCAAAGGGCGAAAAGGGCAAACCCTTTATCGCAGGTCTGCCGGTTCATTATAATGTGAGCCACACGGGCAGCATGTGGATGTGCTTAGCAGGTCCGGCAGAGTGCGGAATTGATATTCAGCTCGCAAAGGAATGCGATTACGAAAAGATTGCAGCGCGTCATTTCAGCCCGGCAGAGCAGGATTACGTGCGGCTCTGGGGCATTGACGGTTTTTTCCGCATATGGACGCGCCGGGAGGCTTACGGCAAGTTTACAGGAGAAGGTTTTTACGGCAGGATGCCGGATTTTGTTGATAAGGACGGCAATCTTACTGAGTATACCGGCGGGGCATATTTAAGAGAAATTAACATTGCAGATGATATTTTCTGCGTTTACTGTACAGGAGGTAAAGATGATGAAATTGAGTTTTTTGGTTGATAACAAGACAGAGCATTCAAAGTGTCAGGCTGAGTGGGGACTTGCGCTGTTCATTGAAAGTGAAGGGCACAAGATCCTTTTTGACACAGGCTGTTCGGACATGTTTATCCGCAATGCAAAGGCCATGGGTATTGACCTGACTGAAGCGGAGGCTGTCCTTGTGAGCCACGGCCACTACGACCATACAGAAGGTATGCCGGCATTTGTGGAACTTAACAGGACTGCACCGATTTATATTCACAAAAATGCTTTTTACAAGTGCTATGGTACCAACAAGAAGGGTATTGATGACTGGCACTGCGGCCTGTGGTGGAGCGACGAATTCAGAAAGTCCATCGAAGACCGTTTCATACTTACAGAAAACGCAGTGAAAGTTACGGAAAATATGACCCTCATCGGCAACATTCCTGACTTTGAGGAGTATCCGCCGACAGAAGTTTTTCACAGGGAAATTGAGCCGGGCAAGCTTATCCCTGACGATATGAGTCACGAGCAGTTCCTGGTTGTGGAGGAAGGTGACCACATTATTATCATTTCCGGCTGCTGCCACAGAGGTGCAGTTCCGACCATAAAGACTGCCCAGAAGTACTTTCCTGATAAAAAAATCGCTGCATTCATCGCAGGAATGCACATGTATTCCCTTAACGATGAACGCCGCAAAAAAATGGTTGGCGAAATCCTGGAGCTGGGCGTTGAGAAGATTTTCCCTGTTCACTGCACAGGCATGGAAGCAATCATGGAATTCAAAGCCCGCATGGGCGATGGCTGCGTAGTTGCAACCTCGGGAGATGTTTATGAACTCTAATGAAAAAGCCCGCGAGGCAGCGCTGAAAAAGCTGGGAAGCCGGGCCCGCACAGAAAAAGAAATCAGAGACTACCTGCGGTCACTTGGCTTCAGCACTGAAGATGTGAATGATGCGGTGGGTTTTCTGAAAGAATATAACTATCTGAACGATGAGCGTTACTGCCGCCAGTATTATGCTTACGCCCGCCCTAAAGGCAAGGCCATGCACCGCATAATCCGCGAGCTGGAGCAGAAAGGAATCCCTGGAGGCCTTGCGCGGACTGCACTTGAGGATATGGAGGCGGAGCCTGAATACGGCGGAGAAGTTATCAGCGACAAAGATGCTGCCCTTGAAGTAGGGTTTAAAATGGCCCGTCAGCAGGAGGCTTCGGGTAAGGACTTTGACCAGAAGTTTCTGGCCCGTGTAGGCCGTCGTCTGGCCGGTCTTGGCTACGACAGCAGCACATGTTACTACGTTATGAATAAAGTAAAGGATTACGGAAAAGAAGATGAGTGATCAGTTTGAAAGAACCCGGACTTTGATCGGGCAGGAAAAATTGGATAAGCTGGCAGCTGCCAGGGTGCTTGTTTTCGGTGTAGGCGGAGTGGGCGGATATGTCTGCGAGGCACTTGCGAGAGCCGGCATCGGCACCATTGACATTGTGGACAAGGACGTGGTCGACATTACCAACATCAACCGTCAGATTATTGCGACCCATGATACTGTGGGCCGTCCCAAGGTGCAGGTCTGCCGCGAAAGAATGCTGTCCATCAACCCCTCGCTTAACTGCGATGCAAGGGAGTGCTTCTACCTGCCGGAGCGCGCCGGAGAGTTCGATTTCGGTTCTTATGATTATGTGGTAGATGCAATCGATAATGTTACCGCAAAAATCGACATAATCTGCAGAAGCAAGGAGGCAGGAACGCCGGTGATTTCCTCCATGGGAACAGGCAACAAACTGGACCCGACTGCTTTCAGGATTGCAGATATTGAAAAAACCAAAGTCTGCCCGCTGGCCAAGGTAGTCCGCAAAGAACTGCGCGCCCGCGGAATCCGGGGAGTGAAAGTGCTTTACTCTGAGGAAGAACCCCGCAAAACCGCGGGAGAAAGAACCCCCGCCAGCATCAGTTTTGTGCCGTCCGCGGCAGGTCTGATAATAGCAGGAGAAGTGATTAAGGATATCAGCGGTTTATAGACTATCCGGTTGACAGAATAAATAGTTGAAGGAACCAATGCTGCGAAAAACCACTCAAACAGCCCTTTTTTAGTATTTGAGTGGTGATTTCAGCAGAAAAAGCATAATAATCAATCAAAAACACCACTTTGCAAGTTGTTTTCAGACATCTGAGTGGTGTTTTTTAGTGAAAATAAGGCTAAATTGGTTATAAAACACCACTCTGATAGTGTTTACTGCTTAATTGAGTGGTGTTTTACATATTTTTTTCAAGATAATCCAGCAGCGCACCGGCATCGTCAAAAATTCCGAAAAGCTCCAGGCAGCTTTCTGACATAAATCCCTGCGCTGCCGTGTGGCGGAGCATCTGCTCAAGCAGGTCGTAATAACCGTTGATGTTGTAGACTGCGATTGGTTTATTGTGCCGGCCAAGCTGCTTCAGAGTGAGAATTTCGAAGAATTCCTCATAAGTTCCGATGCCGCCGGGAACCATAACAAAAGCGTCTGCCCGGTCTTCCATCAGCTGCTTGCGCTCACGCATGGTTTCTGTAAAAATAAATTCGCTGCAGTTTTCGTAGAGAATACCGGGTTTGTCGAAAAATGTCGGAGCAATTCCAAGAGAATATCCTCCGGCTGCCATAATGCCGCGGACTGCTGCACCCATAAGGCCGGTGGCACCACCGCCGAATACAAGTCCATGACCGTGTTCTGCCATCATACGGCCGAAATCTTCAGCCTTCTGATAATATATTTTTTCAAGTTCGGTGCTGCTGGCACCGTACATGCAGATGTTCATAATATACCTCCATAATGCCCGCCGCACAGGCATTTTCTACATACTACAACAGGAAAGTGAAAGTGTCAATGAAGAAAAAACTTATTGCCAGAATGGTAACCTTTGCCCTGGTACTCATTGCTGCAGCACACTTCATACCTTATGCGGCGAGCCTGGGGGTTATGCAGGTTTACAGCAGTATCCATGAAAAACAGGGACTGCCTGAAAAGCATGGGCTGGAGATAAAAATCCCCGGCGGTCTGACCACAGCCGAAAAAGACTGGTATCCACGGGTGCTGACTTATCATGCGGGAAAGGACTTCGGCAGATGGGCAGGGGCGCCCGGTATGGAACTGACAGTGCTGTATAATTTCCCGGCTTTCGGACGGGTTTTTGACCCGCGGTCGCCCTATTACAGCAGCTTCTACGGAGCCTACGTAGTGTACGGAGCGGATGGAGAACAGACTATGGAGGAACTGGCATCAATGGCAGCAGAGTATGATTACAAAGAACTGGTGCTGGCTGATCTTGGGCTGGCTGAAGAGGACATGGCGTTCGACTGGAAAATAACCGGTCAGGAGCCGGACGCAGAATATGCCGGTATCAGAGGCTGGACCAGAACCGATGCGGTGGTGACCACAAATGGCATGGCACACCGGCCGGATAAGTTCAGACGTTCATACATCCAGTACGGATTGCCAAATTACGATGTGGATGAAAGCCGGCAGTTCCAACAGGTTCAGTTGCTGGGGCGGGTCTATGGCAGAGCGTTTGAAGAGTACCGCTGTCACATTTTCTTTTATATTCTGGCCAAAGATGAAAGGGTGATGGAGCAATGTGACAGGGAAATTCTCGGCAGATCTTCTGTTTACAAATGTAAAGAATAATGATATAATTATATCATAAAAATGATATGGAGGTAAAAAAGTGATTATCAAAGCATCAGCGGCATTACGTAACGATTATTCTACCATTTCCAATTTAGCTAAAGAAACTAAAGAACCAATATATATAACAAAAAACGGCGAAGGCGATCTGGTCATAATGGACATTGAGGCATTTGAAAAAAGAGAACAGATGCTGCAGCTGCGCGCCAGAGTCCTGCAGGCAGAACAGGAACGAATTGACGGTGCACCGACAATGAGCGTAGCTGAAGCACGAGCAAAAACCAGGGAGCGTCTTGGTGGGCTATAAAGTGCAGATTCTTCCAACTGCCTGGGAAGATCTGAAACATATTGAAGACTGGTATTATATGAATTTCAATGCAGATACTGCTGCAAAGGTAAGCAGCCACATACTAGACTGCATCGAAAGACTGGAGCGTTTTCCTGATTCCGGCTCCCTTACGCCGGATCCGTGGCTGAATGATATGGGGTACCGTATGGTCATTGCCGGCAGGCATATTGCCATATATAAAGCTATCAGAGAAAGCGTCTACATATATCATATTGCAGATACCAGAAGTCAATATACGAAATTATTTTACTGATGAAAAAAAGGAAAGCAGCGCGTGCTTTCCTTTTTTCATTTTAAAGATAATCCCTGAGCTGGCAGGCCAGGTCGGCTTCCATGCTGATAAGTTTCTTGGCGATGTCTTTGGACTTTTCGTCAGCGGCCGCGTACTTGTTAAGATAGCGGGAAAGTGATTTGACGCCCATATTACAGCCGTCTGTGAGCAGGTCGGCGATGGTGTCGTCACCGGCGTCCATGGCCATCATTACGTTGGTTTTGATCCATGACATGCTCTTGGCCATTGGATTAGGATCCTTGCCTTCTTCATCGTAGCTGTTAAGCAGGCGGCGGGTTTCATCACCAAGGCGGCAGTGTTCGTCTTTTGATGAAGAAAGAATTTTCACCAGTTTCGGGTCCTGGGCGTCTTTGAGAATTTCGTCGATGGAGCTGACGCCCATCTTCACACCTGCGTTACATTCTTTTAAAAGATTGATAGTATCTTCATGTATCATTTTTTTACCTCCACGGTTGTTTTGGTTAGTATCTGCAGTTTTTAAAAAAATATAATTTACCCCTTTCTTTTTTGCAGAATGAGTGATATAATCGACATATGACGGAAACTATATAAAAAGGAGGCCGGAGAATGGCAAGACCCAAGAGATGCAGGCGCATATGCGGAGAACCTGAATACATTGAATTTGTGCCGGGAGGATGTACGGGAAGTGAAGCATACACCGTAACCTTATCCCTTGACGAGTTCGAGGCAATCAGGCTTGTGGACTACGAAAAAAAGACCCACGAGCAGTGCGCGGCCATGATGGATATTTCCAGAACGACCGTGACAGAAATCTACGAGCGCGCCCGCGGAAAAGTGGCTGACTGCCTGGTAAACGGCAAGAAGCTTGTAATTGCAGGCGGCAACTACAGAGTCAGCGGCGAGGCTTCCGGCACCGGAAATACAATTGTTTTAACTGAAAAGGGAGGACCAGAAATTATGAGAATAGCAGTTACTTACGAAAACGGACAGATTTTCCAGCACTTCGGACACACATCACAGTTCAAGGTTTACGATGTGGAAGACGGCAAAGTTGTTGCAAGCCAGATTGTTGATACAAACGGCAACGGCCACGGCGCACTGGGTGGATTCCTGGCAGCAAACCAGGTAGAAGTTCTGATCTGCGGCGGTATCGGCGGCGGTGCACAGAACGCACTGGCACAGGCAGGCATCAAGCTTTATGGCGGCGTGATGGGGGAGGCTGATGCAGCTGTAGAGGCTTTCATCGCAGGCAAGCTGGATTTCAATCCGAACGTACAGTGCAATCACCATGGCGAAGGTCATCACCACGGTGAAGGCCACACATGCGGAGGACACGGCCATGATCATGGTCACAGCTGCGGCGGTCACGGACATGGTGAAGGCGGCTGCGGACACCACGGATGCCACTAATTATGTAGAATTATACAGACAATCAAAAAGCCGGTCTTGCGGATAAGCAAGGCCGGCTCTGGTATTTTTTGATGTTATACTGTGATTTCTCCTGCCAGAATCCGGCGGTAGTCTTCACAGTTTTTCTTAAGCAGGTCAGGAATAGGGAGCTGGTAAGGGCACTTGGAAAGACAAGAACCGCACTCAATACATGTTTCAGCGGTTTTCATGTTTTCCTGCCATTCTTCAGTGAGCCATGCAGCGGAAGGCGCGCGGCGGATCATCAGGGACATGCGGGCGCAGTTGTTGATTTTGATGCCCTGAGGACAAGGCATGCAGTAACCGCAGCCGCGGCAGAAGTTGCCGTCCAGTTCTTTCTTTTCGGCTTCAATGAAAGCGCGGATTTCGTCGTCCATAGCAGCTGGTTTATCAAAGATACTGAGCCATTCTTCAAGTTCAGTTTCTTTCTGGATACCCCAGATCGGAACTACATTGTCAAACTGTGACATGTATGCGAAAGCGGCACGGGCGTTGTTGATGAGACCTCCTGCCAGACCTTTCATGGCGATGAAGCCCATGTTCTGCTCCTTGCAGAGTCTGGTCAGGTCAGCTTCGCGCTGGCTGCTCAGGTAGCTGAGAGGGAACTGGATAGTTTCATAAAGGCCTGATTTTACACATTCTTCAGCAACACCTATTTTGTGGCAGGTAATGCCGATGTGCTTGATCAGCCCCTGACGCTTGAACTCTTCCATGGTTTCGTACATGCCTGTGCCGTCGCCGGGAGCATAGCACTGGTCAGCGAAATGAAACTGATAAATGTCTATGTAATCGGTTTTCATGTTTCTGAGGGAAGTTTCGATGTGGGCCTTCATTTCGTCAGGAGTCTTGGCACCTGTTTTGGTTGCGATGTAAATGTTTTTGCGGACATCGGAAAGAGCAAGGCCGATTTTTTCTTCGCTGTCGGAGTAAGCTCTTGCAGTGTCAAAAAATGTCATACCGCCTTCGTATGCGCGGCGGAGAATTGCTGCAGCATCTTCAAAATTTCTTCTCTGTACAGGGAGTGCGCCGAAACCGTTCTGTGGCACTGTAATTCCTGTGCTTCCAAGGGTAACCATTTTCATAATATTATCCTTCTTTCTGTATTCTTTTAAACATAATATACCACTGCAGGACGCAATTTGCAATGGTTAAGGACAGCAGCAGGGCGTCCGGCTTCAAAAAAAGTGAAAACCGGCCTCCTGGGTGTGAGCCGGTTTCCGGTGGATATGATAGTTATGAAAAAATTCTATTCAAGAATTCTTCCGTCTGTGGTAATTGTCACTACCTGCCAAGGAATAAACTTTCCGCTGGCCTGAAGTGCGCGTTTTGCAGCGTTTTCAATACCTCCGCAGCATGGAACTTCCATGCGGACGATAGTAACGCTCTTTATATCGTTGTCTGCAATTATTTCAGTAAGTTTTTCAGCGTAGTCACCTTCATCCAGTTTAGGACAGCCGATGAGAGTTATACGGTTTCTCATAAATTCCTGGTGGAAATTACCGTAGGCATAAGCAGTACAGTCCGCTGCGATAAGCAGGTTTGCACCGTCAAAATATGGCGCATTGACAGGTGCCAGCTTGATCTGGACAGGCCACTGCATGAGCTGGCTTGCAGCTTTCTGCGGCGCTGCAGCCGGTGCCTGCACAGGCTCTGAAGTTTCTTCACGTACAATTGCCTTGGAACGGGAACCAGGACAGCCGCTGAAAAGAGTTTTTTCAATGGATTCCTTAAGTGCCTTGGCGCGCATAACCGCCTCGTGGTCATAAGCAGGAGCTTCTCTTTCTTCGAAGGTGATAGCGCCTGTCGGACATGCAGGAAGACAGTCCCCCAGACCGTCGCAGTAGTCCTCACGCATAAGCTTAGCCACTCCATTGACCATGCCGATTGCCCCCTCATGGCACGCAGCCGCGCAGAGTCCGCAGCCGTTACACTTGCTTTCATCAATTTTAATAATCTTTCTTATCATCCCCAATACCTCCCTGTTGACTTTTATGGTACAAGTATAATACAATAAAGCAAAATAGTATGTTGGAAAAACAACAAAAGAGGTGATATTTTGGAGAAAAAATACGAAATTATACGAAAATGCCCCCTTTTCACTCACATAAAGGATGAGGACCTGATAAAAGTTCAGAACTGCATGGGCGGAAGAATAGTAAAATTCTCAAAGAATCAGCCCATACTGGAGGAAGGCGATCCTGCCAGAAATATGTGCATTGTTGTAAGCGGGGCGGTGCAGATGGTGAGGGATGACTATAATGGAAACAGAATCATCATAAAGAGAGTGGGCCCCGGTGAACTTTTTGCAGAGTCAGTGTCAATTACAGAAGATGCCCATATGCCTGTAACCATCGTGGCCGAAAACGATTGCGAGGTACTTATGCTGGACAGCAGCAGAATCCTGGCTCCATGCTATAAAAACTGCTATTTCCACATCAACATAATAAAGAACCTTCTGGACATTATCGCCAGAAAAAACATCTGGCTTACACAGCGAATCGAAATTACTTCCCGCCGCACTACCAGAGGCAAAATCATGGCATATCTGCTCATGGAGGCCAAGCACCTGGGAACAAAGGAATTCACCATACCGTTTAACCGGCAGGAACTGGCCGACTTTCTGGGGGTGGAACGCAGCGCAATGTCAGCCGAAATCAGCAGGCTCAGAGCTGACGGAATCATCGAATGTGACAGAAGCTGGTTCAGGATTATATAACCAAAAAACAAAAATGACCCGATTTACATCAGGTCATTTTAATTTTGCGTTTTTGCAGTTATTTTTTAAGAAATTCTTCAACAAGCTTCTTAACCATGCCGCCGTCTGCTACGCCTTTAACCTTGGCCATAACAGGGCCCATGAGTTTACCCATGTTCTGCATGCCGCCTTCGATACCGAGGGCACCAGCAGTTTCTGCAACGATTTCGCGGAGTTTATCTTCGGAAAGCTGTTCAGGTAAGTATCTCTGGAGAATTTCGATTTCTGCTTTATAGGATTCAATTAAATCTGTTCTTCCGGCTTTTTCAAAATCAGCGAGGGCATCTTTTCTCATTTTAACCTGTTTTGATAAAATAGCAATAATGCCTTCATCATCAAGTTCCTCTCTGTGGTCAACTTCATACTGTTTAACCGCAGCACGAGCAAAACTGATTGTATTTTTAGCAACTTCATCTTTTGCCTTCATAGCATCCTTGAAGTCAGCCATTAATTTCTCTTTAATTGCCATTTATTATTCACCTCGATTCGTAAGATACCTTAAAGGGTATCCCAATAATTTAGGTTTTAAATGACTGCGTATGTTGTTCTAATTAAAATTAGTACTTCTTAGCCTTTTTTCTTGCAGCTTCAGATTTTTTCTTTCTCTTTACGCTTGGTTTTTCGTAGTGTTCTCTCTTTCTGAGTTCGGACATAACGCCATCTCTAGCGCATGATCTCTTGAATCTTTTAAGAGCGGATTCTAAACTTTCGTTTTCTCTTACGATAACTTGTGCCATATTCAATTCACCTCCTGACCAATATGAAATTAGTAAGCCATGAACAGTCTTTTAGCCTATAACGAAAGTATTATACTAGATTTCTCTTGAATAAGCAAGAGGTTTTTTTCATAAATTTTAGAAGGGAGGGCTGATTATGAAGTTAATGGATGAGGCAATTTACGATTTTGATTTTACCATGCCCAGGGTTATAGCCACGGGCAGACTGGTGATTCTGGAAAATATAACGGCCATTGTGATGATCAGTGAAAATGCGCTGACCGTCAGCAGCTGCGGTCCGGGAAAGGGCAGAAAACAGCGTTTTACCACTGTGACCGGCGGGAATTTTATCATAAAGGAAATTGGTGAAGGGAGGCTTGTCATTGAAGGAAAAATCCGGGGCGTGGAGTTTTTACAGCCAGAGGGTGAAGATACGGATTGAGGGGTTCAGGCTCGACTGGCTGCTGAATCAGGCCAATGAGGCAGGGATAATCATCAGGGAGCTGCGGATTATTTCGGACACTGAGGCCAGCGGCTGGATTGCGGCTGCAGACCTGGCCCTGCTCCGCAGACTGGCAAAATCCCGGTACCGCATAACTGTAACTGAAGGCCGGGGACCGGAGTACCGGGCACGTACTCTGCTTAAAAGGCCTGTGACAATGGCGGGATGCCTTCTGATGGCGTCCATAGTTGCAGTCCAGTCCATGTTTATTGCAGATGTGAGAATCGACGGGTACAAGGCAATTCCTGAGGACAGCCTGAGACTCTGTCTGGAGGAGGCGGGAATCTGTGAGGGGGTGTTCAGACCGGCCATAGACTGGGAAGGCGCAAGGGAGATGCTGCGGGAAACTTTTCCTCAGCTGACCTGGATTCAGCTTGTATATGACGGCAGGACGGTAATACTGAATGTCAACGAAACAGAAAAAGAAATCCTTTATGCTGCGGATGAAGAGGAAGCCGGCTGCATAAGCATTGTGGCAGACAGGAGCGGTTACATAGAGTCGGTAAGTGCCCTCCGGGGAGCGGCTCAGGTGGAACCGGGGGATTTTGTCAATGAAGGCGATGTGCTGATTTCGGGTGTGGTGCCTATGGAACCGACAACTTTTCAGGAAGACTGGCCCACTGAGTATTATGTCCGGGCCAAGGGCGAGATTACGGCGCTGGTGCCTTACAGGCTGACTTTTAACCAGGAACGTTACACTGAGGATGTGGCCGAAGAGGGGCAGACGACTGTCACAGACCGCCGTGAACAGACCCGTGAGGAGGCAGAAGCGGTCTTAAACCAGCAGATACGCCTCTGGAAAAAAGAAAATTTGCCTGAAAATGCAGAAATCGTAAATGAAAGTTTGAATTTTTGTTATAAAAATAATATAATAGAAATAGGTATGACCCTGGAGGTCCGCCAGCAAATTGGAATTGAAAAGGAGATATTAGTTGGACAGGAAAATTCAGATAATTGACGGAATAGACCGCATTGAGCTATTCGGTAATTTGGATGTCAACTTAAATTTAATAAAGGAAGCTACCGGCGTGGAAATTATCCAGCGGGATAACGAGCTGGTGCTCATGGCCCGCGACGGCGCAGAGGAGAGCGGTGAAGCAGGCGGCACTGAATCTGCCATTGAACTTGCTGCAGGAATTCTGGGCGAGCTGATGACCATTCTGTCAGGGGGAGAACCTCTCGACAAGCAGAAGGTGGCTTATGTAATCAATCTTAAAAAAGAAGGAATTTCCTACGGTGAAAACAGAGTGGGCAAGGATGTCATCTGTTTTACTCATAAGGGTAAGCCACTGAAACCTAAGACTCTGGGCCAGAAGAACTATGTTGAAAGCATCAGGCACAAGGATGTGGTTTTCGGTATCGGACCTGCCGGTACAGGTAAAACCTACATCGCGGTAGCCATGGCAATCAACGCTTTCAAGAACAAGGAAGTGCAGAAAATCATTCTGGCAAGACCTGCTGTTGAAGCGGGTGAGCGCCTCGGTTTCCTTCCCGGGGATCTGCAGGAAAAGGTAGACCCGTACCTGAGACCTCTTTATGATGCACTTTACGATGTACTTGGCAGAGATGCTGCAATGCGACTCAAGGAAAAGGAAGCGATTGAAGTGGTTCCTCTTGCTTATATGAGAGGAAGAACTCTGGACAATTCTTTCATCATTCTGGATGAAGCGCAGAACACAACACGGGAGCAGATGAAGATGTTCCTGACGCGTATGGGATTCGGTTCCAAGGTGGTTGTTACCGGTGACATTACCCAGATTGACCTGCCGAGAGGCAAGAAGTCCGGCCTGGTGGAAGCTGAGCGTGTTCTTAAAAATGTGAGGGATATTGACTTCTGTTACCTGAAGGACACTGACGTTGTAAGACACGAACTGGTGCGCAAGATTATCAATGCCTACGACCAGTTCTATAAAAAATACCCTGAGGAATTGCAGGAATAGGAGAAAAAATGAATATAATTTACGAAGAAGGACATGTGGTAACACAGGAAATTTTAGATAAAATGACTCAGGCAGCTGTTTATGCAGTGGAGCTTGAGCAGCTGGAATCAGAGCGCTGCGAAATCAGCGTGACTTTCGTGGACATGGAGGAAATCCATGAACTGAACAAAGAATACCGTGATGTGGACAGACCGACTGATGTGCTTTCTTTCCCGCAGTTTTATGATCTTGAAGAGGAAATCCCTGAAGTAGGGGAAATATGTCTGGGAGACGTGGTAATCTGCAGGGACAAAGCAGCGGAGCAGGCAAAGGAATTCGGCCACTCATTTGAACGTGAAATTATTTATCTTTTCGTGCACAGCGTGCTTCACCTTCTTGGCTACGACCACATGGAAGATGATGAAAAAGCATGCATGCGTGCCCGTGAAGAACAGATTATGGAGCACCTGGGAGTGTTCAGATAAGAAAGGCAGAGGTGATAATAATGAACAAGGAACTTTACCGCAAGGCGGTTGAAATGACAAACATGTCCTATGCACCTTTCTCAAAGTTCAGAGTGGGGGCAGCGCTTCTGGCAAAGGACGGCAGGGTGTTTACAGGATGCAATGTTGAAAACTCATCATTCGGCGGTACTATCTGTGCTGAGAGAACTGCCTTTGTAAAGGCTGTTTCCGAAGGCGTAAAGGAGTTTGACCGTATTGCAATTGCTTCAAGCGGCGGGGAAGCCTGGCCGTGCGGCATCTGCAGACAGTTTATGCGTGAATTCTGCGATGACGATTTCGTAATCATCACAGGAAACGATGAAGATTCACTGAGAACATATACAATGAAAGAAATTTTACCGGAGGGATTTAAACTTTGAAAACAGGATTTATAGGAATTGTAGGCCGTCCTAACGTTGGAAAATCAACACTTCTCAATGCCATCCTCGGCGAGAAGATTGCCATCACCACGGACAAGCCGCAGACAACAAGAAACATAATCAGAGGTATTTACACAGACATTCCGGACGGCGACTACGACAAGGGCACTCAGATGATTTTCATCGATACGCCCGGCATCCATAAGCCTCACAGCAAGCTGGGCAATTTTATGACAGACTCAGCAATCAACACTTTCAAGGAAGTGGACGTAATCCTTTTCCTGGTAGATGATGCTATAAACAAAGGCCCGGGAGACCGTTACATCCTGGAAATGCTCAAGGAAATTGACACTCCGAAGATTCTGGTAATCAACAAAATCGACACAATGAAGCCGGAATATTTCCAGTCAATCTACGAAGATTACAGCAAGATGGAAGTGTTCGATGATATTTTCGGGACTTCAGCTCTTGAAGGAAAGAATGTGGACAGGCTTATTTCAAGGCTGGGCGACTTCCTGGAGGAAGGTCCTATGTACTTCCCTGAAGACATGGTTACTGACCATCCTGAAAGATTCATCGTCAGCGAAATCATCCGTGAAAAGATTCTGCTTTATCTGGAAGACGAAGTGCCTCACGGTGTGGCGATTGAAATCGAAAGCTACAAGGAAGAACCAAATATTACGCGCATAGGTGCGGTAATATACTGTGAACGTAAATCCCACAAGGGCATCATCATCGGAAAGCAGGGCAAGAAGCTCAAAGGCATCGGCAAGGCTGCCCGCATGGAAATCGAAGCACTGGTGGGTACAAAGGTTTTCCTGGAACTCTGGGTTAAGGTGAAGGAAAACTGGCGTGATTCAGACTTTGCACTTTCAAACTTCGGATATAAGGAAGAGTAAGGAGGCCGGAAGTGGTTACTGACACTGAAGCATTGGTTCTCAGGCAGGTGAAGACCCTGAACGGCCGCAGAATGCTCCTGCTTTTCACTAAAAAGTTCGGAAAAATCAGTGTTGGCACCAACATTACCGAAGGCGGCAAGAACAAATCGGCCCTGGCGGTACGCCCCTTTACTTACGGGCGGTACGAGCTTTTTAAAAGCAGGGAAAGCTATAATCTGAACAGCGGACAGGTGCTGCGAAGCTATTACAGCCTGGGTGAAGACCTGGATAAGTATATGGCTGCATCCTATGTTCTGGAGCTGACAGAAAAACTTCTTGCAGAGGATCTGCCTCAGCCAAGGCTGTTCAGCCTGCTGCTGGATTTCTTTGATGCCCTCGAAAAGCGCACTAAAAAGCACGATACGCTGGTTATGGCATACATGGTAAAGGCTCTGGACATTATGGGAACAATGCCTGGTACCAGACAGTGCAGCGTGTGCGGGGCTGAGAACCCTCAGAGATTTTTCAGCGTAGAAGAGGGCGGAATGATTTGTCCGGATTGTGCACAGAATCTGCTCAAAGAACATAATAATGAACCGTTGATTTATGACACAAATTTTGGTATAGTAAATATATTGAGGTATTTTCAGAAAGAGCCTCTGGCCTCATTTGAAAAGCTTGCTCTGGACGAGGAAATTCTGAAAAAACTCCGTGCCATAATAAAAAGTTACATGGCATATCATTTAGACATAGGAAAACTGAAAAGCGAAGACTTTTCTTTTGAGTAATAGGAGGTATTAAAATGGAAATTACATTAGAAAAAATCGAACTGGTAAAAGACAGAACAGGCGTATCCTATAAAGAAGCAAAAGAAGCTCTCGAAGCGGCAGAAGGCAGCGTTGTTGATGCTATCATCGCTATTGAAGAAACTATCGATGTGAAAAAGACAAACAAGGCCGGCGTTCTTGCAATGGACACAGTTGACAAGGTAAAGGAACTTGTAAAGAAGGGCAACATCTCCAAAATCGCAGTTAAGAAGGACGAAGAAACAGTGGTTAACATCCCTGTAAACGTAGGTGTTGTAGGTGCACTGGTTGCTCCATGGGGCGTGCTTGCAGCAGCAATCGCAGCTTTTGGTTTCAAGTGCAAGATTGAGCTTACAACTGATGAAGGTAAGGTTATCGATATCAGCGAAAAGGCAGAAAATGCAGCAAACGATATCAAGGAAAAGAGCTCCGTTGTTATCGATGAAGTAGTTGCAAAGGGTACTGTAGTTGTAAACAATGTCAAGGAAAAAGCCCCTGATGCATGGGAAGATATCAAGGCAAAGAGCACAGAAGCTTATACAAATATCAAAGAAGCTGCTGAAGCTAAGATTGAACTTATGAAGAACAAGGGCGAAGAATCTTTTGACGATTTCGAAGCAGTATTTGACGAAATCATCGGCGGAATTGAAGAAACTGCAGAAGAAGCCAAAGCAACAGTTGAAGAAAAAATCGATGAAATCGAAGAAAAAATCGAAGAAAAAACTGAAGAATAATATACAAGGAGAATTTTTTTAAAATGGACAACAGAGAAGTAACAATGGAAAAAATCGTTGCCCTGGCGAAAAACAGAGGTTTTGTTTTCCCGGGCTCAGAAATTTACGGCGGCCTTGCAAACACATGGGACTACGGTCCTCTTGGCGTTGAATTCAAGAACAACGTAAAGAAGGCATGGTGGAGAAAATTCGTTCAGGAATCCAAGTACAATGTAGGTCTTGACGCAGCAATCCTCATGAACCCTAGAACATGGGTTGCATCCGGCCACGTAGGCGGTTTCTCCGACCCTCTCATCGACTGTAAGGAATGTAAATCCAGACACAGAGCTGACAAGTTAATCGACGAATTCCACCACGAAAAGGGAATCGAAATGGTAGTTGACGGCTGGTCCAACGAAAAGATGGAACAGTATATCGCAGAAAACAAGATTGCTTGTCCTGACTGCGGTAAGTCCAACTTCACAGGTATCAGACAGTTCAACCTGATGTTCAAGACTTTCCAGGGCGTAACTGAAGACTCCAAGGCAGAAATTTTCTTAAGACCTGAAACTGCACAGGGTATTTTCGTAAACTTCAGAAACGTTCAGAGAACTGCAAGAAAGAAAGTACCTTTCGGTATCGCACAGATCGGTAAGTCTTTCAGAAACGAAATCACTCCAGGTAACTTTACTTTCAGAACAAGAGAATTCGAACAGATGGAACTTGAATTCTTCTGCAAGCCTGGTACAGACCTTGAATGGTTTGCATACTGGAAAGAATACTGCGTGAACTTCTTAAAGAGCCTTAACATGAACATGGATAAGCTGAGAACAAGAGATCACGAACAGGAAGAACTTTCCCACTACTCCAATGCAACTACTGACATCGAATACCTCTTCCCATTCGGATGGGGCGAACTCTGGGGTATTGCTGACAGAACTGACTTTGACCTTACTCAGCACATCAACACTTCCGGTCAGGATCTGAGCTATGTTGACTCTGAAACAGGCGAAAAGTATGTTCCATACGTAATCGAACCATCACTTGGTGCAGACAGAGTTGCTCTGGCTTTCCTTGTTGACGCATATCATGAAGAAGTTTTAACTGACGCAAACGGTAAGGAAGACGTGAGAACAGTTATGAAGTTCCACCCTGCACTTGCACCTTTCAAGGCAGCAGTACTTCCACTGGCAAAGAAATTATCACACGTTGCAGAACCTATCCACGAAGAACTTTCCAAGTACTTCATGGTTGACTACGATGCAGCAGGTTCAATCGGCAAGAGATACAGAAGAGAAGATGAAATCGGTACTCCATTCTGCATCTGCGTAGACTTCGATACTGAAACTGACGGCTGCGTAACAGTACGTGACAGAGATACTATGGAACAGGTAAGAATTCCTGTAAGCGAAGTACGCGCATATATCGAAGAAAGATTAGCTTTTTAATGAGGTAAAATAATGACACAATTCGTGTACTCCTTTAACGAAGGCTCCAAAGAGATGAAGGACATTCTTGGAAGCAAAGGAGCGAATCTGGCGGAAATGACAGGTATCGGCCTGCCCGTACCTTTTGGTTTTACCATTTCCACAGAAGCCTGCCGCAGATTCTTCGATGAAAACCAGAGTCTGGGCAAGGATCTGGAAGAAGCAATATCAGAAAAAATCACAGAACTTGAAAATGTAACAGGGAAGGTTTTCGGCTCAGCTGAAAACCCTCTCCTTGTTTCTGTGCGTTCAGGTGCACCGGTGTCCATGCCGGGCGTACTGGACACAATACTTAACATTGGTTTAAATGATGAAACTGTAATCGGACTGGCGGCTCTCACTGAAAGCCGCCGTTTTGCCTTTGACAGTTACAGCCGGTTTATCAGGATGTTTGCAGTTTCTGCATTGAATATCCCTGCAGAGGAATTTGCAGAAGCCTTTGGAAAAGTGATGGAAGAAGCAGGTGCGGGAACTGATCTGGACCTTACTGCAGAAGACTTTGAAAAGATTGTTGAAAAATACAAGGAAATTGTAAAATCAGCAACAGGAAAGGATTTTCCGCAGAACCCTCAGATTCAGCTTTTTGAAGCGGTCAAGGCAGTTTTCAGATCATGGTGCAGCGATAAGGCTGCTGCGTACAGAAAGCTCCATAAAATTCCGCATGCCATGGGAACTGCAGCTAATGTACAGGCAATGGTTTTCGGAAACATGGGCAGCAATTCATGCACAGGTGTTGCTTTCACAAGAGACCCTGAAACCGGTGAGAAGGTTCTGGCCGGCAAATTCCTTGTGAATGCCCAGGGTGAAGATGTGATGCACAGCGTAAGAAAACCGCTTCATATCAGAGAAATTGAAGATGTTTTCCCTGAAAGCCACAAAGTTCTTGTGAGAATTTCAGAACTTCTTGAAAGACATTACAAAGATGTGCAGGACATAGAGTTCACCATCGAAAATAATAAAATTTATATGCTTCAGACAAGAGGTGGCCGCAAGTCTGCATGTGCTGCTGTGAAGACTGCAGTTGACATGGCTGAAGAGGGTCTTATCGACAAATCAACAGCAATTGCAAGAGTTGAGCCTGCCCACATTGAACAGCTTCTTGAGAAAGGAAGTGTTTCAGAAGATTTCAGCAGACTTATGGAGTGGGCTGATGAAATAAGGGATCTTAAAGTAAGGGCAGATGCTGACAATGGTCTTGAAGCTGCACTTGCTGTTAAGTATGGCGCAGATGGAATAGGCATCTGCAGGACTGAGCACATGTTTTTTGGCGACGAAAGACTTCCTGTGTTCAGAAAGATGATTCTGGCAGACAATGATGAAGAAAAAACCGCTGCGCTGGCAGTTCTCAGAACTTTCCAGCAGAGCGATTTCAAAGATATATTCAAGGTAATGGGCGACCGCCCTGTGACAATCAGGCTACTTGACCCATTCATGCCATCTATTATGGCCGGAGAAACTGATGAAGAGAATCCGCTTCTGGGAAACCGTGGCTGCCGTCTGGCAATTATGACACCTGAGATTGCAGAGATGCAGACAGAAGCGATTATCTGCGCTGCTCTTGAAGTCAAGGCAGAGTACGGCATTGAAATTGTGCCGGAAATTATGGTGCCGCTGGTAAGTACAGCAGCTGAGTTTGAAGCAGTTAAAAAGATGATTGTATCAACTGCAGACCGCTGCATTGCAGAGTCCGGAATGACTCTTGATTATCTGGTGGGTACGATGATCGAAACACCGCGTGCGGCACTTACTGCCGATGAAATTGCTGAAAATGCAGACTTTTTCTCAATCGGTACAAATGACCTGACTGAGATGACATTCGGCTTGTCGCAGGCAGATACTGCTGATATGGTTGCAGAGTATACAAGGCAGGGAATACTGGATGCCAATCCGTTCAGAACCCTTGATATGAGAGGTGTCGGCAGACTGATAAAGACTGCATGCGAGCTGGGCAGACAGGTGAAGCCTCGCCTGAGAATCGGCCTTTGCGGGGTGCACGGCGGTGATCCTGATTCAATTGAATTCTGCCACGAGGCAGGAATGCAGTACGTTTCATGCCATCCTGCGAAAGTTCCTGTGGCAATACTTGCTGCAGCAAGAGCCGCTGTAAAAAGCACAAAATAAAATTCAAAGCAACGGAGGAAAATCAGAATGATTTCACTTTGGGGTACAACCTGGGGTAACATACTTATGACATTTTTAATCTCCATGGTTCCGGTTCTGGAGCTGAGAGGTGCCATCCCTCTTGGTGTTGCAGCGGGACTGGATATACCTGTTGCCCTGGCAGTTGCAATCGTCGGCAATCTGGTACCGGTGCCGTTCATAATCATTTTCATCCGTAAGATATTCAAATGGATGCAGTCAAAGAACCAGTGGCTGGCCGGCATTGTTCACAGGATGGAAGCCAAGGCCGAAGCGAAGAAAGAACAGGTTCTCAGATACGAATTCTGGGGGCTGATGATTCTGGTAGCAATCCCTCTTCCGGGAACAGGTGCCTGGACTGGCGCTCTGGTTGCGGCCATGCTGGACATGCAGCTGAAACGTGCACTGCCCGCAATAATAGTGGGAGTAGTGACAGCGGGACTGATTGTGACCATAGCAACATACGGGGTGACCGTGATAATATAGCAAGCAAAAGCACAGCAACTACAGATAAATATCTGCAGAGTTGCCGTGCTTTTTTAGTAATTGCTGTTGGAAAGAAGGTAATGTTTTCGGGAATGCCAGTTTTGTTTTCCTGGAGAAAACATTTTGCCTGTTCCGGAAAATTCCAGCTCTTTTTTGACTCTGCGTACACAATAAATGGATATAATTGTAAATTTTATGATTGTGCTCCGCAAATTATCGACACAATTCACAATGAAACGACAATGTCCGACACCCTGATTTGCAGCAGTTTTCTGAAACTATCAGTTTGTTTTCGCACAGAAAACAAACAACCCCTTCGGGAAAACCGTCAGTACAATTCAGGAAAACCGCGTCAGTATAATATGCCAGAACTTAAGGTTCCACAAATGGTACTCCCAGCACATCGGCAACTGAGAGGGCCAGGTTTTCTCCTATACGTTCGATGTTTGATGTAATCCAGTTGGCATCGTCCACATTGTCGTGGTAGGCCACTTCAACCAGCACTGCAGGAGCAGCAGTTCGACGTAATTCGACAAGGTCAACAGTCGGAATAGCCTTTACCAGATCCGGCTGCGGGTAGATGAGTCTGAGATTGTTGGCGAAGATTTCTGCTGCGGCACGGCTGCGGCTGCTGTCACGGTAATAATAAACATTGGGCCCCTGGATAAGTCCTGCCAGATTTTCGGGAGCTGCGTTGGAGTGGATTGCCAGATGGAAATCCGGATCTTCGTCATTGGAATCCCTTATGGAATCCAGTACGCTGCCGCCCGGATTATTCCGCTCAAAATCAATGTCGCTTGCTCTGAGAAAAGGTACCATTGCATCGGCGATAAGATTTGTATAATACTCCTCAGTGCCACCTGTAACGTACTGATTGAACTCCTGGGTTGAGGGGCTGAGATAAACATCTGCCATTTAAACACCTCCGTTTTGCTTTATAAATGATTGGCTTACAATACTATCATTCTATGCCGGCAGCGGGAAAAGGGTGCACTGCAAAAAATGTCAGAAAAATAAATGTATACACTGTTTAAACCAACCTTTTCATTGAAATGGAGACTTTAATGTGATAAAATTACTTAAATTGGGTTACTGGGGACTTTTTCCGGAAAAACCTGATAAATTATATGATTAGCGTAAAAATTTCAATAGATTTTCAAGAAAGAAGGTCATCTTAATAATGAGCCAGAAAGAAAAAATTATAAACATTGCAGTAATCGCCCACGTAGATGCGGGCAAATCAACTTTAGTAGACGCCTTCCTCAATCAGAGCGGCGTTTTCAGAGCAAATGAAGAAATCGTTGACTGTGTAATGGACAGTGACGACATCGAAAGAGAAAGAGGTATTACCATCTACTCCAAGAACTGTTCCGTTATGCACAATGATGTAAAAATCAATATCGTGGACACTCCGGGTCATGCTGATTTCAGTTCCGAAGTAGAACGTATCATGAAAACTGTTGACACAGTAATTCTGCTGGTTGACTCCAGCGAAGGTCCGATGCCGCAGACAAGATTCGTACTGAAAAAATCACTGGAACAGGGTCTTAATCCTATCCTTTTTATCAACAAGCTGGATAAGAAGGATGCACGTATCGACGAAGTTGTTGACGAGGTTTATGAACTTTTCATGGATCTGGAAGCAAACGATGAGCAGCTGGATTTCCCTATCGTTTATGGTATTGCACGTCAGGGCATTGCAGTAAAGGATCCGCAGGAAGTGCTCGGTATGGAAATCGGCGAAGGCGAAGCCAAGATCAAGAAGAGTCCTACAGGCTACAACGGTCTCAGCCTGGAACCTCTTTTCGACACAATTATCCAGCATTGCAAGCCTTATCCTGATCTTAACGATGAACCTCTCCAGCTTCAGGTTTCCAGCCTTGCTTATGATGATTATATCGGAAGACTTGGTATCGGCCGTGTGACAAAGGGTAAGATCAGAGAAGGCCAGACTGTAGCAGTTGCAAAGGAAGACGGCAGCATCGTACAGCGTAAGGTAAACCAGGTATTCGTTTACAGAGGTCTTAAGAGAATGGCCGCAGAAGAAGTTGAAGCAGGCGACATTGTAGTAGTTTCCGGTATTTCTGATATTTCTATCGGCGAAACAATCTGCGACCCACAGAATCCTGAGCCGATGGAAATGATCCATATCGAAGAGCCTACACTTTCCATGAACTTCATGGTAAACAAGTCACCGTTCGCAGGTAAGGTTGGTAAGTTCGTAACTTCCAGACATATCCGCGAAAGACTGAACAAGGAACTTGAAGTAAACGTAGGTCTGGTGGTTGAAGAAACTGATTCCACAGACAGCTTCAAGGTTTCAGGCCGCGGTGAACTTCACCTTTCTATCCTCATTGAAAATATGAGACGTGAAGGTTACGAACTGGCTGTTTCCAAGCCTGAAGTAATCCTCAGAAAGGACGAAAACGGCAGAACTCTGGAGCCGATCGAAGAAGTAGTAATTTCTGTTCCTGATGAATATGCGGGAACTGTAATCAATAAACTGAATATCAGAAAGGGTCTGATGAAGCAGATGTCCGGTGAAAACGGATACTCCAGAATTGAATACCTTGTACCTACAAGAGGCCTTTTAGGTTACAGAAGCGAATTTATCAACGATACCCGCGGCGAAGGCACCATGGTAAGAAGATTTGACTGCTTCGATGAGTACAAGGGTGACATTCCGCAGAGAGTCAACGGCGTTGCAATCGCGCAGGAACCTGGTACATGTACACCATATGCACTTTTCAACATCGGTGAACGTGTGCAGATGTTCGTAGAACCGGGCACCAAGGTTTACGAAGGTATGATTGTGGGTATGAACTCAAGAAACGACGACATGGTTGTAAATCCTTGCAAGGCAAAGAAAGTGAGCAACATGCGTGCAGCAGGTTCTGACGATGCAATCAAGCTTTCACCGCACAGAGTTTTCACTCTTGAAGAGGCACTGGAATTCATCAACGACGATGAACTGGTTGAAATCACACCTGATGATATCAGAATCCGTAAAAAGATTCTCAACGAGCTTGAAAGAAGAAGAAGCGGCAGAGTTTACGAATAAAGAATTGGTGGTATAAATATGGATATAAACCAGAAACTGATGAATTTGCTTGAACATGGCATTGCAACTGTTGTGGTACTTCTGGCAGGTCTGCTTCTTATAAAGTTCATTCTGGGAATGACGAAGAAGACACTGAAAAAGACTTCGCTGGATGGAGCAATCCACACCTTCATAATCAGCGCCATGCGTATTGTACTGTATATCATTCTTGTGGTGGTCCTTCTGGGCGTACTGGAAGTACCGACTACACCGCTTATTACAGTACTGGGTGCCGGTGGTGCAGCTATTGCACTGGCACTGAAAGACAGCCTTGGCAATATCGCCGGCGGTCTGCTTATTTTAGTCAATCAGCCTTTCAGAAAAGGCGATGAGATAGATATTGACGGAACTTATGGTGAGGTGGAACAGATAGACCTTTTTGTTACCACTCTCAGAACCTACGACAACAAGGTTATCACCATCCCGAACGGCAGTATCAACACTTCCGTTATTGTCAACTATTCACTGCGCGAAAGACGCAGGGTAGACTGCAAATTCGGAATTTCTTATGATTCGGATCTGGCACTTGCAAAATCCGTCCTTTTGGAAGTTGCCGCGTCCAATCCTGATATTTACAAGGATCCCGCTCCTTTTGCAGGTGTGGCTTCGCACGGTGAAAGCAGTGTGGTCCTGGACCTTAAAGTCTGGTGTGATACTGACAAGTATTACTCAGTGAAGTACTACCTGACTGAGCAGGTCAAACTGGCATTTGATGAAGCAGATATTTCAATACCTTATCCGCAGATGGACGTACGCGTGATTAAGTAATTTTTTAGGGAGAAGAAAATGGGAGAAATTAAAAAATTCAAAAGAGTATTGGTTGCAAACAGAGGCGAAATCGCTATCAGAGTTTTCAGAGCGTGTCATGAACTGGGCATCAGAACTGTAGCGATTTATTCTGCTGAAGACAAGAATACTTTATTCAGAACCAAAGCTGACGAAGCATATCAGATCGGTAAGGGCAAGACACCGGTTGGTGCATATCTTGGTATCGACGAAATCATCGACCTTGCAAAGGCTAAGGGCGTAGATGCTATCCACCCTGGTTATGGTTTCCTTGCAGAAAACGTTGAATTTGCAAAGGCTTGTGCTGATGCAGGTATTGAATTCATCGGACCTACAGCTGAGATGATGGATAAGCTTGGTGACAAAATCAAATCCAAGATCGTAGCTAATTCCGTAGGCGTTCCAACAATTCCTGGCGTTGAAAAGGCTATCGAAACAGAAGAAGAAGCACTTGCATTTGCAGCATCCTGCGGTTACCCTGTAATGCTCAAGGCAGCAGCAGGCGGCGGCGGACGTGGTATGAGAATCGTACGTTCTGAAGAAGAACTCCTTCCTCAGTTCAGAAGCGCAAGATCAGAAGCGGCAAAGGCTTTCGGCATAGACGATATTTTCATTGAAAAGTATCTTGAAAATCCTAAACACATCGAAGTTCAGATTTTAGGAGATAAGGAAGGCAACATCGTTCACCTTTTTGAAAGAGACTGTTCCATTCAGAGAAGACACCAGAAGGTAATTGAATTCACTCCTGCTCTCTGCCTGACAGAAGAACAGAGACAGGCAATCTGTAACGACGCACTTAAAATTGCAAAGGCAGTAGATTACAGAAGTGCCGGCACAGTGGAATTCCTCGTTGACAAGGACGGCAGACACTACTTCATCGAAATGAACCCTAGAATTCAGGTAGAACATACTGTTACTGAAATCGTTACAGGTGTTGATATCGTTCAGGCTCAGATTCTCGTAGCTCAGGGCTATACTCTTGATTCTGAAGAAATTGCTATTCCAAACCAGGAATCCATCAGAGTCAACGGTCACGCAATCCAGTGCCGTATCACTACAGAAGACCCTGTAAATGGTTTCATGCCTGACACAGGTGTTATTGAAAACTACCGTTCACCAGGCGGTTTCGGTATCAGACTTGACGGCGGCAATGGTTTCGAAGGATCTTCAATCACTCCTTTCTATGACAGCTTACTCGTTAAGGTAACTGCTTACGGCAGAACTTTCGAGGACACAAGAAGAAAGGCAGCAAGAGCTCTCCGTGAAGTTGTAATCAAAGGTGTAAAGACCAATATTCCTTTCATGCTTAATGTACTCAACCATCCTACATTTATGGCTGGTATGTGTGACACAGGATTCATCGCAAATACTCCTGAACTTCTCAGACTCGACAAGGTTGATGACAGAGAACTTAAGGTTATTGAATTCCTGGGCAATAAGTTTGTAAATCAGACTAAGGGCAAGAAACCAAACTTCAACGTTCCTGTAGTACCTAAATTCAAGCCTGAAGAGCTTAAAGGCCTTACAGGTACAAAACAGATTCTTGACCAGCAGGGTCCTGAAGCACTTTCCAAGTGGATAATGGATCAGAAGAAGCTGTTAATTACAGATACAACTATGCGTGACGCACAGCAGTCCCTTATGGCTACACGTGTAAGAACTGTAGACCTTGAAAAGATTGCTCCTGCAATGTCCGTATACGGCAAGGATCTTTTCTCTGTAGAAATGTGGGGCGGCGCTACATTTGATACATCCTACAGATTCCTTAAGGAATCACCATGGGAAAGACTTGACGTTCTCCGTGAAAAGATGCCTAACCTCCTCATGCAGATGCTTATCAGAGGTGCCAACGCAGTAGGATATAAGAACTATCCTGATAACGTAATCAGAGAATTCGTTAAGCAGTCCGCAAAGAGCGGCATTGACGTATTCCGTATCTTTGACCCTCTTAACTGGCTTGAAGGCATGAGCGTTGCTCTTGATGAAACTCTCAAGCAGAACAAGGTTGCTGAAGCATGTCTGTGCTATACAGGTGATATTCTCGATGAAAAGAGAGATAAGTATAACCTCAAATACTATGTTGATATGGCTAAGGAACTGGAAAAGAGAGGCGCACACATCCTTGCTATCAAGGATATGTCCGGTCTGCTCAAGCCAATGGCTGCAAGAGCTCTTGTAAGAGCCCTCAAGGCAGAAATCGGTATTCCTATTCACTTACATACACACGATACATCCGGTAACGGTATTGCTACAATCATGATGGCGGCACAGGCTGATGTGGACATCGTTGACGCAGCGTTCAACTCCATGTCCGCGCTTACTTCACAGCCTGCCCTCAACTCAGTGGTAGCAGCGGTAGAAAGCTCCAGAAGAGATACAGGACTTAACTCCGATGACCTTCAGAAGATTGATGACTACTGGAAGGATGTAAGACCTGTTTATACAGGATTCGAATCCGACCTGGTAACATCTTCTGCAGAAATCTACAAGTACGAAATCCCTGGCGGTCAGTACTCCAATCTTAAGCCACAGGTAGAATCTTTCGGTCTCGGACATAAGTTCGAAGATGTAAAGAACATGTATAAGACTGTAAACCAGATGCTGGGCGATATCGTAAAGGTAACTCCTACATCCAAGGCAGTTGGTGACATGGCAATCTTCATGGTTCAGAATGATCTGACACCTGAAAATATCTACGAAAAGGCTGCTAATATGGACTTCCCTGACTCCATCGTTTCCTACTTTGAAGGTATGATGGGTCAGCCACACGGTGATTTCCCTGAAAAGCTCCAGAAGCTTGTTCTTAAGGATAAGAAGCCTATTACATGCAGACCTGGCGAACTTCTTCCACCGGAAGATTTCGATGCAATCAGAAAGCATCTTCAGGATGATTTAGGCGTAGAAGGAACTGACAGAGAAGTTATTTCCTACGCAATCTATCCGAAGGTATATGAAGACTATATCAAGAGCCTGAGAAAAGAAGGCGACTTCAGATACATGGGTTCTGATATTTTCTATCATTCCCTCAAGGAAGGTGAAACTTGTGAAGTTAAGCTGGGCGAAGGCGAAGTACTTATCGTCAAACTTCACGAAGTACGTCCGGTAGATGCTGAAGGCAACAGAGAAGCAATCTTTGAAGTGAACGGCAACCGCCGCATCATCAAGATCAAAGATACTGCTGTAACTTCACACTCCCACAACTCAGTTCTGATGGCGGATCCTGACAACCCTATGGAAATCGGTTCCAACATCCCTGGTAATATCATCAAAGTCCTTGTAAAGGAAGGCGATGCAGTGGAAGCTAATCAGCCTGTTGCGACAATCGAAGCGATGAAGATGGAAACAAACATCCTTGCTGCAGAAGCAGGTATTGTTGAAAAAATCTACGTTTCCGAAGGTCAGCAGGTTAAGGCCGGAGAAATGGTTGCAAAACTTAAAAAATAAAAAATAAGAAATAACGGAATGCCCGGTTGTTGCAATAACAGCCGGGTTTTTAGTTGCCTTTGACGGTTTAGTGTGATAAAATTACGCAAAAGGAGGACTGGAGCATGGGAAGACTGGCAATATGGATATATGCGCATTTTGCGGTGGATTTCGGCTGTTTTTATGTGCTTCATGCCGGGCTGAAAAACTTTCTTGGCGGCGATCTGGAAACGCTGGCAGCCGGTTTTCTGGCATACAATGTGATTGCCTTCGGGCTTCAGTCTGTAATCGGTGCAATTTGCGATGAAAGGCAAGTCTGGCGCAGAGTAAGCGGTTTTGCGGGCTGCGTGATGGTGTGTCTGGCTGTGGTTACAGCCGCAGTTTCAGAAGGTGCGGTTGTCTGGGCCGCTATGGTTACTGCGGCACTTGGAAATGCTTTTTTCCATGTGGGAGGTGGCATTGATGTGCTGCGAAGAAGCGGCGGCAGGATGAGCGGTAGCGGTATCTTCGTATCCTCCGGAGCTATGGGGGTGGCACTCGGAACTTTATGCAGGGCAGGAGTGGTGACAATATTGCTCATGCTGGCGGCGGTTGTGCTTACAGGTATGCTGGCCCGGGAGGATATGAATGAGCAGGCAGAAGCGGATAAATATGTTCATTTCGGAACTGCGAAAGAGGGTAGTTTTGTGCTGATGGTGGCTCTGCTCATGACAGCAGTGTTTGTCCGTTCATACGCAGGTTCCGTCATGCCAATGGAATGGGAAAAAACAGGCTGGCTTGCAGTTGCTCCGGCGGCAGCATCCTGTCTTGGCAAAGCTCTCGGCGGAACAGCAGCAGACAGATTCGGTGCGGCACGCTGCGCTGTGGTAAGCCTGCTGGTTTCTGCACCTTTGATTATCCTTGGTGCAGCAAATGTGCTGTGTTCATTGGCGGGAATACTTTTGTTCAATATGACTATGCCTGTGACCCTTTGCGGGCTGGCATCGCTTATGCCGCGTAATCCGGGGTTTGCCTTCGGACTTACGACTCTGGCGCTGCTTACAGGTGTTGGAATTACTTACTTCTGGGCAATGCCGGCTGCAGCAGTCAAACCGGCGGTGGCTGTTATGACAGGAGTCGCTGCATTATGTACAGGCCGGGCTTGTAACAACGAAAGGTGGAAAGAATATGAGAAACAAAACAGAAAGATTTTTTAAAAAGATGAGTAATACTTCATTCGATCTGGCGGCAGCACCAATGTTTATCGTTGCGTTCGGATTTCCGGTACTGATATTTGCTGTGGCAGTATTAATAGCTGTCTGGGCGGTAAGCAGAATCATCAGGATAAACAAAAAGAACAAAGAAGGATCACATAAGAAATGATCAATATATGGATTTCATTTGCAGCGGCACTGGCATTGACAATTATCATTGAAGGCGGGGCAATGTGCATCTGGTCCGGGAACAGAGACTGGGTGTACTATAGTTTTCTGTGCAACTGCATGACAAATCCGGCAGTAAATCTGCTGGCACAGCTTGCATATAATTATACTGATCTGGGATACTACGGACCTCTTGCAGTTCTGGAAATTCTGGCATGGCTGGTGGAGGCCGTTGTTTACATGCGCCTTTGCAGCTGGAGATGGGGCAGAGCACTGACTGTGTCAGCGGTACTTAATGGGTTGTCTTTCGGGGCAGGAATGCTGGTTTTATAAATACAGTATTTGACATTCTACAGAATATGATATATAATAAAGTCAATCAAGAAAGAGATTATGCTCATGATAGGCAAAAATAAAAAACCGGAGTGGCCGCTCCGGTTTTTTATTTAGGCTAGTTGTCCATTTTTTATCTGTCTAACCATTTGCATATGTAGTAGCCGACTACTTCTGCCATAACAGAGAATGTAAATATTAACCAGCATTGAACGGCCATGTCTTTTATGTTATTCTAATAGATGGAACAATAAAATGACACGACAAGCATAATTGGAGGATTACATACATGAATTACGAAAGTACAAGAGGAAGCATGATTAAAAAGACAGGTGCCCAGGCTATAGTCCAGGGTATTGCTGAAGATAAGGGACTCTATGTTCCTGAGTGTATTCCAGCACTTCCATCTGAAATAAAAGATATGGTGGGTAAGTCATATAAGGAAATTGCCTATGAAATTATAGGAGCCTTCTTTGATGACTTTACAAAGGAAGAAATGGACTACTGCATCAATGGAGCTTACGACGAAAAGTTCACAGCATCTGATGTGGTTGAGTTGAAAGAAGCAGGCGGTGCACATTTCCTTGAGCTTTATCACGGCAAGACCGCAGCTTTCAAGGATATGGCACTTTCCATCCTGCCATATCTGATGACTACTTCCATGAAGAAGGAAGGGGTAAGGGACAAAGTCTGCATTCTGACTGCAACTTCCGGAGACACAGGCAAGGCTGCGCTGGAAGGCTTTGCTGATGTGGAAGGCACTGAAATAATTGTGTTCTATCCAACAGGCGGCGTCAGCCAGGTGCAGGAAAGACAGATGGTTTCCCAGGAAGGTGCCAATACACATGTTTTTGCTATCCGCGGAAACTTCGATGATGCCCAGAGCGGCGTGAAGAAAATTTTCAACGACGATGATTTTGCGGCCCAGCTGGCAGCAAAGGGCGTAAAGCTTTCTTCGGCAAATTCCATCAATGTGGGTAGACTGGTTCCACAGGTTGCTTACTATGTTTACAGCTATGTGAAGCTGGTTGAAAGGGGCGTACTTGAGTGCGGCCAGCCGATGAACGTGGTTGTTCCTACAGGCAATTTCGGAAATATCCTTGCGGCATACTATGCAAAGGAAATGGGCGTGCCGATTAACAAGTTCATCTGCGCATCCAACGACAACAAAGTTCTCACTGACTTCATAAATACAGGTGTTTATGATATCAGACCTGAGACACGTGGTTTCCGCTGTACCAATTCACCGTCTATGGACATCCTCATTTCCAGCAACCTGGAAAGACTCCTTTACCTGCTCAGCGGCCGTGATGGCCAGGCAGTTAAAGAATGGATGGAGAAACTGGACAAAGAAAAGGTATATGAAGTTTCAGAACCGGTCTGTGAGGCCTTGAATGGCTTTTTCGGCGGTTTTTCGACAGAAAACGACACCTTGTCCACAATCAGCAGAATGTGGGCTGAAAACGGCTATCTGATGGATACCCACACTGCCGTTGCATATAAAGTATATCAGGATTATCTTGCGCAGACTGGCGACAAGACACCGACTGTCATTGCATCAACTGCCAGCGCATACAAGTTCGCTGAAAGCGTGGCTTCTGCCATCGGCATCGGTTCCTGCGAAGACGGCTTCGCTTATGTGTCCGCTCTGGCAGAAACAACAGGAGTGGCTGTTCCTTACGGTCTCAGAGACCTGGACAAAAAACCTGTACTCCACACAGGCGTTGTGGACGCGGCAGCAATGGCTGATGCTGTTATGGGGGCTCTGAAATAATGAACAGTAATAAAGTATCCGGCTGGGGCGCCTATCAGTGCCTTCTGCCGGGCTATGACCTTTATGATACAATCGATCTGGCCCGTGACCGCAGGATACTCATTGGTATAAACCTGTCCGGAATGGCGGTTATGGCAGTCATGTTTATATATGCTTTTGCATGGCGGCCGGAGATTAACGCGTGTTTCGACCAGGAACTGCCGGGATTGCTGCTGGCACTGGCGGTAATGGTTGCCGGATATATTGCCTATATCGTGCTCCACGAGCTGGTTCACGGCGTGTTTATCAGACTTTTCAGCGGAGAAAAGGCCCAGTACGGCCTTCAGCTCAGCAAGGGCTATGCTTTCGCCAAAAGCGATTATTTCTTCGGAAAGGCTGCATACATTGTGATTGCTCTGGCTCCTGTTGTGGTGTGGGGCGCCGTGCTTCATGTGCTTCTGGGTGCAGTACCTGATCAGTGGTATCTGCCTGTGTTTTTCATTCAGACCATGAACCTAGGCGGTGCAGTAGGCGATTACTATGTGACCTGGCGTATTCTCAGAATGCCGGAAGGAGTTCTGGTAATAGATTCCGGCACTTCCATGAAGTTTTTTGCGCCTGTAAAGCTTTCCGGAGAAAAAACCGACGAATAATTCAAAAAATCTTTAAAAAAAGTATAAAAAGTGCTTGCATTCCTGCGGAATATGTGGTAAATTATTATAGCGTTCGGTTGAACGTTTACAATATATGCGGCGAAGCAACAGTAAGATACCACCGCCCGCAGTGAATATGGAGGATTGACCGAGTGGCTAAGGAGCTTGATTGGAAATCAAGTAAGGTGTAACAGCCCCGTGGGTTCGAGTCCCATGTCCTCCGCCAAAACAACCCTTGAAATCACTTGATTTCAAGGGTTTTCTTTTTGTCTTGACGCAAAGCCGACGCAAAATGCACTTTTTATTTCACTTTCAGCATGTAATCATCTAACTTACTTGCAATTTCATCATCGATATTTTTGAAGAGGTACATATAAATCTCTTCTGTCACTCTGATGTTTTCATGGCCCAGGCGGTGAGAAATATCAATAACATTCGTCCCGAGGCGGGCAAGCATGGCAGCGTGGGTATGTCTCAGCGAATGAATTGTAGTGTGCTCAAGCCCATGGCGCTTCAAAAATTTTGTAAACCATTTGTAGGTGTTGCGTGGATGCTGCGGAGTTCCCAGCTTCGTAACGCTCACATACCCACTGTCGGTATATTCAGGGCCGAGAGCCATTTTATACTTCAGCTGCTCAAGCTGCAGCTGCCTAAGCATTTTAGTGATGAACTTAGGCATAACCACCTCTCTGAAAGACGCCTCCGATTTAGGAGTGTCCGTTACAACGCCTTCGCCGCTCAGAGCCACTCTTGCTTCCTCAATCCGTATAATATCAGTATCGAACGAAACGTGGTCCCACTTTAGCCCGGCTGCTTCGCCAGACCTCATGCCGGTGAACAGAAACAGAAAAATCATAGTAACATGCGTGCGGTTATTTTCGATTTCATTCATAAGAAGCTCAAGAAGATTCGAGAGCTCATCTTCTTTGAGGTATTTTATTTTTGACTTTTCTTTTTTAGGCAGGCGCGTACTCCTGCATGGATTCTCTTTGATAATCTTCAGGTCGCGGTATGCGTAGTCCATCAATGAGCTGAGCAGGGAATGCGCACTGAGCACTGTTTTAGCGGCCAGGGCATCACCTTTTTTGTTTTCTTCCCCGCAGCGGCGCTTCCGACCGTGCTCTTTAATATGGTTTACCCACTGCTGTATCTCGACAGGCTTGATTGCCGTAACCTTCTTTTTACCCAGATAAGGTTCGATTTGATTTATAAATAAAGTCCGGTAACGTGCCTGTGTGGATTGCTTATTTCCTACGCTGGCATCATCGATGTAAATATTAAAAAGCCCTTTGATGGTCAGATCCGTAGAAACGTTTTTGCTCTCCTGCAGGCATTCAGCATAAAATAATGTTCTTTCTATCTCCAGCTGTTTATCTGTTGTATAATCGATGTCTTTGTAAAATCTGTTCGGTTTTCCATCAAACCGCGTACCGATACATACCGTAAGCTGCACTTTTTTACCGCCATCACGGAATTTATACGAGCCGGGTATGTTGGACTTCTTCTTTTCAGTAGCCTTTTTAGGCATGTATTTCACCTTCCTTTTTGATTTTGGGCATAAAAATACCCTGAAAAATTGACAATTCAGGGCCATGCATGGTAAAATACAGTTGGTTTGGGACTGTATGGCTTGTCCATGCATGACCTTTATAAAATCGCTCTCTGCGCCAACAGAGGGCGTTTTTTATTTTTAGCTGGTTACAAAACGTAGTCAGTTGACAACAATTTGTAGTCAACTGCTGACAAAATGTCAGCAACTCAATTGGGGTACATTTTGTACCCCAATTGTACGATTATTTCGTACAATTGATATTCTAACCCGTGACAGATTGTCACGGTATGAACTGGTTACGTTTTGTAACCAGTTCTCTATCCGGCATGCCTCATCGCTTCCAGCTTGCCCGCTGGCAGCATGCTGTCAAAATCATTATTGTTTATGTGCTGAATCTCATGGTCATAAGCGGCACATTGCATTGTTTCGCTTAAACGTGAATTGATGAAGATGGTGTAATATACCATACCGTCTTCATCGAAATAGTAAACAGTGAATGCTCGTATGGTCACTGGCAGATCTTGTAGTACGACTCTTATATAATCCATTACCGTTAATACCCCTTATTTAATTTTATTATTTATCCGGCAGCGGCAATTCCATTGCAATTTGCTCGGAAGAGTTGAGGCGTTCCTTCTCTTCTTTTTGGAGCGTTTTAATACTTTTTTCTGGAGTAGGCAAATCCTCCGGCATAGTGCCGCCGAGCTCTTCTATGGTCTGACGTACTTTAGCACCTACCTGATAGTGCGTTTCGTTGGCAGCGTCCTTACCTTGAATGTTTTCACGGCGGAGTTTTGCGTCCGTCTGCGTTGCACGGAACAGATTAGCAGCAAGCTCTTCACTGCCCATGTGGTCAAGTATTTTTTGACCTTTTTCAAGGCCTTTTCGCTTGTGTATCTCTGCTTGTCCAAGCCCTCCATAAAGACCTTGGTAACCGCGGTTCTGAAACTTAGCGAACTCCTGCGGAGTTTTAACTCCGGCCTGCTGTGCAGCCTCAACAAGAGATTTGTTATGCTCTGTAAGCTCGCTGCGGATTGCAAGTCTGCGCTGGTCTTCTGTGAGCTGATTAAACTGATCCTGCAGCTCCTGTCTGCGGGTCTGGACTGCAAAGTATGTCTGCGCCAAGGCGATAGTTTCTTTGCGAGGGTCTCCGTTTTGCGCAATTAGATAGCACGCATAGCGTGAAAGCTGGATATCACGTACAGGAATATCAGCAACTCCGCTTTCCACCATTTTACTGACGTCGGTAAAATGGGAAATTTCAACGTTTCCAGAGTTTTCACAAGCCTCTTTCGCTTTATCGATAACCTTTTCGAAATTCTGCCATTTCGAATATCCAAGAACCTCCTGCAGCTCCCTTGCAAGCCAGTATTCATTACCATATTCATCGATATGTTTGATATCCTCAAACGTATTTTCATCATTATTATCAAAGAAAAAGAAAAACGACATTCTACACCCCCATCTTACTTATTCATTCTCTCAAGCATATTTATTACAAACTGAATATCTTCAGCCGAAGCCTTCCTGGAAGCGTCAAAGAGAACGCGCATTTCAGGACGAGCATAAAGCTCCTGCGCCAGCTCTGCAACTTCAGGGTCCAGATAATAAGTGCTCCTGTCTTCGTTCCCTAAAAGGTAATTCATATCTACATTGAAATAATCTGCAATAAGTTCTAAAGTTTCAAAATCAGGTTGGCGTTCACCAAGTTCATACATGCTGATTGCGCTTTTTGAAATTCCCAGAGCTGTAGCCAACTGTGACTGAGACATATCCTTTTTTGTTCGTAAATCCCTCAATCTCTCATTAAAAGCCATATGTTTTACTTCCTTTCAAATGTTTCTTACATTATATACACAAAGCGTGTAATATGTCAAGGAAAAAAGTACACAAAATGTGTTGACAATCGACCACATTTCGTGTATAGTTAAAACATCAAAACGAAAGCGAGGTGAAAAAATGACAACAGCAGAAAAACTTGTCAGCTTAAGAGGGGAAAAAACTCAGGCGGAAGTGGCAAAAGCTTTAGGAATTAGCGTCTCAGCGTTGTCAAATTATGAGCAAGGCATCAGGATTCCTAGAGATGCAATCAAACGCAAGATTGCTGCTTTCTACAAAAGCTCTGTCGGCTATATTTTTTTTAATGATATCGACCACGAAATGTGTACGGAAGAATCAGGTTAAGAGAGGTGAAACATATGGAAAAATTATTATTAACAGCTCAAGACGTCATGGACATGCTCAGCATCAGCAAATCAACTCTTGAACGTAGAATCAGAGCCGGCGACATTCACCCGGTTATGCTGGGCCCTCAGACTCGCAGATTCAAAGTCAGCGAAGTCTACAAGTTGGCAGGAGCCGAACCGCCAAACGTATCACCGGAAAGGAATTTCACAATCCTGGAAGGGAGTGCAGCATTATGAGAGGAAGAAGACCAACAAGAGCAGAGAAACTGCTCATTAAGAAGTGGCACTTGAACCCGGACAACTGGCTCGTCCTGAGTTCAACCCACGAAGAACTGAAAATCATTCAGAAAATTACTGACAAAGTAAGAACCATTCCAGAAGGAGTCAAGGCATGAGTACCAGTACATATTACGCCACCTGTGCGTTCCCGAAGCCGGTCACCAAGAAGAAAAAACCGGCATGTAACGGCTACAAGGACAAGCAAAACAGAATCTGTGCATATACCGGAGAGCGCGGAGCTGAGCGCCACGAACTATTTGGCGGCGCAAACCGCCAGACAAGCATCCGTGAAGGTCTGCAGATTGACCTTTCACCGGACAAGCACCGTGAGCTGCAGGACAATATCACTCCTTGGGCCCAAGCAGAAAACCGCAGGCTCAAGGCGGAGGCACAGAAAAAGTGGATGGACAGATACATGGAAACCGAGAACGCAGATGAAGCACAGGCGCTGAGAGCGTGGATGCTCCTTATCGGCCGCAATTACCGCGAGGACGTGATGCCTGAATGACCTGGCAGCCTATACCTTGCCCGGTTTGCGGGCGCACCGGATACCGTGAAGGCAGGTCCTGCCCTAAACTTGACGGAGGGAGCATGTGCATAGCATGCTGCAAGACCTGCGAGTGCCACAAAGAAGGCAAAACAAATCCCTGCGGATTTTACATCATGTATCCACAAATCGACTACGATTCCGAAATTCGCAAGCTGAATAACCGCATCGAGCATCTGCGCGATAAGGTTCGCTACTATTACAAGCGCAACTGGACACAGTCTGCATTGAAAATCGAAAAAGCAGTTGCAGGGCTCCTGCGGGAGCGAAGGCGCATGGAGGCGCAGCAAAAAGATGAAAAACATGAAAGAAATAATCAAGATTCTGGCACTGGTGGCATTTGTGATGCTGATTATGCTGTTTTTTATGGCTCTGGAAGGGCCGGAAACGGCAGCAGATACTAAGCCTGAAGACAATAAAACAGAAGAGACGGCAGAACCGGTTGCGACAGAACCCATGGAAGTAACGGAAAAAAGCTCAGTGGACAACACCGGAATCATTATAATCGAACAAGGCCCTATGCTGGCCCTCTCTGATGAAGAACGGCGTGTAGTGGAGCAGGTAGTAATGGCGGAGGCTCGCGGAGAAACACTGGAGGGCCAGATGGCAGTAGCCCAGACCATAAGAGACCGTTGCATTACCCGAGACCAGACACCGATTGAAGTATGCACGTCGCCAGGTCAGTACAGCACCATAGATATGCCGGTAATGGAAAGAGTAAGCGATGCTGTGATGTTTGTCTTTGACTTTGGCCACAGTATTTATGAATTTCCAACCACACATTTTTATCAATGTGAAATTCTCAGTGAAATGCCCTCATACCTCACGGAATTTGCATTCCGAGGCCAGACTGGGCCGCATAAATTCTACGGATAATAGAAAAACCGCTATAGAAGCGGTCTTTCAATAAACATTTTAAATATGTGCGGATGGCCGTCCGCACCTCAATTTTAACAGAAAACAGAGGAAAATTCAATGGAAAAAGTATTCAGACGAATCAATGGTCTCCTGCATATCGCAGAAAAACGCGAGCGGGGCGGCAGCGAAATTGACAAGCTTATCGGCCGCCAGGTTGCAAGGAACCTAAAGATGGTCAAGAAGATTCTGCATGAAGAAATTGTGCAATGCGGACAGTGCCGGGACTTCGCTTCACCCGAAGATGCTGTAGCCTGCGGATATATCTGCGATGGAGTAGCAGAACTCCTTGAAAGCAGGGGAGAAGGCTACTGTACATATAAGAACAGAAACGACATTGTCCCATTAAACGGACACTGCCACAGAGGAGTGCGCCCATGCAGGAAGTAACAGCGCCAAGAGAAATCGAAACGATGAAGTCCTGCAGATACAAGTGGTGCAGATACAAAGGAAGAATAGGCGGCGTTGACAGCTGTGATTATTGCTTCATTACAGGACATGTGCGCGGCTGCAAAATCAGCGAATGCACACATGCTCTGGAAGAAGGCAAGAGCCGCCGCGAAGTTGCCCACGAAAGGCAGCAGTATGGAATATTTTAGGAGGATAATATGAACACATTTGAAGGAGTCTGCAGATATTGCGGAGATGTCAAGCCAGTCATGGCCAACAGCCAGGAAGAAGCAGACGACGTTATTTCAACAAAATGCACATGCCCCGGGGCACTGCTTGAGGACAGAAAAGAACAGCTTCTTCAGAATCTACAGCTGACAATAGGACCTGCGTGTGAAGAATCAGGGCTTGACGCTTTCGAAGCGGATATTGTGGAAGCAATCACATCTCTGGCCGGACTTGTATTACAGGACCGCCTGCAGCAGGTATCTATAGCCCACGGGAAGACAACACTTAAAATCGCAATCAACACTAAAGGCCAAGTAAAAATTACTCGCACAGAGAAAAAAGCAGTCGCGGCCGAATGTTAAGCATAAAAGGGCTCTGATCATAACTTTGTGTCAGGCTTTTCACCGACTAAACAAAATCATACATTTTTGAATAGAAAGGAGGGACTCCTATTTTTTTCATCCACCCTTCTTTCGTCTTCAGAGCAGGTCAGAGCCTTTTTAATATACGGAGGAACAACATGAGCAACAGAATTGACGAAGCAATAGCAAAAATCACGAAAGAATGTAAAGACAAAGATTATTTAATTCCTTTCGAGGAATACCTCACAAGCATCTGCACTGCAGACAAAATCGCAGAGAAGATCCTGCAGGAAGGGAAAACGCTCCAAGGATGCTTCGATGCCATGAAGGCAGTTGCAAGAAAAAGAGCCGTTGGCGGCGCAGCATATATACCACCGGAGGAAGGTTTCGGCATTATCCGTGACTATTACGGTATTGACCTTACCGAAAAACCGCAGGCGGGTATCATCGACATAACAGATTTTCTGTAGGTGGCCGCCATGGAAAAACCATATAACTTAAAACGCCCGGCAGGGCTTGAAGACTACGTTATAGCACACGCCGATGTTACCTACCTCATATTCTCGAAGAAAGAGGAAACCGTTTACTGCACACGATGCAGAAAACTTACCAAAACCCGCGAAGCAGAGTGGATGGAGCACAAAGGGAAAGCTCTCTGCCCTCACTGTGGACAGGAGGGAGAAACTCTCAATAAGCGCTACGGCAGGAAAGGGATAACAGAATACGGCCGCGTGCTGTGGTTCAGAAAGCACGGCCGCATTACCTTCGCCCAGCTGGACGAATACGACATCGATTATACCGGTGTCAAGCCGACTGTTCGGTTTTGGCCGTCAGCACAGTACCGGTTATGTAAGGACTCCCAAGAGTACTACAAACATCGTCCGGAAGGTTGCTGGCACGGTGAATATTGGGAAAAGAAAAGCAACGTATATTTGCCGGCGCCATCAACCGGAATGCTCAATTGCTTTTGCAAACCTAAATACCTTAAAACAGAAACCCATGACAGCGCGTGGGACTGTTTGGGCACAGACCTTAAATATGCAAATACGGACATGCTGCGCCTGGGGTTCAAAGATGAACTTGATCCATACGGACTTATTATATATCTGGCAGCTTTCTTGAAGTGGCAGGCAGTAGAACTGCTTGAAAAGGCGGGCTTTGAAAATATTGTCGCCGCCAAAGTGAAGCATTCTTACTCGGTCGTGAACTGGCGCGGGAACTCTCTCAGAAAGATTCTGCGGCTCATGCCGGCAGAAATCAAGGAATTTCGGGCAGCCGGTGGTCATGCAGTCGGCTTGGATGTATACAGAACTGTCAAGGAAAAGGGATACCACATGAGTTTCAAACAAACAAAATATGAAAATACATGGGCAATAGAGGGCAATCTCGAAGCTATCGGCAAATACACCGATGTACAAAAGGTGCTCGATTATCTTGACACACAGCTATGTGTGCGGACTAACGATTACATCGATTATATGAAAGACTGCAAAACTCTTGGCTACGATATGAACCGCAAAAGCGTGCTGTTTCCTGAGGACTTTGATGAAGCTCACAGAAAGACATCCGAGCGAATCAAAATTGAAGCTGATGCGTTGAAGCAAGCTGCGTTTGAAAAAAACATGGAAAAGCTGTACGGCAAGCCAGTTTTTGAATCCGACGGCCTCATAATCCGCGGAGCGCAGAACGCAACAGAACTGCGGGAAGAGAGCGCAGCACTGGGGCACTGCGTCAGAACCTATGTTGATAAAGTGTGCCGCGGTGATTGTGCGATACTGTTCATTCGTAAGGCAGAAGCGCCGGAAAAACCTTACTATACACTAGAAATCAACAAAGACGGCAAGGTGGTTCAGTGCCGTGGACAGAGAAACTGCAGCATGACCGAAGAAGTTGAAGCTTTCGTAGAACTCTGGAAGCAGAACGTAATGACAAAATCCAAAAAACGCAAGGAGGCAGCATAATGAACAATTTAATTGAAGCAGAATATCAGATTGCTGAAAACATCGAGGACAAGTCCACAGATGAGCTCAGAGCAGAGATTAATTCTCTGTACTCGCAGATGGAAGCAATCGGCAATATCGGGCTCATGATGATGGCTCAGGCAGGGCAGAGGCTTAATGTGATAAAAGCCCGTCTTGGCCACGGCAACTGGGAAACATGGGCTGGAGAAAACCTTAATTTCAGTCTCAGAAAAGCAAATAACATGATGGCTTTTGCCAAAAAAGTAGAGGATGAAAACAGCATATTTTTCAAATCCGCAAATTTTGCGGATATTGGAATTTCAAAGGTTTGGGCACTTTTATCCGCTCCAGAGGAGGTAGCAGAAGAGGTTATAAAAGCGCCTGACGTGTCCGAAATAACCGTGAAGGAACTGCAGGAAAGAGTGAAGCAGCTCGAGGCAGAAAAAGCAGCTGTTGATGCTGCCGGCAGCAAGATTCAGACAGATTATGATTCAGCAATGGCCAAGGTTGCGACTCTTGAAAAGGAAATTGAAATTCTGAAAGAGACTCCGGGCAATGAAGAGGAACTCGAAAAACTCCGCACAGAGCTCAGCAAAGCGCAGAACAGCTTATCTGCAGAAAAGGAAAAATCAAAGAAAATCAGAGACTCTGCAGAAGCAGAAAAAACAAAGGCTGTTGAAGAGGCCATCAAGAAAGCCCGTGAAGAAGTCAAGAAAGAAGCCGCCGCAGAAAGTGCAAAACTGCTTTCCGACTACGAAGAAAGTCAGCGCGTCATTGCCAAGTTGCAGCAGAGCCTTCAGAACAATTCCCAGGCAGACATTGCAATCTTTAAAGTCAAGAGCAACCAGCTCCAGCAGGACTTCAACTCCTGCCTTGACAGCATCGATAAAGTATCAGCCGATGAACCGGTGCAGGCAGAGAAAATGAAGGTAGCCCTGAAAACCGTAATGACCCAGCTGGCGGAAAGGATTTAACTATGAACAGAATCTACAGAGGCTGGTACTTCAGCGATACCGGCCAGAAAAGCGAAAACGGCAATACGCTGCTCAGAGCCGCCAAAGGCTCAGAAGTTATTATCGGAGAATACGAATCAATCAAGCTGGAAATTGACCAGCGTACCCTTAAAGAATTACAGAAAATGGAGGAATAACAATGGAAATTTTAAAAGTATCAGCAGCATCAAATCCCAACTCAGTTGCAGGAGCACTGGCAGGAACAATCAGAGAACACGGAAACGCAGAAATTCAGGTCATCGGAGCAGGCCCGCTCAACCAGGCGATGAAAGCCGTTGCAATCGCAAGAGGATTCTTAGCACCAGGAGGAATTGACCTGGTATGCGTACCGGCATTTATTGACATCGACGTGAACGGAGAAACCAGAACAGCTATAAAGCTTATCGTTGAGCCAAGATAGGTGACGCGCGATGAAAGAGAAACTGTATTATTACTGGCTGCTGCTCAAGTGGCTGTACGCAAACTGAAATTATGTGAACAACCGTGCAAAGTGGCGTAGGCTCATAAGGTATCTGCAGTCTGAAAATATCGCCTCACCTTTTTTACTGAAACAGACAGCCCCGCGCAATGATCTGCCTCGATATGCGCAGATTATCCGGCTGCACGATATGCTGCAGGAAGCAAACGTGCCACATGAAATATACCCGGACTTTGATGGTTTTCACATATTATATCCGGATCCCACTCCATGGGAAAGACAAGGCGGCTACAGCATAGTGGAATTCAAGTACTCATACGGCGGGAAATACGACCTGCTTGAAATCCTGGACATGAGAAGTTCCAGCAAGTCCATGAACCCATCGCCAGTCGGCTGGCTGACTGCAGAGGAAGTGTTTGAAATCATCAAGGAGGACTGGAATGACAGGAAAAGACGAAATATCAATCGCAAAAGCAAAGAAGGTGAAAAGAAATGAAAACAACGATGCGTGATATTTGCGGACTTACTGAACAAGATTTAAGAATTTTCACCAATGGCGTAATTTATCGGTTCAAAGCTTCAATCTTGGAAGAACCACCAAGAATTAGAAAATTTGATGTTTGCGGCAGATGCCTTTCAAGAATAGCAGATGAAATCCGAAATGCAGAGGCAGGCGAACAGGAATGAAGAATAAAACAGAATTAAGAGCGGCAGCGGCACGACTTTTATATAACGACAACAGAGATACCAGCGATTACAATATGTTGATTGACTTTATCGACAACTATCTTGACAATCAACAGCACACAGCAGACGCCTGGATTCCTGTAAGTAGTGGTGCAGTGCCTACAAAAGAAGATTATTCGGAAGATGGATTTGTACTGGTACAAACTGGCGGTGATATTATCTACAAAGGTTTCTATGATGTTGAAAGCGGCTTTTGGGTAGATGAAGCGGGATTCAAGTTCGCATACCTGCCTATAGCATGGCAGCCATTACCACAGCCATACAAGGAGAGTGAGTAGTTATGGCAGTAGAATATAAAAAGACAAAGGAGGATGGGGAATATGAAGGTTAATGAGCTGGTAAAAGTTCTGCTGGCATTCCCGAACCAGGAAGCAGAAGTGATGCTCCTCATAGACAGTAAGAATGTTCCGGTTCTCGGAATCTGGAATAACACAAACCCGCTAATTATAGAAGGAGGAAAAAATGGGACGCATAACACGTAGAGAAGCTGACGGCCTGATCTGCGTTGCAGACCACGGCATGGAACTTAAAATTTACACTCCGAACGGCAGATTCAGCGAAGCCGCTGAGAAACTTGCCGCTTATGAGGACATGGAAGAAAACGGGCAGATTCAGCCCGAATGGGAGGGTTAAAAATGAAAAGATTCATAGGAACAAAGCAGATTGAAGCTATGCCAATGACAAGAGGCGACTACAACAAGTACAGAGGCTGGACTATTCCTGCAGATGAAAACCCTGCAGACGAGGGATACCTGGTACGTTATCCGGATGGATATATTTCCTGGTCACCGAAGAATATCTTCGAAGAAGCCAATAGAGAATGCTGCAACATGACGTTTGGGCTCGCGCTTGAAGCTCTGAAAAAGGGGCACAAGGTATCAAGACACGGTTGGAACGGCAAGGGGATGTACTTGTACTTAGTTAGTGGCCGCATGGTTGACAAAGAAAATCTCGTGAACGAAGCTTCCAGAATTCTTCCGGACGATGAGGAGGCAATGCACCACACTGGAACGGCACAGTTCCTTCCACACATTGATATGAGAACCGCCAATGGAGATGTTTGTGTCGGCTGGCTGGCCTCTCAGACGGACATGCTTGCAGACGACTGGGAAATTGTAGAATAGGAGGCAGTTATGCTCACGGAAATTACGCTCAAAGAAGCCATAACCCTCATGGAAAAAGGCGAACCGGTTTACGGAGTAAACCTTAACCAGGAAGAACCGCTGCTCATAAATCTTTCGAGAGCATTCGAAGGAGTGCGAATTCTGGCGGATAAAAAGGAAAAAGAAGAATCCCCAGAAAATCCATCGGGGGGGGGTAAAGCGAAAAAGAGGACGCCGCCCTAAAAAAGAAGAACAGGACATGCTCTCAGATGAACAGATCAGAGAAATCGCAGCTGAAATCGATGCCGGAAAGATAAATGCTTTAAGCAAAGCCGGCTGGAGCAACATTCAGATAGCTGACGAATTCGGCTACACACCAAAAGTCATGGAGAGAATCCTGGCACTGATACCAACACTATAAGGTAAGAAATAGCCTGGGACAAGCAGTCCCAGGCGTTCCTACCGGTACTGTAACC
>JAFSCP010000047.1 GCA_017436705.1 Bacillota bacterium
GACGACTTCCCAGCCTTGCTTAGCCATATCATTCATCAGCTTTTCTGCCTTACCTTTGGTTGTTTCTACTACCTTGTATTCTTTCATTTCACACCTCAATTTTAGTTTCCGCTTATGTACTGTTCGCCAACGTTAGCTGTTGTTGTAAAGCCTGCCTTTCGGAAGGTAGTTTTGTCGCTGACACAATAAACATAATTTCCGTTCTGAGCAAGAATATAATAATTGTCGGGATACAATTCTTCGTATAGAGCAAATATGGAACTTGTCCATCGTCTAACGGTCTCATTACTGCATTCAAAAATGCCATTTGGCATATAATTGCAATAACCGTCAGGTTCGATTGTAAAATTTTATTACTCTCTTTTACCTTCGGTATATCATTATCACTCTCATAGTCGTCATTCAGTAGATAGTCAGTTGATACGCCAAACACCTTACTAATCTGTAGCAGGTTCATTGAGTCTGGTACTGCCGTTCCCATTTCCCAGCGGGAGATAGCCTGTCTTGAAACACCTAATCTATCGGCCAGTTCTTCTTGGGAGAAGCCATTTCTTTTTCTTAATTGTAAGAGTTTTTCAGAAAATCTCATGCAACTCACCTCCTGTGTTTATGACTGTATTATAGATTCTTCTATGAGAAAAGACTACCACATGAACTTTACAATTCCACAACTAAACGTAACACTTGCCTCATTTCTGCAAATTCAAGTTTATCGCTCAGTTTACTCTATCATTTTTTTCGCCGCTTTCAACGCATAGTGAAACTGACGAAGATAACATCCGTCAGTCCAAAAGTAAATTGGGACAAAAACAGCCCCGCGCCGATTCGCTAAGGCTGTTTCCGCATAAATAAATATTAGAAAAGGTCTTCCTGCTTTGCTATGCCGATGCCTGCAGCTGCAAGTGCAGCTTCTGCAGCATCGTTGTCCGGAACTCTGATAATCAGACATGCTTCACCAGGTTTCTGGAGAAGGAACGCATACGCGTATTCCAGGAAAATTTCTGCGTCTGCAAGGACTTTGAGAATCTTTGCAAGACCGCCTGTCTTGTCATCCATCTTTACAGCAAGTACTTCAGTTACTGTGTATGTGTTGCCGTGGTCGCGGAGAATCTGAGCTGCTTTTTCCACATCTTCAACGATGATTCTCAGGATGCCGAAATCGCTTGTATCTGCGATGGAAAGTGCGCGCAGGTTGATGCCGTTGTCAGCAAGAAGGGTTGTAACTTCTGACAGGAGACCTGCCTGGTTTTCTACGAAAACTGAAATCTGTTTAACGCTCATTTTAGTACCTCCCATTAGTATAATTTTCTCTTGTCAACTACACGTACTGCCTTACCTTCGGAACGCTGAATTGACTTAGGTGCCATAAGGTGAACCTTGGCTACGATGCCCAGCATTGCCTTGAGAGCTGCAACCAGTTCTTTTTCCATAGCAGTAACTTCACGTACTGTATCTGTAAACTTTTCAGGCGGCATTTCCACATTGATATCGAAAGTATCTGTGTTGTTTACACGGTCTACGATAATCTGGTAGTTTGGTGGGAAACCCTGTGCCAGAAGGACTGATTCGATCTGGGATGGGAATACATTGACGCCTCTGATGATGAGCATGTCATCGGATCTGCCCATTGGCTTGCACATCTTTACATGAGTTCTGCCGCAAGGACATTTTTCTCTGGATAAAACGCAGATGTCGCGTGTTCTGTATCTTAACAGCGGGAATGCTTCCTTGGTGATGCTTGTGAATACTAATTCACCCTTTTCACCTTCAGGGAGTACTTCGCCTGTTTCAGGATTGATGATTTCAGCGATGAAGTGGTCTTCGTTGATGTGCATGCCTGACTGTGCTTCACATTCAAAAGATACGCCTGGACCGGAGATTTCTGTCAGGCCGTAGATATCATAAGCCTTGAGTCCGAGGGACTTTTCAATATCACGTCTCATTTCTTCCGTCCACGCTTCTGCACCGAAGATACCTGCCTTCAGTTTGAGTTTGTCAGTGATACCCATTTCCTTTGCGGATTCGCCCAGATATGCAGCGTAGGAAGGTGTGCAGCAAAGGATTGTTGAGCCCAGGTCTGTCATGAACTGGAGCTGTCTTTCGGTATTGCCGGAGGACATAGGAAGTGTGAGGCAGCCTACTTTGTGTGAACCGCCATTGAGGCCGGGACCGCCTGTGAAAAGGCCATAACCGTAGCTGACATGACATACGTCATCTTTGTCACCGCCTACTGCCATGATTGCTCTTGCGCAGCATTCTTCCCAGAGGTCAATATCGTGCTGAGTGTAGAAAGCAACTACTCTCTTGCCGGTAGTACCGGATGTGGACTGGATTCTTACACATTCGTCCAGAGGTTTTGCGAGAAGTCCGTAAGGATAGCATTCTCTCAGGTCATCTTTAGTGATAAACGGAAGTTTATGTAAATCAGCTGTAGATTTGATATCTTCAGGTGTAACACCTGCTGCTTCCATCTTAGCTCTGTAATAAGGGACGTTATCCCACACATGTTTTACCTGCTTTACCAGGCGTTCGTCCTGCCACTGCTGAATCTGCTCCCTGCTCGCACATTCAATTTCGGGCTGATAGTACTTGGTCATTTTTTTGTTTCCTTTCAAGTCAGATTAAGTTTATTTTTTCCCGAGAGCAAATGCTTTTTTATTGAGCTCCAGGAATTTAGGCGGAACACATGCCTCGATTGCCTTCATCCACGCATCTTCTGAAATGTCAAAGTATTTTGAAAGGCGGCCCATAAGAACCAGGTTCACTGCTTTGGAGCTTCCTGCTTCTTCTGCCAGGGCCAGGGCATCGATTGCATCGATTTCTGCTCCGAGAGCTTCCATTTTTTCAATGAGCTGCTGCGGATACTCCATCGCCCCGGTAATTACCGGCATAGGGTCTGTCTCATGAAGGTTGGTTATTATCCGGCCATCAGGTCTGAGATATTCCAGCCATCTTGCTGCTTCAAGTTTTTCAAAAGAAACAATATAGTCTGCTTCGCCTTTATCGATAATCGGTGAGTAAACTTTTTCACCGAATCGCACATAAGTTACTACGCTGCCGCCTCTCTGGCTCATTCCGTGAACTTCTGAAACTTTCACATCATAGCCTTCAGAAAGAAGGAGCTTGCCGAGGGTCTTGCTGGCAAGGAGCGTCCCCTGTCCTCCTACCCCTACGATCATTATATTTGTAGTTTTATTCATTTCCGCGTCCTCCCTTTCTTAAACAGTTTCCTCAAATGCCTTGTGTCCGCAAAGCTGCTGGCATACGCCGCAACCCACGCATGTTGTGTGGTCTACTACGCAGACGCCGTTCTTAAAGCTGATTGACGGACAGCCGATGCGCATACATGACTTACATCCGCTGCACTTGGAAGGATTGATTCTGAGAGGTGGCTGTGGTTTTACGCTCTTAAGGAGAACGCAAGGTCTGCGGCTGATGATAACGGATGGTTCATCTGCAGCCAGTTCTTCTTTGAGAACTTTGTTGCATTCCTTAAGGTTGTACGGGTCTACAACAGTAACTCTGCCGATGCCCATTGCCTTGCAGAGAGCTTCCAGGTCGATTTTACCTGTAGGCTCGCCCTTGATATTGTAACCGGTTGTCGGATTCTGCTGGTGTCCTGTCATACCGGTGATTGAGTTGTCTAAAATAATTACTGTTGAATTGGACTGATTGTACGCGATATTTGCCAGTCCTGTCATGCCGGAGTGCATGAAAGTTGAGTCGCCGATAACTGCTACGCTCTTCTTTTCGCCTGCTTCGCCAAGAGCCTTGTTGAAACCGTGAAGTCCGCTGATGGAAGCGCCCATGCAGAGTGTGGCGTCCATGGAATTAAGCGGCGCAACTGCACCCAGCGTGTAACAGCCGATGTCGCCCATTACATTGCAGCTGTTTTTCTTGAGAGTGTAGAAAAGTCCTCTGTGCGGACAGCCAGGGCACATTACAGGAGGTCTTAAAGGAATTTCATCATCAAGCTTCTTTCCTTCTGCTGCTGTCTGTCCAAGCTTTTCAGCGACCATGTTCTGTGAAAACTCACCAATCATAGGGAAAATATTCTTTCCTTCAACTTCCAGGCCGATAGCTCTGCAGTGTTCTTCAATGAACGGGTCAAGTTCTTCGATAACAACCAGACGGTCAACCTTGGCTGCAAAGTCTTTGATCTTCTGAACCGGCATTGGCCATGCCATACCCAGTTTCAGGATGGAAGCCTTATCTCCGAAAACTTCCTTTGCATACTGGTAGCTTGTGGAGGAGGTGATAATACCAAGGGATGTATCACCCATTTCCACACGGTTTATATCAGCAGTTTCTGCATATTCTATAAGGTCAAGGGTACGCTGCTCTACAACAGGATGACGCTTCTTGGCATTGCCCGGGAGCATAACGTACTTCTGGATATTCTTTTCGTAAGTCTTAGCCTCAGGAACTACTCTTTCTGAAGTTTCAACAACGCTCTGTGAGTGGGCAACTCTGGTGCACATCTTCAGCAGCACAGGTGTATCATATTTTTCGGAAAGTTCCATAGCCAGTTTAGTAAACTGAAGGGCTTCCGCTGAATCGGAAGGTTCCAGCATAGGAATCTTGGAAGCTCTTGCGTAGTGTCTTGAGTCCTGTTCATTCTGGGATGAATGCATTGCAGGGTCATCAGCAACAGCGATTACACAGCCCCCTGTTACGCCTGTATAAGATAATGTAAATAAAGGGTCCGCAGCAACGTTAAGACCTACATGTTTCATTGCCGCAAAACTTCTCTTGCCTGCAAGGGAAGCACCGAAAGCAACTTCCACTGCAACCTTTTCATTAGGCGCCCACTCGCAGTATATTTCATCAAATTTAGCACATTCTTCTGTAATTTCGGTACTTGGTGTTCCAGGGTAGCTGGAAACAACCTCACAGCCGGCTTCATAAAGACCTCTTGCCACAGCTGCATTTCCAAGCATCAGTTCTTTCATATGTAAACTCCTTTTCCTACCCTCGATTGACAAGAGCACATACGGTTTTCAGGGGTAAATTTCCCCACAAACATCGTTGTCTTCGCTCACCATAGCCACCACTATGCCTCGCTCATCCGCCTTGCCCGTGAAGAAATTTTCTCCCTGAAAACTCTTCGACTTGACAGGCAGAAATTTTACCGGTGGCAAGGCCGCAGGACGATGGCTTGCTGGTTGCAAGCTTAGGACGAGAACGCTGTCACCGGTAAAATTTATACTGCTCAAGCGTGTGTGTCCTTGTCAATCGAGGGTTGATTTATGTATGCCATTTTAGCACTTTGAAAGAGGCTTGTAAACAGTAATTTCAATGTTTTTAAAAATTTTCTGAAAATTCCGAATTTTTATTGACAACAGCCTAAATATAAGTTAAATTAGTATTAGTAAAAATTATTCAAGGAGCAAAAAAATGCCTATTACTGATTTTTTAGAAAGAAACAGCCGCGAGTTCGGCGATGACGTATGTCTGGTTGAAGTAAACCCTGAGCGTAAAGAAGCACGCCGCGTAACATGGCGCGAATACGAACTTATCGAATCATCTTCATCAGAATATTATAGAAATGAAATTACCTGGGCGGTGTTCGATGAAAAGGCAAACCGCTTTGCCAACCTTCTCATCAGCCGAGGAATCAAAAAAGGAGACAAGGTTGCCATCCTACTTATGAACTGCCTGGAATGGCTCCCCATCTACTTCGGCATTCTGAAAACAGGCGCACTGGCAGTACCTCTCAACTTCCGTTATACAGCAGAAGAAATCAAGTACTGTATCAATAAGGCAGATGTGGACATCCTCCTCTTCGGCCCTGAATTCATCGGTCGTATTGAATCAATTTCTGACGATATCAGCAGAGGCCGCCTGCTCTATTTCGTAGGTGAAAACTGCCCTTCTTTCGCAGAAGATTACGCTACAGCCACTTCCAACTGTTCCAGCCGCAAACCTAACGTGCAGCTGACAAACAAGGACGATGCCGCAATCTACTTCTCATCCGGAACAACAGGCTTCCCTAAAGCCATTTTACATAACCATGAAAGTCTGGAGCACTCCTGCAAGGTTGAAGCTGCCCATCATCAGCAGACAAAGGACGATGTTTTCCTCTGCATTCCGCCACTCTACCATACAGGTGCCAAGATGCACTGGTTCGGCAGCCTTTACACAGGCAGCAAGGCAGTTCTCCTCAAGGGTACTGCGCCTGAAGCAATCCTCGAAACTACTTCAAAAGAACGCTGCACCATCGTGTGGCTCCTGGTTCCTTGGGCACAGGACATCCTCACTGCTCTTGATACCAAAGCCCTTAACAAAGATGATTACCACTTCGATCAGTGGAGACTCATGCACATCGGTGCGCAGCCTGTACCTCAGAGCCTTATCAGACGCTGGCTTGAGTACTTCCCTGACCATAAGTATGATACAAACTACGGTCTTTCCGAATCCATCGGTCCCGGCTGCGTACATCTGGGCATGGACAACATCCACAAAGTCGGCGCAATAGGTATTCCTGGCTACGGTTGGGAAGTTAAAATCGTTGATGCTGACTTCAACGAACTTCCTCAGGGACAGGTCGGCGAACTTGCAGTCAAAGGTCCTGGCGTCATGACATGCTACTACAACGACTATGAAGCAACCCGTGCTGTCCTCCGCGGTGAAAACAACGAATGGCTTCTCACCGGTGACGTGGCAAAAGTTGACGAAGACGGCTTCATCTGGCTTGTGGACCGTGCCAAGGACGTTATCATTTCCGGCGGCGAAAACATTTACCCTGTTGAAATCGAAAACTTCCTCAGCGCTCAGCCTAAGGTCAAAGATGTTGCAGTTATCGGTCTCCATGATGACCGTCTCGGCGAAATCGTGGCAGCCATCATCGAAACTGTACCGGGCTACGAATGCAGCGAAGACGAAATCAACGAGTTCTGCATGAAGCTTCCTCGCTACAAGAGACCTCGTAAGATTATCTTCGACAAAGTTCTCCGCAACGCAACCGGCAAGATTGAAAAACCAAAGCTCCGCGAAATCTACGGTGCTGTGGGACTGGTTGCAAAACAGAATCAGGCATAGAAACAATCAATTCATTTACCCATATTATCCTCTGACAGGTGCTTTGTATAAGGCACCTGTCTTTTCTCTCTGCATAACAAAACAGGAGCACTCAGGCTCCCGTATACTTAAAAACGTTCTATAAAACTATGTGGCGTTACAATAGCAAGTTCATCCATTTCCAAATCAAAGAAATCTTTATCACCTGTAATAAGCACATCCACTTCTTCTTTTATCGCAGTGTACAAAACCGGATAATCTTTTACATCCCTTATTTCTACCAGCTTTTCGTCAATATGCTTCGGCGTATATACCAGTTCATAACTCATGTTTGCCAGAAGAAAGTCAATTGTCTGTACTTTAGCAGGAAACTTTCTTTTAACTACATTATGAAGTTCTTCTATTACATACGATGATATGACCATCGTATGGTCTGCAACTATTTTTTCAAATAACAAATCCATGTGCCTTGATGGAAACAATAAGGCTGAGATTAGCACATTGGTGTCTAACATCACCCTCATGTTAAGCCTCCCTGCGCATCTCCTTAATTAATTCCATTACATCATCTTCATTCTTTATTCCTGCCCGTTCTGCTTCTCCCGCAAACTGGCGCTGTGCTTCTTTTAGCGCTGCAATAGTTGCATTGATTATTACAACCTTATCGCCATCTTCAACAAAAAGTATTTTGTCGCCGGTTTTTACTCCAAGCTTGCGTCTGATTTCAACAGGAATTGTAATCTGTCCCTTTGAAGTTACTTTTGCAAGTTCCATAATATCCTCCTTTCTCGCGGAAACAATTCCTTACTTTCCTTACATTCATTATATTCCATTTACTATAAAAAAGCAATCATGTGAATCAAAAAAATATTGACATACTCTGTCTAACAGTGTAGACTAAATTTGAAGTCTATTACAGTAGACACCATTTCAAAAGGAGGTTTAATATATGCCAATTCCAAAAATACACGAAAGTGAATATCGTTTCTGCCTTATTATGTGGGAACATGAGCCTGTTACTGCTGTAGAGCTTGTAAAGCTCTGCCAGAACCAGCTCGGTTGGAAACGCACCACAACCTACACAGTTATCAAACGTCTCGGGGAGCGCGGTGTGCTTCAGAATAATAACGGCACGGTCACTTCTCTGATTTCAAAGGACGAAGCTCAGGCCGGCGAAATTGAAGAACTTGTCGAAAAAAAATTCGGAGGTTCCCTCCCTGCTTTCATTGCGGCCTTTACCCGCCATCAGGACATGTCCGATGATGAGCTTGATGAAATTCAGCACATGATTGACCGCATCAGAAAAGGAGAATAGTAATGAACATGCTTTTCCTGAAAATTATAAATATGAGCATTGCTGCAAGCTGGCTTGTACTGGCCGTACTGGTACTCAGGCAGGTTATTAAAAAAGCCCCCAAGTGGGCCAATGTACTGCTTTGGGGAATTGTCGCAGTGCGTCTTATCTGTCTTTTCTCAATCGAAAGTCCTGTAAGTCTTATTCCAAGTGCTCAGACACTGCCCGAAAAAGTAATTACAGGACCAAGTTTCGATGTCAATACAGGAATCCCGCCTGTGGATACGATGGTAAACGATTACCTTGGTGACCGGTATTTTGAAGGCGTCACAGTTCCGGCAGACAATGGTGCTGATACCATGACAATCCTTGCAATTGTCTGGATTGCCGGCATATTGATTCTGACAGCATACACACTGATCAGTTACATCCGTATTCAGCGTCAGACTGAAACTGCTGTTCTGTACAACGAAAACATTTATCAGAGTGAAAATGTTAGCTCACCTTTTGTTCTTGGCATATTCAGGCCGAGGATATACCTGCCATTCAACATTGATGAACAGACTTTCAGACATGTTGTAGCCCATGAACAGGCTCATATCCGCTGCAGGGACCACTGGTGGAAACCTCTGGGATTCCTGCTTCTGACAATGCATTGGTTCAATCCTCTCATGTGGAAGGCTTACATGCTTTTCTGCCGTGATATTGAACTTGCCTGCGATGAAAAAGTTATCAGAGAACTGGACAATCAGCAGCGCGCCGATTACTCCCAGGCACTTGTTTCATGCAGCATAAACCGGCCGATGATAAGTGCCTGTCCGCTGGCCTTCGGGGAAGTCAGCGTAAAGGACAGAGTCAAGTCGGTTATGAACTACCGAAAGCCAAAGTTCTGGATTGTGATTACGGCGGTGGTGCTTTGCATGGCGGCAGCGGTATGTTTTCTGACTGACCCTCAAAAAACAGACCATTTCCACGGCGGGTTAAACGCTGAAATCATTGAAATTGACCAGAACAATAACATTCTGTATGTCAGAGATATCAATGAAAATGCTGAAGTCTTCGGCGAAAGATGTGCCCTTGACTGTAACCAGGCAATTGCTTCATTCAAACTGCTTTACGCTGATTACGGCAGTTTCGGAGATGTGCGTGATATTGAATTCACAGACTTTCAGGTTGGTGATTCAGTAATAATCACTCTCCATGACAGCGAGTTTGAAAATGCACTTGATAACACTGCTGTGGCAGAACAGGTACAGCTGGGCACGCAGCGGATGAATGGTTAACACAAAAATCCCATAGGAATATATTATTTCCTTGGGATTTTTCTTCGCCATCTTCTTTACATTTATTTACTTTTAACCATTTATTTTACAGCCAATACATGATATAATATAGTTGCTGCTTCCTCCCTTTGAAAGGAGGTGAACTGATGCAAATACTTATACCCCTGATTGTCGCTGTCGCGGCAGATGTAGTCAGCTACTACATCTGCAAGTGGCTGGACAGAGACAAATAAAGCAGTCTGCCCATGAAAAAACCCCGGAGCGGCAACTCCGGGGTTTTAAATTTTTGCGATTTGATGCAATTCTTATACCCTTTATTGGTTATATTATATGGTTGTTTTACGCAATTGTCAACACTTTTACAGTTTTTTACTGTAGTTTATCGTGCAATCACTTGCAGTTATACGCGTTCAACCTCAATACCAGACTTGTGTCCGTTCAGGTCTGTCTTTGCTTCCAGTGTATCAACGAATTCTACGGAAACTGCCAGAGTTTCGTTCTTGATGTAGTCTTCGTGCTTGGAAACTGCAGCCTTTACAGCATCGTCGCATGTTACTGTAATCTTGATGTTATCCATCATTTCGAAATCGTACTGCTTACGGAGCTGCTGAACCTTGGAAATAAGTTCTCTTGCAAGACCTTCGTCGATGAGTTCATCGTTTAAAGTAGTGTCAAGGATTGTGAAGATGTTGTTTTCCATTGCAACTGCGAAGCCTTCCTTAGCAGAAATTCTGATGTCTACCAGATCCTTTGTTACTTCGAAAGTTTCACCGTCAAGGTCAATAGAAACCTTGCCTTCTGCTTCCATCTTGCCTACGAATTCAGCCGCGTTAACCTTAGCCATTGCGCCGCCGAATGCCTTAACCTTGCTGCCAAGAACAGGACCTGCTGCTCTGAAGTTTGGCTTCAGGGAGAAGTTCATGTACTTGTCAAGTTCCTTTTCGAATACTACCTTCTTAACGTTAAGTTCTTCCATGATTAATGGAGTAAGGTCGCTGATGATTGCTTCATACTTACCGTCAACGAGAACTTCGCCAAGAGGCTGTCTTACTTTGATCTTTTCCTTTTCACGTGTACCACGGCCCAGAGTTACCAGTGCTCTTACAAGGTCCATTCTTTCTTCAACGCCTGCATCCACAAGGCTCATGTCAGCCTTAGGGAAGTATGCAACGTGAACTGTTTCTTCGCCTGTAAGGTTAGTGTAGATTTCGTCGGAAAGGAATGGTGCAAACGGTGCGATGAGCTTTGCAACGCCTACGAGAACTTCGTAAGTAGTTGCGTATGCACTCTTCTTGTCATCTGTAAGTTCTTCTGCAAAGAATCTTCTTCTTGCACGTCTGATGTACCAGTTGGAAAGGTCTTCTGCAACGAAGTCAGTCATTGCTCTTACGGACTTCATGTGGTCATACTGATCCATGTATTCTGTTACGTCAGCAACCAGTCTGTTGAACTTGCTGAGAATCCATCTGTCAAGTTCAGGACGGTTTTCGTATGGAACGTCCAGAGCTGCAGGATCCATATTGTCCTGGTTGGAGTAAAGTACGAAGAAGTTGTATACGTTTCTCAGAGTTCCAAAGAACTTGGAAACTACGTCGATAAGACCATCTTCGTCGAACTTGGTTGGAGACCATGCAGGTGATACGCTGAGCAGGTACCATCTTGTTGCGTCAGCACCGTACTTGTCGAAAAGTTCGAACGGAGATACAGTGTTGCCTCTGGACTTGGACATCTTCTTTCCTTCCTTGTCCAGGATAAGGTCATTAACCAGTACGTTCTTGTATGGAGCCTTGCCCATGATGAAAGTAGCGATTGCCATGAGGGAGTAGAACCAGCCTCTTGTCTGGTCGATACCTTCGCAGATGAAGTCTGCAGGGAAAAGCTTGTCAAAGTTTTCTTTGTTTTCAAACGGATAGTGCCACTGTGCGAAAGGCATTGCACCGGAGTCGAACCAGCAGTCCATAACTTCCGGAATTCTGTGCATTTCCTTGCCGCAGTGAGGGCATGTAAGTGTTACATCATCAACATATGGTCTGTGGAGTTCGATAGTTTCATCGATATCCTGGTTAGCCAGTTCCACAAGTTCTGCTCTTGAGCCTACGCAGTGAAGGTGGCCGCATTCGCATCTCCAGATAGGAATTGGAGTACCCCAGTATCTTGAACGGGAAATTGCCCAGTCCTTAACTTCTGCAAGCCAGTTTCCGAAACGCTTTTCGCCTACGAAATCAGGGAACCAGTTAACAGTGTTGTTGTTTGCAACCAGCTGGTCTTTGAGCTTGGACATTTCAATGTACCAGGATGGCTTAGCATAGTATACTAATGGAGTGTTGCATCTCCAGCAGTGTGGATAGTTGTGCTCCATCTTTTCTTTCTTGAAAATCTTGTCGCCTTCTGCAAGGTACTTGATGATATCAACATCAAGACCTTCTTCCATTACGAAACGGCCGGCCCAAGGAGTTGCTGTGTAGCAGCCGCTTTCGTCAACTGGCTGAAGTACAGGAAGGTTGTACTTACGTCCGCACTGATAGTCGTCTTCACCGAATGCAGGAGCTGTATGAACGATACCAGTACCGTCTTCAGTGGAAACGTAGTCCATGCATGTTACGAAGAAAGCCTTCTTGTCTGGTTTTACGAATGGCATAAGCTGTTCGTATTCCATGTATTCGAGGGCAGTACCCTTCATTTCTTCGAGAACTTCGTACTTAGCGCCGAGAACCTTGTCAGCAAGGCCCTTTGCAAGGTAGAAGATGTTTCCTTCGTTGTCGCCTTCAAGCATCTTAACCTTAACGTAATCAACGTCAGGACCAACTGTAAGAGCAACGTTGGAAGCAAGTGTCCAAGGAGTAGTAGTCCATGCGAGGAAGTATTCGTTTTCTGTGCCTACTTTCTTGAACTTTACTGTGAGTGTGTTTACCTTTACCATCTTGTAGCCCTGTGCTACTTCGTGGGAAGCAAGGCCTGTACCGCAGCGTGGGCAGTATGGAAGGATCTTGTGACCTTCATAGATAAGGCCTGCGTCAAAGAATTTCTTTAAGATCCACCAGCCAGACTCGATGTAGTTGTTGTCCAGAGTGATGTATGGATCGTCAAGGTCAACCAGGTAACCCATTCTTTCAGTCATATCTCTCCACATGTCAGTGTAAGTGAAAACTGATTCTCTGCACTTCTGGTTGAATTCTTTGATACCGTATTTTTCGATGTCCTTCTTACCGGACATATTGAGCTGCTTTTCAACTTCGATTTCTACAGGAAGACCGTGTGTGTCCCATCCTGCTTTTCTGTTTACCTGGAATCCCTGCATTGTCTTATAACGGCAGATGGAGTCCTTTAAAGTTCTTGCCATAACATGGTGGATGCCTGGCTTACCGTTTGCTGTAGGAGGTCCTTCATAGAAAATGAACGGAGTAGCTCCTTCTCTTGCTGTTACGCATTTTGTGAGCAGATCTTCTTCTTTCCACTTGGCAACCTGCTCGTTCTGAACTTCAGCGATTGGTTTTTCTGATAGATTCTTGAACATGTCTTTTATTTTTTCCTTTCTTGGTTTCTTGCTTAAGGACAAACAAAAACGCCCCCAAGCCGATAGTGAATTATCAGTTTAGGGACGATTACTTACATTTCTGCAATATATAACCGCGGTACCACCCTAATTGCGAGCCTCAACCAAGGCCGCCTCTCTTTAGTGTGTCAGACTCCGGAGTGATATTCGCACAGGTTTCACCGCTGCCCTCTCAGCCTTGGGGCCACTCTCTGTAAGGATTTTACGCCTGGTTACTGGTTCCTTCACCGTCTGTATATTTAACTTTTTCCAAAGGTTATTTTACCCATGGAAAGAGTAAATGTCAAGGTTTTTTAGTTGATTTCGTCTTTAAGACCTTCTTCTCTGCTGTAAGTGATTAAGTCTTCAGCGATTTCGTGGGAAGCGATGGATACAGGTCTGTCAATTTCAACGTCCGCAAGGATTGGCTTGCCATCGATGATGTCTCTGGCTCTCTTTGCCGCTAAAATAACCAGCGTGTATCTGCTGTCTGCTTTCTTTCTGATTTCGTTAACTGATGGGTATAACATTACTCGTCGTCCTCCTCATACTTCTTGATTAATTCATCTGCTGTAAAGGTCACCTTGGAATGTTCAGCAACAACAATAGCCTTGACTCTTGCCACTGCTTCATCTAGCTCGCCGTTTACCACGCAGTAATCATATTTTTCAATGAAGGAAAGTTCCTTCAGAGTTTCTCCCAGCCTCATTTCAATAGCTTCAGCAGTTTCAGTGCCTCTGCCGGTCAGGCGCTTGCGCAGCACTGACATTGATGGCGGAAGAATAAAGATAAACACGCCGTCAGGATAATTTTCCTTAACCTTCAGAGCGCCCTGAATGTCTATTTCCAGTATTACGTCTATGCCTTTTTCAAGTTTCTCAATGACCGGTGCCTTCGGTGTGCCGTAGCGTCTGCCGTACACCTGAGCATGTTCCAGAAAACCGTCATTTTCAATATTTGCTACAAAATCTTCTTCACTGACAAAATAGTAATGAGTTCCGTGGATTTCTCCTTCGCGCGGAGCTCTGGTAGTCATTGAGATTGACAGCTCAAGGTCAGTCTCGTCAAGAAGTCTTTTGCAGATTGTTCCTTTGCCTGCGCCGGATGGGCCTGACAGAATAAATAACTTTCCTGGATGGTTCTTTTCTAAGTTCATTGAATACTCCTGATTTTACCTAGTCTTGACAAAATATTGTAACATATACAGAAAGTTTTTTCAAGTATAATTCCTTGAAAATATTGAAATTACTCGATATTCTGTACCTGTTCCCTGATTTTTTCGATTTCACTCTTGATATCCAGCATGTGGCCTGTGATTGTGATATCATTTGCCTTGGAACCGATTGTATTTGCTTCTCTGTTCATTTCCTGAACCAGGAAATCCAGCTTCTTGCCGTCAGGCTGCGTGCTCTTGGTGATAATGTCCTTAAGCTGCACCAGATGGCTGTTAAGACGAGTGATTTCTTCATCGATGGCACACTTGTCTGCAAAGATAGCAGCTTCCACCAGAATTCTGTCCTCAGGCACCTGCACACTGCTGCCAAGAAGTTCAGTGATTCTCGCACGGAGCTTTTCTGTGTAGTTTGCAGCAACCTGAGGCGCGCGCTCTGCAATCTGGTCAAGGATTTCCTTAACGTGTGCGCCCTTGGCGATAAGGTCTTCAGCAAGCTTTTCGCCTTCGATGGCCCTCATTTCTTCCAGATTTGCAGCAGCTTCCGCTACCGGAATGAGAATTGCCTTGGTGATTTCGTCCTCATCTTCCACGTCAGGAATTGCCTTCATTACGTCAGGAAGTGTGGAAAGGAACTGAAGCGTGATATCTCCGCTCACATCAAAATTTTCGCGCAGTTCCATAAGGTTGTCATAGTACTGCTTGGCAACCATGGTATTAAGCTTGATGTTTACGTCGTTTTCTGTGATGTTTTCAACCATTATGGAAACATCCACCTTACCGCGGCGGATTCTGTCCTTGACAGCATTCTTCACCTTGTCTTCTGCAAAGCCGTAGCGGCGCGGCATCTTGATGCTGATATCAAAATATCTGTGGTTTACTGATTTGATTTCTACGATGATATTGCGCTTACCATCTGAATATTCGGCTCTGCCGAAACCTGTCATACTTTTAATCATATCGTGTTCTTCCTTTCATTCTGCATTTGCGTATGATTACCGTTTGATTGTACACGAAAACCGGCAGAATTTCAACTGGTAAAATGGCGGCAGATGGTGTATAATCAAACAGCATACAGACAGCGAATTCAATATTAAGGAGAAATTATGGCATACGACGGCATCGTCACCTGCGCCATGGTGACGGAACTGAACGAAAAAATATATATGGGCAAGATTGAAAAGGTTTATCAGCCGGAAGCTGACGAACTTGTTTTTGTGATACACTCAAAGAGCGGCAAGCACAGACTCTTTGCGTCTGCAGGTTCTGCCCACGCCCGCGTTCACTTCATCAGTGAAAACCCGGTGAATCCGCCTGCACCCCTTTCTTTCTGCATGCTGCTCCGCAAACACCTTCAGGGTGCCCGCATCACCAGCATCGAGCAGAAAGGCTCTGAACGTATCATCGAAATTTCTGTGGAAACCATGAATGAGCTGGGCTTTTCCGTGTCCAAGAAAATTATCTTTGAAATCATGGGCAAGCACAGCAACATTATCATTACAGACATTGCCACAGGCAAAATCATCGACTCCATCAAGCGTGTTTCCTTCGATGTGAACCGCGTCCGCCAGATTCTGCCGGGTATGATTTATCAGTACCCGCCGGCTCAGGACAAGATTCCTTTTAAGGAAATCAGCGCTGACCAGCTCTGCGGTCTTGCTGCCGACGGCAGGACAATCTTAAGAAACGTAGGCGGTATTTCCCCTGCCTTTGCAGACCAGCTGGCCCTCTATGAAGGCGACGCACGCTGGGAATATTTCCGTGATGTGGTTGATGAGGTGGACTACGGTCCGCTGAAGACGCCCCGTGTTTACACCGACGGTGACGGCAAACCGGTTGAATTCTACCCGGTTGCCCTCCGTGACTACGAAGAAAGCTGCGCAGCTGCAGAGTTTCCTGACATGAGCTCTGCACTGGAGTTTTATTTCGGCAAAAAGGAATCTTCCAACCAGGGCCGCCAGAAATCCCACGACCTTATCAAGTCAGTTTCCGCAACCCTTGACAAGATGTACCTGAAGAAAAAAAGGCTCAGCGAAGACCTGCTCAAGGCCGAAAACTCCGAGGACCTGCGCCTTTACGGCGAGCTTCTCACCGCCAACATGCACCTGATCAAGCCGGGTATGAAAACCGTGGAAGTTATGAACTACTACGACGGCACCATGGTAAACATTCCTCTTGACGTGAAAGCTTCACCTGCCAAAAACGCCCAGCTTTACTTCAAAAAATACGGCAAATCCAAGACCGCCATCAAGGAAAAGCAGATTCAGCTTGAGGAAAACGACTCCGAAATCCAGTATCTCGAATCAGTTCTCACATACCTTGAAAACACCGACAGCGTGGAGGAAATCGAGTCCCTCAGAAGTGAACTTGTGGAAACAGGCTACGTTCGCCGCCGCAAGCAGATGGGCGGTTTCCGCGAAAAGAAATACAAACCGCAGCCGCACAAATACACTCTCAGCAACGGCATGACCGTCCTGGTGGGCCGCAACAACAAGGAAAACGATATCCTGACCACCAAGACTGCCGCAAGCAAAGACCTGTGGCTCCACACCAAGGACATCCCAGGCTCCCACGTCATCGTCCAGACAGGCGGAGTTAACATTGAAGAAGACGAAACTGCAATCTTCGAAGCAGCAGCCATCGCCGCATACCACAGCAAAGGCCGCACATCCGAAAACGTACCAGTGGACTACGTCCTCGCCAAAAACGTAAAAAAACCAGCCGGCTCCAAACCAGGCATGGTTATCTTTACAGGCAACAGAACCGTGTGGGTCAATCCGGGGTTGCCGGAATAGCAAAATGTCAATATCAAACAAAACAAAGGCTGTCGCACAGTTGACTAGTTAAGTCGACCTAAGCGGCAGCCCCCGTTATAAAAATATGACTTTTTCTAAATGTATTTAATACCGCTTTAATTGTTTGTATAATCACAGTTTTTTAATTAATTCACAATAATACGTTTTATTAAATAGTCTGAAGAAGAACTATATACATACACGTTATGCCCCATGGATAGCAATGCCTGAATATATTCATCGTTTTCGAGTTCATTTACGCTCATGCAATTTGTGATAAAACAAGCTAATCCAATTGCACACAAGTTTTTCTTTATAAGTTTGTAAAAATCACTTTTTAGCAAGCTAGCATTTTCTTCATTACTTAAATTTGTCTTTTCAAGCATAACTGAAATTATATTAGAATTTATACTAATGTTTGTTTCTCCAAAAGATAAAAACCTATAAATATAACTTTCTGCTTTACCTGTATCGTAAAACTCTCTTGCAATATCAATCGCTAACGGATTGGTGCCTGAAGCGTAAAATCCTATAATATTGTTTGATTCGTTTATTATGGGGTTTATGGTGCTATACACGGTCTGCAATTTTTCTTTTAATTCCGCATACGACTGTCCGTTATCGAAAAAGAATGAGTAGTTAAGAGAGACAGAAATATTGCAGAGACTGTTCAGCTTAGCTTCTTGAATAAAGGCATATTCTTCAAGGAGCGCATGCAATATGTAATGGTTTTCAGCGATTGTTTTTCTTATTACTGCCTCAC
>JAFSCP010000048.1 GCA_017436705.1 Bacillota bacterium
GAAGGTAATTATAGTCTGTATCATGTTTCCGCGCATTTAGTTATCCCCCTGAACTCCGAATTCAAAATATTTATCTGCGTTTTTCCAGCATATATCTTCCACCATACTGCCAAGCACTTCCATGTCGTATGGGTACTGGCCGCTTTCAACCAGAGCGCCGATCTTGTCGCAGAGAATTCTGCGGTAGTACTCGTGGCGCGCAAAGGAAGTAAAGCTTCTGGAGTCTGTGAGCATTCCCACAGATGCTGCCAGAGTGCCTGTTTCCATAAGCTGGTCAAGCTGCTCACTGATGCCGCGGATGTGGTCGTGGTGCCACCAAGCAGCGCCATACTGGACCTTTGCACCATCTGCCGCAAAATTAACCGCCATGGTGGAAAGCATAGCGCTGTCGGCAGGATTCAGGTTGTACAGGATGGTCTTTGGCAGAGCGCTTTCTTTTTCCAGGCCGCCCAGGAAAGCGCTCAGGGCGAAGGGGTCAGTTGCCGCGCCCACGCTGTCGCCTCCGGCGTCAGCGCCAAAGACCTTCACCAGCTCAGGTGAATTGTTTCTGATTGGTCCCAAATGGAGCTGCATCGCCATATTGCGATCTGAGTATTCCTTTCCCAGGAAGCGGAGAAGTTCTCCCTGATATACTGCAATTTCTGTTTCGGTAAGGATATCTCCTTCCAGCGCCTTTTTCATAACTACTGCTGCATCGCCCTCAGCGTATCTGAAGTGGATAAAGCCGTGGTCTGTCACTTTGCAGCCTGCGCTGAGGAAAAAGTCAAGAGACTTTCTCAGTGCTGATTTCAAGCTTTCCCAGTCACAGATTACTCCATATTTTTCACCGAGCTGTTTCAGTGCGTTACGCCATGCCGGCTGGTCGATATGCAGAAATCTGTCAGGTCTGAAAGACGGCAGAACTTTAAAGGTCAGGTCCTCTTCAGCTGCCAGTTTCAGATGCCACTCCAGGCTGTCTGCAGGGTCGTCTGTGGTACAGAGAATCTTGGCAAAGGCCTTGTCAAGAAGGCTCACTGCATCGAATCCCGGTCCCTGAAGCATCGCAGAAGTCTGGTCCCAGATCTGCTTTGCGGAGCTTTCGCAGAGGGGCACATCGATACCGAAATATCTCTGAAGCTCCAGGTGCGCCCAGTGGTAAACAGGACTGCCGATGAGCTTAGGCATAATCTTTGCGAATTCAAAAAACTTTTCCCAGTCGGAAGCGTCCCCTGTAACAAATTTTTCAGGCACGCCGTTTGCTCTCATGCAGCGCCACTTATAGTGGTCTGCTTCAAGCCAGAGTTGGGTGATGTTTTCGTAAGTTCTACGTTCATAGATTTCCTTTGCGGAAAGGTGGTTGTGATAGTCTATAATCGGGCATTTTTCTGCATAACCGAAGAAAAGGTCCTGTGCAGCCACACTGCTCAGCAGAAAGTCCTTGTCCATAAATTTTTTCATCTTAGAATTTCTCCTTATTGATCCAGAGCCCCAGTGCAGGGTTAGGAATGAAGTAAATTTCTTCGCCGTCCGGCATTGTATTGTAACCGTATTCCAGAGTCTGCGGATTGTAGCGGGCTGTCATTTCGTCGTAGTCAGCATAGCCGAATCCAACCCCTTCGATTTCTTCACGGGTGATATTCTCCGGTTTTACCGCATAAGTAATTGTGAACCGGTCATCTGAAGAACCATGAATCAGATGTGCCGCAGCGCCCATGTTGTCGCGCAGGTCCTGGTTTTCAGGCTTTTCAAACTGTTCAAGGGTATTCAGTCTGCCCTTGTAACCATACTTGCGGATAAGTTTGTCCACCTGCAGGTCTTCGCCAAAACGTTCAATTCCCGGCGCCAGTACCAGAAGCTCGCCTCCGTCAGCAATGGCCATACGTGTTCTGTAAACTGACTTGTTGCCCAGCCATGTGCTCTTGAATTCAGACGGGTCAAGATAAACCACGCACTTCCTTATGCCTGTTTCCACGAAGTCGATGTTCTTTTCCTGAGCCAGCTCAATTGCCGCTTCCAGTGCTTTTCTTGTATCGCCTATAAACAATCCGTGCTGGTGGATAACTCCTCCAGGCGCGGTGCACACTGTCAGCACGAAAACAATTGGTCTTTCGTTTAAGTAGTGTTCCATGCCGTAGTCAAAGATTCTGCGCACAGGAGTGTGGTCTTTGCCCATCATGCGTTCCATGCCGTAAACTGCACCGATCATGTGGCTCTTGTTAATCATATCGCTGCCGCCAACACCTACAAAAAGGTTCTTTGCCTGGTTGGCCATGCCGATTACTTCATGAGGCACCACCTGACCGATGGAAAGAATCAGGTCATAGGACGGGTCCATAACCATACGGTTGATTTCCACATCAACAGGGTCTTTCCAGAGTCCTTCAGTGATTTCTGTGATGAAATCCGCAGGCACTTCGCCCAGCTTCATCACGTCCTCTCTCCAGTTGTGAGGAATGAACTTCTCAAAAGGAATGTCGCCGAACATTGCAGTGACTTCTTCCGCTGTCACAGGCACGTGAGTACCGAGGGCAGGCAGGATGTCAACCTGACAGCCTCTCTCTGTGAGTGCATGGTAATAAACGTTTGTAATATATCCCGCGTTGGAATGAAAGCGGGTAAAATCAGGCGGAATGATGAGCACTTTGTTGAGTGTGCGGCCTTCAAGGCTTGCAAGAAGAGCTTCTTTAGTTTCTTCTGCGCTCATGCCCGCCGGGCTTTCTGCATAATAAAACTTTTCCATAGTGAGCCTCCTAAACTCCGCTGTATGCGCTGAAACCACCGTCCACAGGGATTACGATACCTGTAACGAAACCTGCTGCCTTCTGGTCTGCCAGGAAAAGCAGTGCGCCGAGAAGTTCTTCAGGCTGTCCGAAACGGCCCATCGGAGTTGCTGCAAGAATTTTACCTGTACGTGCTGTAGGTGTGCCGTCAGGATTCCAGAGCAGGTTCTTATTCTGTTCAGTGGAGAAAAAGCCTGGTGCGATTGCGTTTACTCTGATGCCTACTTTGCTGAAATGAACTGCCAGCCACTGAGTGAAGTTGGAGATGGCAGCCTTTGCGCCGGAGTATGCAGGAATCTTTGTAAGCGGTGTAAAAGCGTTCATGGAGCTTACGTTGATGATATTGCAGCCTTCTCGGCCGATCATGTCCTTGGCAAAAGCCTGTGTAGGAAGCAGAGTTCCGATAAAGTTCAGGTTGAACACGAATTCCAGATCTTCGTCCTCAAGGTCGAAGAAAGTCTTGGTATCAGCGTCCATGTCGCCCAGTTCAAAATATTCCTTGTCAGTGTTTGCTCTTGCATTGTTGCCGCCTGCACCGTTAATGAGGATGTCGCACTTGCCGTACTTTGCAAGGACTTCCTGATGTGCAGCTTCAACGCTTGCCTTGTCTGTTACATCAACCTGCACAGCAATTGCATCTCCGCCCATTGCCTTGATTTCTTCAGCAACTGCTTCTGCCTTGGAAACAGTACGGTTAAGAATCGCAACGCGAGCGCCGCAAAGAGCCAGAGCCTTTGCAAACTCACGGCAAAGCACGCCTGCACCGCCGGTGATAACAGCAACTTTTCCGTTTAAATCCGGTTTATAACATAATTCCATGATTTTTTCCTCCGATCTATTTATTCTTTCAGCAACATTTCCAGCAGGTCCGGTACATCGTTTTTCAATGTCTCATAAACAACATTAAGATCCACATTACCATAATCATGCACAATACGGTTTCTCAGGCCGTATACTGCACCCCATGGAATATTACTGTGACGTTCTTTGTATTCATCCGTCAGCCTTTTTGCATTTTCAGATATCTGAATCATTCTGAACAGCATTGAATCCAGTAGAATTGCATTTTCATTCAATCCGTCAATATCCACATCTTTCATCTGATCTGTCACAAACTCAAGATTTTCTATCATTTTGCGGATATAATAGCTATCCGTCTTCACATTATCCATAAATCTTTACCCCATCCCCTAATATTTCTTCTGTTAATTCCAGATTGTCCTTAAGCTGACTGATATTCAGGACATCTACACGTTTGTGCAGTGCCTCTCTAATTTCTTCCACAAAACCATAATATTTCAATCCGCTAAGACTTGTTGATACCAGCAAATCCACATCACTTTCAGGTGTTGCTTTTCCTTTTGCATATGACCCGAAAAGATAGCAGAAATTCACATCATTTTTTTCAAATACTGTTTTACATTTTGCCACAATGTCATCCAGTTCCAGAATTCCATGATCTTCGTCAATGATGTTTATCTTGGACAACTGTTCCAGAATATAATTGTACTTTATGGTACCAACCTTCTCCAAATCATTTTCATATGATTTATATGACCGTAAAGAAACTCCGACCAGATCAGCAACCTGCTGCTGGGTTAGTTTTTTTTCATTTCTGAGTTTTTTTAATTCGTTCATTTTTGCACCTCCATATATATTATGGTGCATTTTATGCACTTTTATGATTATTTTAGTGCATTTTTTGCACTTTGTCAATTATCAAAGTGCAAATCATTTCAGGCAGTATTTCTCAATCCCAGCCGCCACTCCATCTTCGTCGCAGCTCTTTGTGACCCAGTCTGCAGCCTCTTTTACAACCGCCTCCGCGTTTTCCATGGCAATACCCACTCCTGCTGCCTTGATCATGGTCACATCGTTAAGTCCGTCACCGAAGGCAAGAACCTTTTCGCGGGGCACTCCGATGGCATCTGCCAGGGCCAGCAGCGCTTCGCCTTTATTGGCGTGAATATTGTTGATTTCAACGTTCTGCGGTGATGAGCTGGTTGCCACGATGTTTTCAAACATCTTCGGCATTTCCTCAAGAAGGCGCGCTCGCAGCTTCATATCAGTTGCAAAGAACTGTGTTTTCTGCACGTCCTGACCACCCTCAGCAATGAAGGCTTTCAGTTCGGGTACCGGCTGGCGCAGCTCATAAAACATTCTGCGGATGCGCGGGTCTTCCACCACCTCATCCACCTTTGCTTTCAGTGCCTCAGTCATCCATGCCGCACTGCCCATGTAGCAGTCGTAAATCACCGGTAAAGTATCCATATACTCCATAATCCTGATGGCCTGGTCCTTGGGAATTTCCGCTGAGTAAAGCACCCGGCCATCTGCCAGATCCTCCACACAGGCTCCGTTGATGGTTATGGCATAATGGACAAAAGGCAGCTGCCGGATTACCTCCGGCATGCCGCCATAAAAACGTCCTGTTGTAGGTACAATTTCCCGGCCTGCATCTGCGGCCCGCTGAAGGGCTGCCAGATTTCCCGGGCTCAGTTCTTTTTCTGAATTGAGCAGAGTTCCGTCCAGGTCCAGGGCAATTATTCCGACAGGTTTATGCATTATAAACTCCTGCTGATGTGTCGCCGCCGTGGCCTGTCCAGTTAGTGTGGAAGAACTGGCCGCGAGGCTGATCGATTCTTTCGTATGTATGTGCACCGAAGTAGTCACGCTGTGCCTGAAGCAGGTTTGCAGGCAGGCTTTCGGTTGTGTATCCGTCAAAGTAGTTTAGTGCGGATGAGAATGCAGGCATTGGAATTCCAGCCTTTACAGCGTATGCCACAACTTCTCTCCATGCAGGAACCAGACCCTTGATTGTTTCTGCAAAGTAATCATCAAGGAGAAGATTTTCCAGTGCAGGGTTCTTGTCATAAGCTTCCTTGATCTTGCCGAGGAAAACGCTTCTGATAATGCAGCCGCCTCTCCACATGAGAGCGATGCCGCCGTAGTTAAGGTTCCAGTTATTTGTCTTTGCTGCAGTTCTCATAAGAGTGTAGCCCTGAGCGTAGGAAATAATCTTGCTTGCATAAAGAGCCTTTCTGATTGCTTCGATGAAAGCAGCCTTGTCGCCTTCGAAAGCAGGAACTTCCTTAGGGAATACCTTGGATGCAGTAACTCTTTCTGCCTTCATTGCGGAAAGGCATCTTGAGAATACCGCTTCGCCGATGAGTGTAAGAGGAACGCCTTCATCCAGTGCGGAGATTGCTGTCCACTTGCCTGTACCCTTCTGGCCTGCAGTGTCTAAAATATAGTTTACAACAGTTTCACCATTTTCATCCTTGTATCCTAAAATATCACGGGTGATTTCGATGAGATAGCTGTCAAGTTCAGTCTTGTTCCACTCAGCGAATACTTCATGCATTTCTTCTGCGCTCATGCCCAGACCGTCTTTCATCAGCTGGTAAGCTTCGCAGATGAGCTGCATGTCGCCGTATTCGATACCGTTGTGTACCATCTTTACGAAGTGGCCGGCACCGTTTTCACCAACCCAGTCGCAGCATGCCTGTCCGTCCTCAACCTTGGCACAGATTGCCTGGAAGATTGGTTTTACATGTTCCCATGCTGCAGGGGAACCGCCCGGCATCATGGAAGGTCCGTTGAGAGCGCCTTCTTCACCGCCGGAAACGCCGCAGCCTACGTATAATAAGCCTTTGCTTTCCACATAAGCAGTTCTTCTGATTGTGTCAGGGAAGTGGCTGTTGCCGCCGTCGATAAGGATATCCCCTTCTTCAAGGTGAGGAAGAAGTGTTTCGATTAAATCGTCAACTGCCTGTCCGGCCTTGACCATCATCATGATTTTACGGGGCTTTTCGAGGTTTGCAGCAAGTTCTTCAAGGGAGTAAGTTCCGATGATGTTCTTGCCTGCTGCTCTTCCTTCAACGAAGCTTCTGACTTTTTCAGTTGTACGGTTATATACTGCAACAGTGAATCCCTTGGATTCCATGTTCATTACAAGGTTTTCGCCCATTACGGCAAGGCCTACAAGGCCGATATCTGCTTTTTTCATTGCGTCAAAATCCTCCGGAATTATTTTCGAAATTATCTCTGTACGCGGGCATTTCCTGCGTAGATGTCCCAAACCTGTTTTTCGTCAGCAGGCTCTGCGTAGTCGTTTAAGCTGCTTGCTGCAAGAACGCCGCTTGCCCAGCCGAACTGAAGGCATTTTGCAGGTTCCCAGCCGCTCATAAGGCCATAGAGAAGGCCACCTGTGAAACCGTCGCCGCCGCCGATTCTGTCCATAACCTGAATAGTTCTTGGTTCTTCAACGCACCACTGGCCATCAGCATAAAGGATGCCGCCCCAGAGGTGTTCGTTTGCACTGATAACCTGACGGAGAGTAGTACCGAAAACTTTGGCATTTGAGTACTTTTCCTTAACCTGAAGAATCATTTCCTTGAAGCTTTCAATCTTAGCTGCAAGGTCCTTGCCGCCAGCTTCAGGACCCTTGAATCCAAGGCAGAGCTGGAAGTCTTCTTCGTTACCAACGAGTACGTCAGCAACAGATGCGATTTCGTGGAAAGCAGCTCTCAGTTCTTCTTCTCTGCCCTTCCAGAAAGTTGCTCTGTGGTTCAGGTCGAAGCTGATTAAAGTGCCGTGTTCCTTAGCTGCCTTTGCAACAGCAAGACAGAATTTAGTTGTTTCTTCGCTCATTGCAGCGATAAGACCGGAAATATGAAGGATACCAACGCCTTCCTGTCCGAAAATTCTTTCAACGTCGAATTCATCGATGGAAAGTGTGCGGCCAACTTCGCCTGCACGGTCATTCCATACTCTTGGTGCTCTTAGTCCGAAACCGGAGTCAGCGATGTTGAACTGATGACGGAAGCCCCATGGACCACCCTGTTCAACTTCTGCACCTTCAAAGCGGATATTTCTTGCACGGAGCTGGCTCTTTATGAATTCAGCCACAGGGCTGCCAGCTACAAATTTAGTGAGTACCAGACATTCTCTGCCCAGGGAGGAAGATACGTTGAGTACGTTGCTTTCTGCACTGGTGCACTGCATGATGAAACGGTTGCTGTTATGTACAGCCATTCTGTTTTCTGGTGTGATTCTTACGCCCATACTTGTAGGGCAGGCGATTGCATAACGATAATTTTTGCGGAGATTGAGTTCCATAGGGTCAGTTCCTTTCTTCGTATATTACATGAAAATATTTTTACTCATAGATAATAGTATTCTACACCAGAAACACATATTTTGGAAGAGCGATTTGCATGAAAAATCAAGAATTATTGACATATTCTGGTTTTGCAGTATAATTAAATTACAAATAAACAAAGGAGGTGCTTACTATGCCTTATATCGCTGTAAAAGCATTCGAAAAGGACGAAGCCACTAAAAAAGAAGTTGCAGAAAGAATCAACCAGATTTTCCTCGATGTCTGGGGATGCAAACCTGAAGCTATTACTATTTCAATCGAAGAAGTAGAACGAGCTTCCTGGGACGAAGAAATTTACGAAAAAGAAATCAAACCTAAAGAAGATAAGATGTTTATTCTTTCAGGAGAAAAGAGATACTAGTTAAATGAACAGAATTTTACTCATGGTTATGCGTAATTTCCCTAAAGTACCCGGCCTCTATGCCAAGCTTTGTCATTACGCAAAAAACACTGACAAATACAGCCGTCAGGAAACATGGAATCACATACGCCGCATCCTGACCCTCGGTATTACCACCGGCAATATCGACATGCAGATTCATGGTCTGGAAAATCTCCCTGAGCAGGACGGTTTCATCATGTACGGAAACCACCAGGGTCTCTTCGACTGCGTGGCACTCGTATACGCATGTGAAAGACCCCTTTCTGCGGTTTATAAACATGAAATCAAAGATATTCCTTTTGTAAAGCAGGTAGTGACATGCACATTTTCCTACGCTATGGACAGAAGTGATGACCGTCAGTCACTTAAAGTAATACAGAATGTTACAAAAGACGTGATGAACGGCAGCAATTTCGTCATCTTCCCTGAAGGTACCAGAAGCCGCCAGGGCAACAAAATGGGCGAGTTCCATGCCGGCAGTTTCAGAGCTGCCATCAAGGCAAAATGTCCTGTGGTACCCATGGTTTTTATCGACTCTTACAAGGTATTCGACAATAAGACCAGCGAAATGGTGACCTGCCAGCTTCATTTCCTGCCGCCGGTTCAGCCGGAAGAATATGAAGGCATGAAAGCCGGCGAACTTGCCGATATGGTCAAAGCCAGAGTTCAGGAAACACTGGATCAGTACGCAGACAAATAGCAAAATCAAAAAGGAGAATTCTCTGACAAAGAAAATTCTCCTATTTTTGTCTCTTTAATTATCTTCCCCTGCAGCCTTCTTCATCTGCGTTTCTGCCTGAGACCTGAAAAGCAAGGTCTTTCTTGCCGGGTTATATTCAGCTGATGTCAGGTGAATAATAAACTCCTCGATGGTTGCTGTCATTGCAACTGCGCACACAGTCCAGCAATACGGTGCTGCCGCAGCACCTGTTATTGCATATGGCACAAAGAATACTGACAAACCGCTGGCTTTGTTAAGATATGTGTGCTGAGATGCGAAACGGTGATATTTTTTTGCTGCCGTTCCATATGAAAACAGTCTGATAACAATCATTGTGCCTACCGCAATCCATATTTTTTTCGGCAGAACCTCCCACATGACAGGGAAAATTCTTATAAGCATAACTGCATAGAAGAGCAGGTCTGCAATGCTGTCCAGCTTAGCCCCCAGCTCGCTGGTTGTCTTCATCTTTCTGGCTATAAATCCGTCCAGAACATCTGTGATACCTGAAAGTGTGTATACAATCAGAAATGGTTCTGACAATGGCTCGATAAAGAGCAGGCTGGCGGTCCCCAGAATGCGCACAGCTGATATGCAGTTAGGTAAATTTTTATTTGCAAGGAACAAATCCTTTTCCATAATCCTTTCACTTCCTTTTGTTATTTTGTGGTCATAATATCTAATATTTCCATATCGGTTTTTTCCATACCTCTGATTCCTATACGGGCCATATTCCTGATAGATTCTTCAGCAGACTGCGCGCAGATGCCGTCACTGACACGAAGTGCTGCACCGCCCACTGCAGTTACAGCGCTCACAAGTGCCGCTACAGAACCTGCAGACACTTTAAGGGCGCAGCCTACTTTGCCGCCATCGCAGATCATGCCTGTAACCGTTCCGCACATGTTGCGTACAGCGTAACCAATCTGCTCATCACTGCCGCCCAGCAGATATGCAATACCTGCAGATGCTGCTGTCGAAGACGCCATAACGCAGCTGCACATAGGAGAAAGCTTACCGATATGAGCGTTTATGTAACGGTTTACAAGATGGCCCAATGCAAGCGCTTTTACAGTCTGCTCCCGGCTTGCAGATAAAGCTGCCGCAGTTTCACTGATTGGCAGGATTACTACCAGCCCTTTGGTTCCTGCGCCTGAGCTGCTCATTGTCGGCAGCGGGCAGCCGTCAAGACGGCTCTCTGCTGCAGAAGTGACCTGCACAATAATCTTCTGCAGCAGGCTGCTGCCCAGCAGACCCGCTGCCCCTTCCCCACGCAGGGTTTCTGCCAGTCCGACGCCGACAGAATTGCTTTCTGAATATGCTGCCAGACGGTTATTCATTTCAACACCGTCCATAAGAAAAGCAAGTTCTTCTTCACTGCAGCTGTCAACCAGAGCACGGATTTCTGCCAGCTTCATTTCCTTCAGTTCTTCAACCACCGCATCACTTCCGCTCTGTGCATTTTCATTTTCTTTGATATATACAGCTACGCCATTCTTTTCAATAAGTATTATGTTTGTATGACTGCCGCTGATAATACATCTTCCCTCACCGTCAGATGTTTTTACTGCGCATTCCACATAAAGGCCGTTCTTGCTTTCATCCAGCCCGACGCTTACTCTGCTGCTATTTACAAGAGTTTCAGCTGCCATCATCTTATCAGCATCCAGATCTTCAAGAAGCTCCAGACTTTTTTCAGGATTCTTAAGTACTGCACCTATCGCAGCGGCCCAGACCAGGCCCACTTCTCTGCAGTTGGGTATTCCCGCTGACATGCCGTTTTTATAGATTCCGGCGTTGCATTTAACATCAACAGTCAGTATGTCGCCGTCAAGTTCCCTGCTCACAGCCGCACTGCAAAGTGCCACGCACACAGGCTCAGTACATCCCAGCGCCGGAACTACATCCTTTCTGAGCAGCTCAATAATCTGATTCTTTTCCATATTCATCTGCCTTTCTTATCTGTTCTCCTGCATCCATGCGACTATCAGGTCACACATTCTGCCGTAACTTTTTATGCCATCGCTCTGCCCGTTGGCTTTAAGATAACCATCGTTTACTTTCTCTGCAGTTTCTGCAATTTTCCCTTCATACTGCGCCCAGTACTCCCGGTTCGCAGCAAGGTCAGCTTCCACCAATGGATTAAGCTTTACACGCAGCTGAGCCCAGGCTTCATAATCAGTCCTGTAAAGAACATTCATACATGAAATCCAGCCCCGCAGGCCGCCGCTGTATCTGAACTCCGGATTGTCCGACTCACTGCACGCCAGCCAGGCTATGAAATTAGCCTCTTCCTCCCGCATAAATCCTCTCAGGTGAGAAAGCTCATGGCATGCCGTAAAAGGTATATTATAGTCCGTCATTCCTGTATTATAGTTTGCCTCAATGGTAAAAGGCGAGTAAATTCCTGTGATTTTCTGTACTGATAAAATCCACGGAAAAATAAGCCCTTTGGGCTTTGGATAGTATCCTTCAAGACAGCTGAAATCTTCTGACAGGTTTATCATTTCCGCGCGGGCATTTTCTGCGACATTACACGTTACCACCATTACGCCATCCTGATTTCTTGCCACTGTTTCTGCATCGCTGTTAACCGATTCTGTCAGCACCAGACATACCTCAGCAAGCTGGGCAGCAGTATAATTATCAGCTTTCAGCCCTATGGACGCGGCAAAAGAAGTCTTGTGATAATTCACTCCGCAGCTGGCTGCATATATAAATATCAGAACCCCTGCCATGCAGAAAACACCTGCCCCCAACCGGGCGATTTCAGCCTTGCCCGCTTTACCTCTGACCAACCTTATAACCAGTCTTGCCAGAAGCAGGCTGGCAGAAATAATCAGCACATATAAAAGCACTTCCGACAACGAAAAAGGAAAAATCCCAAAGAGCCCTCCTACGGCAGTAACCAGCACCTCATAAACATTTTCAGAATACCACTGAGCAAATACAGGCACTTTACGTGCAAGCAAAAGCAGCGCCGCCGCCATAATCAGCGATGCGCCGCCAACAAGCGAATATTTCTTTGTTTTATTAAGACAGGAAATCTTTTTCATCAATGCTGTGCCTTTTATTTATACTGCTCCAGCGTTTTTTCCGCCAGTTCAATCTGCTGCTCTATTACATAGTCCGGTGATGTTATCTTTATGTCACCTCCGAAGTTCATTACCCAGGTAAGAAATACAGGGCTCACTGCAACTTTTACAGTTACATCAAAAGCCTCTTCTCCGGCCACAGGCCGCATCAGCACATCCTGGCCGAACCGGTCGATAATCGGGTCTGCCATCTGATTTTTGCAGCGCAAGGTCACATTTTCATCTCTGCCGCTGTACATTCCGAAGGTTTTCTTTGAGTAAAGAGCCATATCAAAATTCCTGAAGTGTTCTTCCCCTTCACGCTTTTCATCAGCAACAGCCAGCTTCACCATCTTGTCTACGCGATAGTGTTTTATAATTCCCGCTTCAGAATCAAAGGCCACAAGATAATAATTTTCATCGTCCCAGGTCAGAGCCCACGGGCTTACTTTGTAAACCTTTCCCTCACGTCGCAGGGCTTTTTCGCCTTTTTCATTCCACTTGAAATACTGGAAAGTGATTTGCTTTCCCTGATAGATTGCGCTGTGGATATAGTCAACTGTGTAATATATACTCTCATTCATTGTCTTGATGCGGTTGGCAACATGAACATTTCTGTTAAGTTTTTTTGCTTCATGTACACTGGCGAGCCCTTCGATTTTACGGATGAGAGCTTCGGATTTTTTTCTTGTTATAAATCTGGAGGACTGAACAGCATCCACCAGAAGTTTCAGTTCCGGCAGTTCAAAAGTTCTGCTGGCCAGATAATACACTGTCTTTCCGCCCGCAGTTTCCTTCTCCACATCCATTCCAAGGAGGTTAAGAGCTTCTATATCATCATAGATGCTTTTTCGCTCTGCCTTTATATCGTAACGCTCAAGTTCTGCAATGATTTCATGCATGGAAAGTCCGTGTTCCATATCGGTCTTTTCCTGCAGAATGCGGGCAAGATACATTAATTTAAGTTTCTGGTTGGATGATTTAGCCATTGTATACCTCCTGTTTATGGAAGTATTATATCACAATATTGCGCTGTTGCAAAGTGCCGCGCCTATACCGAAGCATACCGCCGCAAGAGGCAGTGCTGTAGTCATATCGATTATCACATGCTGCTTGGTCAGTACTGTGGAAACCACTATCATCAGGGCAAGCAGACATACCATAGCCTGAATCCATCCAGCCATCGGTGTACATGTAATTGCCGTAAAAATTATGATGAAACAGGTGGAACAGTGCATGCTGGGCATGCAGTTAAGACCTTTGTAGTCCACAATGTACATAAAATTCAGAACCTTTCCTGAAAAAGTATCTGTCCCGACTTTTGGTCTGTCGAAAGATGTAGGATACAGCCTGTAAATTATCAGGCTTATAGCGATATCAATAACCGTGCTGACCATATAAATCATCCAGCTTTTTTCAGAGCAGTAATATAGCCCGATTGGAAAAAGAGCCAGCAAAGGAAACCAGAGAATGTACACAAATACAGTCTGCGGCACCAGCGGAATCTTTTTATCAAATCGCCCTTCCATGTCGTGAACCGTCCGTGGATTTCTCTGTACCGCCAGATAAGAAAGGCCCTGAACCGAAAGAAGCACTCCCTGAATTACTGCAAGTTCCAATAATTTCATCACACAAATCCCCCTGTATAACATATCTTTTCAAAATATAGCTAAAAATATTAAACTGAAAATAAACTTTAAAAGACTGCATTTTATAATGCAGCCTCTCTTTTTACTTTTATAAGAAGCAGTTCTCCGTCTTCAACCTTTACTCTTGCCGTCTTTCCCGGCAGCACCTCGTTGCTGACGCCGTACTGATATTCACAGGTAATTTCTGCGCCTGCCAGAGGATACTTTGCGTTCTCTATTGTGACTCCTGCAGCCTTTCCGGTAATATTCAGAAGCGAAAAGAAAGGATAATCTCCGCTGATTTCTGTCCACTGCTCTCCTGCGATTTCCATCTCCGAAAAATCGTCCACAAGAACTGCTTTTTTCCCGCGGCTGTGAAGGTCCAGAAGTATCGATACATTAGCCAGTGTATGATCAAGTCTGCCACCTGCTGCACCCAGAAGCAGGAACTCTTCAAACCCTCTGTCCAAAGCTTCTTTCACAGCGAAAACCGTGTCCGTATCATCCTTTTCGCATGGAAGCACAATTGTTTCTACCGGCAGATGCGGGTTGTCATAAGAATCAAAATCCCCCACAATCAGGTCAGGTTTCACTCCCAGGCCTTCCACATGTTTAAGCCCGCTGTCGCAGCAGATTACATAATCATCACTTCTCAGGTACCCTGCTGTTTTTTTATATTCTTTAACCGGCGCCCCGCCGATAATCACACATCTTTTCATTTTTACTCCTTTTTCAGACAGAAAGCATGATTCAGAGGTCCTGAACCTTTGCCAAGATCAAGCATATCAGCAAGGCAGCCTGAAATATAATCCTTTGCCGCTCTGACTGACTCTTCAAGCCCCAGTCCTTTTGCCATATTGGCTGCAATTGCTGAAGAAAGGGTGCAGCCTGTACCGTGGGTATTAGGGTTATTGATTCGTTTTCCGCGGAACCACTCATATCGGTCCTCTGCATAAAGCAGATCATTGGCATCATTTATGCTGTGCCCGCCCTTACACAGAACTGCACAGTTATATTCTTCACTTATGATTTTCGCTGCAGTTATCATGTCATCTTCGTTTTTTATTTCAATGCCGCTGAGCACTTCTGCCTCAGGAATATTAGGTGTGACAACAGAAACGAACGGAAGAAGCTTCTTTTTCAGTGTTTCCACTGCATCATCTGAGATAAGCTTTGAACCGCTGGTCGAAACCATTACCGGGTCAAGCACGATATTTTCAGCGCCATAGAACTCAAGGCGCTGTGCAATTGTCTCAATCAGCCCGCTGCTGCTTACCATACCGATTTTTACTGCATCCGGACGGATATCTTCAAAAACAGCATCAATCTGCATCTGGAGAAACTGCGGGCTTACTTCCATAATACCCGTAACACCTGTGGTGTTCTGAGCGGTCAGCGCGGTAACTGCACTCATAGCAAAGACGCCATTCATGGTCATGGTTTTTAAATCTGCCTGAATGCCGGCACCTCCACTGGAATCCGACCCGGCGATTGATAATGCTGTTCTCATGTTATAATCTCCTTTTTACTCCGTTTCGTAATCATCAATATAATAATCCGCAAGATTTCTGATTTCTTCCTGCAGCGGTTCTGAAGGGTCATATACCGCTGCAGTTCTGAATCCAGCCTCAGCAGCCGTTCTCAGTGCATGATATGCGTCTTCAAAAACCCAGGTTTCTTCCGCAGGTGTTCCCAGAACTTCATGCGCCTTTCTGAAAATCAAAGGATTTTCTTTGCCGGCGCCCAGTTCACTGCAAGTGAGCATTCCATCAAAATAATCCCACACTCCAAGTCTTTTCAGTGCTGCTTCCACAAGTTCCCTGTCACTTGCAGTGGCAAGACACATTTTCACGCCTTCTGCCTTAAGGCCGGCCAGAAATTCTCCGGCACCGGGCTTAAGACATACTTCCTGTTTATAAAAATCTTCAATCATGACATTAATTCCACGGACTATTTCTTCCTCGCTGAGAGAAACTCCATAATTTTCGATATAATAACGTGCGGCTTCTTCTGTAGTAAAAGTTTTGAACACCTTGCCCAGGTCTTCTCTGGGTTCTCCGACCACAGAGCGGAGATAATCATTTCCCAGACTTGCCCATTTACCCATGGAATCGAGGATTGTGCCGTCTACATCGAATATTGCCCCTTTTATTTTATCAATCATTTTGTCACCATATCAGAAGAAAGCTTTCTGAGCTCCCTGCACTCTTTCTCAATGTCTTCTGCCGCAAAGATGGCTGAAACCAGTGCCACGCCGTCTATACCTGTTCCGGCCAGTTCCATGATGTTTTCTTTGGTTATTCCACCTATGGCAGTAACCGGAATATTCACAGCCCTGCAGATTTCACTGAGCGTTTCATGGCTTACTGAATCAGCATCCAATTTGGTAGAGGTTGAAAACACAGCTCCTACTCCCAGATAGTCCGCTCCTGCCGCCTGTGCAGCCAGCGCCTGCTCAACAGTCTGTGCAGAAACACCGAGAATCATATCTTCCCCTATAAGAGCGCGGACATTGCCGGCTTCCATATCGCTTTGTCCCACATGAATTCCATCTGCACCACATCTGATTGCCACATCAACATTATCATTGATGATAAAAGGCACATTATATTTTCTGCAGAGTTCCTTCATCTCCAGAGCTTCAGCAAGAAAATCCCCGTCACTGAGTTCTTTTTCGCGGAGCTGCAGGCATGTCACACCGCCCCGGAGAGCATCTTCTGCCTGCTCCATCAAAGTCTGACGGCCTGTCCAGTATCTGTCTGTCACTGCATAAAGCAGCATTGTTTCTTTATTGCAACGCATGATCAATTTCCTTTTTTATAAAACTTTGTAATCTGCACGTTTTTCAAGTGTTTCGCCATCCACATTGCAGACAGCGTCAATAATATAATTTCTGTAGCTTGAATTTCCGTCCAGGTCTGTCATCCTTTCATAGGCGATTTCACCGCATATGCCCATGAGGCACACAGCTGCTGCCGCAGCTTCAAGCGGTGTGTCAGGGTTTGCAGTTGTATAAGCCGCTGTTATTGCAGATAACTGACAGCCCGTTCCGGTAATTCCACTCATTTCTGGTCTGCCGTTGTAGATACAATATGCTTTTTCAGCATTGGCAACAATATCAATTGCACCGGTAATTGCAATTACCGCACCTGTTTTTGCAGCAAAAGCCTTGGCAAACTCAGCTGACTGAACCAGATTTTCTTCAGTTACCTTATCAGCCACATCAGCATCCACGCCCTTTGTGGTACCGCTTCCTGTTGCCAGAGTCTTGATTTCAGAAATATTTCCCCTTATTACTGTAAGCTTCACTTCTTCCATAAGCGTATATGCAGTTTCTGTTCTCAGAGCTGATGCGCCTGCTCCCACAGGGTCAAGAATTACGGGATGGCCAAGCTCATTGGCTTTTTTGCCGGCTTTAAGCATTGCAGGTATTGTTCGCTGGTTAAGTGTCCCGATGTTGATGTTAAGCCCTCCGCAGATTGTCGTGATTTCTTCAACTTCCTCAATGTCGTCAGACATAATCGGTGAACCTCCGCATGCAAGCAGTGCATTGGCACAGTCATTTACAGTAACATAGTTTGTGATGTTGTGGATCAGAGGACATTTTTCTCTGACATTTTCAAGCATTTCTTTTAACATTTTCGTTCTCCTTTGTACTTTTTGCGGTCGAAACTTACTGGTTTCCTCTCACGCCGGAACACGGCTTCCCTCGCTTGGTACAAAGCACAAGGCGCTCCCCTTCTGCCCGCCCGTTTAAACCGGGATTGCACAAAATAAAACGGAGTCCCTGTCTGGAAACTCCCGTTAAATCCCTTATATTTCAGGCATCCCTACGTTGGCATTATCCAAATCAGGTTACCGGTCGAAGGTCACACCTTCCTCTCAGCCTGTCTACAAGCTCCCGCTACGCATATTTTGTTATATATATTATGCTACTTTTGCAGACAGATTGCAAGATGTTTTAAATAAGTATATAATATAATAAATATTTTATATGAGGTAAATTATATGAACCGTGTATCAGTTACACATCCGGAGCTCCTTCATATACGGGGAGAAAACACCCTTTCTTACGGTGCCACACAGCTGTGGTATTCTGTATTCTGGCGGCGCAGAGCAGGCTGCGGTCCGACTGCCGCATCTAACCTTATATGGTACCTGGCAGCTACGCAGCCCGGAAAATATAGCTGTCTTTATGACGGTGACTGCCGTAACCGCCATGAAATGATATTCCTTATGAATAAAGTCTGGCACTATGTGACTCCCGGCATGCGCGGTCTGAACAAATCTTCCATGTTTACTGACGGAGTAGTACGCTTCGCCAAAGACCGCGGAATCAATGTCACCTGCAGAACTCTGGAGGTGCCTTCTGACAGTTCTCTGAGACCATCACCGGAGCAGGTACTTGATTTTCTTGTTTCTGCATTCAGAAATGACCAGCCGGTGGCTTTCCTGAACCTTTCAAACGGCCAGGTAAAAAACCTTGATAACTGGCACTGGGTTACTCTGGTTTCCACCGATGAAAATCTCCGGGCCGAAATGTACGATGACAGCGGCTGCGAACTTATCGATGTTGCACTCTGGCTTGAAACAACCACAGGCGGCGGAGCCTTTGTTGTAATTGAATAAACCGGCTTACAGAATAAAAAAAGCGCTCCCGCGGGAACGCTTTTTTAATGCATATTACTGATTATTTCCAGAAATCAACTTCCTGCTTTACGCCAGCTTCTGCTGCAACGTATTCAGGATCCTTGCCAGCCTTCTTCTGTGCAACGTAATCTTCAAGACAGTCCATAGCAGGCTTCATGAGGATGATGATTACAGGAACGTTTACGATTACCATAAGGCCCTGAGTCATGTCCGCCAGGTTCCATACTGTGCTTGCACTTGCAACTGCACCGAGGAATACCAGGAATGTAGCGATGATTCTGAATGCAAGAAGACCAGTCTTGCTTACTTCTCTGTTAAGGATGAATCTTAAGCATCCTTCACAGTAGGAGTAGTTACCGATCAGAGTTGTGAATGCGAAGAGAGACATAGCAATGCAGAGGAAGATAGGTCCGAATCCGCCTAAGTTTTCAGCCATTGCAGCCTGAACATATGCAGCACCGCCCATGGAGGAGTCGAATGCTACACCGGAGGACAGGCACATGAATGCAGTTGCAGTACAGATGAGAAGTGTATCGATAAATACGGAAAGCATCTGTACAAGGCCCTGCTTAGCCGGGTGGGAAACATCTGCAGTTGCAGCTGCGTTAGGAGCAGAACCCATACCAGCTTCGTTGGAGTAAAGGCCTCTCTTGATACCGTTCATTACGCAGGAACCAGCAAAACCACCGAAGATAGCCTTGAAGTCGAATGCGCTTTCGAAGATCATTCCGAACATTGCAGGAATCTGCTTTGCATTGAGAATGAGCACAAGAACAGCTACTACAACGTAGATAACGCCCATTACAGGAACCATTACACCTGTAACCTTAACAAGTCTCTTAGCACCACCGATAACGATTATGCCGAAAAGAACTGCAAGGATAATGCCGATAATTACAGCAGTTGTCTTGCTGTAGAAACCGAATGAGGAGAAAGTGTCCTGAAGGTTGTAGGAAGCAAGCATGTTGTAACCTACAGCGTATGTAGCGATGATCAGTACAGAGAAAATTACTCCGAGCCATCTTGCATTGAGAGCATCCTGCATGTAGAAAGCAGGACCGCCGTAGCTTGTTCCGTCCGGATTCTTTTTCTTGTAGATCTGAGCAAGTGTGGATTCTACGAATGCAGAAGCACCACCGATAATAGCAGTTACCCACATCCAGAAAACAGCACCTGCACCGCCAGCGCAGATAGCAGTAGCAACACCGATGATGTTACCTGTACCTACACGTGAAGCTGTGGAAACCATGAGAGCACCGAAGGAAGAAATACCGTTTTTGCTCTTTGGCTTTTCCATAATTACTTTAAATGATTCAGTAAACAGACGAACCTGAATGAACTTGGAACGAACTGTTAAGATAATTCCGCCTGCAAGGAGGATGAGTGGAACGCACCATGGCTGATATAACACGCCGCTGACTGCGTTGATAATGTTGTTGATTAAATCCATCATTCTAAAAATCTCCTGTTTTATTTTTCCATTAAAAACAAATAAAATACAGAAATATTATATAGAAAATGCTAAGAAAGTGCAAGAAAAATATGTTCGTGCACGTTATTTTTTCATTGCATCTGCTGCTTTGGTTACCTGCGGCACAAGCTGAGTTTTCCGTGAAAGTATTGCATCAGTACGTATAATCCGGTCAGAAGTCCATAAGAAGTTTTCCTGGCCTTCATATGCTTTTTTAACAACCTCTGCTGCAAGTTGGCTGCCGCACAGGATTGCGGTCCGCTCATCCAGCAGGCTTGTAAGCATAAAAAGCATTAAGTCCGGAGTTTCTTCTCTGCCGGCCGCCTGTTCACCTTCCATGAAACTGAGGATTTCTCTCTCCAGCCCGGTGGTATCACCGCCTGCAGCCAGAGTGAGTGCCCCGCATCCGAAAGATGCATTATTTCCGCGGAAAACTTTATAGTCCTGATAGTATATTTCGCTGATACTCTTTCCGGAAAGGTCGCTTGCCGCCGCAAGGACTTTTCCCGCAAAGTCATCAATATCAACTCCGGCAAGCACTGCAAGTTTCTCTGCTGCCTGTTTGTCGATTTCTGTCGAATTTGGTGACTTAAAAAACAAAGTATCGGAAATTATCGCTCCCAGCAGAAGCCCCGCTGTCTGCCTGTCCGGAATGATTCCTGCTTCTTCGTAAAGGCCGCAGACTATGGCCGCTGTGCTTCCCAGAATCTCGCTTTTTATGACAGGTGCAGTCAGGTCCTCATCGCTTCCGAAAAAATGATGATCTACAATTTCCAGAATATGCGCAGTCTCAATTCCCGCTGCTGCATGGTGGCGCTTGTTGTGGTCAACCAGAATCACCTGCTGTCCTGCCAGATTTCCGAGAAGCTCCGGCACTTCTGCCCCGAAATATTTAAGAATAAATTCAGTTTCTCTGTTAATCTCTCCGGCACGGGCAGGTGTGCATCCCCTTAATCCGGCCAGGGCAATGGCTGAGCAGACAGAATCACTGTCGGGAGTTTTATGTCCGATTACATATATATTTTTTTCCAACAGTTTTTCCTCCTGTTTTATGCAGGCCCATGCCAGCAAAGTTTCTTTTTCATTGGTCAGCCTTCCGTCGATTACTTCGGCAAGAGCCGCCTTAAGCGTCTGTCCGATGGTTCTGCCATCAGTAATCCCGGCTTTAATAAGGTCGTTGCCGTCGATTGCAAGGTCCTTCAGACTGAAACACTGGTTTTCGCTGATGATGCGTTCCAGCAGTTCTTCCAGCTGGTCATAATACTGCTGCCTGTCCGCAAATTCCGGGCTCTGGGCCAGATTATCCGCACGTTTAACCAGTATCAGGTCACGGAAAGTTTCTTCACCCAGTCTGTTCAGTGCCCTCTTTACTGCTTTGTCAGTCAGCTCAATCTGAAGGTCGTGGTACTTTACAAGGTCGGTGACGCGGCGCACAGTCTCGTTGTCAAAACGCAGCCTGCGCATAATCAGGCGGGCCAGTTCTTCACTGCGGGCTGCATGCCCATAAAAATGTCCGGTGCCGCCCTCGTCCACAGTAAAAGTCTCCGGCTTGCCTATATCGTGCAGCAGCGCCGCCCATCTAAGGTGCGGTTCTTGTCGAATATTGTCGATTGCTGCCGCAGAGTGTTCTAAAACGTCGTATATATGATGAGGATTCTTCTGGTCAAACCCTTTCATGGCAAGGATTTCCGGAATGACTACTCCGATTATGTCCGCGTATTTCATGACAATGCGGCCTGTCCCCGGTCCTGTAAGAAGCTTGGTCAGCTCCACCTGAATGCGCTCGGCACTTATGCGTGCAAGCAGCTCTTTGTCTGCCATCATTGCGGTCTCAGTTTCCTTCTCAATTTCAAATCCCAGAACTGACGCAAATCTTATGGCACGGAGAATTCTCAGCGCATCTTCCTTAAAACGCGCATCGGCATCTCCCACAGCCCTTATGCACCCTGCCTCAATGTCCTGCTGCCCGCCGAAATAGTCCATAAGGCCAGTCTCCGGATTCCATGCAAGTGCGTTCATAGTAAAATCACGCCGGGCCAGATCCTCCTGCAGGCTCCCTGTGAACTCCACAAAATCCGGGTGCCGCCCGTCGCTGTAACCGCCCTCCACACGGAAAGTAGTCACTTCCACCGGCCCGCCTCCGGCCAGCACAGTCACTGTGCCATGTTTAATACCGGTGTCGATTACCTTCGCCTTGCGGCCGTCCGGAAGCATCAGTCCATCAAAAATTGCCCGCACCTGTTCAGGCCGGGCTGATGTAGTCACGTCGAAATCATGTGGCTGCCTTCCCATGAGCATATCTCTCACGCAGCCGCCTACAATAAAGGCCTGATACCCTGCCTCCGACAGTTTTTCCAGTATTGAATTCACATCGCCGGGAACTGTTATCTTCATGGTATCCCTCCTTCTCTGGTACTATTATACCACCTTGCCGCCTCATGGCAAAATATTTCTTCACACACTGCGCCGCCAAGTGATATAATTACTGCATCATATTTTAAGGAGACAATTATGAGTAATATAAACAAAACATTTCTGTGTCTTGCGCTGCTGTCTGCCATCAATGCCGCAGCTGCAAGCATCCTGTCAAACATAACGCTGGGAACCATCCTCACATGGTTTCTGTCAATGGTACTTCTCCTTTGCAGCTTCCGCAGCGGAATAGCAGCAAGCAGACCTGCAAAGGCTGCAAAATACACACTGCTGGGTATTTTTTGTCTGCTTCTTGCCGGCAGCATGGTCCTCTATGTGGGCGGCGGACGCGATACTGCAGCTTATGACGAAGACGCTGTAATCGTTCTCGGCACAGGTGTCCGCGGCGAAGAACCTACAGAAAGTCTCAGACGCAGACTGGACGCTGCCATCAGATACCATGAAAATAACCCTGACGCCATGATTGTAGTCACAGGCGGCCAGGGCAGCGACGAAAATATTACCGAAGCGCTCTGCATGGAACGCTATCTTCTTAAAGCCGGCATCCCGCAGGAAATCATCATAAAAGAAGACCAGGCCACCAGTACAGAAGAAAACTTCATGTTTTCTCAGAAAATTCTGGATGATCTGCTCGCTCCCGGTTATAAAACCTGCTACATCAGCAATGATTTTCATATCTTCCGCGCCGGTCTTTATGCCCGCAGCTTCGGTTTTCCTGACGCGACCCATGCCAGCGGCACAACACCATGGTACATGATAGTACCGAACGGTCTGCGTGAAACTGTAGTAATATGCAAGACTTTTATTCTTGGCTGAGATTTGCTTTATCCTCACCCGCATAAACCACTTCACCGGTCTCCAGGCAAAGGCACGCCAGACGACCGCTGAAAAAGCATCCGCAGTCCATGGCAATATGGCCATTTTCGCGGTATACTTCCGGCTCTTTGTCTTCGCGGATTGATGGCGTAGGCGTATGACCTGTCACCAGATATGTGTTCTGGTCCTTGAAATACCGCCTGCCGTAGTCTGCACGGTAAAAAAGAAAATCGCTGTAATCGTAGTCGTCCAGCGCCTTGCCGGGCTGAAAGCCATTGATTCCGGCATGCACAAGCACGTATCGCTTACCGCCGGCGCGGACGATTTCGTAGGCAGAGGCATCGCTGATGTAATCCAGAATGTCAGCCTGCTCATCCGCATCAAGTCTGCGGAACTGCTCCATGGTCACTCCTCCCCCATCCTGCATCCAGTAAGTAAAGTCCATCAGGTCATCGGCTGTAACGTGGTTTTCAGCGTTTTCGTCGGTGATTTCCACCGCCAGCTTGCTCAGTACCTTGTACATGATGTACTCGTGGTTGCCGAGGATAAGCGTCACATTGGGGCGCATCATCATGTCCTGCAGCACCTTGATCGGCTCCGGCCCGCGGTCCACAACATCGCCCAGCAAAAAAAGCTCATCCTCGTCGGAAAAGCTGATTTTGTTTAACAGTTCTGTGTACTGGCTGTAGCAGCCGTGAATGTCTGAAATTACGTAGTTCATGGTAAACCTTTCGAAAGTAATCGTAATAAACTTTAATATAACAATAATATTATGCTTTGTACAGTTACAATATATGTTTTTAATTCGCTACAAACCTTCATGCAATTTTTCGTTGTTTATACAACTTATTTCTTTAGGCCTTCACTATTTAGAAATTCATTTTAATTACAACAAAATTATTCCAGTTTACATTTTATTAAATTCTTTATATATAACCTCTGCCAAAGCAGACATAATTGCATTATACTTGCTTTTATTTTGGAACAATGAAGTAAATGCTTCAGTTTGCTCAACATAGCTATCCTGCGCAATCTCATCAAAAGTTTTTGGAAAAATATTTTTCATGAAAATTTGTGGATCAGAAGTTTGAGCAATCTTCTGCAACTTTTTGTCATCTTTCAACTTATCATGCAATGCATAAATAAGAACTCTATCTGCATCACTGAAGTTGCCAGCAAAAAGATCATTTATCTTCTTAATTACTTCCTCCAAAGGTTCTTTTGCCTCTGGAAATGCTTTTCCTTTACCTTTCGCTGTTTCCAACGCAACAGAATCATTATCAAGAACAACATCTCCCTTGAAAGTTTGTTCCAACTTATAGAATTCCAGCTTCAACGCACCTTCAAGATCAATCATCTGCACAGATTCTGAAGGTAGTAATCTAAGCAAGTATGAGCAAAATACATATTCTCTCTGCATGTCCGCATCAAACATACGACAAACTTGAGAAATATATCCATACCACTTTATAAATGAACGTAACTGTCTTCTAAAATTATATCTATCATCAAAGGATTTATCATTGTATCGGTCAGCAACAGGTTTTAATGCAGATGTCATTTTCCCCATCATTGTACCGTCTTGTTTTTTGTCAGAATAATAGATATTACAGAAAGCGTCAATATCATTTGCTGAATAAATTTTATAATCGTGAAGTTCCTTTTGCAACTTATAAATTAGATCTGTGTTTACTTCCTGAGAAAGTGAAGTTTCCCGATAAAATGGTTGGAATGCTTCCTTGATGTCATCGGCAGAATTTACAAAGTCGAGAATAAATGTATCATTCTTACCTTCACATATTCTGTTAAGTCTGGAAAGAGTCTGAACACACTTAACACCACGGAGTTTTTTATCAACAATCATTGTGTGAAGCAGAGGTTCATCAAAACCAGTCTGGTATTTCTCTGCAACAATAAGAACATTAAAGTTGTCGTGGAATTCTGCCTTGGTCTGTTCTTCGGAAATGTGAGAACCATCCTTGCGAACATTCAAACTTGTTTCTGTATGTTCTGTACTTCCATCTTTAATTGCACCAGAAAAAGCCACAAGGATTTCCACATCGTTATATCCTTGTTCTTCAATATAACGCTTAACTTCATGATAATATCTAACTGCCGCCAGACGGGATGATGTAACAACCATCATCTTACCTTTACCAGCAATCGACTTAGCTGTAGTAGAACGGAATGTTTCAACTATTATCTGTGCTTTTTGTGAAATGTTGTACGGATGTAATTCCTCAAATCTGCGAATTACTTTTGCAGCACGTGAAACAGGAACTTCCGGATTGTCTGGAATGGTCTTGGCAATCTTGAAGCAGGTATGGTATGTCATATAGTTTTGCAGAACATCCATAATGAATCCTTCTTGGATTGCCTGTTTCATAGAATAGACATGGAACGGATGGAAAGATCCGTCAGAGTGCTCGGTACCAAACATCTCTAAAGTCTGATTCTTCGGTGTGGCAGTAAAGGCAAAGAAAGAAAGATTCTTGTGTCTTCCGTGAACAATCATTTCCTGCATAAGCTTATCGTGCTTATCCATTTCGGCTTCAGCTTTACCTTCAATTTCAGCATATTCTCGGAGTGCTTCTTCAGTATCTGCAAGAGCAGTCTTTAATTTGATAGCAGAAGAACCTGTCTGTGAAGAATGAGCTTCATCCACGATAACAGCAAACCCCTTGCCTTTGGTGTTTTCAACCTCAGTATAAATTACAGGGAACTTCTGCAATGTGGTAACAATGATTCTGCTGCCGTTATTAATTGCATCTCGCAGGTCTTTGGATGTCTTGCCTTCGCCAATGGTTTCAACCGTTCCGAGAGTATGGTCAAAGGAAGAAATGGTATCCTGCAACTGTCTGTCAAGTACGGTACGGTCAGTAACGATAATTACAGAAGAGAAAACAGGTTTATTGTTTTCATCGTGCAAAGATGCCAAACGATATGCAGTCCAAGCAATAGAGTTAGATTTGCCTGAACCTGCACTATGCTGAATCAAGTAGTTTACACCCGTTCCGTTCTGGCGAACATCTGCGATAAGTTTGCGAACAACATCCAACTGGTGGAAACGAGGGAAGATAAGTGTCTTGTTATCCTTGCAGTGAATGAACTTCTGCACGATATCCAAAGCACTTTCTTTTCTGAGAACATTTTCCCAGAGATATGCTGTCGGGTATCCATTCGGATTTGCAGGATTACCCTTGCCACCGTCATTACCTGCACCGTTTGAACCCTGGTTAAACGGCAGGAAGTATGTGTCGCCCTTTGCCAGTTTGGTCGCCATGTAAACATCGGTATGGTCAACACAGAAATAAGCAAGGATTCTCTTATTGAACTGGAAGCAGACTTCTCTTGGGTCACGGTCATACATCCACTGTCTTTTCGCATTGTCTACATTCTGACCTGTGTACTGGTTTTTCAGTTCCAGAGCGAAAACAGGAATACCGTTGAACACAAGAACCATATCAACGGACTTGTTATTGTCTGCGGAGTAATGCCACTGGCGAACCACATTGCAAATATTCTGCTCATAAAGGGCAGTTGCTATTTTGTTCAAGTGGGACTCTGGTTTGAAATAGCACACACGGAAAGTAATTCCTCTGTGCTTGAAACCGTGTCTGAGAACAGCAATCAGACCGTAAGTGTCACAAGCATTATTGAATGCAATGCAGAACTTACGAACAGGGTCGCTCTGACAGGTGTTCTCAAAACGAGTCCATTCTTTCGGTTGGGTCTCCTTGATAAAGTTGATAAGGGTATCAACATATAGACCAACGGAAGGGTCGTATGCATCGGTGGTTTTTGTGTAACCACCTTTCTCGGTTAGAAAGAAAGACTCAATGTCCTCTTCAAACCTTCTTTCATTTGTAAAATCAACAGGCACTTACAACACCTCCTTCTTGCCGGTAACATATTCGTATATTACAGACTTTTTGTAAGCTTCCATTTCTGCGAGAAGAGCAATTTTCTTTTCAATCAAGGTGTCAATCTCGGCACACTTCTTATCAAGATAATCTGCAATTTCTCTCTGCTCATCGAGTGGTGGCAGTGCAATCTTAACCTTTTCAATATGAGTCGGCCCATAGTGTTGAATTGCAGTTCCAGTTTTTTGAACATTTATTTGTTCCATATATTCATTGGAGATTAAATAGTATCTCAGAAACAATTTATCCAACTTATCACTTATCGGAAAACGAATTAGTCCAGTATAGGGAATACAACCTTCTGCCTCTTCATCAACCAATGCAGCAATTCCCATAGAAGCACTTGCACTAATAACAACATCGTCTTTAAGCAACTTGAAGTGTTTCCACTTTTTCTCAACCATCTCTTGTTCCAAGAAGTTACAACCATCTCGTGTTACATAATTACCCTTCATTCCAGATATTCTTATTAAAGGTATCCCTTCATTACGAAAATCATTCCCCATTATTCCTGGACCTTCTTGAAAATTTGTCACATATTTCAAGAATAAAAACATCCAATCAGAAGGAATATCTCCAATCCACTCAATGCCTGACTTCCTCATCTGTCTATTATCACGAAGACCTTTTGTGACAGCATTGGTAATGATGGATTGTTTGAGTTTCTTATATTCTTCAATGGTTGCTTTTGTCTTTGAAATTACTGCATCAATTTCAGCACACATTTTATTTAGATACTCTGCAATTCTTGCCTGTTCTTCAAGTGCAGGTTCAGGAATGAAAATTCTTTTCATATCCTGCCAATTTGTAGTCCAAAGGTCATCCACAATACCATGCCCCCATTTGTAGAATTCATCGGAGAACATTGAAGAGTGAAATAACCAATCATAGTATTCTGGATTCATTTCATCTCTCGGGCATAAGATAGTATTTATAAGTGACACTGAGCCATCATAAGCAGATATTCCGCAAGAACCTCTTCTGTCGGAACGACTATTGATTGCAAAATCGCCTTTACACACCATTTTTCTATCGTCGTGAGCATCAGTTTTTGCAGCTGTCGCCAACTGAGGAACAATACCTTTCATTGTCACAGACAGTGGTGGATATTCTGTATCGCTAACTTTTGTTTTTCGTTCTGTATATTGAGTACCAATTCGCACGATATTCCAATCAGCAGGAATCATACCAATCCACTCAATACCAGACTCCTTCATTTGTCTTGCCATAATCAATCCCCCTTATGCAACAATGATTTCAGTGAAACAGCAATTTCATCTTCCAAACCAATGATCCTGGAAAGAATATCATCGGATGCTTCGGGTGCTTTATATTCATAGAAATATCTGGTCATCGGGATTTCGTATCCAACCTTGGTCTTTGTCTTGTCAATCCAAGCATCGGGAGCATACGGAAGAACTTCGCGAGCAAAGTAAGCATCAATATCTTCTTCCATCGGTACATTTTCAGTATCACGAAGAGAAGAATCTGCGACTTTTTTGCCCTTTTTCAAAACAGGTTTACCGTTTTCGTCAACCAAAGGTCTTTCCACTACGATTTTATTGTATCCGAATTCCACTGCATCAAAAATCTTGGATTCGCAGTAGATGCCATTTTTATCGCCAAAGATACCTTCGCGGAATTCTCCGTATGCCTGAACAATGATTTCACGGCAACGGTCTGTGATATCATTTCGTTTTGTGCCAATATTTTTTCTTCTAACTTCATAACAGTGAGAAGCATCAATCAATTGTACCTTTCCTGCACGATAGGCAGGTTTGTCCTTTGACAGAACCCAGATATATGTAGCAATACTCGTATTCATAAACTGTTGAGTGCTAAGTTGGATAATCGCATCCAACCAGTCGTTTTCCAGAATATACTGACGAATATTAGAAGGTCCAGAACCTGCATCACCTGAGAACAGCGGAGAACCGTTTTGGACAATTGCCATCTTGCCATCATCGGCAAGTTTTGCCAGACCGTTGAGAACGAACAACTGCTGACCGTCAGAAATCTTAGGAAGTCCTGGTGCAAAGCGACCTGCTTCACCGAGTTTTGCTTCTGCTTCAACTGCATTTTGTTCTCTCTTCCAGTCAATGCCGAAAGGTGGGTTAGAGATGATACGGTCAAACTTGTATCCCTTGAACTGGTCTTCGGAAAGGGTGTCACCGAATCGCATATTATTCGGGTCGCCACCACGAATCATCATATCTGCCTTGGCAATGGCAAAAGTTGAAGGGTTGAACTCCTGTCCAAAGCATGTAACGGTTGCATCTTCGTCAAGGGCATGGATTCTCTCTTCCATACAAGACAGCATCTGAGAAGTCCCCATTGCCATATCATAAACGGTAATATTCTGACCGTTGAACTTGGTATCGGACAGTAGGATATCGGTCATCAGATAAATAATGTCTCTGGATGTAAAGTGAGCTCCTGCTTCTTCGCCATAAGATTCGTTGAATCTGCGAACAAGGTCTTCAAACACATAACCGCAGTCAACGGCAGAAATTTTATCTGCACCAAGGTATCCCTTAGGTGTATTAAATTCTTTGATAACCAGGTAGAGAGTGTTGCTCTCCACCATTCTTTTGATAATATTGTCAAAATCAAACTTGGCCAGAACATCCTGCACATTGCCGGAGAAGCCTGCAAGATAATCCTTGAAGTTCGCTTCAATGTTCTCAGGGTCTGCAAGCAAAGTTTCAAATGTGTATTTGGATGTGTTGTAGAACTGGTATCCAGATGCACGAGTCAGGAAACCATCAACGACTTCCAGATTCTTGACCTTCTCATAGGTTTCCAGAACCTTGCTGTGTGTTGGAAGCAGACAGTCGTGGAATCTTTTAACGACAGTCATCGGAAGGATGACCAAACCGTATTCGTGTGGTTTGAACGGTCCGCGAAGCATATCTGCGACATTCCAGATAAGAGTCGCTTTTTCACTTATATTAAATCCAACTTGGTTTATTTTGTTATTAGACATTCTTTCTCTCCTTTTCTTACCCTTCCACAAACTCCATCACATCGCCGATATCTGCCTGCAGTGCATCACAGATTTTTTTCAGCACTGCCAGGGACACTTCTTCATCACGGTTCAGTTTGGTCATGGTGTTTGGCGCAATTCCTGTGAGCCTTCTTAAATCAGCCTTGCTCATTTTCTTGTCGATGAGCAGCTTCCATAATTTGTTGTATGATACTGACATCTTTCAGCCTCCATCTATGTAAAAATTCAACTCATACTTATCGCGATTTATGACTTTATTTTACTAAATTCGACACCACAATACAAGAAGAAAAACTCGCAATTTCTTGCGAGTTTCTATAATGATTAAATATTATCTTTTACACACCTTTTGCATGGTTTTAATCCCTGCCTCTTTGCTTCCTCAGCATCAATCATGTGTACATCGTTCAAACCACTGCAATGCGGGTTTTTGTGATATATCCTTCCTTTTTCTGTTGCATATACGACTTTCTGTGAAACAATATCCATATTCATCACTTGCCCTAAATATGTAACATCCTGAGGAAATGCATTGCAATGCCGCGTAAGCTCGGCATTCATGGTTTGCCCCAGCCTGTGATACGGCTCCTGATACTTCAAAAGGCTCAGGACAAACAACAATTGCATAAAACTACTCTCTATCCCGTTTTCAAACTCTTTAAGACTATTCATTCCTCTTTTGACTTTAAAATTGTATATTCTTCCACCATGAGCAGCCATGTTGCGATAATCAATACAGAAGTAAAGTGTTTCCATCATCAAAGTGCGAGCCTGTTCCTCTGTAATGCCTAGTTTTTCCAAATCATACAAACGATGCACCATAGCAGTGAGTTCAGAGCCTTTAAATTGATCTATAAAGTTTACCATAGTGCTAAAATAAATACTTTTAAACAGTATCCACGGAGGTACTATACCATGTGCAGTCTTATAATGATGTATAGGATCCTTATCAGTATCCAGAGTCTTCCTCATGGTTTCGAGCAGACCTGTTAAGGTGAATCTTTGTATGCGTTTACGTCTGTTCTGATAATTTCTGTACTGAAGATATTCATCTTGGTGAGTTCCAAAAGCACTTGCTACAACATCTGAGGCCTGTTCTTTAATGTGTTCTTCAAGGTCCTGCATCGCAGCCATTACACCGTTTCTAAGGCTTTTATCAAAAGTATACAAAGATAGAATCTGCTCGAAAGTAACCCCAGACCGATATGATTTTTCTTCCCCTACAGTAATAAAATATGGAGCCCTGTAGCTTTTAATTAGGTTTGAATATCCACATAGCTGTAGCATCTCTTCCGCATACTTATCATCGGATATAATCAAGTTTTGATTTTTTAATTTTTTCACCTGTTCTTCAGGTGTTGTATATCTAATATCATCCATACCTCTACTCCTATAAACAAAAAGGCCCCTGAGAACTCTGTTCTCGGGACCTTTTGTGACCGCACAGCAGTCATTCACTAATTAGTGATATTATAGCATACTCAGAATTCTTGTCAAGTATTCATCAATATTAAATTTCTTTGCTGATATACTCCATCCTCTATCCCCTCATTGAAACAACACTCATTCACAATCTCTCCGTAGCTTACACCCAGTAGTTCTGCTCCCCGCTGTATGCTGATTTCTTCTTCGTTGATTGCTCTGTATACCAGCTGTTTAAACAGCACAGGCTGTTCTGCCTGTATTCTGACAGGCTCGTTCTTTCGCCACCCCATGCTGCTTGCACGCATATAAAATTCTTTTGCCGCACTGTCAGTTACTATTCCTGCAAGCTGTGCTCTTTTGGTAAGAAGCATCATTGAAATACCATATTCGCGGCATATTATCTCCATGTCTTTGCTAATAAAGCTACGGCGAATACCAAGTTCTCTTATTGCATCTTCCTTTGGGAAAAGAAAAGCTCCGCTGATAGCAGTAGCGCGTTCTTCCACTTCTTTCTCGCTCATGTCTTCCGGCCATCTGAACAAAAGATGTGCAAGCTCATGGGTAATGGTTGAACGGTTACGTTCGGGTGACATAAATGCGTTATACATAACATATGGTCTGTCATTAACAGTTCCGTTGATGCCTGAAAACTTATCACTGCTGCCTTTGAAGTCCAGAAGGAGAATCCCCTTATTCTCTAAGGTGTAAGCAATATCCGGTACAGGACCTGACGATGGAATATTAAGATATCTGCGCATTGCAATGCCGTCTTCTTCAGGATTATCACCGAGTTTCAGTCCATGGCAACCTGGTGCCTCTGCAAGCACTTCGCCACCAAGAATCTCTATGACAGTAAAGAATCTGCCCAGATATTCTTCAGCATATTCTCTGACAAATTCCTGCTCCTTCTGCGACATTGAACTGTTCTTACGGAACTCACCATGACAGAAATCCAGCTTTTCATTACGAACCTTAAGAAAATCTGATACGCGGGCTTCCAGCACTTCTGCCAGCCTTTTTAAAATATCCATATCAGGTTTTCTGTTCCCACTCTCGTAATTGGAAATGGCCATTGGTGTAAGTCCGGCCAGTGTTGCCAGCTCCTTTTTAGAAAAACCTTTTTTCAGTCTGTAGTATTTCAGATTCTTTTCAAACATCTTACCGCCACTCCTTTCTGTTTATATTTTATAATATTTTATTAAAAAGTAAACAGTTTTGTTGCCGCAAGTTTCGTCATATTCCACTAAACTCCAACACCATTATTCCATTATAATCACAAAAAATCCCCGGAGAATAATATCCCCGGGGAAACCCAAATCGTATATTAACTATCCAACCTTCCACTCCATCTTCACATCTCCCCCGAAGTCTTTCCACAGGAAAGTGCCGCCTTCCGCAGTCATTTCCAGGGTCATGTAGCCGTGCCAGCTTTCTTCTTTAGGGATGGCAACGGAGCCTGGGTTCATATATACATAGTCGCCGTGGTCCACACATTTCGGCACGTGGGTGTGGCCGTGAAGCAGGATATCGCCTTTCTTCAGCGGCGGCAGGTTCTTTTCATTATAAGTATGGCCGTGGGTCACATAAACAAGTGATTTTCCCACAGGCAGCAGCGCATAGTCAGCAAGCACAGGAAAACTGAGCACCATCTGGTCCACTTCCGCCTCACAGTTGCCGCGGACACAGAGGATCTGGTCTTTCATATCGTTAAGCATTGCAATTACTGCCTTTGGGGCGTAACCTTCCGGCAGGTCATTGCGCGGGCCGTGATAAAGCACGTCCCCGAGGAGGAGCAATCTTTCTGCTCCCTCTGCAGCGTAAGCCTCAAGAAGCTTAGTGCAGTAATATTCTGAACCATGTATGTCAGATGCAATCATCCATTTCATGTAAAAAACCTCCGTCTATAATCCAATAAAGTCCAGTACCGGCGTGTTATACAGGCTGAAGTCTTTTTCCTCACTTGCCGCCTCATAATATGCTCTGGCCGCCTTGCACATGCGCAGGCAGAACTGCTCTATGTCAATGCGGATGTCCAGACCATCTTCACCTGAAGTTCCCTCCATGTTCTGGCATACAGAAGTTCCGCAGTTTACCCCAAGGTGAAAGCGCACAGCAGTCTCGTCATCTTCCTCGTTGATAAATCCTTTGTTTTGGTGCAGATACTCGCAGCGGAGCTGCCAGCAGCGCTGACCGCAGATGTAAGGTTTTTCGTCTTCTTCACGCAGCCTGAAATACGGCGCTGCAAACTGATCGTACCACTGGCGGTACTGTGCGCCCACGTCCCGCATGGGCCTTTTCTGCAGGTCCATCATGACACGGCCGTCTCTGTAGCGTCTCACTGCATCAGGAAATTCAATGCCGCCGCAGATATCCGGCAAAGTCAGCGCCAGAGCCAGAGCTGACTGCCAGCGGCCGTCCTCTATATTCAGTTCAACTTCCTCCACCCTGCTCATGAAAGTGAAATTTATATTTTTACGGTTCATATTCTTTCCTCCGAACTACCTGAATCTCTGCGCGTAACCGCACTTCCTGCAAAGCTCTTCTGCCGCCTTGCGCTGTCCGAAACCTTTTCTTATGGCTTCTGCCCGCGGCGAACCCAGAATCACATCCAGATCCTCTTCAAAGACATTGCCCAGGTTAATCACCCCATCGCTGTCAAGACAGCACGGCACCACCGTTCCGTCGCAGAGAATGCCGAAATGGTCTCTCATGCCGTAGCAGAATACCTCTTCGCCGTAGTCTTCTGCCTCTCTGTCAGGCCATTCAAAGCGTTCTCCCCACTCAAGGTGCAGCTTGTAACGTATGCGGATGCCGCGGGTGTTTTCCTCCCAGTCGCCCTCAAGGCGGTTTTTCAGAAACTCCAGCACACGTTCGTTCCTTCCGCCATCAAGACCATTGTTCCAGAGGCGCATGACCACAATTATGCCGGCCTTCGATGCCTCATCAGCAAAATCAGCCACCTGCCCAAGGTACTTCACAAATGCCTCCTCACCGCCCTCTTCAAAACTGTGCAGAGAAATGTTGACCTTGTGAAGACCTGACTTTATCAGATCCTCTTTCCAGCTGCCAAGAAGAGTCCCGTTGGTAGTAATCATCGGGAAAAACCCACGCTCCTTTGCAGTACTGATAAACCTCAGAATCTCAGGATGTGTCAGCGGCTCGCCCATAAGGTGAAAATATATGTATTTTGTCTTGCCTTCCAGCTGGTCCAGAACCCGGGTGAACTCTTTCATGTCCATGATTCCCGGCTCCCTGCTGTGCCCGTGGCAGAAAGAACAGTCCATATTGCACATATTGATTATTTCTACATATACACGTGAATACATGCCTCTATTTTTCACCTCTCAGCATTCCGAACATCCTCAGGTAATCAGCTTCTGATTCCTCAAACGGCTGGAACTCATACTTTATTTCAATATGAATTTCCGGGAGTTCCACGTCCATATTGAGGAGATATTTAAGATCGTACATCAGCAGATCATGGTCAATTTCGTCAACCAGCTTCAGTTCTGCTTCAGTAAGCCTGCGTCCTATGAACTTTTCATAAATGCAGTCCAGCAGACGGTTTTCATAAGTTCTGTACTCAGGAAAAAGGCCGTCCTTGATAGGTGTCGGCAGGTCCACCATGTAGGCCTCCGAACCGTCGTGAAGCAGGCATGCCAGTACTGCAGCATCAGAAAACCCCCGCGCTCTGGCCTCCTGCGCACAGTACACGCAGTGTCTTGCCACGGAAAAGAAAACATTACAGTGCCCGCCTCCCCTGCAAAGAAAAGAAAGGGCGTGAGCGATATCGTTTATATCAATCAGCTCCGGATCCGGCTTTGCCACATCAAACATTTTGCCGCTGTGGGTTTTTATAACCGACATTAAGTTACCTCACTTGCTTAATTTATTCACAGAGTGCCCATACGCGTACAGGCAGTCCGTTTGCGCCTTCAAATCTAGGCCATGCGCAGAAAAGAATTGCTCCTGCAGCCGGAACCTGATCCAGGTTCTGAAGAACTTCAATCTGAAGCTTGCCGCTGTCCAGAACGTAACGTTCGCATGCAAGGTCGTCAGCTTCAACTGCAAGCAGGCTGGCGTCAGTATCCAGAGTTTCGTGGCCGTTGGCCGCAGCATTTCTTTCTTCGTAAATATACTTCAGCGCTTCCATGGACCATCCAGGGCAGTGTTCGCCGCCTTCTTCGTCCAGATTGGAGAAAGCCTCCATATCAGGCCAGCGCTTGTACCAGTCAGTTCTCAGTGCCACAAAAGCACCGTCAGGAATCGGACCCCACTTTGCTTCCCATTCTTTGATATCGTCCGCAGTCACTGCATAGTGAACATCTTCCGCAACCTTCTGGCTGATATCAATCACGCAAAGAGGATACATCATGTTCTCTGCGCCATATGAATCGGAGAACTTGCCGCCTTTGATGAAATGAGCCGGAAAGTCGATGTGAGTACCGAACTGGCCAGGGAATCTGAAGCTCTGAATCTGGCATTCAAGCATAGGTTCACCCCAGTCATAAACCACATTGCCCAGCTCAACCGCACCTTCAGGAATGCCTCCCCAGTAAGGGCTGTCGTTGTTCATTGAGTGAGAAAGTTCCACCACGCGATAACCTTTAAATCTCTTTAAATCTTCCCATAATTGATACATGTGTGTTCCTCCTTTGTAAAACTATTTAATATTCTCCGTATATCTGCAAAGCGGAAAGCCCTCGCACCCATAAAACTGGCCGAACCGTCCGCTGCGCTTTTTAAGCCTGCACCCGCATTTCGGGCACATTTTTGCTGTTGCTTTATCGATGGCCGCCTGGCCCGCAAGTCCAGCGCCACAGGCACCATCTGTTACCCCGCGCCCCATAAACTCGTAGACCTGCAGATTCATGCGGCAGTCTGCAAGCGCTCTGTGGGCCCCGTCGGTTGAAAGCCCGTAATAATCCGCCAGATCCACCAGCCTGTGATGTCTGAGCTGGGGCAAAACCCTCCTTGCCATGTGGAGCGTGTCTATGTAATCGTTGTCCGGAATCCTGTTCCAGAACAGGCGCGAATCCCTGTACAGAAACTTCATGTCGAAAGCCTGGATGTTATGGCCCACCAGCACGAAGTCCCCTGTAAACTTAAGAAACTCTGCAAGAGCTTCCCTGAACACCGGACTTCCTGCTACCATGTCGTCGGTAATTCCGTTGACCCGGCTCGCCTGCCATGGAATAGGCATCTGCGGATTCACCAGAGTACTGAACTCTCCGGTCACCAGCCCGCCCTGGACCTTAATTGCTGAAATTTCAACAACCTGGTCACGCGCCACCGAAATCCCCGTGGTTTCCAGGTCAAAGACCACATAGTCGGGTACATATATTGATTTGTGCTCGCCAAGTCTGTTAGCCAGCATGATGGTCCTCCCATAATCAGTTTTCTGCTATTATATCACATACCTCTGGTTTATGCAAAAAACGGCCGGAAATTCCGGCCGCTTCGTTCATAGTTTTATTAAATTACAGACCCAGGGAGTATCTTCCGTAAGCGTCTGCTGCCTTCATCGCTGCAACTACCTTTTCAGGAGTGATGATGATTGGCATGTTGCCCAGAGTGTCGCCTTCTGCGCATGCTGCCTGCGCAACTGCCATGAGCTGCTCATCAGTCACGTTTTCGAGACCGAGCTGCTGGAATGTTACAGGAAGATCAACGTCGATGCACCAGTCGATGATATCCTGAAGTTCTTCGGAATCGATGTTTTCCAGAACGAGCTGAGTCAGAGTACCGAAAGCAACCTTTTCACCGTGATACATGTGGTGGCATTCTTCCAGAACAGTCAGACCGTTGTGGATTGCGTGTGCACCAGCAAGACCTGCAGATTCGAAACCGATACCGGAAAGCAGAGTGTTTGCTTCGATAACTTTTTCTACTGCTTCAGTGCAGGCACCAGCTTCCAGAGCGATCTTTGCCTTGCGGCCTTCTGCCATCAGAGTGTCGAAGCAAAGCTTAGCCAGTGCAACAGCTGCAGTTGTCGCCATACCGCCCGCACAGTTGGCAGCATTCTTTGTTGCAGCTGCTCTTGCTTCAAAGTAAGTAGCCAGAGCATCGCCCATGCCGGAAACGGTCAGTCTTACCGGAGATTTTGCGATAATATCAGTATCCATCAGTACCAGGTTTGGATTTGCAGGCAGGAAGAAATATTCTTCGAAAACGCCTTCGTCAGTGTATATTACAGAAAGCGCGCTGCATGGAGCATCTGTGGATGCAATTGTAGGACAGATGATAACAGGAGTCTTGCAGTGGTGTGCAACTGCCTTGGAAGTGTCCAGAATCTTGCCGCCGCCGATACCGATAATGAAGTCACATTCCTTTTCCTTCATTACTTCGATGAGACGGTTGATTTCAGTCTTGGAACATTCACCGTTGAA
>JAFSCP010000003.1 GCA_017436705.1 Bacillota bacterium
AAAATCCTGCCACCCCGACCATTTTTTTAACTGACGGGCCTTTAGCTCAGTTGGACAGAGCATCCGGCTCATAACCGGCAGGACCCGGGTTCAAGTCCCTGAAGGCCCACAATAATTCAATAAGACAAAAATGTATGCCCAGATAGCTCAGTAGGACGAGAAGGGGACTGAAAATCCCCGTGTCCTTGGTTCGATTCCGAGTCTGGGCACCATGATTTTTTTGAAGCCGTTCTTCGTTTGAAGAATGGTATTTTTTTATTTAATAGTTGAAAATTACAACTTATTTGGTATAATCATATCTATCGTAATAAAATCACATATCAAATATTATTTAGGAGAACAAAATGAATAACGAAAAAGCGACTTACAAACAAAGCAACCCTGTTGCTCTTTTACCGATTCTGGTATTCCTGGTACTGTTTATCGGAAGCGGAATTATAACTAAGGACTTTTACGCAATGCCTACGATTGTGGCATTTTTAATTGCCCTGGCTGTAGCTTTTATGCAGAACAAGGATCTCAGCTTCAGTGAAAAACTTAAAGTATGTGCCAAGGGTATCGGCGACGAAAACGTTGTAACAATGTGCCTTATCTTCCTTGCGGCAGGTGCTTTCAGCGGTGCTGTTACAGCTGCAGGCGGTGCAGACAGTACAGTTTACCTGGGTCTTTCACTTATTCCTGCAAAGTTTGCAGTAGTAGGTATCTTTTTAATCGGATGCTTTGTATCCATTTCTATGGGTACTTCCGTAGGTACCATTGCAGCGCTTGCGCCAATCGCAGTTGGTATCAGTGAAGCTACAGGTTTTTCAATGGCTCTTTGTCTTGGTGCAGTTGTTTCCGGCGCAATGTTCGGTGATAACCTTTCCATGATTTCTGATACTACTATTGCAGCTGTAAGAACTCAGGGCTGCGAAATGAGCGATAAGTTCAAGATGAACTTCAGAATCGTTCTTCCTGCAGCAATCGTTGCAGCAGTAATTTACTTTGTTATGACTTTAGGCGGTACTCCGGAAATAACTCTGGGTACATACAACATCTGGCAGGTTGTGCCATATATCCTGGTACTTGGCGGAGCAATCGCAGGAATCAATGTTTTCGTGGTTCTTATCGCAGGTACAATAACATCTGTAATCGTTGGTGTGGCAACAGGCACAATGGCTCCGGGCGCTATTTTCAGCAGCATCGGAAGCGGCGTGACAGGTATGTACGATATCACTGTAATTTCCATCGTTGTAGCTGCAGTTGCTGAACTTGTAAAGGCTCACGGCGGTATTGAATTTATTATCAGAGTTATCAAAAACAGTGCAAAGAGCAAAAAAGGTGCTATGGTTGGCATCGCTGCTTTAGTTTCCGGTGTTGACCTTGCGACAGCAAACAACACAATCGCAATCGTGCTCAGCGGTCCTATCGCAAAGGAAATCAGCACAGAATACGGCATCGACCCAAGAAGATCAGCTTCTCTTCTGGACATCTTCGGTTCAGTAGTGCAGGGTCTTATCCCTTACGGTGCGCAGCTTCTTTATGCTGCAGCGGCAGTTGAAACTGTTACAGGCAATCCGATGGGTACATACGCAATCATTCCTTTTGTATTCTATCCGATGCTTATGGCAGTGTCCGCACTTGTATTTATTTTCTTTAGTAAGGAAAAACAGTAATGTACGAGTTAGTTCAGGTTGGTGAAAACAGTTTCTATATCGAAAGTCCTGCAAAGGTAGGTATCGTGCGCACTGGTGAAAACGAAGTCTGCCTCATCGACAGTGGCAGCGACAAGGACGGCGGGAAAAAAGTCCTGCGTATTCTGGAGCAGCAGGGGTGGACGCTGAAAGCGATTTTCAACACCCATTCCCATGCGGACCATATAGGCGGCAACAAATTCCTTCAGGACCGTACCGGATGTAAAGTCTACGCGCCGGGAGGCATGGACTGGGCATTTACCAATGTGCCTGCCATAGAGCCGGCATTCCTGTACGGGGGATTTTCTCCGGCCAATCTGCGGCATAAGTTTGTGATGGCACAGCCGAGTGCTGCAGAGCCGCTTACAGAAGATGTGCTGCCAGAAGGTATGGAACTTCTTGACCTTAAGGGTCACGGATTTGATATGGTTGGCTTCAGAACAGCGGATGATGTGGTCTATCTGGCTGATTGTGTCAGCAGCCCTGCAACTCTGGAAAAGTACGGCATTACTTTCAATTATGACATCGCTTCACATCTGGAAACTCTGGGAAGAGTGAAGGAAATGAAGGCTAAGATTTTTGTGGGTGCCCACATCGAGCCTATGGAAGATGTGGCTGAGCTGGCGCAGTACAATATTGATAAGACTCTTGAAGTGGCGTCGAAAATCGTCGGAATTTGCCGACAGCCGCACACTTTCGAGGAAGTGCTCCAGAAACTTTTCCTGGACTATAACATGAAAATGAACTTTGATCAGTACGTGCTAATCGGCAGCACAGTCCGTTCATACATGGCCTGGCTTAAAAATGAAGGCAGGCTGGATGTGGACTTTGTGGATGCAAAAATGCTTTGGAAGACTGTTCAGGAGATATAGCAGATGAAAAAATTGTACGAAAAGAGCGAGCTGTGGTTTGCTTTGGTATGGATAGCAGCCTACATTGTGCTGGTATCAGGGGGAGACAATCTTTCTGCCGGGGCAGGCATCATGAAGATTATTACATTGCCAATACTGATATTACTCTCAGTGATATTATTGGTATTCCTGAAGAAAAACCAGCTTTTTGAAAAATATGGTCTGTGCATGTCCCAGTTACCTGCATCGAAGATGCTTTTCTATATTCCGCTGGTAATTCTTCTGACGGCCAATCTTTGGTATGGGGTAGCTCTGAATGTGTCCGTGACCGAGACTGTGTTATACATTTTATCCATGCTCTGCGTAGGTTTCCTTGAAGAAGTTATTTTCCGCGGATTACTGTTCAATGCCATGGCTAAAGACGGTGTCAGAGCAGCAGTCATTGTATCAAGCGTAACCTTTGGAATCGGTCATATTGTGAACCTTTTCAATGGTTCAGGTGCTGACCTTGTTTCCAATATGCTGCAGGTAGTTTATGCAGTTGCTGTCGGCTTTGCATTTGTAATGATTTATCTGCGGACAAAAAGCCTGCTTATATGTATCGCTGTCCATGGCGTATTCAATTCATTGAGCATTTTTTCAGATACAGCGGCAATAACACCTGAAAGGGAAATTATTTCAGGCATACTGATTGCAATAATTGCCGGCGCATATGCGGTATACATTGCTTTAAAAGTTAAAGAAAAAAATTACACTCCTCACTGATTTGTGGGGAGTTTTTTTAAAATGAGTGCAACCAATAGTGAAAAAACCGTACTTAATATACAAAGGGGTTAAAGACAGAGGGAATAATTATGGAAGATGAAAAAATAATTGAACTTTACTGGCAGCGCAGTGAGGCAGCAATACAGGAAAGTCAGGCAAAATACGGAGGCCTTTGCCGCAGTGTAGCAGCAAATATTCTTGCAGACCGGCAGGATTGTGAGGAATGTCTTAATGATACATGGCTGGGCGCCTGGAATGCTATACCGCCGGCAAAACCCGGAAGACTCGGGGCTTTTCTTGCAAAAATCACCAGAAATCTGGCTCTGAAAAAATTCGGATATCTTAATGCGGACAAAAGGAGATCCTTTGCGGCAGACTCAATTGAAGAACTGTCTGATTGTGTTTCAGGGAACATTTCTGCAGAAACTGAAGCTGAAAGATTGAGGATTGAACAGGTCATAAATGCTTTTCTCGGCAGCCTGACACAGGAAAAACGCCGGTTGTTTGTGTGGCGGTACTGGTATTTTTACTCTGTAGAAGATATCAGCAGACGCACCGGATACAGTAAAAGCAAGGTCAAGTCAATGCTTTTCCGGCTGCGCAGGGAACTGAAAAATTACCTTGAAAAGGAGGAAGTTGAGATATGAAAGCAGCAGATCTGGCAATATTAATTGGCAACATAGACGAAAAATATATTGAAGAAGCCGCAGCTGAAAGAGGCAGCGTCAGGGTTTTCAGAACAAAAAGAGCGTTGATTGCTGCAGTGGTGGCTGCACTTATGCTGGCATTGTCAGCTACAGCATTTGCGGCAGACTGGTTTGGAATAAGGAGTCTGTTGCTGACAGAAACTCCGGCAGAGGATATGCAGGGCGAAAACATGCAGCAAGTGCAGCAGAAACCGGATACGATTACCCTGGCGGGACTTGTTGAAACAGATGAGTACAAAGCTGCGGCCGAGTGGCATGAATTTCTAGCTTCCTATGATGTGATAGGGGCAGCAGGCAGCGGAAACGATATTTTTGCGCCGGGAACATCATACAATTTTTATCAGGTATATAACCAGGAAATGGCTGACAAACTGGACCAGATTACGGCTGAATATAATCTGAAACTGCACACTGAAATGTTTGCTGACATTTACACCAATGAAGAACTCTGCAGCCTGATAGGCGGAGATTTTCTGGGAACTGCCAATGAAGCACGAAGCATTTATATGTATGAGGACGGAACTTTCAGATTTGACGGGATTGCACGGCTGAGCGGTGCGGAGCTTGAATATCAGTTTATGAGAAGCGTGAAGGGTACTTTCAACGACGTGACGCTGAATATCGGTGATAACGTGCAGTATGAGGAGAAGTCTTATGAAACCGATGAAGGTGTTCATGTGACACTTGCTCTGGGACCGCACAGGTCTTTGGTGATTGCGGACTTTGAAGATTGTCTGGTGACGGCAATTGTTCTGGCTGGAAAAGAAGCACCGCCGGAAGCAATTTTTTCGGACAGACCGCTTGATATGAAAATTATGGAAGAGTTTGCAGAAAGTTTTGATTTTAAGGTTTTGTCGCCGGCAATGGCGGCAGAATCTTTTTTTAGTAAAAAATAGTTGACGTACATAGATAATCTATGTATAATGCAGATAAGAAGATGCATAGATAATCTATGCAAAATAGGAGGGGATTTTTATGAAAATAGATAAGGGCCTTATAGGCGGAAGTACAATACTTCTGATTCTAACGCTTCTCAGTGAAAAGGATTATTACGGCTACGAAATTATCAAAACGCTGGAAGAACAGTCCGACAGTACTTTCCAGTTCAAGGAAGGCTCACTTTATCCGGTGCTTCACCGCATGGAAAACGAAGGTTTTGTTGTGTCCTACCGCGAAAAGAGTGAAAGCGGCAAGGAACGCAAATACTACCAGATTACGCCTCTTGGCCAGGAGCAGCTGGCAGAGGAAAAAGAACAGTGGCTCGTTTTCAGCAGGGCTGTGAATAAAATCGCTCTCGGAAATGAGTTCGGTCTGGCAGGAGCTTAGACAGCATCAGGGTAATACGGGAGGTAAAGGATATGAGAAAGGAAAAATGGCTGGATGAGGCTCTGCGCCAGATACGCTTTTTCCCGGACAGGAAAAAAGTCCGCAAAGAGCTGGAAGAACACCTTGAAGACCGCATAGATGAATATGCAGAAATGCTGGAAGCCGGCGGCATGACTGCAGAGGATGCCCGCAGAGCAGCAGAAGAAAAGGCCGTGTCAGCCATGGGCGATCCGCGGGAAACGGGCAGGCAGCTTAACCGTGAGCATAAGCCTTTGCTGGGCTTCCTCTGGATTGGCAGCTGGATTCTTGTGGTTGTGATGCTGTGTGTGGCAATTGGCGTGGGGGTTTTTCTGTGCAAGGAAAAAGAGTATGTGATTCAGAGTCAATACGAACCGTCCGACTTTCTGCAGACACGTGATTCATACATCGAAAATCACTACGGCGAGAATCCGCAGGATATGGAGTACAATGTGCAGGTGGACTGGCCGGTTATGATTGGAGATACTGAGCTGACATTTTACAACTTTATATACGATAACCGGGAAAACCAACTGGTTGTACTCTTTTCCAGTGTCGGTCCGGGGGATATAATGAGTAGGTTTCCTTTGTTCCGCTGTAATGAAACTTACAGCAACGGTCTTGGTGGAAGAACATACAACAGCTGGGAGGTTAAAAAAGGCTTCTATGAAATGTATTTCAACGAAGTAAACAAGGAAGACCGGATGCTTACCTTGTGCTACGATTTCTGGGGAACAAACGTGACTTTCGATGTGGATATAGACACCGGCGAAGTTGCAATGAAGGAGGTGCAGTAATGGACAGTATGAAAAAGTATTTTCATAAACTGCGAAGATTTTTCCGTGCACGCCGCAGAACCCGCAAAAAGGCAGTATGGCAGAACGCTGTGATTGCAATAATTCTGGCGGCTGTCTGTATATTCGCGCTGAAAGGATATGCTGAAGAAAATACTTTTGAAGCGGCATTGGACCAATATTGTGAGAAGAACTTCTTCATAGATGCAGAAGTGGTTGCTGTAGTCACATATGAAGGGAAATTTTCGGCAGATGAACGTCTTAATAAAAATGCTGTAATCAGAAGGTACATAAGCGAGGATGAATATTATCAGGCGATAATCATGGCATATAAGGCGAATCCGCTGAAGTGGACAACCAGCGGAAGTGCTGTGAGTGATAATCTGCAGATAATTAAGTTCAGCCCTGAAATGATTAAAAAAACTGGTAAAAATACCTATGATTTTTCGGAAGCAGGAATTCCGGGCATATCACTTAAAGAATTATATGGGCTGTATGCTGAGGATTCAATTTATGGTGCAGGTGAGAAAATTACAGTAAGTATTTCTGATGACAGAAACAGAATAGACGTATGGGTAGATTTCCTGTGGACAAACTACAAACCTTATCAGGATTTCAATATGCCGTTGCAGCACTTTTATGTAGATCTGGAAACAGGAGAGTGCAGTCGGAGTTTTGCGGAAATTACGGTGAGAGAATCTATCAGCGACCCTGAAACAGTAACGAAAACACTCTGGATATCGGACGATGTTCTCATCCGTGCAGCAGAAATAATGGCAGACGCAATTACCTCGGAGCAGTAATGCCGGAGGGTCTTTGGGGTTGACGGGGCGCGTATGCGGATTTATAATTTTAAGCAAATAGATGGAGCCGGTTGTATGGTAGGAGGACTTAACATGAGCAATATCAAGAACGAAGCAAAAATCAAGAATCCTTTAATTGTGGCAATCAGAGAGCAGCTTGAGCACCGCGCGCTGTGGATGTACCTGCTTTGCGACGAAGCGAAGAAAAAAGGCCTGGAAGACACTGAATACGCACCTGAAGCAATCAGACGATGCGGACTTTATCAGGGGGCTAACCTGCGTGCCAAGGCAGGCGGCGGAGATTCACTGAAGGGTCTTAAGAAGACACTTTTCACCAAACCTGCTCAGTGGGTCTTCGAGATGGACATTAAGCGCTGTGATGATGACCACCTTGACATCGATTTCCACTACTGCCCGCTGGTAAAGGCATGGCAGAAACAGGGCTGTAGTGACGAGGAAATACAGCGTCTCTGCGATCACGCAATGTGCGGCGACCGTGGTATTGCAGCAAGCTTCGGTTGCGAGCTTGACCTGCCTGCAACTATCGCAAAGGGTGATGATGTGTGCAAGATCAGATTCGTGAGAAGGGAAAAATAGCAGACTCAACCTGTGGTTTGGTGCTGCCTGCCGGTCATTATGGTATAATACAGCTGGATAAAAGGACAGGAGGGGCAGTATGGATAACACTAAAACAGGGGCTTTAATAAAAGAACTCAGGAAAGAAAAGGAACTTACGCAGCTGGAATTAGCAAAGGCTCTCCATGTGACGGACCGTGCTGTTTCAAAATGGGAGCGTGGAATCTGCGCACCGGACATAGGCCTGCTTGAGTCTCTTTCTGCTGTTCTGGGGGTTACTGTGACAGAGCTGATTGCAGGTGAACGTTTTGAAGAAACGCCTGCAGCCGCTGTTGAGGAAAATGTGCAGAAGGCAATAAATTATTCCGATAAAGAACTTAAGGAAAAAACTCATGGCATCAGAAAAAAGTATCATTTTGTCATAGCAGGCGTAATGGCGTCAATCATGCTTATCTGTGCCGTACTTTGGTGGAATGGCGTATTTAATATTATCGGCCGTTATGAGTCGCCGGACGGCAGTATGACACTTACGGTATATAACAGAGATATTACAGAACCGTTTAATCGGGAGCGCAGCGCTGTTACTGTAAAATGCAGAGGCTCGCGCAGTGCCACATCGGTTTATATATGCAAAAATTTTAAAAAATTAATATGGTCGCCTGACAGCAGAAAATATATTATTTCTTTTGATACGGATGAGGGTGTACGCCATTCAATGGTAAACTTTGACCGCAGCAGCGCAAGCAACCTGAATGCGTATTTTGATATTGCAATGGGCAGCTCTGATATGCGGCATGAAATAATGCTTCGCCATCCCGACGGTTCCTGGATTGAGCCGGAATACGAAATACTCCAGTGGAGCGAGGATGAAAAATCAATACTGGTGTATTATATTGCTGCTTTTAACGGTAAGACGAATGAAGGGTATTTCTGGTATAATACTGAAAGCGGAACTATAGAGGGAATCATGAAGATGCGGCATGAAGAAATCACAGAAAGAGAAAGTATGAAAATATACGAAGAATACAAAAAACTGAACATTGCCGGCAGTCTTATCGGTCTGGAGCCTGGTGACGAAGAGGGCGGATATTTCTGTACCCCAATGGGCATGAAAGTCATCGGATGGGAAACAGGCGGTATACACTACGGCACAGTACCTGAATATGGTGATATGATTTTTGCAGTTAACCCTATGAGCTGCGTGGATGATTATGTTTACCCTGTGGCTGAGAATTTCGTGGATTTCATGCGGCTGATTCTGGCTTGCGAGAGTACCACTGCCATCGAGCAGATCGTGTGGTGGGACAAGGCTCAGTTTGAGGATTTCCTGGGAAATGAGGAGTACAATGTGCGGACTCCGGAGCGGACGGCAGCGCTCCGCAGGATACAGAGCGAACTTGCTCTTTCTCCAATGGAGAATCCATTTGAATATGTGAAGAAACTGCAGAAAGAGTTTGATGGCAGCAGGCTGAGATTTGCTGAAGAGGAGGAAGATAGCGAAGCTGCAGACTTTGATGTTGTCGAATTCGAGGTTAATTTGTCAGAAAAGAATAATTGACATAAACTTTAAAAAAGTTTATAATTTATTCAATAAGTGATATTGAGACTTCAAGTGGTTTCAAAAAATTAAAAACCCAGAGTTGCGAGCTCTGGGTTTTTTGCTAGGCAGGCTGATTTGCTATTCGCGGTCCCACCATTTGCAGATGTAATAACTGATTACATTTGCCGCGACTGCGAATATAAGTGATATTATTGATTTCAAGTGATGTCACCTCCTTTCAAAGGGAGGAAATCAGCAAATTAATTATATCATATGAAATATGTAAATAAAAGTATTTAAAGGCAAAAAAAGGAAAGGATATGAAAGAAGTTAAATTAGGTAAGTATCGTCATTTCAAAGGCAACGAATACGAAGTAATTGGTATAGCAAGCCACTCCGAAACACTGGAGCCGATGGTGGTTTACAGGGCGCTTTACGGCAAAATGGGTCTCTGGGTGAGACCGGTCTCCATGTGGGATGAAACGGTGGAACGTGACGGACAAACTTTCAAAAGATTCACGTTTATAGAAGAGTAATCTGTGGTAAAATATAGTTACTAAAGTAAAGAAAGGTAACATATTTTATGTGGATTATAGCAGCAATTTTTTCATCATTATTCGCAGGCCTGACATCAATTCTGGCCAAGTGCGGAATTAAAAAAACAGACTCAGACGTAGCCACTGCGGTGCGTACAATTGTAGTACTTATTTTTTCATGGATTATGGTTGGCGTTGTCGGGTCATTCGATACAATCGGGGATATCAGCCCGAAATCACTCCTGTTTCTGGTGCTTTCCGGCTTTGCAACAGGGGCTTCCTGGATATGCTATTTTAAGGCACTTTCCATGGCAGACGTCAACAAAGTAGTGCCAATTGACAAGTCCAGCACAGTGCTGACAGTACTTGCGGCAATCATACTTTTTAACGAAACAAATAATCTGACAGTGAAGCTGATCGGCACTTTCCTCATCGGAGCTGGTGTGCTTATGATGGTGGAAAAGAAACAGACTGGTGATGTTAAGGAAAAGCGCAGCTGGATTATCTACGCAGTAGGCGCGGCAGTTTTTGCAGCAGCAACTTCCATACTTGCAAAGATCGGTATCGAAGGCGTAGAATCCAACCTTGGAACTGCAATCCGTACAATCGTTGTGCTGATTATGGCCTGGGCAATTGTGTTCATGAAAGGCAAAGGCGGACAAGTCAGAAAAATTGACCGCAGGGAGCTGATGTTTATAAGCCTTTCAGGCATTGCAACAGGTGCATCATGGCTCTGCTACTACTACGCAATCCAGACAGGTATCGTAAGTGTTGTAGTACCGATTGATAAGCTGAGCATCCTGGTTTCTGTAGGCTTCTCGTATATAGTTTTCAAGGAAAAACTTTCGAAGAAGGCAGCAGCCGGTTTGGCTCTGATGGTGGCTGGAACTCTGGCTATGGCGATTTTTGCGTAAATAAAAATAATAAAAAACAGCGGCTTGCGGGTTCATTGAACCTCTGGCCGCTGAGTTATTTTTTGCTATAATATTGAAAAACTTACAAACTGTGATACCAGATATGAAACTGCTGCCATCACACAGCTGAAAGCAATGACCTTGGACTTGACCTTGCTTTCTTTTTCGAAGACTGCCATGGAGGTTATCCAGGCGATTACAAGGGTTACAAGAGCAATTACAGTCATTTTGTTTATCGTAAAAGCATATCCGCGGAAAATGAAGCAGGCTACAGCGATTACGAGTACGGTGATAAGATATTTTAACAGGCCGCCTCTGTTGAAAATAAGCGGGATGAGCAGCGCTGCCCAGATTACGCCCAGAAGGAGGCACTTAAAAATCAGCATCAATAATTCTTCCATAAAATTTACCCTTTCAATTGTGAAACTTTCATAATTATAACTATTATATTTGATTTTCGGAGCAATTTCAATTATAATAAAATGGACAATGGGAATTTTTTTGTTCCTGTAAAATACGGAGGAAAATCATGGCACAGTTATACTATAGATACAGCACAATGAACGCGGGCAAGTCCATCGAACTTATCAAGGTGGCCTATAACTACGAAGAACGCGGCAAGCAGGTTCTGACACTGATTCCTGCTATCGATGACAGATATGGAACAGGCGTTATCACTTCCAGAATCGGCATCCAGAGAGAGGCGATGATCGTAAATGATGATACAAACATCCTGGAACTTTTCATGCGAGAAAACGAAAAGAGAACCATCGACTGCGTACTGATCGATGAATGTCAGTTCCTTAAAAAACACCATGTACAGGAACTGGTTGAAATCGTGGATAGCTGCGGCGTGCCTGTACTGGCATACGGGCTGAAAAACGACTTCAGAAACGAGCTCTTCGAGGGTTCATACTACATGCTCATTTATGCTGATAAGATTGAAGAAATCAAGACTATCTGCTGGTGCGGACGCAAGGCAACCATGGTTGCGAGAATTGTGGACGGCCAGTTTGTAAAGCAGGGCGAACAGATTGTAGTAGGCGGCAACGACATGTATGTGTCACTGTGCCGTAAACATTATAACGACGGCAGACTGGGTCCGGACAAGTAAGGTATAGTAAAGGGAGACTGAAGGCATTGCAGCACATTAAGCAAAGAAACAAGTTAATAATTCTGGCATTGGTGGCAGCAGTGCTTTTTGTATTTTCCGGAAGTGGCGTGGCTTTCGCAACAGAGATTACAGATGCGCTGACAGAAGTCACTGAACCTGTGGTTCTTGTGTATACTTTTGCGGAGCCGGGCAGCAAGGGTATTGTCACTACAACGGCCCTCAACCTGAGAGCAGGCCCGGGCACAGACAATGTTGCACTTGCGTATATCAAGCTTCATGATGAGGTGACGATTCTGGACAACATCATCAATGAAGCAGGGGAACACTGGTATTATGTTGAAACCGAAAAAGGTTCCAAAGGGTACGCATCTGCAAAATTTATCCTGATTGACATAGACGTGGAATATGTTTACGATGCAGCCTTTGAATCCTATCTCACACTGCAGGGATTTCCGGAATCATATAAGCCTTATCTCCGCGATCTGCATGCAAGATATCCAAACTGGGTTTTCAATGCAGCGCAGACAGGTCTGGACTGGAACGCTGTAATTGATGCAGAAAGCGGACCGGGCACAACTCTGGTTGCTTCAAGCTCACCTTCATCATGGAAGTCCATGGAAGAAGGGGCTTATGACTACGAAAACGGTAAATACATTACATATGACAGCGGCGGCTGGGTCACTGCCTCTGAACAGATTATCAGATACTATATGGATCCGAGAAACTTTATCAATTCTATAGGAATTTTCCAGTTCCTGACCCATTCATTTGATATACAGACTCAGAATGTGGAAGGACTTCAGAAAGTAGTACAGAACAGTTTTATGAAGGGTGAATTCCCTGAAGAAACCCATGCCACATGGGCTGATGCGATTTATCAGGCCGGCCAGACTGCAGGAGTCAATCCGTATGTACTGGCATCCATGATTCTTGTAGAGCAGGGTTCCAGCGGCAACGGCGGCTGCATTTCAGGTACTGTAAAAGGATATGAAGGATACTATAATTTCTTCAATATCGGCGCATACAAGTCCGGTTCTATGAGCGCAGTTGAGCGCGGCGTGTGGTACGCATCGCAAAGCGGCACTTACGAAAGACCGTGGAACACAAGATATAAATCAATTCTGGGCGGTGCACTTTTTTACAGCCAGCAGTATGTCCAGAAAAATAAAAATACTCTGTATTTCAAAAAGTTCAACGTAATGAACGGACAGGAAAATGTGGGTATAGGACAGTACATGACCAATGTGCAGGGCGCAGAAAGCGAAGCGGCAGCACTGAGAAACGGTTACATAGATACTCTCAGTGATGCTATGACATTCTACATCCCTGTTTATCAGAACATGCCGGAAGAAGCATGTCAGCAGCCTGCAGACGGTAACAACAATACTTATCTTGAGTCTCTTTCAGTGGAAGGCTACGAACTTACACCTGAATTCAGCAGAAGCAAGACTGAGTACGAGCTGGTAGTTGGTAAGGATGTTGTATTCGTAAATATCAATGCAGCAGTAAGTTCTTCAACATCAGCAATGACTGGCGGCGGTATGGTGATTCTCACATCTGACATTACCAAGGCTGAAATCATCGTGACTGCGGCCAGCGGCCAGACAAGAACTTATACTGTTACAATTTCAAAGATGGCAGGAGTTAAGCCTGAGGACGAAGAACCTGCTATTACAAGCAGTGAATATATCTTTGATACATACCTGAAAGGCGTGAATGAACTCACTGAACTTGATGAATTCGCAGGAAATATTCAGGTGACAGGAGGCCAGGCAGTTATTAAAAACGCCAAAGGCGAAATCCTTTCAGAAGGAAAGATTACAACCGGCACGAGTGTAGTTCTGCAGGATAAGTCTGGTCTGCCGGTTATTGAATACCAGGTAGTCATCCGCGGTGATGTAAGCGGTGACGGTAAAATCAACTCGGCAGATGCACTGGGTATCCAGCGCCATATTGTTGAAAGCAGAGTGATGGAGGGCGCTTATCTTGAAGCGGCTGATATCAATCAGGATGGAAGAGTAAACTCCCTGGACGTACTTTATGTTCAGAAACACATCGTAGGAAGTTACACAATAGAAAACTAGGAGGGAGATTATGGACAGAACTTTTGCAGGAAAAGCGGCAGCAGTGCTCATGGCGGTACTGATGGTACTGGCAATGTGCAGTATTTTTGCGGATACAGCCTATGCAGCAGAAGCCACAATGTCGCTCAGCGGCGGCGGTACCGCAGAAAAAGGGGATACGGTAACTATTACGCTGAAATACACAGGGGCGACTTTTGGTTCCGCAACAGCGAAGATTACATACGATTCAGATGTGCTTGAGTACAGTTCATGTTCAGGCGCTGAGGCCAACGGAAGTGGCGGCACTGTAATTGTAACTATGGCCAACGGTTCAGGCACAGATAATCTGACATGCAAACTTACTTTCAAGGCAAAAAAAGTAGGCAAAGCAACTGTCAAGGCATCTACTACGGACATTTACAATATTGACCTTGAGGAACTTTCTGCAGGATCAAAGTCCACAACGGTTACAGTTGAGGATTCTTCCGATGCGGTTTCAACCAACGCAAACCTTTCCGAACTGTACATTTCTGCGGGCAAGCTTTCACCTGCTTTCTCAAAGAATGTTACATCATACACTGTAAAGGTCGACAATGATGTTACAGAATTCCTTATCACTGCTGTAAAGGAAGACTCCAAGGCAACCACCAAAGTTACCGGCAGCAAGGAAATGAAGGTCGGGGAAAATACCCGTAAGGTTACTGTAACCGCAGAAAGCGGCAAGACCAAGACATATACAATTACAATTATCAGAGCAGAGGCAGGATCTTCATCACAGAAACCTGACAGTTCACAGACTCAGAAGCCGGATTCATCACAGACCCAGAAACCTGACAATTCCGGTGACAAGGAAGAACCAAAGGGCATTGAAGCAGTGGTAAACGACGTTACATATCTGGTTGAAGAAGACCTGGCAAAGGTTGAAATTCCGGAAACTTTCTCTGTTTCAGCAGCAGATTACAATGACAAGCAGATTCCTGTGGTTCAGAGCAAGGACGGTAACATTGTGCTGGCTTTCCTTAAAGAACAGGAATCCGGAGAAGGCAAGTGGTTCTATTACAATGAAAGCAAAGACCAGTTCCTTTCAAAAAAGGCACTTAGTCTGGACACAGTGTTTGCCTATGGTGAAGCTATGGCAGAAGAAGCCGGTGATGGTATGAAGCAGCCTGACGGAACAGAAAACCCGGGAGACGGAACAGATAATACAGATGCATCCGGTAATGAACTGCTGGGCACTACTGAGCTCATGCTGATGATTTTTGGTGCAACTTTGGGACTGCTCCTGCTTGTCGTAATTTGTCTTCAGATTGGAATAATCCGGGATAACAAGCGTAAATAATTATATGTATCAATTGACGGGCCTTTGTGATGAAGGCCCTTGTTTAGTAAAAGAGGGAATTGACAATGAATGAAATCATTGAATTTTTAGGGCAGCTTTCCACAGCATCGGTGGCCGTACGTCTTGTAATGGCAACTTTGCTGGGTAGCATGGTTGGTGTGGAAAGAGCCAATAAAAGATATGCGGCAGGTATCAGAACCTTTGCACTGGTGTGCCTTGGCTCGGCACTGGCCACAATCACAGGTCTGTACTTTGCGCAGATGTCGGGAAACATGGCAGACAGTGCGCGGATTCCGGCCCAGCTTCTCTGCGGTATCGGTTTTCTGGGTGCAGGTACAATTATTGTCACAGAACGCAAACAGGTAAAAGGGCTGACTACGGCAGCAGGACTCTGGGTTACAGCGTCCATGGGTATCGCAATCGGTGCAGGACTTTTCTGGGAAGCACTGATCTGTCTGGTACTTGTACTTGTGACCAACTATTATCTTCACTACATGACAAGATATGTAGAAACGCATACAAGAACTATAGAACTTCACATTGAACTGGAAAGAGAATCCATGGCAACGCTTTTCGATTTTATAAGAGAAGAATGCGGATATGTAATTGATTCTATGGAAAGGCGCTCTGAGCAGCCTATCATTGACGGCGATATAATTCTCCGTATGGAAATAGACATGGGTAAAAAGACTAAGCACACAGTAATTCTGAATGATGTGATGGAACTGAACGGTGTACACTATGTGGAGGAAATAGGTTGATGGAACAATTGGACAAGCAAAATACTGAAAAAAACTTTCTTTCTACCAAAGCGGCAGTGCTGCTGCTTTCAGTAATATGCTGCACATTGTGGGGCAGCGCGCCCACGGGAATCAAGCTGGGATATGAGTATTTTCAGATAGATCCTGCAGCTACCATGAATATTATGCTTTTTGCCGGCATGAGATTTACTCTGGCAGGACTTATGGTAATTATATATTTTAATATCACAAACCGCAGAATACAGCTGCCTAAGAAAAGTTCGTGGAAAGCAATTATCCCGCTGTCATTTTCACAGACTGCAATACAATACTTTTTTTATTACATAGGAGTTGCAAACTCAACCGGCGTAAAATCTTCAATACTGTCAGGCTCATCTTCAGTAATCAGTCTTCTGATGGCATGTCTGGTTTTTCGTCAGGAAAAGCTTACGCGTAATAAGGTTATCGGCTGCATTGCCGGAATAATCGGTATCGTGCTGGTAAATCTGCAGGGAAACATTGAACATTTTTCACTTGATATGTCGCTTACAGGTGAGGGATTCGTGCTGCTTTCATCGGTTTCAGGGGCTGTATCAGCAGTACTTATACGGAAGTTTTCCCAGGATGAAAACCCTGTAATGCTCAGCGGATGGCAGTTTTTTACCGGAGGTCTGATGCTCTGTGCAGCCGCGGTACTTTGCGGTGGAAGACTGGTAAATCCATGTATAGAAGGGTTTGGAATTCTCATTCATCTGGCCATGGTATCAGCAGTTGCATATACACTCAGAAGTGTTTTACTGAAGTATCACAACGTTTCTTCAGTTACAGTATATAACTTCCTTATCCCTATAGTTGGTGTAGCCCTGTCAGCTATGCTGCTGGGCGAAAAGAATGGTATCAATATTTACACTATCGCTGCCATGATTTTTATCTGCATCAGTATATGGATTATTAGTTTTGCAAAAGGAGGAAAGGACGAATAATGAATTTTGAAGACAGATTCAAAGAGGCGCTTAATTACGCGTCCAAACATCATGCCGGCCAGACACGCATGGGCGGCGAACCATATATCACCCATCCTATGGAGGTTTCCGAAATGCTGAGGAACCAGGGCCTGGGAACGGATTACCAGATAGCTGCCCTGTTCCATGATCTGCTGGAAGATACCGATGCTACCGAAGAAATGATTGAACTGATCGGCGGACACAAAGTCCTGGAAGCTGTAAAGCTGGTTACCAAGGAGCCAGGATACAGAATGTGGAACTATATCCACCGTATTAAAGCAAATCCGATTGCCTTTGCGGTAAAGGGGGCAGACCGTCTGCATAATCTGCAGTGTGCGTTGATTGCGCCGGATGATTTTAAACGCAGATATATCAAAGAAACCGAAGAATGGTATATGGACTTTTCAAAGGAAATTCCTGAAGCGCTGGAAGTGCTCAAAGCCAGCTTGGAAGAAAAATAATTTTCGTAAAGGAGAGGTGTTCGCAGGAATACCTCTTTTTCTGTGCTTTATTTCGTATGGTGAAATAAAATTTTGAAATACGAACAAAAATATGTTGACATGGGCGTTGAGAAAGAGTATATTTTATTCATAAATAAACGAAAAAATATTTCGTATAATGAAATATTGAATAAAAAGGGAGGCAGAATACTATGAAAATTGCAGTGTTAGGTTCCGGTAACGGAGGTCATGCTGTTGCTTTTGAATGTGCGAAGGCAGGGCATGATGTTTATATGTTTGATTTTCCGCAGTTCAGCAAAGCGGTAGATGCTATTCAGGCAGCAGGCGGAATTTACTCAGAAGGACGTATGGAAGGCTTCCAGAAGGTAGCATACGCTGGAACTGACATCGCTGAAGTACTTAAAGGTGCAGAAATGATTTTTGCAGTAGGTCCTTCCTACAGTACAGAACCTTTTGCCCAGGCCTGTGCTCCTTATGTTGAGGACGGTCAGACTTACATAATTATGCCAAGTTCATGTATGGGTGCGCTTACATTCAAAAATGCTCTTGGTGTGGATGTAAAGGACACACGTATTACAGTTGCAGAAACAAACACTCTGCCGTATGCAGTACGTATCATCGAACCTTCAAAGATTGAAGTTTTCAACAGACTGCCGGCTGCTTACTCAATTGCAACTATGCCGCGTGAAAAGGGCGACGAAGTGTACGCAGTGGTAAAAGAAATCTTCGAAGGAATCGAAAAGGCTGAAAGTATCCTTCAGACAACACTTTCCAACTCCAACCCGATCATTCATCCTGTAGTTTCCTTACTTAATGCAGGTCTGATTGAAAGAACCAAAGGCGACTTTGAATTTTATCACGAAGGTATTACTCCTGCAGTAGGTAACCTGATGGAAGCAATCGACAATGAACGTATTGCAATCGGTGCAGGTTTGGGACTTGAAATTGAACGCAGCACAATCAAGGGTTACAGACAGGGATACTTCGATAAGATTACTGATGATTACTGTGATGCATACAGCACAGCACCAGGATTTGCAGGAATCAAGGCCCAGTCACAGCTGGATCACCGTTATTTCAACGAGGATCTTGGATACACAACAATCCTTCTCGTTGACATTGCAGACAGAATCGGCGTAGAAGTTCCTGCAATGAAGGCATTGATTACACTTATCTCTGTAATAATGAAGCGCGATTACATGGCAAATCCGCCAAGAACCCTTGAGACATTAGGCCTTGGTGACTTCACAAAAGAAGACTTACTTAAGTTCTAAACATACCCGGGCGTTTCTGCGTTTATGGATTGGTGGTGCGGTTTGCGCCCGGATATGATTCGTTTTAATTTTTATATTTAAGAAAGGAGAACAAAAATGGATAAGAAGAAAAAATGGAAAATGCCGCATACCTATGCAATTATCGTAGTACTTATCATCATCTGTACAATTCTGACTTACATCGTGCCAGCAGGTACATATGACAGAGTTGTAAATGACGAAGGCAGAACAGTAGTAGTTCCTGGTTCCTTCCACTACGTAGACAAAACTCCTGTTGGACCATTCCAGATGGTACAGGCAATTCCAACAGGTATGGGCGAAGTAGCCTGGATTGTATTCCTTGTATTCATCATCGGCGGTG
>JAFSCP010000049.1 GCA_017436705.1 Bacillota bacterium
AATTTCAGCCATCTGAGTTGTGTGGTCAACATCGTCAACAGTGATACCCATGAGCTCTGTAAAAGCTCCTCTTGTACCGGAACCATCTTCTCTTGAAATAACTGTGATTGGCGCTCCTGCCTGCTGACCGCTTTCTCCATCTTCACTGCCGCCGCATGCTGCCATTGAAAATACCATAACTAATGTAAGTACAATTGTGATTAACTTTTTCATTTTTATTACCTCCTTAATTACAGGCTCAGTATACAACCTCAATGTTAAGTCCGAAACCGCATTTCAGTTAAAAATAAGTTAAATCCTTCAGATATTATACGTTTTTCCGGCGTGACCTATTCCTGCCCCGAAATTTGTTGTTTTTGTGAAGATGTTAAGAAACTGTTTATTTAATTCAAAAAAAGGTGTATAATTTTTACGTATAGGCCTTGCCGGGGTATCAGGACCTGTATATAAAGAAAGGTATTTCCCAATGACTGCTAAAAATGATACTAAAAAAGAGACCTGGGTCAAACCGCGCCACAAAGTGATAACTGCGCTGGCGATGCCAGTATTTTCACTTTATATAAAGTGGCGGTACAATGTTCACATTGAACCTTTCAGAGACCAGGGCGACCGTCAGTACCTGGTGATGATGAATCATCAGACTACATATGACCAGTTTTTTATCGCAACAGCCTTCAAAGGACCCGTTTACTATGTGGCCTCTGAAGATCTTTTCTCAATCGGCTGGGTATCATCACTGATACGCTGGCTCGTAAATCCTATTCCTATCAAAAAATCAGTAAATGATATGCGCGCTGTGCGTACCTGCGCCAAAGTTGCAAAAGAAGGCGGCACTATCGCCATTGCCCCTGAAGGAAACCGTACATTCAGCGGCCGCCAGTGCTACATGAAACCAGGCATTGTTTCTCTGGTCAAGCTTCTGAAACTTCCTGTTGCCTTTTTCAGAATCGAAGGAGGTTACGGAGTGCAGCCAAGATGGAGCGATGTAAAACGCCGCGGTACAATGACCGCCCGTGTTTCCAGAGTTGTTGAGCCTGAAGAATGGAAGCAGATGAGCGATGAAGAAATCTTCCAGATGATAAAAGATGAACTTTGGGTGGACGAAGCAAAGAACGACAAACTGTACTACCACGAAAAAAGCGCAGAATATCTGGACCGTGCAATGTATGTATGTCCTGACTGCGGATTATCGGAATTTGTCAGCAGCGGTCAGTATATGACCTGCAAAAAGTGCGGTCTTAAAATCCGCTACACAGAAACTACAGAACTTGAAGGAGCGGACAAGCCGTTTCCTTTCAGATATGTGGCAGACTGGTATGATTATCAGGAAAACTTTGTCCGCGGGCTGGATATGAATAACTTCGGCAGCGAAGCAATTTACAGTGACACAGTTAAATTTTCTGAAGTTATTGTCTATCAGAATAAGATTGTGCTTTCAGAGGCGGCCGATTTTACAATGTATGCTGACCGTTACGAAGTGGAACTGTCGCCCGGAAATGTGCTCACCCTTCCTTTCAGTGAAGTGGATGCAGTCAGCGTTCTGGGCAAGAACAAGCTGAACATTTATTCCGGCGACAAGATTTATCAGGTGAAACCTGACAAACATTTCAATGCACTGAAATATATGAACATATACTATCACGTAAAAAACATGGACAAAGGAGATAACATCAATGGCGAATTTCTGGGACTTTAGTGTATGGGGCACAGTCATTCTTGCAGGCGCACTTATCGTAAGTATGCTGGTTGCAAATATGATCAAGCGTTCACTGCCGGTTTTGAAAAACTCACTTATACCTACATCAGTACTGGGCGGACTGCTCCTTCTGATTATTTCAATTATTTACGAAGCTGTTACCGAAGTGCCGCTGTTCAATACAGCAGTTTTTGGCGGTAATGGGCTGGCAACTCTTGAAGTTATAACTTACCACTCACTGGCTCTGGGTTTTATCGCCTCAGCATTCAAACCTGCAAGGGGCAAAATGAGCAAGCAGCGTACAACCGAGATTTTCAATACTGGTGTTACAACAGTTGCAACTTACCTGATTCAGGCCATCGTCGGTATGGGTGTTACAATAATTGCAGCAATGGTGCTTAACGGTTTCTTCGAAGCAGCAGGTATTCTCCTGCCTTTTGGTTTCGGACAGGGAACAGGTCAGGCACTCAACTACGGCACAATCTACGAAACTGAATTCGGATTCGACGGCGGCAAGAGCTTCGGCCTTACAGTTGCTGCAGTAGGTTTCCTCGTAGCGTCCATCGGCGGCGTTATCCACCTTAATATCGTTCAGAAAAAGTTCGATATCAGATCAAACTATACAGAAGCCGGACCTGCCATGAGCATGAGCGATGTGCAGGGCGACAATGAAATTCCTATGAATGGCAGCCTGGACAAGCTTTCCATCCAGATGGCCTTCATCATGGGTACATATATTCTTACATACATTGTAATGTACACTCTTGGTGAACTGATTCCCGGTTTCAAAGCAATCCTCTACGGATTCAACTTCCTCTTTGGCGTGCTTATTGCAACCATCATCGGTATTATAGTTGAAAAGCTCCGCATAAAGCAGATTATCCACCGCCAGTATGTCAATACTTTCCTGATGACAAGAATCAGCGGTTTCTTCTTCGACGTTATGATCGTTGCAGGTATTGCTGCAATCAGAATCAACCGTCTTGAAGAATTTGCAGGAGTACTGATTATCCTCTGCGTGCTTGGTGCTGTGGCTACATACTTCTATATCAGACTGGTATGCAAGAAGCTTTTCCCTGACTACGCTGAAGAACAGTTCCTGGGCATGTTCGGTATGCTGACCGGTACAGCAAGTACAGGTATCATTCTTCTGAGAGAAGTTGACAGAAACCTTCAGTCACCGGTTTCCGACAATCTGGTATATCAGAATCTGCCTGCCATCGTTTTCGGCTTCCCTATGATGCTGCTTGCAACGCTGGCACCGGTTAAACCTTACTTGACTTTTGGAATTCTTGTGGTATTCTTTATTGTGATGAATGTAATACTTTTCAGAAGCAAGATTTTCAGAAAAAAATAAAGGTTTGATAATAACGAAATGAACAAAACGCTTTTTAGAATTACCGCCATCGCTCTGACCATGGCGGTATTTTTTACGTCGACTGCATCAGCTCTGTCTGCGTCCTTCAAGTATAAGACCAAGGTGGAAAAGGCACTCTTTTCTGTCTCCGGACTGGAGGACTATGTGGAACCTGAAACCCCTGCATTTGACGAGGATAAAGGTCAGAACTCTTTTACAACCGTAAAAGAACGCAGTAAATATCTTAAGAAACTGGCAGCTGAATGTCCGTACATGCATGTGTATTCCAAGGAAAGCCTGACCGATGTGCCGGTAGTCTTCTTTACGGCAGAAGACATGAGCGCCGCAGAAAGCTGGGAAGATGCCGCAGCAGTGCTGACAGCCTCCGGTAAAGTCAATGTGCTTTATCAGGCAGGTCTCCACGGCAATGAGCCCGCCGGCGCTGAAGGTGCCCTCTACGTACTTCAGAGAATCGCAGACGACCCTGAATACGCAGCCTACCTTGCAGAAAACATAAATCTCTGCGTAGTGCCTTGCGCCAATCCGGACGCAGCCAAGCTCAAGGCCCGGGAATCATCGGATGGATTCAACACAAACAGAGACAACCTCTATGTGGGCAGCAGATACACCCTCTGGCTCCATCAGCTTTACAACGCAATCATGCCGGAAGTTGTCATGGACAGCCACGAGTGCCTGACCAATATGCAGCTTTATCCCAACGCAGCAAGCGACTACTTCACAGATGTGTACCTTGCAGGCACCTCAAGCCTGAATATCGACAGCCGCATAAACAAGTGGTCCACCAAGCTCCGCAAAAGCGCCATGACCGGCTGCTCAGATGCAGGGCTGAGAGTTTCAATCTATGACAGCCAGATTACCGAAGTAAATAACACTGTGTCCCGTACCTATTACGGACTTTACGGCAGTGCCTGCGTGCTCATAGAAACCATGGGCATAAACCTTGGCAAAAGTCACCTGTACCGCCGTGTCTACAGCCACTATATGGCAGTGCGTTCCATTCTGGACACAGTAATTGAAAACAAAGATACAGTGAAGGAAGAAATCTCCGCAGTACGCTCAGACCGTATTGAGGCAGGCAGAACTTTCAGTTCGGACAACCGTTTCGTTCTGGAGCACGGTTCGTCCGGTGACAAGTACACTTCCGTAAAGAGAAACACATACAGTTCCACCACTGGCAAAAAAGTTTCCTCAGTGAAGTACAAAGTTTACTGGTACGATGAAGTCAAACGTTCACGTGCCCTGCCTACATCCTATATCATCTCCAAAAAAGCAAAAAACGCCGACCGCGTAGTCAAGAAACTGCGGTACAGCGGCATTGAATGTTTTGAGCTGGAGGCCGGCACTTCCGTAAAAGCCAGCCAGTTCAAAGGCGGCGGCATAAAGGCTAAAATTCTCAAAGCAAAGACCTGGACATTCTCTGCGGGTGCTTACGTGGTGCCTATGGACCAGGCCGGCGCAATGGTCATTGCGGCAGCGTTGGAACCAGACGTGACGGAAACGCTGCGGCACGAAGGTACCTTCGTGCAGGCCGGCCTGCTGGATGCCAGGTATATTTACCGATACACCGGCAGCAACCCAAGAGAGAAACTGCTGGGCATGACAGAAGAACCTGCTGAAAGCACAGAAACTCCGGATGTGTCTTCGGGTGTGTCGATTGCCGTCGAATAACACTTAACTTTTCCCCAATCCAGGATTTTATACATTTTCCCCACGAGAATCCTGGAAACGTTGAAATAAAATTTAATCTGCGGAAAATCACGGAGAGAGTCCTCTGAAAATTCCCGCACATAAAGAATGTAAAAAAGACCACAAAGCATGCAACTGTAATGTTTTGCGGTCTTTTGATTTTATATGGAGTGCGGAAAATATGCAAAGAAAAAGTTGTTCATGACATTGTTCTTTCCGCTATTTCCCTGAAGCAATGCGGATTAGCAGGCTTTCTGCGGGAAAAATGCATAAAAAGCATGTTTCATCTGAAGATATTATTTTTCTCCGAAAACTTCTGCAAATGGCTGATTCTTGGTCAGTTTCTGGCCTTTTAACTTCTGGCGGATTTCTTCGAATGTACTGATAACTTCCTGATAGAATTCGCGGGCGGAGATTCGCTGGGCTCCGTCACCCAGCGCTGCCATCTGCACAGGCCTGTCAGATGTGACAACTGCCACGTCGTATTTGCGGCCCATCTCATAAATTGTCTTTTCGATGAACCGGTCAGCGGTTTCGGCTTCTTTGGTGTAAACAACCTTGATCTGACCGTAGTCCTGCTTGCTGCCCGGGCTTCCTGCAACCTTGTAACCGTCAAAGACTACTACCATGCCCATCTTTTTGTAGCCCTGATAGTTGCCCAGAATATCAAGGAAAGCTTCTCTGGCCGAATCCAGATTCACCTGAGCCAGCGCTTTAAGCTCGTCCCAGGCAAAGATTACGTTGTAGCCGTCTATTACCAGAAATGGCTGGCCTTTGCCGCGCTCGTGCTTCCAGTTTGGCTGCGGAAAATATTCCGGCTCCTTAGGAGGACGGCGGGTGCCTTTGCTCATGGCCTCGCGGCGGAGAGCCTCATCACGCTTGGACTTGCCGTAGGTTCTGAGGAAAATTTCTTCAAGTTCTTTGGCAGAGGCGGTCACATCGGTTGATTTGCTGCTTCCCGCAGAAGGTACCGGTTTTGACTGGAGTTCCTTATCCACAATCCGCCAGCCGCTGTCCACATGGGCCATTTCATCAACTTGCTGCCAGTCCACATAAACAGCTGCACCGTGGTCACAGAAAACCGACCCGGTAGGGTTTAAAACATCGCTTTCAGGGTTATAGCCTGTATCCGCCACTACTTCTTCCTGATTGTGGCAAGGCCTGTAACCGTCAGGGATTGCCATGAATCTGCCGCGGCCTTTGGTGTATGCTGCGCATTCACGCTGGTAATCCTGAAGAGTTGCAACAGGTCCGCTGCCCTTCAGCAGATTCATTTCACCGCCTGCTGTGATTTCCGGCAGACTGCATTTGGCACTGAGCCGCTGCATGTCGGCCATGGCACGACCTATGTTTTCAGCAGGAACTTCCAGACGGAAACTGTAGTAAGGTTCCAGCAGTATACACTTTGCCTTACGGAGGCCCTGGCGCACTGCCCTGTAAGTTGCCTGCCTGAAGTCACCGCCTTCAGTGTGCTTCTGGTGGGCCCTGCCCGCCAGAATGCTGATTTTTATATCTGTAATATCAGAACCTGTAAGAACGCCCGGATGCTTTCTTTCCACAAGATGTGTGTGGATGAGACGCTGCCAGTTTCTGTCCAGCTTGTCCTCAGGGCAACGTGTATCAAACACCATGCCGCTGCCGCAAGGCAGTGGTTCCATGAGAAGATGGGCCTCCGCATAGTGCCTGAGAGGCTCAAAATGCCCGATACCTATTACCGGTCCTGCAATGGTTTCTTTGTATATGATGCTTCCTTCCCCGAAGCTTATCTTCATGTCAAATCTTTCTTCAATCTGATGCTGAAGGATTTCCAGTTCCAGTGCGCCCATTACCTGCACATGGATTTCCTGAAGCTGCTCTTTCCACACCAGATGAAGAGTCGGGTCTTCTTCCTCCAGCTGGCGCAGTTTCTGCATTACTGTCACCGGGTCCGCCCCTTCCGGAAGAATCATTTTATATGTGAGCGCCGGCTGAAGCACTGGTTTCATATCTCCGGCCTCTGCCTCGGTTCCAAGGCCCTGGCCTGCAAAAGTCTGTGTCAGGCCTGTCACTGCACAAATCATACCTGCTTCTGCCTCAGGCACCTGCTGAAAAGCGCCTCCGGAATATATTCTTATCTGCTCGATTTTTTCGCTGTCTTCATCTGCCTCTCCGGTCTGTATAAGGGTCTTGCTCTTAAGCACACCGCCGGTAATCTTAAGATGAGTCTGGCGGTTTCCCTGCTTGTCACGGCTGATTTTATACACGCGGGCACCGAAGTCCGGTCCGTATGCTTTCTTTCCGGTATAAGCACTGAAAGTTTTCAGAAATTCTTCCACACCTGCCATTTTAAGGGCCGAACCAAAGGATACAGGGAAAAGCTGGCGCGACATCACCGCCTCCTGCATTGATTCTGTGGTCACAGCTCCCCTTTCGAGGAATTCCTCCATAAGAGCCTCACTGCACATGGCCGCTGCATCCGCATCAGGCGTGCCATCATCAGAAATTTCAACCAGTCCGTCACCCAGCACTTTGCTCATGTCGGCCATAAGAGCGGCACGGTCAGTTCCCGGCTGGTCCATTTTATTTACAAAAATAAATGTAGGGATTCTGTAACTGTCCAGCAGTTTCCACAAAGTTTCAGTATGTGCCTGCACACCGTCAGCCCCGCTGATTACCAGCACTGCATAGTCCAGCACCTGCAGAGTACGCTCCATTTCAGCACTGAAGTCGGTATGCCCAGGAGTATCCAGAAGCACAAATTCTTTTTCGCCCAGCACAAAACGGGCCTCTTTGGAAAACACCGTAATTCCGCGGTTTTGCTCAATTGCGTTGTTGTCCAGAAAAGCGTCCTTATGGTCCACCCTGCCCATCTTACGGATTGCTCCGGTCAGGTACAGAATGCTCTCTGATAAAGTTGTCTTGCCTGCATCCACATGGGCCAGGATGCCCATTGCCAGATGGCCGGATTCACTGACCGGTGCAAGCGAAAAAGTTAAATTCAGCGGGTCGGACATTTCAGAAGCTCCTTCTTATACTGATATTATTCAAAAAAACTCTGCCGTGTATAATATTAATATTATACCACAGCAGAGGATTTAAGTCGATATCAGTAAAAAATATAGTCAGCTTGCTTAACTTTCGGTTTCTCCCTTCCAATCGTTGATACCACCGAATTCTACAATATTACTGTAGCCAAGTGCCGCCAGCTTCTCAGAGGCCTGTTTGCTGCGGTTTCCACTCCGGCAGTATACAAGAATCAGCTGGTCTTTATCCGCAAGCTGAGTAATTTCGTCTGTTCCGATTGTTTCGTTAGGAATATTTATTGCACCTGGAATGTGCTTTTCTGCAAACTCTTCCGGCGTACGGACATCAAGAATAACATAACCGGTTTCTTCTTCCATCATCACCACAGCTTCGTCCATGGTAATCTGGCGATAGCTTATATCCTTATCTGCAGGTGCTGCACACGCTGTCAGCAAAGTCAGTGACAGCAGAAAAATTATCAACTTCTTCATATCCTTACCTCCCGGTTTACTTTCTGTATGCAGTATATCAGAAAATCAGTCACCATTCTGTGATGTTATCACAGAACTGAACATAGTCCCCAGCTTTGCCGCATCATCCTTGTTATGAGTGATGAGAATCACTGTTTTGCCTGCAGTTTCTGACTCCCATAGTTTATTGACGATGCGTTCTTTCAGTGCCTCATCCAGGCCGCGGAAAGGTTCGTCAAGTATGAGCAGGTTGCTGTCTGCATTGAAAGTCCTTGCCAGCGCTGCGCGGTGCTTCATGCCGCCGCTAAGGGCAGCCGGAAGCTGCCAGAGCGTATCACCGATTTCAAGACGCTCTGCCAGCGCGCGCACGCGCGCGCTGCACTCAGCGCCGCCCTTGGCCAGCGCTATGTTGTCATAAATATTGAGCCACGGCAGCAGTCTGTCTTCCTGAAAGAGGAATGAAATCCGTGCCGGCTCTGAAAACTCTGTTACTCCCTCGTCAGCAGTTTCAAGGCCTGCAATAATTCTTGCCAGGGTGGTTTTGCCCTCTCCGGACGGACCCATTACAGCAGTAACGCAGCCAGCCTCAAAATTTATGGTCAGATCGTCTAAAACCAATTTATCATCGAAAGATTTCGACACATTTCGACACACAACAGCAGGAGCACCATCAACAGAATCGGTACCTGTTTCATCAACATCTGGCACGGTGCCTCTTTCAACCTTACTTCCTTCATATCCGTGCCACTCAATTCTGCTCATGGAAGCTTTGATAAGTTTCTCAAAAGCCAAGCTCAGAACTACAATAACAACAATGTACGCAAACAGGTTTGCAGTTTCAAGATAATACTTGGAGTTGAGCATTTCGTAGCCCAGCGAATATTTCGGTATGGAAAGCACTTCTGCAGCTACAACTGCTTTCCAGCTGATACCTGCAATGAGACTTACGGCAGACTTTATATGCGGCAGTATGCCCGGCGCATAAATGAGCCGTATAATCTGCCATTTTCCCAGTCCACATATTCCGGCAAGTTCCAGATACTCTTCGGGCATTGCCTCAAGGCCCGCCAGTATATTTGCATAAACAATAGGGAAACACATAAAAAAGCAGACGATTACAGCTACCCAGTCAGAGTCCGCCAGCAGAATTACATAAATGACAATTGCCATGACCGGAACTGCCTTGAAAAAAGCAACAGGCAGGCTCAATATGCTTTTAACCGCACTCCACCTGTAAGCCGCACCGGCACACAAAACACCTGCAGCAAATGAAAGCACCATTGCCAGCAGACATCTGAAAACAGTCCAGCCGATGTTCATATAAAATTCACCTGTCACTGCAAGCGCCGCAAGAGCCCTTACAGTATCAACAGGCCCCGGCAGCAGCAGCCCGTTTCCAACGGCTGCTGCCGCGGCTTGCCACAGGGCAAGCCACAGCAGGCCCACCAGCGCCATCCTCAGGCCTGCGCCGGGGCCGTCTGCATTTTTCTTTTCTTTATTTCCAAACATAATATAAATCATCACCAGGAAGCTTGCCGCCTACTGCAGACGGTGCCATTTCAAATAAGGTCTGATTGAAGGTTTTAAGGATTGAAGCCCCAAGCTGTGAGCCTTCTTCTCCCATGTAAAGGACGATATTGCATCCGGGGATTGCAGCCTTTGCAATTTCCGTCTTGCCGATGAATCCTTTTTCTGCAATGAGTGCAGCTGCCTCGTCAGAAGCTTCGTTGACGAAACTTACTGAGTCTGCAAGGTCATTTAACAGAACTTTAAGATCTGCTTCTCTTTCTTCCACAAATGATTTCTGTGCAACCAGCACGCCCATAGGGAATCCCTGGCCGGTAGCCTCTGTCCACAGGGTGTTCATATCGAAAATTTTTGCAACTGCTGCGTTTCCTGTGCTCAGAGCAGTTGAAACAAAAGGTTCCGGAATCATAGCGATTGTACCGGCTTCGGTCTGCAGCTTAGTGTTTACTTCTGCATGATTTGCCAGCCATTCTACCTGCACATCTTCGTAAAGCTTAAGTCCTGCGTGTTCAAGAATTTTCTGGAGCGCATATTCAGGTGTTCCTCCCTGGCCGCTGGCAACGACAGTCTTGCCTGCCAGGTCCGCAACTGATGTAATCTGCACATCATTGCCCAGTATGTGAAGCACGCCCAGTGCAACAGGGCTCACTGCTACAACTTTACCTTCGGTCTTGTTGTATAAAACTGCTGCCAGGTTGGAAGGCACTGCAGCCACATCAACTTCTCCGCTGATAATCTTTCCTGTCACGTCTGTAGGTGCCTGGAAAGTTGCGATGTCGTATTTATCAGTCTGGTCCATAAGTTTTACCATGGCCATGCCTGTAGGTCCGTTGAGCGCTGCTACTTTTACAACCTCTGTCACTGTTTCAGGTACATCGCTGCCTTCATCTTCAGCAGGACCGCAGCCTGCAAACATTGTAAATACCAGCATAAGTGCCAGCCCCACAGCAAGTAATTTCTTAGTCTTTGATGTCTTCATTTTATTTGTCCTCCTGAGCTTTTGAATATACTGTCTTGGTGCTGACTCCCGGAAGGGCTCCCAGTTTGCCGGAAAGTGCGCTGATCTGATTCATCGGTCCGTCCACAGCCACGCTGATGATGGAGATGCCTTTTTTAGGATAAGGCACGCCCATACGCCCGATGATAAATTGTCTGTAGTCGTGAAGAAGCGAATTGATGCTTTCTGCAGCATCAATATTTTCAACGATTATACTGATTACAGCAACTCTTGTTTCCATACCGGTCCCTCCTTTCAACAAAAAAGTGCCTGACAAAAAATGCAGGCACTTCAAGCAAAAAAGCATAAATTCTGATTTAAATTTTTCTTTCAGCCTTTCCCCTCAGGAACTCCTTCGGGAGTCAGTACCTTTTTATATATCGTCTTCCGGTTGTGTGTATTCTTCCACTACCAGCTCAGCCTTCTTCTTGTAGACAGTTTTCTGCTGCTTGATTTTAGGCACTGCGCTGGTGGCGTCAGTAAGGAAGATGTATATCATTAAAAATGAAATTGCGAAGAGGCCGATGGTTTCAACCCAGAGGCCGCGGCTGTAAGTAACCGCTGCTACACCCATGATACCGCTTACGCAGTAAAGCATCAGCGTAGCTCTTCTCTGTCCGTAACCCAGACTCATAAGTCTGTGGTGCAGGTGTCCTTTGTCCGCCTCCATGATAGGGCGCTTGTTGACCAGTCTTCTGAAAATAGCAAAGGCTGTGTCAAAAATCGGCAGTCCGAGCACCAGAACCGGAATAATCACTGCCACTATGGTCGCACTCTTTATCGGTCCCAGGATAGACAGGGTCGAAAGCATGAAGCCCAGATACAGCGAGCCTCCGTCTCCCATGAAAATCTTTGCCGGATAAAAGTTGAACGGCAGGAAGCCCAGTGCTCCGCCGGCAAGTGCCAGCATTGAACCTGATACCAGATACATGCCGTGAATATAAGCCACATAAGCAATGCACAGTGAAGCGATTGCCGATGTGCCTGCAGCCAGACCATCAAGTCCGTCTATCAGGTTGACTGTATTGGTAATTCCCACTATCCAGACAATAGTCACCACAAAGCAGAGGGCTACCCCGAAATAACTCTTGCCTTCACCGAAGAAATTGGTGATGAATTTAATCCTGATATCAAACATGTACATGATTATTGCGATGGAAATCTGCCCCATAAACTTTACTTTTGCAGGGAGATTACGCAGGTCATCAAGAACGCCCAGAATGTAAATCAGCACGCCGCCTACCAGAATTCCGATAATTCTCTGATCAAAATTGAGGAAAATTGCCATTGAAACGGTTGAGCCTGTGAATATTGCCAGCCCTCCGAATCTCGGCATTGCCTTGGTATGCATGCGCCTGCCGTCCTTAGGCACATCAATGGCACCGATCTTGGGAGCCACTCTGATTGCCACAGGTGTCATGAGCAGTGACAGCACAAAAGATACCAGAAATGTAATCCACAAAGTGTTGTACATTTTTACTATTCTCCTATTTTTTCTACTTTAAGTCCTGCTTCGTCCAGGATTTCTACAGCCAGTTCGTCAGGGTATCCTTCCTTGACCACGATGCGCTTGATTCCCGCGTTTACAATCATCTTGGCGCAGATTACGCATGGCTGGTGTGTTATGTAAATTGTGCCGCCTTCGATGGCATGTCCCATCGATGCAGCCTGAATGATTGCATTCTGTTCAGCATGAAGCGCTCTGCAGAGTTCATGTCTCTGCCCGGACGGTACTCCCAGCTGCTGGCGCAGGCAGCCGCCCTTTTCTTCGCAGTGAGCAATGCCCATCGGTGCGCCGTTATATCCTGTTGCAATGGCACGCTTGTCTTTTACGATAACTGCTCCCACATTTCTTCTCATGCAGGTGGATCTTTTGGCTGTAAGCTCAGCCATCTCCATGAAATACTCGTCCCAGCTAGGTCTGTTCATAATATACCTCCACTAAATACAGGCCTTCAGCAGGTGCGGTATGTCCTGCCTTTCTGCGGTCCAGTCCGTCAATTATTGACGGCAGATCCCCTGCCTGTTTCTTGCCCAGGCCCACCTCAACCAGCGTGCCTGTGATGATTCTTACCATATTGTAAAGGAAACCGTCTCCGGCCACCTCAATTATAACATTTTCTCCGTCGCGGAATATGTCAAGACTGTGAATTGTTCTGACGGTAGTCTCTTTTTCTTCACCGCCTGCCGCCTGGAAACACCTGAAATCATGAGTTCCCACGATATGTTCTGCCGCTTCCTTCATGGCTTCCACATCCAGCGGCTGTGCCACCTGATAACAATAGTTTCTGCGGAAAATATCTGCATCCGGTGTGTTCCTGACAATGTAGCGGTACTTTTTGCCCCTGCTGTCAAAGCGGGCATGAAAGTCCTCTGCCACTTCTCTGGCCTCAACGATTCTCACATCGCCCACAGGATGAAGGGAGTGCATGCCGCCGCAGAGCAGGTTGTTCACCACCTTAGGAAGCTTGTCCACCGGCAGACCCGATGTCATGGTGAATGTTGCCCGCTGACCAAGAGCGTGAACGCCGGCATCAGTGCGGCTTGTGCCGTTGATGGTGATTTCTTCTTTGCAGGCATAGGAAAGGACTCTTTCCAGTTCGCCCTGCACCGTCCTCACTTCCGGCTGACGCTGCCACCCCTTGAAGCCCGTGCCGTCATATTCAATTGTCAGCAGAATATTTTTTTTCATATTATATCTGGCTGCAGATTACTTCTTTGCCTTCGGCAGTTCAATCTGCTTGTTTTCCTTGGATTCTCTGTAAAGAGTAAACTTACGGCCGATAGCCTGTACGAACTCTGCTTCCAGCTGCGGAAGAATGTCGTTGGCAACATCCTTTGCTGCCAGTTCGCAGCCTTCCTGAATTTTAACTTTTACCAGTTCTCTTGCTTCAAGAGCCTGGTCAATTTCCTTGATAACGTTTTCTGTTACTCCTGCTTTGCCGATGTAAACAACCGGGTCGATGTTGTGAGCCAGGCTGCGGAGGTAACTTCTCTGTTTGCTTGTAATCATTTATATTCTCTCTTTCTTTGCATCAATTTAAAAATGTATCATTATATTATAACTCATTTCGTGGAAAATGACTAGATATAAAGTTGCAGAAAGCGCAATATATGGAACCATCGCCCTCTCATCGGACAGTTTCGCTCCGCGCCGTGCCATAAGCCAGATAAAATGTCCCGCACTTATAAACGTAGTCAGCACGAAAATCACAAGCACGCCGTCAGTCCCGCAGCACAGTCCCAGCGCAGCGAAAAGCTTCACATCGGCCCCGCCTACTGCAGGTTTTCTGTATGCAAGCCTGCTGAGCAAAGCGATTACCAGCATGACGCCGCACCCTATCAGTGCGCCCCTGAAACAGTCCATAACACCGAATCTGTGGTGAGGAATAAAACCTATTCCTGCTGCCACCAGCATCATAATCAGCTGGTCAGGCACAATCATGTACTTTACGTCCGCAATGGCCATTTCCAGCAGCAGCCATATTGCACAGACCGCAGGCACTGCAAACAGCGGGTCGCTCATGCCCAGCACAATTCCCACCACAATAAAAAAGCCTGTAAACACATACTTCCACGGTGTGCTCCTGACTCTCTGCTTTGTAGGATGCAGCAGTTCCTCATCCGGCTCCTGTCCATAATCACAGAGCCATCTGCCCGGCATCCTGTTGAAAAAATATACTGCGCCGTTACCCGCAAAAATCCCCGCAGTTATTGCAATGGCGCACGTTATTAAAATTCTTATAACTTCGTTTCCCATACCCCTCATCCTTTCGGTTACTACACCTTATTTTAACATATTGAACAAAAAATGTACATTTTTTCGTCAATTTTGTCCAATCTTTGCTTGAGAAAAATTCCTACATTATATATAATAGAAAGCGTTGATAAAAACTAGGAGGTATAAAGATGGCATTAGTTAAATTTGACTTTGTCGGCCTCATGCTGAACCCATTCATCCTCATGTTCGTGACTGCCGCTCTCGGTCTTTTATTCGGAAAAATCAAGTTCGGAAAATTCAGTTTCGGTACATCCGGCACACTTTTCGTGGGTCTTGCAGTAGGTTGGGCAATCTACGGCTTCGCTGAAAAAATCTACACAGCAGGCGATGCCACTGCAGCAGGCTTCAAGGCTGCTACACAGATCATGGTTTCAAACGGCGGTAAGGTAGTAAACAACTACTTCTTCTCCGCAGCGCTTATCATCTTCGTAGCAACAGTAGGTCTTCTCGCTGCAAAAGATATCGGTATCGTTATTAAAAAGTACGGTGCAAAGTTCATCGTATTAGGTCTCTTAATCACTTTCATCGGTGCAGGCGCAACTTACGCTTGTACAGCATTCGTAAAGGGAACTAACCCATTTGCTGTTACAGGTGTTTACACAGGTGCTATGACAAGTTCCCCAGGTCTTGCTTCCGCGCTTGAAACTGCTGAAAACCGTGCAACTGAAATGGCAGACGATTACGCTAACCTTTCCGACAAGGAAAAGGAAATCGTTATCGATGTTCTCAACCTCGACTCCAACTATGCAGATGTAAAGGTTGAAGACGTAACTGAACTCACTGAAGACCAGAAGCAGGCATACATTAACCAGGCTGCAGGTCAGGTTGGTATCGGTTCCGCAGTTGCGTACCCATTCGGTGTACTCATCGTAATTCTGGCAGTAAACTTCCTCAACGTAATCTTCAAATTCGACGTTGACGAAGAAAAGCGCCGTTACAGAGAAGAAATGGACGCTGCAAGAAGCTTAAGCGGCGTGAGAGAAGTTCCTACAACTCCTTTCAACCTTATTTCCTTCTCCATCGTATGTCTGGTTGGTTACCTTATCGGTTCCATCAAGATTTACATGGGTCCTCTGGGCTATGTAAGCCTTGAATCCACAGGCGGCGTACTTATCGGTTCCCTCTTACTCGGATACATCGGTAAGATCGGACCTCTCTCCTTCAGAATGGATCCTAAAGTACTTGCTCAGTTCAGAGAATTCGGTCTCTGCTTCTTCCTTGCAATCGTAGGTATCAACTATGGTTACGGTGCAGTTGACGCAATCCTCAGCTCCGGTGTGGTTCTTGCTCTTGAATCACTTCTCGTAGGTGCAGTAGCTTGTATGGCTGGTTTCCTTGTTGGACGTTACGTATTCAAGCTCAACTGGATTATCTTATCCGGTGCAATCTGCGGTGGTATGACTTCCACACCAGGCCTTGGTGCAGCATCCGATGCTGTTGGCAGTGACGACCCAGCTGCAGGTTACGGTGCAACTTATCCGTTCGCACTTTTCGGCATGGTACTTTTCACAATCATCATGCAGAAACTTCCTTTATTATAAGGGCATCAAAAATCACTAGTTTACATATTAACCTGTGTCTGCTAAACTGTAGACACAGGTTTTTTATTATTATGCGGTAAGCCCGCAGTAAAAATGAAAGAAGGTATTATTCAATGAAAGTTTTCGAAAACATCAAGTACGGTCCGGCCGATGAACAGGCTCTGGACCTCTACATCCCTGACGCAGAAGAATTCCCCGTATTCGTGTACCTTCACGGCGGCGGTTTTGAAAACGGCAGCAAAAAAATGGACTTTATTCCTGCCCTCTGCGAAAAGGGTGTGGCAGTAGTCAGCGGCGAATACCGCAAATATCCAAACGGCGCCAAGTACCCTGAGTTCCTTGAAGACGCTGCATCAGTAGTTGCCTGGGCGAAGAAAAATGTCGGCGGCAGCCAGTACGGTAAAGTCACTCATTTCTATGTAGGCGGTAGCAGCGCCGGCGGATACGCGACCATGATGCTCTGCTTCAACCCTGCATACCTGGCAGCCCACGGACTTTCCAACGCAGACATCGATGCTTACTACCACGACGCAGGACAGCCGACTGCCCACTTCAACGTTCTGAAAGAACGCGGCATTGACGAGCGCCGCATCATCGTAGACGAAAGCGCGCCTCTGTATTATGTTGACGAAACTCCTTATCCTCCTATGGAACTGGTAGTTTCCGAACACGACATTTCCAACCGCTACGAACAGATTCAACTCCTCATGGGCACTCTCCGCCACTTCGGCCACGACATGTCCAAAGTCTTCTACACCTACAAAGAAGGCTGGCACCACTGCAAGTACATGTACGAACCGGGAGACCACGGCAACTGGATCTTTGCTGATATGATTTATGAGTTCATTGAAAGAATGGAAAAACTTTATGGAATTAAGTAATCTGAAGATGGTGCAGCAATAGTTGTCCGTTCAAAAACTAATTTGCGGAAAGTCCGCCAGTTCAACATTGCATTTTTTCAATCGCTTTTCTAATTCATTCAATAAAGCTAAAAATTCCGGCCTGTTTTTCATAGTAATTTCCTCCTTTTTCTTCAAACATTGCATTTCACCGAGGCATTATGAAAATAAAGCAATGTTTTTGTCGAATATATTGTATAGTAGGGGGAAATTGCTGAAAAAATACAATGTCGGTCTGCAGGAACTGTTATAACGATGATTCTCACGCTGAAATATTGTATATTTTCACAGCGTCGGACTTATAATGCAATGTCCGGCTTGCAGACAACCGCACACACCCGCATACATCAAAAAACCCGTCGACACCGACGGGTTTTGTTGTTTTCGTATTGCCTGTTCAATAAGGCAGCTGGTCTTTTATCGCCTCATACTCACCACGGAGCATTGACATGAGATGAACATCGTACAGAATACCGTTTTTTCTGCAGTTGTGTCTGAGTATTCCCTCGTATTTTAATCCGAGCCCCAGATAAAGGTCAGCTGCTGGATTTCCGGTATAATGATCCAGATACATTCTCTGCAGACCGAGGTCATCAAAGAAATGTCTGATCATAGCACACATTGCCTGACAGCCGTAGCCTTTGCCCCTCAGTCCAGTATCTGCAATATATATTCTCCATAATTCCGCTTTCCAGCCCTCGATGATGTCACCTATCACAATCCTTCCTATTGGTCTGCCATCAGGTTTCAGTGTGATAGTAAACTGCTCAGCCCCGGGATCCGCAAGATCTGCAAAGAATTTTTTCTTTACATCCTCCATGGACTGATTATCCGGAATGCTGAAGAATTCTGTAACTGCCGGCTGCAGTTCCCATTCATAGAATGTGGGCAGGTCTGCTTCCGTTGACTCTCTTATTATCAGATCTTTTGTCTCGAATATACTTTTCATGTCTTTACTTTTTCTTTCCTTCCAGTTCAGGGAAATACTTTGGATTATCGTAGAACTCATCGATTTCTACTGTAACCTGTTTGTGCATAATCATTACTGAAATTACGTTGATAAATACAACGAATGCCAGGAAGAAGTCAGCCAGGAAGAAGAAGTTTGTCATCTTACCTGCAGCTGCAACGAAAATCATACCAATGTATACGATTGTAACAATCTGCATGGATCTCTTGCCATGCTTTGCGCCGCCAAGATATTCTGCTGCCTTGCCGCCGTAGTGAATACCTACAAGAATTGTAGAGAAAGCAAACAGGAACAGCATTACTGTCATAAATACAGAACCGAGAGTTTCTCCCAGTAAGCTCTGAATTGCAACAGTAGGAGCAGTAGATGCCAGGTCTGGTGTTACTTCTGTCCATACACCAGTAACCAGAACCAGGAGAGCGGATGTAGTCAGAATGAGGATTGTATCTACAATTACTTCAAATACAGCCCACTGAGCCTGTCTGCAAGGATGGTCAGTAATTGCTGCTGCATGAGCAATAGTAAATTCGCCGAGACCTGCTTCGTTGGAATAGATTCCTCTTGCCATACCCCATCTCATACCTGCCATTACTCCTGCACCTGCGAAGCCGCCCATTGCAGAAATTGGCGTAAATGCCGATTTACAGATTAATACTATGGATGCTGGTAACTGTGTAATGTTTAATGCAATAATAATCCATGCAATCAGAAGATAGGAAATTGCCATAAACGGAACCATCGCAGATGCAACCTTGGAAAGTCTCTGGATACCACCGTAGATTACCAGTACTACCACAACGGCCATTGCTGCTGCAGTTGCAAATCCTGGGATGCCGATTGTACCGGCAGTATCTACAACAGAACATGTCTGAGTCGGAACTGAGAATGCCAGGAAGATAACAAGTGCAATCGCATATGCTTTACCAACCCAAGGTTTATTGAGACCTTTTTCAAGATAATAGAAAGGTCCGCCTACATATTCGCCGTCTGAGTTAACGGTTCTGTACTTCATACCAAGAACGGTTTCTGAATACTTCATGCCAAGGCCCAGTAATGCAGCTACCCACATCCAGAAGATAGCCCCAGGACCGCCCATTGCAATTGCAACAGAAGCACCAAGAATGTTTGATGCGCCTACAGTTGCTGCAAGTGCAGTCATTGCTGCAGCGTAAGAGCTGACAGTTCCGTCACCTTCTCCCTTTTGCTTTGTAAGAGAGCCGAAAGTTCCCTTCAGAATTTCTTTCATTCTTCTGAACTGTACGCCTTTTGTCAGAATTGTCATTACAAGGAAGCTGCCGAAAAATACAACCAGGATTGGTATACCCCAGATCCAGTTTGTTAATTCACTCATTAATTCAAAAATCTTATCCATAAAAAATCCTCCATGTATTGTATTTGATATTTGCAAAAACTTACTTCAAATACCTCATTCCCCTTTAAATAGAGTATTCTTCGTATTCGTATTCACATGGATTTCCTGGACAAATAAGTATCTTGTTATCAGTATGGTCCATAATGATACTGAAGTTTGTAGCATCTCTCATTGCCACAGGATATCTAGGGTCTTCATGGTCACAGATTGCGTAAGGATATCCTGCATGGTCGCTGTACATTTTCTTGATGTCTTCTACAGTAATCTTACCATAGCGTTCTTTTACCATAGTTTTCATTCTCTGCATACGGATATATGTGCTGCCCATGTGGTTTACATCGTTTGCAAGGTATGTTTTCTGTCCCACATAATGGTTAGTATGGATGATAACGCCATCTTCAGGAATGATTGGTTCAACGATTTCAGAATCCATTTCAAACTCAATAGCCACACCATCTGTATGTGTTGCAATCAGATTACCTACTGAATAAGGTGCATGGCTGCCCTTCACATATGCATCGTTGAGGTTTTCAGCTTCAAGCATTGCTCTCAGACGAACGTGGAATGGAATTCCGTTAACAGGCTTAGGTGTTCTGAGCGCATTGAGTAATACTGATACGCCACGGTCATTCATACCGATACCGCCGATCATACCAGCGCCTTCTACTACCATCATAAAGTGCGGTTTGTCTTCCTGGTAAACATGTACTACAATCAGGCATTCACCACTGATCAGTAAGCTGTAGTCCCAGTTCTGTGATGCGATAGTATGACCGCCTTCTGTTGCAGGTGGAAGCACAGTGAGACAAGTACATTCTGTAATGCCAGCTCTTGTGGAGTCAGCATACATGATTTCTGTACGACAGTTCAGTGCAATGATATCAAGAATATCTAACTTAGCGCCATCAGCGATGCCGCGGATTTCTTCTACATAGTCAGGATTAAAATCACGAGTTTTTTCCAGATAGTATGCCCCAACCTTGCGTGCATCTTCCCATGTAACGCCTTTTGTGTCAAAATACAGTTTTTCGTAGCCCTTCATTGTCAGTCTGATTTCGTCGCTGCATAATTGTCCATAGGTGAATCCGCGTTCGTACGCATTACCACGGAGTGTAATTTCTTTAAATCTCATAATTTGTCGTCCTCCTTATTCGTTTAAATTTTTATAAGTCCAAAATCTCAAGTTATCAGCTACTGCAGTTTTGCTGTGTCGCCTATTATATTCTATTGACGGACAAAAATCCACAATCCGGCAGCTCTGCGAATAGTCCTCAATTCACTTTCATATAGCAAAAAACTGACAAAAAACACCCCTGGCTGATGATGAAATCCTGTTTTTTATATAAAAAATTTTGCATTTATATTGTTTTTCCTACCTGCCATTGGACAGGCAGTACTTTTTAAAAGCCCTAAAATATCACAAAACCCTTCCATTAAATCACATTTTTATACAGGAAACGAAATATAGGAGTATTTCTTCGACGGTTTACGGTCATGCATGATGGAATTATTCCAGAAATTATGGTATAATAATTCAAAATTTAATATGTGTTTTTTGAGATAAGGAGGTGAGTATGGAAAAACTTCAATTGATATGGAGCGGAGAAACTGAGCTTCCTGCCGGCTGGGAGCTGCAGCCTCACACTCACGATTTCTTTCATCTGGCCTATGTACGCAGCGGCAATCTTGTTTTCCGTGCTGACGGAGAGGACTATAATCTTTCAGAAGGAAGTCTGATACTGGTTCCTCCGTTTATGGTACATGGCGTGCCACAGGACACTCATAATCTGTGCATACAGTATGAGGTTTTTTTCCGTATACTTGATCCGGAACTGAAATGTATTTTCGAGAACCAGAAGGCTTTTGTTCTGCACAATTCTTCTCATCTGGAAAACCTGTTTTCATACATTTATATGACTTACAGCAGTTCTGATCTGCTGCGTGCCTCATCTGTCAGTTCATTTTTGCTGACAATCCTGTTTTCCTTTCTGGCGGATCAGCCGAGCCCCGAAAACAGTTCCGAAAGATATGTTGATTCCAGCCAGTATTCACCGCTGGTTCAAAGCATCATCCGGTACGTTGAAAATAACTATGATGAAAAATATAATCTGCAGAGCCTTGCCAGTACACTGGGCTACAACAAAAACTATCTCTGTACTGTCTTCCGCCGGGAAACCGGTACCAGCATCTCGGAATATTTAAATTATCACAGAATCCGTAAAATACTGATTTTTCTGCAGTATATCGGTTACAACAAAGAAGTTCCTATCCATGACCTGGCACATCAATGTGGATTTATGAACCCATCCTATTTCAACCGTGTGTTTAAGAAATACACAGGAATGACACCAAAAGAATTTATACATATATTTTTTAAGGACTCTGATGGTCAGGAACAATCTGCATTTAAAAAATACTACATAGAACACCTGGATCTGAAACGTTACTCCATCCAGGAGTCTCTGGAATATATGCGTGGCCTCAAGGCAGCGTCAGAGACGAGTAATCTTCCGGACAATGATCCTGCGGAATAAACAATTCACCCAACTAAAAGAGCAGTACAAGTTTTTTAAAACCTGTACTGCTTTTACATATCTCAAATCAATTTATTCACAATTTCACTTTCCACAATCCGCATATCCACATTGGCATTACGGTCGCCGTATGTAACAATCAGATTGTCCCACGGCACGATACCGGCTTTCTCATACATGGACAGTTTCCACTTGTGCCTGCCCATATACTTTTCATCATGTGGCAGTCCGCAGTGCTCCCAGTAAAAAAGCTTACCGTCCCGCCTGCGCATAATTGTAAAATCCGGCGTAAACTTATATCCATCTATATTAATCAGCTCCTCATACCGGAACATCAGCTGGTGATAATAAAAACGTTCTGCTATTGCAAGCTCCGCCATGGAACGGACATGAAGACCTCTGGTCGTGATTTTAGTCAGTTCTTCCGGGTGAAAGTCGGACTTGGTATAAGGTTCTGTATCCCAGCCGTCGAAAGTATCGCTCCCGTGTCGATTGCCGTCGAAAAACCATTCTGTCGGTATTCCTTGGTAGCGTTTGGGGAGACTGCTGATTATTGCCTCAGGCGCAAGCGAAGGACAGTCGTTAAGCATCTTTTGCAATAATGTCAGATTGCGCCCCAAAGCCTTAACCTCTGCTTCCAGATATGCTTTCCGTGCCAGAGAACGTGCAACTTCAGGCTTGTGATAAAGGCTTTTCCGTATCATTTTATTATCCGCATCAGTAAATCCCTGAAAGAACACCTGCTTGCCATTGCTTATGGTCTTTTGCAAAGTTCCCTTCGGGCACGCCGACAGTTCAACATTGCATTTTTTCAATCGGTTTTCTAATTCATTCAATAAAATCAAAAATTCCGGCCGGTTTTTCATAATAATTTCCTCCTTTTTCTTCAAACATTGCATTTCACCGAGGCATTATGAAAATAAAGCAATGTTTTTGTCGAATATATTGTATAGTAAGAGGAAATTGCTAAAAAAATACAATGTCGGTCTGCCGGAATTGTTATAACGATGATTCTCACGCTGAAATATTGTTTATTTTCACGATGCTACCATTATAATACAATATCTCCGGCGCACAGACAACCATTATTTTCCAGCCAGCAGCGCAGGCATAAAAAAACCCGCCAACACAGGCGGGTTTTCGTTATTATTCTTGGCTTTTAAATTTTTTGCGGTAATATGATTCTGCGTTGTAGATCGGAGCCAGCGGATTGTGGCCGGTCACTCTGTCCTTGGCAGCCAGCACGGTTATCGGTGCTTTGCTGTTTTTGATGAAAAGTGTGTCGTGACCTACGCACAGGCCCAGCAGGATGTTAAGTTCACAACCTGCTTCGTCAAGCACTGCGGCCTGTCCTGCAGGATTGCACATTGCTTCGAACTCACAGTCGCCTACATAGCCGTTTGGCCCAACGCCCATTTCGGACTTGTCAACGCCGCCTACTTTGCAGCAGACAGTTTCAACTTCGAAACCGTTGTCCTTCAGAATGTCTGCGAACACTCTTGCTTCATTGCGCAGACCGATGCAGTGTGCCACGCCAAGGTGCTTGTAACCGCACTTGCGGGCATAGTCCATGATTTCCTGGACGCGGACTTTCTGGCAGTAGCCTTCAGCTTCAACTTCAGCTGCGGCAACGAAAGTACGCTTGTCTTCCTCGCTGTATCGTGCAAGCTCTTTTTCTTTGGTAGTAAAGCGGCCAGGGCAGTTTGCCGGTGCTTTTTCAGTGGTTCCGTTATTGCATGATCTTATGGTGCAGTGTGCACAGTTTGGCATTGTATTACCTCCGGGTTTTACCCTATTTCCAGGAGCTCTTGAGTCCTATGATTTCGTTGAATAATAAGTTGTCTTCGCTGTAAAGCTTAGGTTCTGCGATGAAGTAACCGTGTCTGAAGAACTGGAATCTTTCGCCTGCCTTCGCTTCCTTGATGGAGGCTTCCGCATAGCATGTGATTTCCCTCATAGTTTCAGGGTTTCTGACCATATCGCCGTTTTCATCTTCGATCATCAGGTAATCGTACTGACGGATCTTGATAGGAACTGCTGTAGCAGCATCTACAAAGTGGATTGTGCCCTTTACCTTACGGCCTTCAAATCCGGAATTGGAGTGAGTTTCAGGGTCGTAAGTGCAGAGGAGTTCCTTGATGGAACCGTCTTCGTTCTTTACAACTTCGTTGCATGTGATGAAGTAAGCACCTTTGAATCTTACTTCGTTGCCAGGGAAAAGTCTGAAGTATTTCTTTGCAGGTACTTCCATGAAGTCTGCGCCGTCAACCCATAATTCTCTTGAGAAAGGAACCTGGCGTGTACCCATTTCAGGAACCTGAGCGTTGTTTTCGATTTCGCACATTTCGCTCTGGCCTTCAGGGTAGTTTGTGATGATAACCTTGATAGGGTCGAATACTACGTTTCTGGATTCAACCTTTTCCTTAAGGTCTTCTCTTACGCACTGCTCAAGCTGAGCAACCTGAACTGTGCTGTTTGCCTTGGCAACACCGATGTCTTCGCAGAACTGTCTTACTGCTTCAGGAGTGTAGCCTCTGCGGCGGATACCTGCGATGGTAGGCATACGAGGGTCGTCCCAGCCGTCAACCACACCGTCTTCTACGAGGGCCTTCAGGTATCTCTTGGACATTACTGTATTTGTAAGGTTAAGTCTTGCAAATTCAATCTGCTGAGGAGGGTTAGGCCAGAAGCCTACTTCTCTGAGAACCCAGTCGTAAAGAGGTCTGTGATCTTCGAATTCCAGTGTGCAGATGGAATGTGTGATTCCTTCGATTGCGTCTTCAATAGGGTGAGCAAAGTCGTACATAGGGTAGATGCACCACTTGTCGCCTGTGTTGTGATGAGTAGCATGGGCAATACGGTAGATGATAGGGTCTCTCATGTTGATGTTAGGAGATGCCATATCAATCTTCGCACGGAGAACCTTTTCACCGTCAGCGTACTTGCCTGCCTTCATTTCTTCGAAAAGCTGAAGGTTTTCTTCGATGGAACGGTTTCTGTAAGGTGATTCCTTACCTGGTTCTTTGAGTGTTCCTCTGTATTCCTTGATTTCTTCGCCTGTAAGGTCACATACGAAAGCTTTGCCCTTCTTGATCAGTTCAACTGCTGCATCGTACATTGTGTCAAAATAGTCAGACGCCCAGAGTCTTTCGGTCCACTGGAAGCCCAGCCATCTTACGTCAGCTTCGATGGAGTCTACGTATTCAACGTCTTCCTTTACAGGGTTTGTGTCGTCATATCTTAAGTTACACTTACCGCCGTACTTCGCCGCTGTGGAGAAGTTGAGGCAGATGGACTTAGCGTGTCCGATGTGCAGGTAACCGTTAGGTTCCGGCGGGAAACGAGTGTAAACCTTATCTCCGTATTTCTGTGATTCTAAATCTTTTTCGATTATGTTGTGAATAAAATTATTGGATTCAGCCATTTTCTTTCCTCCGTATTTTTTACGTTCTTGTCATCTATTTTATCATTATTTTAATCAATATTCCAGTATTTTAACATGAAAAAATAACAACAGAGGGGTACAAAACCCCTCCATTATGTTATCGCATTTTTTGAGTTTAGTCAATCGCTGAAGCCCGAAAATTACACATTTTCAGGGTATTTTTCACGCTCGTGATAGTGAGTATGCAGGAGCTTGTGTGAAAGTGTTCCACCCGCCATACCAAGAAAGTCTTTGTAGAGTCTCTTGACCGCCGGATTGTTGTGGGATTTGCGGACATACATGCCTCTGTCTTCGCGGTAAAGAGCTTCCGCTCTTCTCTGGCTCACATTGGACCAGTTTCTGATATCGGAACTCTGAATTGGCTGACCGCCTCCGTTTATGCAGCCGTTAGGACATGCCATGATTTCGATAAAGTCCACTTCAATTTCACCGGCTTTTATCTTATTGAGCAGTTTACGGGCATTGCCAAGGCCGTGAGCAACTGCTGCACGGAGAGTTACTTCACCAACTGTGCATTCTGCAAGCTTGATACCCTCGAAACCTCTGATTTCTTCGTATTCGATGTTGTCGGTGGATGTACCGCTGAGAATGTCAGTTGCAGTTCTCAGTGCCGCTTCCATAACGCCGCCTGTAGCCCCGAAGATTACACCAGCACCGGATGCATTGCCGAAAGGATCGTCAAATACATCGTCAGGAAGATTAGGGAAGTCAATACCGATGTCGTAAATCATGTCTGCCAGTTCTCTTGTGGTGATTACAGCATCCACATCTCTGAGGCCGTCAACTTCCATTTCAGGGCGCTTTGCTTCAAACTTCTTGGCTGTACAAGGCATAACTGATACTGTGAAAATCTTCTTCGGATCTATGCCGGCTTTCTTCGCGTAGTAAGTCTTGATAATGGAACCGAACATCATGTGTGGTGATTTGCATGTGGAAAGATTGTCCAGAAACTCAGGGAAATAGTGTTCACAGAACTTGATCCAGCCCGGTGAGCAGGAAGTAATCATAGGCATCTTGCCGCCTGAACGTACTCTGTCGATGAGCTCGTTTGCTTCTTCCATGATGGTAAGGTCAGCTGCTGTGTCGGTATCAAAAACTTTGTCAAACCCGATCATTCTCAGGGCTGTAACCATCTTTCCGGTAACTGCTGTACCAATCGGCATGCCGAAACTTTCGCCCAGAGCTGCACGTACTGCCGGAGCAGTCTGAACCACAACATGCATTTCAGGATCATTGATTGCCTGCCATACAACGTCTGTTTCAGTCTTTTCATGAAGAGCGCCGACAGGACATACGTTTACGCACTGACCGCAGTTTACGCAAGGTGTGTCTGCCAGACTTCTGCCGAACGGTGAACCGATTACTGTGTTGAAACCTCTGCCGATGGCGTCGATTACACCTACAGTCTGCCTGTTTTTACATACGCTTACACAACGTCTGCAAAGTATACATTTATTATTGTCACGGACGATGGAAACTGTCACATCCTGTGGATGGTACGGTGCCTCACCTTCGAATCTCACCTGCTGCACACCCAGTTTGTTGGCCAGAGTCTGAAGTTCGCACTTGGTCCAGCTTCTTGAACATGTCTGGCATCTGGTAACGTGATTGGAAAGAATAAGTTCCAGATTCACCTTTCGTGCTTCAACAACCTTAGGTGAGTGAGTGAAGATTTCCATCCCCTCGGAAACAGGAGTAACGCAGGCCGCCTGGAGGGCCTTGCCGCCTTTGGTTTCCACAAGGCACATGCGGCAGCATCCTATTTCGTTCACATCTCTCAGGTAACAAAGGGTAGGAATGAAGATGTTTACCGCCTTTGCGGCTTCAAGAATTGTGGAGCCGCCAGGTACACTGACCTGAATTCCGTCAATTTTTATATTTACATTTCTCATGCTGCTCTACACTCCTTTCCTGTCACGGTGAAGAATTGCGTTGAACGGACACTTGGCCTGGCACTGGCCGCACTTGATACAAACGTCCTGATTGATAACAAAACCGTTCTTCTTATCACCTGTGATTGCTTCGACCGGACAATGCTTCTTACAGATACTGCAGCGTCTGCAGAGATCAGGGTCGATTTTGTACTTCATGATGGACTTACATACGCCTGCAGGACATTTTTTGTCTACCACGTGGGCGATGTATTCATCCTTAAAGTAGCGGAGAGCGGAAAGAATCGGGTTCGGTGCTGTCTGACCGAGACCGCAGAGAGCTGAGTTCTTGATATTTCTCGCCAGGATTTCAAGCTTTTCGATATCGTACATTTCGCCCTTACCCTCGGTAATTCTTGTGAGAATTTCATACATTCTCTTGGTACCGATTCTGCACGGCGAGCACTTGCCGCAGGATTCATCAACTGTGAAATCAAGGAAGAATCTTGCCAGGTCAACCATACATGTGTCTTCATCCATTACAATGAGACCGCCGGAGCCCATCATGGAGCCAAGGGCGATAAGGTTGTCATAGTCAATCGGTGTGTCCAGAGCTTCTGCAGGGATGCATCCACCGGAAGGGCCGCCTGTCTGTGCCGCTTTGAAATCCTTGCCGCCCGGAATGCCGCCGCACATATCGTAAACGATTTCTCTGAGAGTAGTTCCCATAGGAACTTCTACAAGACCGGTACGGGCGATTTTGCCGCCTACAGCGAAAACTTTGGTACCCTTGGACTTTTCAGTACCGATGGAATTGAACCAGTCTGCACCGTTAAGGATTATTCTTGGAATTGTTGCGTAAGTTTCTACGTTATTTAAAATTGTAGGTTCGTCAAAAAGTCCCTTTACTGCAGGGAAAGGCGGACGTGGCTTAGGTTCGCCTCTGTGTCCTTCGATAGAAGTCATAAGAGCTGTTTCTTCGCCGCACACGAAAGCACCTGCCCCAAGACGCACTTCCAGGTCAAAGCTGAAGCCTGTACCCAGAATATTTTCTCCCAGAAGACCGTATTCTCTGGCCTTTTCAATTGCTGCTGTGAGTGTCTTTACTGCCACAGGGTACTCTGCGCGGACATAAACGTAACCCTGATTGGAACCGATTGCGTAACCTGCAATGGCCATCGCTTCAATTACTGAATGAGGGTCGCCTTCCAGAACGGAACGGTCCATGAAAGCACCAGGATCTCCTTCGTCAGCGTTACAGCATACGTATTTCTGTTTCTTTGGCTGGGATGCCGCAAATGCCCACTTCATGCCCGTAGGGAAACCTGCACCGCCACGGCCTCTCAGATTGGAATCCTTCATTGTGTCAATAACGTCTTCCGGATCCATTTCCTTGAGAACCTTGGCAAGAGCCTGGTAGCCGTCCACACCTATGTACTCGTCAATGCTGTACGGATCGATAGTTCCGCAGTTTTTAAGTGCAATTTTAAGCTGTTTGGTATAGAAAGAATGATGGCCAAGAGCATCAGCAATCTTGCTGCCGTCGTTGTCCTCAGCAAAAAGTCTTTCAACCGGTTTACCTTCCAGAACATGAGACTGGAAAATTTCTGCAACATCTTCGGGCTGAACCTTGGTGTACATAACCCTGCCAGGATATACGACCATAAGAGGTCCCAGCGCGCAAAGACCCATGCAGCCGGTACTGATAAGTCTGATTTCATCTTCTAATTTATTTTCAATAATACACCGTTTTAATTCGTTATAAACCCCCATGGAGCCTGATGACTGGCAGCCGGCCACGCCACAGACCAGAATCTGCATACGCCCGCCCATTTCTGTACATCCGTCGGCACAGCCGCGGCGGAGAGCCATCTCCTGCTGCATTTTTTCGCGGAGAGCGTTTAACTGTTCAACTGTTTTAATCATTTAAATTCCCTCCTGCACATCTTCATATTTCTTTAATACATCTTCTACTTTGTCTGGTGTCATGTTGCCGTAAACATCGTCGTTTATCATCACAACAGGTGCCAGACCGCATGCGCCTACACATCTGCAGGCATCCAGTGAAAACTTGCCGTCCTCGGTACAGTCTCCTACATTGATTCCCAGTGAAGTCGTGAACTTATCAAGGATTGCTTCTGCACCCTTGACATAACATGCCGTGCCCATGCAGACGCTGACTCTGTACTTGCCCTTAGGCTTTGTGGTGAATCCTGTGTAAAAAGATACTACACCGTACACATCAGCAAGAGGTAAATCAAGTCCCTCTGCAATCTTAAGCTGAACTTCAAAAGGAAGATATCCGTAAATCGCCTGTGCTTCGTGGAGTACAGGAATAAGCGGACCCTTTGTGCCCTTGTAACGTGCGATTACTTCGTCAAGTGCTTTTTCCATTGCCAAAGCATCTGCGCAGCCATTACATACATTAGCCATAGTTTTTTCCTCCTTGCGGTAATTTTTAAAAAGAAAAACCTCCGGCACAATCCCTGCATTTTCCGGAGGATTTCGTGTCAAAAAAACAAAACTAGAACTATTTTAAAACAATTATACAATTTCCGCAAGTGTTTTTCGTATATTATTCTGTATACATGGATAAATAACATTTTGGTTACAAAAAAATCATGCCTGCGCTCATCAGACATGATTTTTAAAGTCTATTTCTGTTTTTTTACTGATTCCGTAACATCATTAATTAAGTCAGCTCTTTTTCCGGTCGGGTCATTGGTGTGGAATTTCATAATCATTTCCCCACCGTTTTTTTCAGTAACATAAACCGCAACAAGGTAGTTTCCCTGATTGTTGCCATCTGCATATTCGTTAGTTTCTATTGCATTACCATTGTTGTGAAGAAGCATATCCTTTCCTGCGTATGACCCACTGATTTGATTACCACCGCAATCTATCGCCGTATTGGTTTTTACATCCCATGTGGTAATGATAAATTCATCATAAACGAGAGTCACATTCTGCTCAGCATCATTTTCTGTACTGTCAACAGGTTGGCTACAGCCTGTAAATGTTAAAGTGCATATTATTACAAATACCATCAGTACAGCAAGACTTTTTTTCTTTCCCATGATCGCTGATACCTCCTTTGGTCCAAATATAACACATGTCAGAAGTAGCTGCAAGTGCTAATCAAGAGTGTCGGAATTTGTCGACAAGAGAACGCTTGTTCGCATAACAATTATATGCTATAATATTTCTAAGAGTTGCCAGAGACACGGTGGACGGTTTGCTCCCTTCGAAGGGAGGTGATTCCATGGTTACATATGAAGCGCTGACAGCATTTGCTACAGCAGGCATGTTTGTAATCGCCGTAATCACCTTGCTGATGAACAGCAAGCATTAAGATAATTTATTTTACAAAAAATAAAATATCACGTCCATGTTTTCCCCAACTAACGTGATATTTTTTCACAAATAAAGGGAGCAACCGTTCATCGGCAACTCTTTTATTGTCTATATTATACACATCGCTTGTCTGATATGCAACCGTTTTTTAATTGCTAGCCCAGCACTTCCTGCGCGAAGTGAACTGATGCCATGGCATCGCGGACGTACTTGTCTGCTCTGATCATGTCAGCGTACTGCTCGGTGAGAACTGCACCGCCCACCATAACCTTGCAGTCAGGTTTTACTTCGGCAAGGGACTTGATTGTTTCTTCCATGGCTCCTACGGTAGTTGTCATGAGAGCGCTGAGGCCCACAAGCTTCACATCTTCTTTAACCACGGCTTCTACGATGGTTTCAGGAGCAACGTCCTTGCCAAGGTCGATAATTTTGTAACCATAGTTTTCGAGGAGAACTTTTACGATGTTCTTACCGATATCGTGGATATCACCCTTTACTGTGGCGATGACGATTTTGCCCTTGTCCTCCTGCTGTCCGCCTGTTTTCAGCATTTCTTCACGTATTACTGCAAAGGCTGCCTTGGCCGCTTCTGCACTCATGAGAAGCTGCGGCAGAAAAACAGTTCCCGCTTCAAAGCCTTTACCTACCTGATCAAGCACAGGAATAAGACGTCCGTTTATAATTTCCATCGGGTCTTCTGATGCAATCAGCGCAGTACATGCTGCATGCGCAGCTTCCTTCATGCCGCGTTCAACTGCCTTTTCAAGAGACATGCTTTCACCGCCGGCTGCAGGCGCTGCCGGTGCTGCGGTCTGAGCATCTGCATAATTTGCAATGTATTCACTGCAGTTCGGGTCTTTACCTGCCAGAGCATTATATGCGTAGTATGAAGTCATCATAGCTCTGGACTTAGGATTGATAATTGCTGCATCAAGGCCTCTCTGGAGTGCCATGGTATAGAAGTTTGCGTTGATATTTTCACGGGCAGGAAGACCAAAGGAAATGTTTGAAACTCCAAGGCTTGTCTTCACGCCAAGTTCCTTTTTAACCAGTTCCAGGGCATCCAGAGTTACCTGCGCAGAATTGTGGTCAGAACTGATGGTCATGCAGAGAACATCGATGATGATATCCTCTTTTTTAATACCGTAGTATAAAGCAGCATCAACAATTTTGCGGGCAATTTCCAGTCTGCCAGCTGCAGATTCAGGAATGCCTTTTTCATCCAGCGTAAGGCCTACAACCACGCCGCCGTATTTTTTTACCAGCGGGAAGATTGCATCCATGGATTCACGCTTACCGTTCACGGAGTTGATCATAGCCTTGCCGTTGTAGTATCTGAGGGCAGTTTCCATGGTGTTTATATCAGCTGTATCAATCTGCAGAGGCAGATCAATTACCGCCTGAAGCTCTGTCATCACGCGGTAAAGCATCTGTTCTTCGTCAATTTCAGGAAGACCCACATTTACGTCCAGAATCTTTGCACCTGCATCTTCCTGAGCAAAACCTTCCTGAAGCACATAATCAATATCCCCGTCCCGGAGTGCCTGCTTGAAGCGGGACTTGCCGGTAGGATTGATTCTTTCACCTATAATAACGTGTCCGTCCTCAAAATTCACAGCGTGGCTGTATGAAGAAACACGTGTGATTTCTTTTTTTGTAATTGGTTTCAGCCTCTTTCCGGCGCAGCGGTCATGAATCAGTCTGATATATTCAGGAGTAGTGCCGCAGCAGCCACCCATGAGCCATACTCCGTCGGCAGCCATTTCTTCCATAACATCAGCGAACTGCTCAGGAGTAATATCGTAGACAGTCTTATCACCTTCCTGGCGCGGGAGTCCTGCGTTAGGGTTTACTATCACAGGCAGGCTTGTGAGGCTGAGCATCTGCTGAACCAGCGGTCTCATCTGTACCGGTCCGAGGCCGCAGTTGATACCGATGGCGTCCGCACCAAGGCCTTCAAGCATTGTAACTACTGCTTCCACGTTGGCACCTGTAAGAAGCTTGCCTTTTTCATCAAAGGTAACTGTTGCAAAAACCGGCAGATCACAGTTTTCTTTTATCGCCAGAATTGCAGCCTTGATTTCGTAGGTGTCGCCCATGGTCTCAACCATCATAATGTCTGCGCCGGCATCTGCACCAGCGATAACCATTTCCTTGTAAAGTTCATACGCTGCATCAAACTCCATAGTACCGAAAGGTTTCAGCAGCTTACCTGTAGGCGCCAGATCCATGGCAACCCAGGCTTTGCGGTCAGTGTCAGGTCCGCATACATCAAGAACCGCTCTCTGGGCATTGGCAACGCCGGCTTTTACGATTTCATCAACGGTATAGCCTGTGCCTTCCAGCTTGATAGCATTGGCACCGAAAGTATTGGCCATGATAATATCTGCCCCTGCTGAAAGGTATTCGCAGTGTACATCATACACATCAGCCGGTCTTGTTATATTCCAGATTTCAGTGATTTCACCGGGTTTTACCCCTTTCTTCTGAAGCATGGTGCCCATGCCCCCGTCAAAGAACAGCATTCTCTTGCCCAATTCTTCTAAAATATTATATTTCATGGTCTAAATATTCCTCCTGTAAATACAGTCTTTTTTCAGGCATTCTTCACATCCGTGAATGTTGCAGCGCTGAATATCCCCATACAAAGGTTTCTTAAAACGGCTGATTCCCATCAGAGCCGTGACGGATTTGGCCGGTACCAGCATACCGCCGTCCGTTGGTGTCACCCCTATGGTACGCGGCAGGTCCAGAAGGCGGATGAAATCCCGCTGGTGTTTCACATCGAAATCTCCGTACCCGGGCGAAAACCGCGGCCTTAAAGTCTTGTATTCCTTGTTCAGTTCTTTTTCCAGCCTGTAATTGCATCCGTCGCAGTAGCTTTCAATGAGTGCAGTTGCTGCCGCATCCATAATCAGGCCCTGGCTCATGTCTCTGGCCGAATACTTGCGGATAAGACGGTCAACCTCAATACCCAGTGTTGCCGCAAAAAACAGCACCTCTTCGCATCCCTGCAGGTTGACAGTAAGAGACCTGCTGGTCACATCCATCACATCAAATCCGCCGAAGCGCAGGCCATTCTCCACCCCGCGAATGGTGCTGACGCTGAAGATTTTTGTGGTGCACCTTGGTTCATATACATGGATCAGCTCTTCAACTGCCCGGTCTGCAAAATCAATAATCCGCGGGTCGATTTCCTTCTCGTCAGCTCTGCCCATTCCCGCATACCGCAGAACTTCTTCACGCAGCCAGGACATTATTTTCTGTCTGAGCCGATGATGTGTGACAGGTTGTTTCTGATGCTCTGCGCCACATCAGGCTTGTTCATTGTGTAGATGTGGATTCCGCGGACGCCGTTGGCAATCAGGTCGATGATCTGGTCAGTGGCATAAGCAATACCTGCCTGTTTCATCGCTTCCGGATTGTCGCCGAATTTGTCCACGATTGCTTTGAATCTTGCAGGGAGTTCTGCTCCGGAAAGCTGGCAGCTTCTCGCAATCTGCTTGCCGTTGGTAACCGGCATGATGCCTGCGATTACAGGCACAGTGATTCCCTTTTCCCTGATGCGGTAAAGGAAATTATAAAGCATGTTATTATCGAAGAACATCTGGGTTGTGAGGAAATCCACGCCTGCATCAACCTTTTCTTTCAGATGTCTGATGTCGTCTGCCTTGTGTTCACATTCAGTGTGGCCTTCAGGGTAGCAGGCCGCACCGATACAGAAATCCCCGTGTTTTTTAATCTCTCTTACCAGGTCGCTGGCGTATCTGAAGTCGCAGGTTGTAGTGCCCTGAAAATCTGCAGGAATGTCGCCTCTGAGGGCCAGAATATTTTCGATGCCCGCAGCCTTGATGCCTTCGATGGCTTCCGCCACCTGCTCTTTTGTGGAAGATATGCAGGTCAGATGGGCAAGTGATGTCACGCCCAGATCGTTCTGCACATGGTCTGCAATTTTAATTGTATTGTGTCCGATGCCGCCGCCTGCGCCGTAGGTCACGCTCATGAAGTCAGGCTTGTCCATGCAGAGCTTGTCCACAGCTGCCACAATAGGCTCGAAAGGCATGTCCTTTTTAGGCGGGAACACTTCATATGATAAAGTCACTTCTTTGCTGTTCAGTATATCAATAATTTTCATTTCCTGTTTCGTCCTCCTTGACAATATCTGCAAGCTGGAAGTCGATGGCCCTGGCCAGGTCGCCGGTTCCCAGTTCTATCTGAAAGCCAATCCGCCCGCCGCTGAAAAAAATCACATCGTAATCTTCGGCGGTTCTGTGGATTGTGGTCTTAAAAAACTTTTTCATTCCTATTGGCGAGCATCCTCCGTGGATGTATCCGGTCAGAGGCAGAAGTTCTTTTGATTTAATCATTTCAACAGACTTTTCGCCTACTGCTTTTGCAGCTTTTTTCAGGTCGAGCTCTGCTGCCACAGGTACCATAAAAACATAGTGTTCTCCGGTCTTTCCCACGGTTACAAGAGTCTTGAAACACTGTCCCGGGTCCTGTCCCAGCACTGCCGCAACCTCTGTGCCGCTCAGGGCTTCCTCACCATCGTAATAGTGCTGGCCGTACTGGATTTTAAGTGCATCCAGCCTGCGCATAGCATTGGTTTTTTCGGCCGGCTTATTCTTTCCTTTCGCCATAACTATGCCTCCTCACTCTCTGAATTTTCCAGTGCTTCACGCTGGGCCGCCCTTTCCCTTATACGCTCATGGGCCGCAATTACTTCGTCCAGATAAATCTTGCGCACATAGAGCTGGCAGGCAAAGGCGTTGCATGCGTTCCAGAGCATGTGGCGCGGGTCTTTGCGGTTCTTTACCTTTTCCATGACACGCTGCTCGAAAGCGCACATCACGGCCTCCTCCACATAATCACAGAACTGGTTGTAGGACACATCACCTCCGTTGTGGCGGATGGCCAGTTTGTTGAGATAAGCGATTTCTTCTATTGTATATACCGGCTTAAGCACGGCGATTACGAAAAGGCAAGCAATGGAAAGCCTGTCGTATTTGCGGTTCACCGGCGGCGCGATAAATTTTAATTTTACGTAGTTGTTTACCATGGTACGGGTCATCACAGGCTTGCCGTCCTGGCTGAGATATTCGCCCAGCCACTCGTCCAGCAGCGCCAGCACCTGATCCGGATACTGAGGAATGGAAGGCAGTTCTTCCCACCTTGGCATGCGGAATTCATCTAGTCCTTTTCTCTTCATCTGTCAGTTTCCTCCTTTTATATACAGAACTAACATATCACAAAAACTTCACCTTGTCAAACATTGACAAAGTCATCAAAAAGTTGTATTATAGTTTTAATAACTAGATAAAATGTTTATCAAAACATCGACTTATGATTTTAAAAACAGCTACAATTTATTCCCGTAAAGGAGCATATTCAATGAAAAAACTAGCTGAGATGAAATGTCTCTATCCCGCAAAATTCCACGAAAATTTAAGAGCAATGGTCAATTACGCAGCAGAAACTTACGGAACTGACACTGCGTTCATCATCAAGCATAAAGTAAAGGGCGCAGACCCTGTATACGAACATAAAACATTCATCGAGCTTCGTGACAACGTAAACCAGCTGGGAACTGCTTTCCTTAAAAGAGGCTTCCAGGGCAAGCGCATTGCTGTAACAAGCAAGAACCGTTACGAATGGATGGTTTCCTATTTTGCAACACTTGGCGGCATCGGTATCTGTGTGCCTCTGGACAAAGGCCTTCCATACGAAGAAATGGAATCCTCCCTCATCAGAAGCTGCACCGACATCGTAATCTTCGACGACGGCATGAAGTCTATGATGGAAGAAATCAAGGCGAACGACAGGACTCAGGTTACAACATGGATTAACATGGACGAATCCGAAGAGTACCTCAGTGTGCCTCAGCTCCTTGAAGAAGGAAAGACAGCTCTTGCAGAAGGTTTTGACCAGTACCTCAGCCTGCCTGTTGACAGCAAGGCAATTGACATCCTGCTCTTCACCTCCGGAACTACTTCCATGGCCAAGGCAGTAATGCTCAGCCAGCATAACATCACTTCCAACCTGTACTCACTGCAGCGTTCCGAAGATATCCACAGAGGTGACGTAAACATGTCCTTCCTGCCATATCACCACACATTCGGTTCTGTAGGCCAGATGCTTATGATCGTCTGCGGTGTTACCACAGCCTACTGCGACGGCATCAAGTACCTGCAGAAAAACCTGGCAGAATACAAGGTTTCCGTATTTTTCTGCGTACCGCTCCTCATTGAGTCCATATACAAAAAAATCATGGCAACTGTAAAGAAAGAAGGCAAGGAAAAGACCGTTGCCTTCGGTATCAGGCTCACCAAGTTCCTGCTTAAGTTCGGCATCGATATCCGCCGCAAAGTTTTCAAGCAGATTCACGACCAGCTTGGCGGCAACCTGCGTTTCGTAATCAGCGGCGCATCTGCCATCGACCCTGAAGCTCTCCAGGGCTTCATTGACCTGGGTTTTGATGCAGTTCAGGGCTACGGCATGACTGAAGCTTCACCTGTAATTTCTGCAGAGCATCCTAAATTCCGTAAACTGGGTTCCATCGGCCGTGCAATGCCTGATGTGGAAGTTGCCATCGAAGATCCTGATGAAAACGGTGTAGGCGAAATCATCGCACGCGGACCGAACATCATGGCCGGCTACTACGAAAACGAAGAAGAAACTGCAAAGGTTCTCGCTGGCGGCTGGCTCCACACAGGAGACCTGGGCTACATCGACGAAGACGGTTACCTCTTCATCTGCGGCCGTAAAAAGAACGTTATTGTCCTCAAGAACGGCAAGAACGTCTACCCTGAAGAACTGGAAATGCTCATCGCAAACCTGCCATACGTTGAAGAAAACTTTGTATTCGGTCAGCCTCGCCACAAAGACGGCGACGAAAAAGACCTGGCTCTGGTTGCAAAGATTGTTTACAACACAACTTATATGAAAGACAACTACGGCGCAGAAACACCTGAACAGGCAGAAGAAATCATCAGACGCGACGTCGACAAAATCAACGAAACAGTCCCTGTCTACAAACAGATTTTCAGACTCATCGTTACAGACCAGCCGATGGTAAAAACCACAACCGGCAAAGTAAAAAGATACGAAGAGGTAAAGACTCTTTAATACTCTTTCCTATTACATATATCAACAAGAAAAGGTGCGTTCCCTGCGGAGCGCACCTTTTTTGTTTCACAATTAATTATGCTATTTAATCTCCAGCTCCCATTCTTCTGCCATTACCGGCGTGAGCAGGTTACGTACCGCCAGCTTTGCCTGGGTGCGTGCTTCTGAAAGCACGCCCTGAGTCTTGGCTTTGCTTTCCACTTCAACCTTCTGGTCTGCGTAGAAGGCCGCGTAGTCCTCCACGGTCAGCGGGTTGAAGATGCTCTTCTTTTCATCAAACACCATGATTGTATCTTCATGGATTTCGTGGGAAAGAATCTTTGCAGGCGGCACAGTTACGGTCACCTTTTTCCCTGCTTCGTCCACATCAATCTTGGCAGCGTCCATATCGATTCCGCCTTTGATTGTACCCTCATATGTAATGATGAACTTGCTTGTGGTAAAAGGTACCTTCGTACCATAGAAGTCCTTGCTGCTTTCGTACTGGCCAAGTTCAGTGTAATGGTATGTAACCGTTGCCAGCTCGCTGATGGCCGAAATCTGATTCTGCACCACGATGGCCGACATTTCTTCGTGTTCAGTGCGGCTCGCTCTGGAACCGAGCAGGAAGCCGGCCCCCACCAGCAGCCCGCAGATTACAATGAGAACTATGACCAATCTCAGAAATTTAACCAGATTGATTCTTACTTTTGCTTTTTCTCTTGCCATGTTATACCTCCTTTTTCTGGACAGTATTGATTAAAATTGCTGCGAAACAAAGTGCCCCGCCGGCAACCATGCGCCAGCTCACGCTTTCTCCGTAATATAAAACCGAAAATATAAATCCGAACACAGACTCCAGGCTCAGAATCAGGGACGCTGTAGTGTCCGCCGCATATTTCTGGCCCATGTTCTGGCCGATAAGTGCCACGAAAGTATTTAGCACTCCAAGGAAAAGTATGCCCATCATCGACTCGCCGGTAAAGGTTGTCAGGTCCGTGCCGCTTGCCAGACACACTGCGGCCGACAGAACCGCCGCCGCAACAAACTGGAAAAACGAAAGCTGAATGCTGTCCGCATCCTCTTTCATAAACACGCCTGTCAGCACAATCTGCAGTCCGAAAATCACCGCAAAACCCAGGCTCATAGCATCTCCGAAGCCCATTGCCAGACCTTCCCCGCCTTTAAGGCTGATAAGCCCGAGCCCTGCCAGCGCAATAATTCCTGCTCCGAATGCCCTAGCCTGCGGTCTCCGCCTGAGCACCATCCAGCTGAGGAAAGGCACCAGCGCCACATACGCCGTACAAAGAAATGACTGCTTGGCCGGCGTTGTGTACTGAAGGCCGATGAGCTGCACTGCCAGAGCGCACATCTGCATAACGCCGATTATACAGCCGCGTATTGCAGTCGACCTGGGCGTGCGGACAATTCTCCTTCCGAAGAAAACCAGGCATAGCACCGACGCCATGGAAAACCTGTACATAAGCACCGCCCACGGGCTCAGTGTGGTCAGCGCCTGCTTGCCGGCCACAAAACCCCAGCCCCAGATGATTGCTACTGTTAACAATATTATGTTTGCTGTCAGTTCTTTGTTACGCGCCATTCTTCGACACACTTCGCCTTTCTTCTTTGTTTGCCTCAATTATACCCCAAGTCTGCCAGCAACGCAATATTTGCCGTTGTTGCAGTTTTTTCTTTAATAATTGCCAAAATGCAACAAATTCGCTTATTTTGTTGCATCCGTACACGATTCCCAGAGAAAAATGCAACCAATGCATCAAATTCAGCACTTTTTTGCACCTTATCCAAGTAAATGTTGCATTTTCCGCTATTCCCGCAGAATTTTTACAACATCCGCCCAAGTCTCAGCTCACACTGCACGCAGGCATGAACCCTCCGCCCTGCAGTCACAAAAAACCAAAAAAATCACCCCCGCAAATGCGAAGGTGATTCTGTTTTTTAGTTAAGGACCACAATCGCTTCCCTACGGGAATCGATTGCGAAAGTTCGCCTTGCTAAATCAAAGATTTAGAGGCTCACTTTACTTTTCAACGATGAGAGCTGTACCCATACCGCCACCGATGCAAAGTGTAGCAAGACCTAACTTAGCATCTTCTCTCTTCTGCATTTCGAAGATGAGGGAGATAAGGATTCTAGCGCCGGATGCACCGATTGGGTGACCAAGAGCGATAGCACCACCGTTTACGTTTGTCTTTTCAGGATCTAATCCTAAGTCTTTTCTTACTGCTAAGGACTGTGCTGCGAAAGCTTCGTTAGCTTCTACGAGGTCAATCTGGTCGATTGTTAAGCCAGCCTTTGCAAGTGCCTTCTGGGAAGCAGGAGTAGGACCAACACCCATGATGGATGGATCTACACCAGCAGAAGCGTAGGACTTGATTGTGCAGAGAGGCTTGATTCCTAATTCTTCAGCCTTTTCCTTAGCCATTACAACTAAAGCAGCACCAGCATCGTTGATACCGGAAGCGTTAGCAGCAGTTACGATACCGTCTTTCTTGAATGCAGGTTTTAACTTAGCAACCTTTTCCATAGTTGTACCGAACTTAGGGAATTCGTCTGTATCGAAGATGATAGGTTCGCCCTTTCTCTGAGGGATTTCTACTGGAACGATTTCGTCAACGAACTTGCCAGCCTTGATAGCAGCTTCTGCTCTGTTCTGGGAAATTACGGAGAATTCGTCAAGCTGTTCTCTTGTGATGCCCCACTGTTCAGCAACGTTTTCTGCTGTGATACCCATGTGGTAACCGTTGAATGCGTCCCAGAGACCGTCGTTAACCATCATGTCGATCATCTGAGTGTTGTTCATTCTAGCGCCCCATCTTGCAGCAGGCATAGCGTATCCTGTAGCGGACATGTTTTCAGCACCACCAGCAACTACGATGTCAGCATCGCCAGCCTTGATGATCTGTGCAGCGAGTTCAACAGCTCTTAAGCCGGAACCGCAAACTTTATTGATTGTAAGTGCAGGAGTTTCGATTGGAAGACCAGCATCTAAAGTCATCTGTCTTGCAACGTTCTGGCCTAATCCACCCTGAAGTACAGCACCCATGATTACTTCGTCAACCATTTCTGGCTTGATTCCAGCTCTTTCAACAGCTGCCTTGATTGCGATTGCACCAAGCTTTCTTGTAGGAACGTCCTTTAATGTTCCGCCAAAGCTGCCCATAGGTGTTCTAGCTGCACTTACGATTACTACTTCTCTCATTTTTATGATTCCTCCTTGAAAAAGATAAATAATTAATAGTGTTATGTTATATTTTTTTACGATTAAATCATCGTGGTTTATCGCATACAAATATATATTACCAGTAAAACCGGGGAATTGCAAGGGTTCTGGTAAAGTATTTTATTTAACAATGGCAGAAAATTTTTCATTCATGAAATGCGGACGATAGGAAAGTTTAGTCTGACGAAGTGTTTCCAGGCCCATGTCTTCCTCTCTGTTTACATAGATTGTTTCCTCTGGAAGACGCTTGCAGAATTCGTTATTTATTGCCTGATACAGGCCTCTGATGCGGTCGTCAGCCTTTTCAACATGGACCAGAACCATCTCTTTGTCCGGACGGGCAAACTCGCCTATTGTCACTGCAACAATCTCTCCGCCGATTCTGATGACGCCGCAGAGAATTCCTTTGCCGATAAAGTTCAGCAGTTCATTAATGGCCACGTTCTCCATTTCCAGAATTTCTTTCCACTCTTCCGGAGTTTCGCCCATCTTGTACTCGTTCTTGCTCTGGATGTACTCCCAGATTTCATCTTTCATGTCAGGAGTGGCTTCCTCGTACACATACTGGTAATTACGCAGGAAAAAATTCAGATGGTTCTTTTTCTGGTGGTACCGGCGGCCGCTGAGACTGATAAGGTCCTCTTTGAGGTAGATATAGTCATCATCGTCTCTGCAGCGTTCCAGTTCATAACCGTCCTCGCCCAGAGCTGCTGCAAGCAGAGGAAGCATCTGTCCCGGAATCAGGCTGATTTCAAGGGTCTGGTTTCTTTCTGCAAAGATTCTCTTAGCCTCCATGATTGTCCGGCGGAGCTTGTCCGCCTCATATGTGCCCGTGCGCGTCAGCGGAAAGGACATGAAATACACCTGCTCATCCTCCATATCTCCCCGGCCTGCCAGGCAGAGATATTCACCTATGATCTGCCAGCTGAGGTGGTGAGTATTACGCCATATATAGCTGGCCAGAAAAGTGTGAGCCGATGACTGGTAGTTATATCCGCAAAAATATTCATTGAGCAATGCCACATCTTCGCTAGTCAGATTGTCAAAACTTCTTTCAAAAATCATTTTTTAATCTAAATCCATTACCTTTCCGATTGAATCGTGAATTACCAGGTCCGCCTGGGAATCGTAAGGCGTAACCTGCTTGTTTATCAGCACTAAATTATTACCACTGAAATAGCGTATTAAACCGGCTGCAGGGTAAACTACCAGTGATGTTCCGCCGATAATAAGAGTGTCTGCTTCCTGGATTGCACGGATTGCACCCATCATGCAGGCATCATCAAGAGCCTCTTCATAAAGCACCACGTCAGGTTTTACCACGCCGCCGCATTTGCTGCACTTAGGAATGCCCTTTTCGCAGTGGGACTCGTCCATGATGTAGTCAAGGTCGTGGAACTGTCCGCACTTGGTACAGTAATTTCTCAGCACACTGCCGTGGAGCTCAAAAACATTTTTGCTGCCGGCCTTCTGGTGGAGCCCGTCAATATTCTGGGTGATGACAGCCTTCAGCTTGCCGCTCGCTTCCAGTGCCGCCAGCGCTTTGTGGGCACGGTTGGGCTCGGCCTCAGTGTAAATCAGGTTATTTTTATAATAGTCATAAAATGTCTCCATATGACGCACGAAGAAGGTATGTGAAAGCATTTCCTCAGGGCTTCTGCCATACTTCTGCTGAGCATTGTAAAGACCGCTTTCGGAGCGGAAGTCAGGTATGTTGCTTTCGGTGGAAACTCCTGCGCCGCCGAAGAATACTATATTATTACTGTTATCAATTATTTCTTTAAGTCTAGGATCCATTATTGTACCTCCCGGCATTTTTCTTGCCTATAGTATACCACCTGTGGTACAATTTTGGTAGAAGATTTGGGGGTAAAAACATGAAAAAAGTACAGACTGAAAAAACTGCCCTGGTTCTTTCCGGTGGCGGCAGCCGCGGTGCATACGAAGCCGGCGCCTGCCAGGCCCTTTCTGAACTGGGCATCGACATCGACATTATAACAGGTACTTCCGTGGGGGCAATCAACGCGGCCATGGTGACCCAGGGAGAGCTGGAGCTGGCCACCAGACTGTGGAAAGAAATGGAGACCCACATGGTCTTTGACGTGCCGGAAGGCAGCCAGCCTTTTGATTATGCGCGCGAAATAGTTTTTAATCAGGGTGCCGGAACCTCCGGGCTGAAGGCGCTCATGGACAAATACATCGACGAATCCAAAATCCGTTCGTCAGAAATCGACATGGGCATAACAGCTGTTTCCCTGCCCGATTTCAAGCCACACTTCCTTTTCATGGAAGATATTCCTGAAGGCAAGGTCATCGACTACATCATGGCCAGCGCCTCTGCCTTTCCTGCAATTCACAGCTATCCAATTGACGGTGTTGACTTCATCGACGGCGGATACGCAGATGCCATTCCCGTTGACATGGCAGTAAAGCGCGGCGCCACCCGCGTTATCGCAGTCAACCTGCGCGGCTACGGCAAAACCAATCAGGAGGCCATAAAAAATGCCCCGGACATGACGTGGATTGAGTCTCCGTGGGACCTGGGTTTCCAGTTTGTTTTTGACCTGGACAACACGCGCCTGCTCCTCCGTCTCGGTTATCTGGACACCATGAAAGCCTTCGGCGTGCTGGACGGCGGCTACTATACTTTTGTGCGCTGCACTTTCGACAAAAATACCATGAAAATGGCCGATGCATGCGCCAAAGTTTTCGACCTGGACCCATGTATCATCTACACCCGCGATGTGTTCATGGAAAAACTCCGCAAACGCCTTGCGGAGTCCCAGAGCGATGCTGAAGAAGCACTGAAGCGTTACAAAACCGCATCTTTCAAACCTCGTGATCTGGCTGCACTCCGGGCTGACATTAACCAGCTCCGCACCGATGTAAAAAATGTAATCAGCGATAACATCCTGGCCTTCATCGTGGCCTACAGTTTAAAAGAAAAAGGCGACCGCAGCTTTTTCCAGAGCCGGACAGTCCAGAAGCTTATTCCTGAACCGGTACTTGCAGCAAAATTCCTTGTGAAGTACAACCTCATATAAAAATTATTCTCTGCCGCGAGCGCGGATTACCAGAGCTGCCAGTTCAAGGCGGCTGTGGACATCCAGTTTGCGGTAGATATTTTTTGTGTGGTCATTTACAGTATGCGGTGAAATGACAAGAATTTTGGCGATGTCTGCGTTACTGTAGCCGGAACCGATAAGGTCTACCACTTCCAGCTCACGTTTTGAGAGAACAGCCAGCGGTGAAGTTTCAGCAGGTTCAGCAGCAGGAGCTTCTTTTCCGGATGCTGTTTCTTCAGTAATTCTTCTGTGGAAAGCATACATCAGATAAGGTTCAATCTGCAGATAGAAGATGACCAGCGCCGCCATAATAATTCCGTAAGCAAGGTTAAGGAACGAAGCCGCGCCGCGGAACAGCTCAACCATGGAGCTTTGTACCAGAACCGCCACAAGGGACAGACCGATAATAATCGGCGGAATGAAACGGGACGGATAGTTTTTCATCAGAATGTTGCCATAGAGCGGCAGCATCTGACACGAAACCATACCGATGCCGATAAATACGCATCCCGCGTATGACAGTGACGGAGCATAGGACGATGCATATATAAGAAGGTAGCCCAGACATCCTATACCCATGCAGAAAGAAATCAGACGGAAAGGATGAAACCCGAATTCCCTGTACAGCAGATAAATCAGCAGACTGACTATTGCATCAGTCAGATAAGTAATGAATACTCCATGATTCACGCCGCCGGAGACAGACGGCCCTGAAACTCCCATAAGAGCACATACAAATACGATGATGTAAGTGCCTGTGAGGAGTTTTTTTGGTGCAGTAAGCTTGTCAGCCTTCGTTACATATCGCGGGCAGGCCTCCTTGCCGGAAGGCAGCCTGAAAAAGAAGACCAGCATCAGAATCAGCGCAATCACCGTAATTACCCTGAACTGCGGGAAGGTAATCAGCGAAAAATCATTCTGCACGACAGAAATAAGAAAAAGCGCCGCACTGTAGGCCAGGGTCAGGTGGAGTATGGTAGTTTTTTCAGTAAAAAGGTTTGCCATTATAAAAGTCTCGAAACCAATCATGAAACAGCAGCTGAATAAATGAATGTGAATCAGCAGCAGAAGCACATCTGCGGAAAGAGGCAGGAAAAGTCCCATCATGGTAAGCAGTGCCACGACAGCGGAAATCCTTTCGGCCCAGACCGTCAGATGAGGAAGGAACACCATCCAGACGATGGAGCAGACATAGGCGGCTGCAATAAACATGGTCGCATTATCCATGTCGATAGGCATCGGGGTGCGGCCGTCAATGGTCAGAGCCGGCCCCATAAAATATATAAAACCCATCTGCCATAAGTTGAACATGGCGAAGCACACCAGCATCCAGAGCGGCTGATTTAATCTTTTCTTTTGATTTTCTAACAGTATTGAAAAACTCATAAAACCACCTCATAATTCACGAAAATCCCCCAGATATGGGTAGTAAAACTGAAAAATCCCCTGAACAAGGGATATCCCTCACACTCTTTTTTATGTATCATTATCGCAATAAAGCGCGAAAGTGTATAAGGTTAATTCAATTATAAAATAAATAAAAAGCCTTTTCAACGAAAAAAGCGATAACTACCCATTTGGGTAGTAAAACTACCAAGGGAGGTGTGAAAATGGATAAGCAAAACAAGCCGGGCTTTCTTGATTTTGTTAAGCTGGCAAAGCAGGAATATCAGAATGCTCTGCATGTGCATCCTGAATTAGTGGAACTGTCCCCCAGAGAAAGAGAAGTGTTCACCCTGCTGCTGACAGACATGACTCTGTCGGAGATTGCTGATGAACTGTATATATCTTATTCATCGGTGCACTTCCACTGCAAGAATGTTTACCGCAAACTGCAGCTTTCCAGCCGGAAGCAGCTTCTGATTAAGTATAAAGACATGTAAAGGAGGTTTAAAATGGGCAGATATAAAAATTTGATTCTTTTGCATTCCAACGATATGCATGGTGATTTTACCGCTGAAACGGTGGATGACAAACTGGTAGGCGGAGTGAGTATGCTGTCAGGATATGTTGATAAAGTCCGCCGGGAAGAAAAAAATGCGCTGTACTGCATAGCAGGCGATATGTTCAGAGGCTCGGTAATCGATTCAGAATTCAAGGGCGTGAGCACTATCGAAATTATGAACGCAATTGCTCCCGATGTGGTAACTCTTGGAAACCATGAAACCGACTACGGCGTGGCGCACCTTCTTTTCCTCGAAAAATGTGCAAAGTTCCCGATTATAAACGCCAACCTCTACATAAAATCCAATTCGGCCAGACTGTTCAATTCACACATAATACTGGAAATTGACGGAATGAAAATACTTTTTATAGGTGTGCTGACTGAAGAAGTAATGGCCCAGACAAGAATGGAAGATGTGATAGGTTCCTTCGTCGATATCCACGATGCGGCTAAAGAAGTAGGCAGAATCTGCAACGCATACCACGCAACCGACATAGACTTTACCGTTCTTCTTACACACATCGGTTTTGAAGAAGACAAGAGGCTGGCTGCCGAACTTGACCCGGCATGGGGCGTAGATGTAATTATCGGCGGACATTCACATACATTCATTGAAAAACCTGAAATTGTAAACAACATTGCAATTGTCCAGGCCGGTACAGGGACTGACCAGATCGGCAGATTCGATATAGTAATCGATACCTACGAAAACAACATCGAAAGCTTTCAGTGGCAGGCAGTTCCAATAAACAAGGAAAATTGCCCGCAGGATGCGGATATATTAAGAGTGCTGAACCAGTACAAAGAACAGACCGACCTGAAGTACGGCAGGACCGTTACACGCTTCAAACGCCAGCTTACCCACCCTGCCAGAAACATGGAAACCGAGCTCGGAGGACTTTTTTCAGATATAATCAGGGAAAGCATGGCAATCGATATCATGTTCATGGGTTCCGGAAGCATAAGATGCGGACTTGGGCCGCTGGTAACTTATCAGGACTTTGTGGAATGCTTCCCGTTTGATGATTCTCTCCATATGCTCACAGTAACGGGCGACCAGCTGAAGCGGATGCTTACTTTCATGCTCCGTGATGAAGCCTGGGAGGGCGACCATACAGAGTTTTATCAGCTTTCAAAGGGAATGAAAGTGGTCTATGACAAGGCGAAAAGAGAAATTCTCGAATTTACTTATGAAGACAGTCCAATAACTCCGGAACAGCTTTTCAGAATAGGGCTGCAGGAGTATCATTTCCTCAATTTCAAAGATTTCTTTGGTGTGGATTATGAAGAAGTGGAACAGAACAAAAAACCTGTTACTCTCGCCACATCAGTCAGAGATATTATCGAAGAATACCTGACAATGCATCAGCATCTTGACCGTGAAATTGATGGAAGACTTACTTTGATTTAATGGAAATAAACGACAATTAATAGTGGACAATGAAAGGAGAAGGTTATGGGATTATTTGACGATCTTGAAAAATTAGCAAAAACAGTTGCAACAGAAATAGGAAAAAACGTTAAGGTATGTCCGCAGTGCGGAGCACCTGCAGGAGTGGAACAGAAATTCTGTCAGTCATGCGGCGCCCAGCTCCCTGAAGGTTCTGTGGCGCAGGGTGCAGTCTGCGAAAACTGCGGCAAGCAGAATGACCTTGGCACCAAGTTCTGCATAGAGTGCGGAACCAAGCTTCCGATTGCAGTACAGGAAGAACAGGCCGCAGCTGCCAGAAATCAGCAGGTCATGGATGAATGGAACATGTATCTGGGTCAGTACCCTCAGTGGTCCTTCGGTGGCAGAGCATATAACATAGAAGATTACGGCGATGGAAATTATGTTTTCTCCGCAGAGTTCAACAACTATCAGGAAGGTTACAACGCAGTGCAGCAGTACAGTCAGATTCTGCAGCAGAACGGTTTTCAGCCTGCCGGTCAGTATCCGAGCATGGAACACCTTTATAAAATGGTAGGGGGAATTTGTTACCATGTTGACCTTGAACACTGCTTCGAAGGCGACCATAATTGTCCGTCTATCGGATTTTCTGTAGGAGAGCCAAGCGGAGGTTTCAATTATGTGAAGCCTCAGCCTAAACCGCAGATAGACCTGGGAGACATTAAAAAACTGGGCAAATTATTCAAATTTTAAACCGGTTTACGGAGAAAGAAAGGAGAGGCATGATGAATAAATGGAAAAACAGCCACGCAGCGCCGCCGGATATACCGGACGAGGCCATTGCCTCTTTCCGTGTATATGTAACCTCGGTGGATGATTCTGCCTGGCAGGGCGTGGCGGAGGCCAACGGCAAAACCTTTCACTTCAGAAGTGAGATTCAGCTTCTGTATTGGGTAATGGAGCAATTTCCGGCTTTGCGGCCCGATACAGCATGGGAGAATAAAAAATAGGAGAACAACACAATGAAGAAATTATTTGCGCTTTTGCTGACCCTTGCGCTGATCTTCTCCCTTGCCGCTTGCGGCGGCGGGGGCGACGAAAAGACCCCAAGCAATGAGGACAAGACACCGAGCAGCAGCCAACAGCAGGAACAGAACACACCCGACCCCGACCCGGTTGAGGACGAGCCGGACGATAAAGGCGGCAATGAAACAGACGCAGACGGATGGCCTGTTGCCGACTACATCACAGCCGGAATGAAATACACAGGAGCCGGAAAGATCGTCAATGCTTCCACATGGAAGGAAGATGATACCATTGTTGTTTGGCGAGTGTATTTTGATGTTGCAAGTGTTGACGAGGTTGCCGCATACATTGACGCGCTGAAAGCAGAAGGATTTACTTACTGGCCGTTGTTTGATGATGAAGAAGAACAGGCAGCAGGGACTTTTTCAACCTTTGGTTACGAATGGCAAGCAGAGATTGCCAATGGCCCGTATGTTGAAATTCAACATTACGAGGAGCCGACCGATGAATTTTCCGGCGTTGATCTTGCACAACTGAAAATCGTGCTGTATTCCGAAAACCCAAACGCTTAATGAAGATTGACAGGAGGACACCACAATGAAGAAATTATTTGCGCTTTTGCTTGCGCTTGTGCTTGTCCTCTCCCTTGCTGCTTGTGGCGGCGGGAATGGCGGTAAGCCCCCGGACGGGGGAAGCGATAGCCCCGGCACTTCACAGCAGGAGCAGGACGAAAGCGCGGAAGATGACCCCGCGCCGGAGGGCGTTGACGCAGAGTATGAAATCTTTGTCAATGGTGTGGAGGAATGGAGGCCGTTCCCCGGAAAATCCGGCGTGACATTTTCCGTATCTGATACCTATGTTATCGCTTGCAGAGAAACATCCTCTACCATCAGCTTTACAGGAAAGCAGGTAGGAAGATCGACCATTACCGCAACATTGGATGGCGTTGAGAAAATCGCTACTGTCAAAGTCAAGAGGATGGTTGAAAAGGAAGAACGGTATTACTTAACCTACAAGGAGCCGATTTCCCATTATTCCTACGAAATGGACGGCGGCCCCGATAACGGCGGGTCAAAGGTTACTTTCGATGGAGAAAAGCATTGGGACTATTCTTATAATGACGACTTCTTAATAGGAAATTGGGAAACGATGGACGGCGCATCCGGCTTTACCGAGAACGGAGAATATAGTTGGGGACCAGAATATACGACAAATAGCGAAGACCTTTTTGAACTCAACAGTTATTACTGGCCTTGCTCGGATTTTGCAGAAATTATAACAGGCCGCCCGCTGTATTATCTTCATGCAAATGAGCCTGAAAGACTGCCCGATAATCTTGATGTTACCGAGTATTATGTAAAAAGTGAGCAGATATGCGGAGTAGACTGCAATCTATTCAAACTCACTACTGTCATGTATGGGTACGATATGCTTTACTGGGTTGACCCCGAAACCGGGTGGACGCTGCAACACGGCCGACAAGACCAAAAGACAAATGAACTTGAAATATGGTGGACGGTCACATCGTTTGAGATTGGCGCACCGCAAACTTAAAGGAGGATAACACAATGAAAAAATTATTTGCGCTTTTACTTGCGCTTCTGATGGTGTTCTCCCTTGCCGCTTGCGGCGGCGGGGACGATGAAAAGACCCCATCAAGTGACGATAAGACACCGAGCAGCAGCCAACAGCAACAGCAGAACACCCCTGACCCCGATGATGACGAGCCGAGCGACCCTAACGCTCCCGTTAGCAGCGTCAACAATGCGGCGGGGCGCGGTTCCTACACAAAACACAACGCCGAGGACGCGCAGGAACTTCTTGTTTCTATGGGCTTGCCGGAATATCCGGGCGGCGAGATCCTTTATGCCACCGAGTTTGAGGAAGGCGATGGAACAGTCTATATCAAGGACACCACCCTTGACGAGTGCGTGAGCTATTGTCAATCCCTCTCCGGCGTTTCCCCCGCCTATGCTGACAGCAATTCCAACGGAAAGTATGTCAACTATGCCTGTGAGGGCAACGGTTTTGCCTTTACCATCAAATTCTTTGCCGAGGAACAGGAAAAATCCTACACATCAAACGGAAATCCTGTAACAGATGTTTGGCAAGCGGAAATTGACTTTACCCCGTCGGGCGGCGGTAGCGGGGACGCTCCGAGTGGCCCGGTAATCGCTGACGGTTGGGAAATCCCCGAATATCCGTATGGTGAACTTGTCTATACCGAGTATGATGACAGCGGCGCGGCTGTTGCCCTGTACTTCAACAACACCACCATTGAGGAATGCCACGAATATTGCCTTGCCCTTGAAAGCGCAGGCTACATGGAAGTATTCAACAATGATATTCATGAGGACGATGATGGTTTGGGCAGATGGATGGACTATATCGGTATGCACCCGTCCTCTTATATCAATTACCAAGTCGATTATCCGTCCGACAAGACGGAAAGCACAGTCGATACTCCTGATGGCGAGGTGGCATATCAGCTTATTATCAGAAATCGCGGTAAGTAATACGTAAGATATCGCTATATGGGCGGCCCGCAATATCAACCACCGCCCATGTGGGCCATTCAGAAAAAAGAATGCGAAAGTGAGGAAAGCACAATGAAAAAGATATTGATGATATTACTGGCGCTGATGCTGACATTTGGCTTCAGTGCGTGTGTGGGGGGGTAGCGATAACCCGCCCGTAAATGATGATGAAAGCCAGCAGCAGGAACAGCAGGATGCAGACGTACCTGACCCGGGCGAAGAAGAACCGGACGATACAGCCGCCCCGGACGATACAGCAGTATCTGCTGACTGGAGTAATAAACCTTTCCATATTAGGGGAGCTGCATATAGCAGCGGAGAACCGGACGGCGAAATGGAAGTGCTTTATGATGGTGAAGCCCTGCTTATCTGGAACGGTGAGGATGGCGAGTATGTCTGCCTTGAGGGCGGCACACTTATGGAAAAACGCCTGTACCGCGAAGATGGCACCATTTCTTTGAGATACAGCGGAGAAGCAGTTTCAGGAACAATTCCGGAGTTTATGGAAAACGAAGCTGATTTCCTCAGCGGAATGCTCTTTTATACAAGTGATATTTCAAACTGTATTAACGCCGGAAGTGAAACTATCGAGGGCTTCGATTGCGTGAAGTATGAAACAGAGGAAGATTTTTTGGGAAATACTTATGTTTTCTGGATTGACAAGGCAACCGGTATTTTCGTTAAGGAACATACTGAAATGACTTTGGATATTATCAGCGGCAAAGTTCTTGAAACCCCGGAAATTGAAATCCTGTATGTAGTAAATTATATTTCCGTTGACAATGTGCCTTCGGTTGATTCCATATATGATATTCCGAGTGAGTAATAGAATACACATCTGAAAATGCGGCTGGCCCAGCCGCCGGCCGTCGTTACCTTTACGAAAGGAGGCCAATGTAATGAAAAAAATATTTGTGCTTTTACTTGCACTTTTACTTGTTTTTTCCTTTGCAGCCTGCGGCACCGATGAGCCGGCAGATGACCCTGTACAGCAGGAACAGCAGCAGCCGGACGAGCAGCCGGAAAATGAAGGCAGTGAAGAAGCGGGGCAGCAGGATAACAGCCAGCAGGAGCAGCAAACTCCGGATGACACTCAATCTGATGAGAGCCAATCCGATGAAGATATTCCGGCTGCAGGCAAACCTCTTGACTGGCCTGAAAATGACTATACTGCCCTGATTCCAACACCGGATGCAGGTGGTAAAGTACTGGCAGCCAATGAAATCGGCACCCTTTTCTCTGTGGAACTGAATTGGGAGATGGAGAAGGGAATTGCTTATGCACAGAAGCTTCAGGATGCAGGCTTCGGTGATGACTGCGTGGAAAAATATGAGCAGTACGGCTATATTGACCGCACCGCAAACGGTGTAAACGTACAGCTTCTGGATATGTTCGGACAAACCAGCATCAGCATCATGCCTGTGGAAGAATAGGAGGTGTGTCCTTTGAAACGGTTACTCAGCATTTTGCTCTCTGTCCTTTTGCTGCTGGCACTTTTTCCTGCGATGGCAGTCGGGGCAGAGGCAAACGATATATCAAAATTTGAATTGCCTGTACCGCAGGCACCGAACTACTTTGTATTTACTGACGGTAATGAAAAGGAAGGTCATCATGACGACCTGAGAATGATTATGGTTGCAGACCCTGAAGTGGCGCTGCTTGCAGCAGAATGCGACAGAGACAGCGATGCTTTTTACCAGAAATACGGGCTGTATTCCTTTGAAATCACAATGCAGTACGATGTATCGCTGGACGGTGAGGAAAACTGGCAGCACAACGAAGAATGGGATACTAACTGGTACACAGCCGGTTACGCAGAGGGCTATCCTTATGTTTCTCTCCGTGGGGAAATGATGGAGGACTTTGAGTTCTTCTGGCTGACTTATTACGAAGGAGAAGGTTCGGGCACCTTTGTTCCTTATCAGTCTGCCATAACCACCTATGTGAAGCACCACGAAGATTGGGAGGAAAACATCTACTCCTTTGATGTGGAAAATCACAGCCTCTACATCCGCTGCCGCTACTATATGGAATGGGAAACTTTTGATGCCGCAAATAATGAAATCGGAACCAAGCAGAGTAAATTCTCAGATTGGTCTGAAAGTGCAGTATTCGGCAAAAACAGCACACAGATTGTCCCTGATGCGCCTACTACATACGAAGCACCTGTAATCTCTGACATGAAGATTGTTCTTTCCGAAGGAGATGAAAACAGCCATATTGAATATGTGCAGACCACACCGGAATCGGTATGGATGACAGAAGTTTATTACCAGATGAAGGACGATGGACAGTTCGACGGTCTGGAAACCCAGGTCAGCATTGACGGCGGCGACTGGATAGAATTCGACACAGCAGATTCAGGGGGCGACTGGTGTCTGTATAACGGAAACCGGGGAGCATACAATTTTGACGTACCTGTTGAAGAAAACAGCAATGTGAAGCTGCGCATCCGTTTTCTGGGAACACACGGCCCGTCTGAGTGGTCCAATGTGCTTGAAGTTAACGGCGGCGGCACTCAGGAACTGACAGGAAATGAAAGAAACGCCGGCGGAGAGCCGGTGACAGAAGACCCGGAAGGCGATAAATGCTCCCTTTGCGGATTCTGCCCTGCGCCTCTGGGACTGTGCATATTTATCTGGATTGCCATTGCAGTGGTCATAATTCTGATAATCGTGTTTGCGACCAGAAAGAGAAAATGTCCGGGCTGCGGTGCCAAGTACAGCAAGAAAGAAAAATTCTGCACAATATGCGGCAGACAGCTGAAATAAGAAACAGAGGCACAATATGAAAAAATATATATCGGTTATGCTTGTCATGCTGCTGGCATTATCTCTGGCAGCATGCGGCACAGATGAAAGCAGTGTGACAGAACCACCGGAGCCAACCGGAGAGAATCCGGCAGTGCAGACCGGCCAGGAATCGCCGGAGCAGGCCGAAAAGGAAGCTGCAAATCTCCGGGAAGAATTTATGGAGGGCTGCTGGACAGCAACTGACGAGCAGTTCGCATACTTCACCTGGAAGGACGGCAAGGCAGCATTTTACGGTGGTACATGGGAAGATGAAAATGTTATAGACAAAGGAGCCGGCCTGATTATCGACTTTGACCAGGAGAAAGACACATGCAACATCAAGGCTGCATGGCAGGAGGACGGCGAGGTTCAGGAAATCGTACTGGACATAGCCGGAATTGAGCAGGATGGTAAGGTAAACATTACTTTTGAGGGAGAAACCCGTACATATGCTCTTGGAGGACCTACATATGACGATGCTTATGACAGCGTGCATGATGTGCAGTATGCGGGTTATGAAGAAATCCGCCGGGCATGGGAGCCTCTCCTCGGCAGATGGACAGCCGCAGGAGACAGAATAATTGACTTTGCTTATAACGGAAACGGCGACCCGACTATTACAATCAGCCAGGGAGAAAATACCGGCAAAACCGGCACCTTCGAAAAGGCAATGTCCCCGCTTACTTATGAGCTGGGGCAGTGGAACAAACTGATTTTTTCCTATGAAAAGCCCATAGAGTTCAGGGAAATATATCTTGACCTGAGCGGCCTTGACCGCGACGGAAGCATTAATCTGAAACAAGAGGCCGATGGTGATGTTTATCAGCTGGGCCGGGATGATTTTTACTAAAAGGAGGATGAGACTATGAAAAAAATATTGGTATTACTGCTTGCATTGATGATGATATTCTGCTTCTCAGCCTGTGGCACCGATGAGCCGGCAGATGACCCTGTACAGCAGCAGCAAGAACAGCAGCCGGATGGACAAGAGGCGGATGAACAGCAGCAGGAACAGCAGCCGCCGGCAGACATTCCGGAAGAGCTGGAAGGCTACCTGGCTACCAAGACCGGAAAATTCTACAGCCAGTTTGCAGGCAAGATGTACATGGAATACGAAATGGAAATGGAAGGCCAGAAGCTTACCATGATTACTGCAACCAGCGGTGACAAGAGCTATTCCGAAACTATTATAGGCGGAGTCAGCACAGGAGTCAGCATCATAGACGGCGAAACCATGTACGTCATTGACCACGCAAGCAAAATGGTTATCAAGATGGGCCTTCAGGCAGATGTGCAGACCATCGCAGGAACTATCGTGGAGGAAAGCGATGTGAACATGGGCGAGCTGAAGGAAGGCACCCGCAAAATCGACGGCAAGACTTATGAAACAGAAGAATGGATCATCGACGGCGGCGCATCAATCATGTGCTTTGACGGAGACGACCTGGTTTATATGATCGGAGCTTTTGAGGGTGAAGAAGCCGTTATGAAGATTATAGAAGCAAGCGATAAGGTAGACGAAAAGTTATTTGAAATCCCTGATAATTATCAGATGATGGAAATGTAGTTAAGAGAATACAGGAGGTGTAACTATGGCATTATTTGACAGCTTAAACAAGATGGCGAAGAACCTGGGCGAAATGGCCGGGGACGCCATGGAAAACGGAAAGTTAAACATGAAAATAATGGAAGAAAAGGGCAAGCTCAACGAGGCCTATATGCTGCTTGGAGAAACAATGTACCAGCAGGCAAAGAGCGGTGAGGACAAATCAAAAGAAATCAATGATCTTCTTATCCGCATCGATGACCACCATCAGGCAATTGAAGCTGCAAAGCAGCAGGTTGAAGTAAACAAAGCCGAAAACAATCAGCAGGCAACACCTGTACAGGCTGCACCTGCACCTGCGTGGGATGCACAGACACAGTCTGCTCCTGTAGCAGAAGCACCGGAAGCAGGCGCAGCAAAGTTCTGCCCTGGCTGCGGCACTAAACTTGACGAAGGCGCCAAGTTCTGTGCTAACTGCGGAACTGCACTTTAAGCGGAAACTACGAAAATTAAAAGGAGGTAAAGACTATGGCATTTTGTACTAATTGTGGAACCCAGCTTCCTGATGGAAGCAGATTTTGTTCAAACTGTGGCGCAACAATGGGCGCAGCACCGGCAGGCGGCGGAGCAACTATGGGCGGCGCACCGGCTCCGGGCACACAGGCCATTCCTCCGGGAATGATGCAGAAAGGAAATATTTTATTCAGCAAGGCAGACGTCATCGACTACGAAATTATCGGTGACGACATGCAGATGGTAGAAATCGTACTTGATCCGGGCGAAAGCGTAATCGCAGAAGCCGGAGCAATGAACTATATGGAAGCGGCAATCAAGATGGAAACTGTTTTTGGCGACGGAAGCGGTGCTGATGCAAACAAGGGCCTGGGAGGCAAGCTGCTGTCAGCAGGTAAGCGTGCCATGATCGGCGAAGGTCTTTTCATGACAGTTTTCCAGAATATTGACCCGGCCAATCAGGCAAAGGTTGCCTTCGCGGCACCTTATCCGGGCAAGATTATCCCTGTTGACCTGGATACTTTTGACCAGACACTTATCTGCCAGAAGTCAGCTTTTCTCTGTGCAGCAAAGGGCGTAAACATCGACCTTTATCTGCAGAAGAAGCTGGGTGCAGGGCTTTTCGGCGGTGAAGGCTTCATCATGCAGAGGCTTACCGGCGACGGTGTGGTTTTCCTCAATGCAGGGGGTACTATCATCAAAAAGCAGCTGGCTGAAGGCGAAATGATTAAGATTGACACCGGTTGTCTGGTGGCAATGAGTGAAACTGTAGACTACGATGTGGCCCTGCAGAACGATATCAAAAATGGCCTTTTAGGCGGCGAAGGGCTTTTCCTGGCAACACTCAGAGGTCCGGGAGAAGTGTGGCTTCAGTCACTGCCGTTTAACCGTATGGCTGATGAAATTATCAAGGCAACAAGAAACAAGAAAGAAGAAACAGGCGGCATAGTAAACAATCCGCTTAACGAAGTGACAGGAGGACTGAATAACGCTTTAGGCGGACTGTTCAAGTTCTAGCCTGACGGAAGAAAGGAGGACACCATGGCAAATTGTAAGAAATGCGGCGCTCCTCTCGAAGAGGGCAATAAATTCTGTATGACCTGCGGAGCTCCGGCCGATGAGGGAGCAGCTGAGCCTGCCCCTGCACAGTCACAGCCGGCATCTGCACAGCAGCCACAGCCGAAGACTGTATATGTGCAGCCGGACAATGCGCCCGGTCCGGACAGCAAATATGAGCCGATAACAACAAAAGGTTACATAGGCATCGCGCTGCTCATGGCAATTCCTGTAGTCGGCATAATTCTGGCAATTATATGGGCCTGCGGAGGATGCCGGAAGATAAACAAACGTAATTTTGCACGGGCCATGCTCATCATGATGGTAATAGCCCTGATTGTCAGCCTTATCATCGGTGCAATTGCCGGTTTTGCGGCAAAGAAAGCGGCTGAAGAAGCCGGACTCGAGGATGACGAGGTTTCAGGAATCCTCAGCAGCCTGTTTGGAAATGGCGGTTCCGGTGGTTCAACCGGCAATGAGGAACTGGATGAGCTGGCAGGTATTCTCAGCGGACTGGAGGCCCTCACAGGAGAAGAAAGCGGCTTTGATGACCTGCTTAACGAAGTGAGCGATATCAACGAAGAAGCTTCAAAAAAAGCCGACGGCTGGCCGAAGGAACTTCCGGACTATCCGGACGGAACCATGAACGCGGTGGAAACCTACCGTACTGAAATTACCGGGACATCCAGAGAAACCATGATGGATTACATAGGCACCCTTAAAAAGAAGGGATATGAGTATCAGGATTTCTATGATTTCGGCATGACAGAAGAAGACATGCTGGATATGGACGGCTGGTGGGGAACCAACGGCAAACTCTACCTGTCGTTCTCCTACTATGAAGGTACTGTAACTATAGACCATATGACCGAACTTCCGGATCTCAGCGGATTATTCGGATAATAAAAGAGTTCACGCGCGTGAACTCTTTATAATTTAAACGAATCTTATTTCAAGTTTCTTACCCAGGCCTTCTGCAATTATACTCAGTGTTTCCACCGTAGGGCTGCAGCTACCGTTTTCAATGCGGCTGATATTTGACTGGCGCATCCCTGTTTTTTCTGCAAGTTCCTGCTGAGTCATGTTCTTTTCAATCCGGGCTTTTATAATCTCACGCGCCACCTGATATTCACCCTCGCTCTTTTCATATAATTCTTTAAATTCCGGATCTTTCATCTGTTCTCTGATGTATTTTGATAAGTCACTCATGGCTCATTCTCCTTTCATAGTCCGCTTTATACTGCTTCGCCCTTTCCAATTCACGTGCTGGCAGTTTCTGGCTCTTTTTAATAAACCCGTTTGTCACTATTATTTTTTCATCAATCCAGAAAAAATAAAAAATTCTGCTTATATCGCTTGCAAATCTGATGCGCAGCTCAAATATTCCATCTTCTATGTATTTAGTGTCTGGTTCAGTGAGATTTAGTCCGAATTCTTCAAGCAGTTGGAGGCTTCGCAAAGCTTTAATACGATGTTTCTTAGGAAGCATATCAAGGAACTCGTGTACAGGCACCTTTCCATTTTCTCTTTTATAAAATATTATCTCTTTGTTTTTCATATTTTATTCCTTTTTTGATATATTGTCAATAACTACTTCCCTTATAGTATATTGCATGCAGACTTCTCCAAGTTCAGAAATCGTTCGTCTTTTTATGACTTATTTTGAGTTTTTTCTACAAAAAAGAGCTCATGCCCATGCATGAACTCTTTGGTTATTATGTAATGATTATGCGACAAACTCGTCGCTGATTTCAATTGTGTGATTTCCTTTTTTCATAATCAGCGTCAGTCTATATGTTTCGCCTTCAATCAGCGGGTTTTTGGCTGCGGTGGTATTTGCCCACTTTATTAAAGGTCGATTTGGTACACCAACATCCAGAAAAAGAAATCCTTCATCATAGATTGCCGGCACTCGTTCCCATTTACCGTCATCTGTCAGTATGTGCAGCCTTGTCGTATCCGGATTCCACGCTGCAGATTTGTTTGACGGCCATGCGGAAAAATTGATTACCTCATACTCTATTGTACCATCTTCCGAAGTTCCTGTAATATTGACATCGATCAAAAGCTGCGGTGCAATCAGGTTTATCACGGTCCATATCAACACCAGCAATATAATTGAAATGAATATTTTACTTTTCAGAATCCTCATATCCTTCCTCCTTCAGCTCTTTATTCAGCCTGAATGCCCGGATGACGGCTATAATCCCGCACGTTACTGCAATTGCCAGCGGCACGAAAAATGTCAGTAAAAATAACATGTCCGTTCCTTCCACAATGTTGTCCATTGAAAGACCTGCCAGAACATCGGACAATGCCTTCAGTCCACGATGATCAAAAAGATTCAGCAGATATATACCATTCACTGCCGCCGCTATTACAAAAAGATACATTGTGCTTTTCGGGCCTTTATTTATATACTTTTCTTCAATCCCCACAAAAAGACCCAGTGTTATGATTACAAGACGATACACATCACGTATTTCATAATATCCGGCATACGCATTCGGAGCATATTTTATCAGTTGCAGATGCCATATTATCAGCGCAGCAGCGATTACATCAGCTATTGCTATTATCAGGTACAATTTTTTATCTTTCACTGAAAGCACCCCCTTTGTTTCCCTGAAACAATTATACCATACAATAATTTCCATGAAAAGAAAAACCGGCCGTCCCGGGGAAATTTCCCGGAGCAGCCGTCAGATGTCTTAATATACTATTTTACTTCATCCGGTATGTAGGCGAACCAGCGCTTTGCCGGAGTTTTGCAGAGTGCTGCCGCCAGTGCGGATGCCAGAACCATGCCCACTGCAAACTGGCCGATATTTGCCGGAACGCCAATCATCCCTGCTGCCATGTTGCCCGCCAGCACCCCATCAACGATGCAGTAACCCGCCACCATAACAAGGCCCGCCAGTACCATGCCGATGACCGTTCTGAAAGGGCCTTTCGCCTTTGCGATGAATGTCGCCATGACGAAGGCCATGAGACCTTTGATGAGAAGTGTCCACGGTGCATAGATTGCGTATCCTGCCAGCACATCAGCCAGAGCTGAACCTATACCAGCCGCGATACAGCCGTTTCTGCGGCCGAGAACCAGAACCCCTAAAAAAATCATTGTATCGCCCAGATGCACGTACCCCTGCGTCATCGGAACCGGAATTCTGAAAGTCGATGTGGCCAGCACTACAAGCCCCATAATAAGTGCTGTCATTACCATGTCAAAAATTTTGTTCTTTTTTTCCATTTATATAAATACCTCCGTTGCCAAATGTTTTAACAGGTATTATAATACTACCAAAGTGTTATTATTAAAATATGCAATAATAAATATTTTATCATATACAGTTTGGAGGATTCGTCAAAATGAAACCTATAATTCTTGATTTAAGTAACAGTGACAAGGAATTTTTGTATATACAGTTATATGAAGCAATCAAGGCAGACATTCTCAGCGGCGTTATGGCTGCCGGAGAAAAACTTCCGTCTCTGCGCAGCCTTTCCAGAGAGCTGGGCATAAGCGTGACAACCACCGGCCAGGCCTATGACCAGCTTCTGGTGGAAGGATATATAACCAGCAGACCTCAGTCCGGGTATTATGTAGCAGACATCGGAACGGATGCGGGTGCAGGTGCCGGAAACAAACCTGCTGCTGCCGATACCCTCAGCGACTACACTTTTGAGGAACCGCCGTATCTTTATGACCTTAACTGTTTTGACTTCGCCAAGTGGAAAAAATGTGCGGCCAGAGTTTTTAATGATTACTCCCAGCTGCTGCTTTTTGAGAGCGACCCCCAGGGAGAGCCGGCCCTGCGCTATGAAATTTCCAGGTACATTTACCGTTCCCGTGGAGTAAACGCCAGTCCGGATAATATCGTAATCGGTGCCGGAACCCAGCAGATTACAAGCCACCTTTCCAGAATTCTGGTCAAAATGGGTATAAATCACGTATCACTTGAAGCTCCGGGTTACCTGCCTGTACAGAGCATGTTCCGCGATGCAGGATTCACCGTGTCCCACATTCCTGTGGCCAGTGACGGTATCGACATAGGACGCCTGCCGACAAATATTGCTTCTGCAGTTTATGTGAGCCCGTCCAACCAGTTCCCTACAGGAGCAGTAATGCCTGTAGGCCGCCGTTATCAGCTTCTGGACTGGGCAGACCGCAACGGCAGCATAATAATAGAAGACGATTACGACAGCGAGCTGAGATATTTCGGCAAGCCTGTTCCTGCCATGCAGGGACTTGATAAAAAAAGCCGGGTAGTATATCTGGGCTCTTTCTCCTCCACACTCTTTCCGGCCGTAAAAATTTCGTATATGGTTCTGCCTGATGAGATGGCAGAGATTTTCCGCAGTATAAAAAGCCAGTATACCCAGACCTGTTCCAAGTCCGAGCAGCTGACCCTTGCATTTTTTATGGAAGACGGCCACTATTACACCGGCATACGTAAGATGCGCAGCTTATATGCGCAGAAACTGCAGGCTGCAGTTGCCGCATTCGGAAAGTATAGCAACGGCCGTGTCCGGACTGTGGATACTCAGTCCGGCATTAACCTGACGCTGAAAGTAAGATCACGCCGAAAAGCAGAAGAACTCTGTGCCTGCGCCCGCGCTCTGGGCCTTCACATGGTACCGCTGTCTGAAATCACAGACCAGGAAACCAGTGCCCTGATTTTTTACTACAATCAGGTGCCGCTGGAAAAAATAGACGACCTGATAAAACAGGTCGCCGCAGATTGGATTGATGATTAAATTATCTGTTTAACTGAAAGCCTGTTTCCGTGCTGGTCATTTCAACATTTCCGTCTGTACCGACAAAAATCGCCTCAAAACCGTCCATGCTGCTGACAAGCTCCAGCCCCTTTTCCATGCCAAGTGCCAGACAGGTTGTGCTCAGACCGTCACAGTCAGCTGAGTTTCCGCGTTCGGAAATTATCGTCACAGAAAGCACGTCGGTTTCAGCAGGATAGCCGGTTTTCGGGTCGAGAATGTGATGATATTTCACTCCGTCCTGCTGAAAATAGCGTTCGTAAGTCCCGGAAGTTACCACGGTTTTGTCGCTGCATGGCATAAGGCCAAGGAGATTACCTGTCTTTGATGAAGGGTCAGTGATACCGATATTGAAAGGCGTTGTCAGTTCAGGAGATGTACCGTCTTCGCAGATAAGGTCCCGTGACTTGGACCCGATTACAACGATATTACCGCCCAGGTCCACTACGCCGCTGGTTACACCGCGTTCTTCAAGATAAGAAGCTACTTTATCAGCAATGTAGCCTTTGGCGATTCCACCCAGGTTGATTTCCGTGTCCGGATCTGTCAGTTTCACCATGTTGTCGTCCACTTTTACATTCCTGTAATTTACGTGGCTCACAGCCTCATTTAAAGCCTCCTGGGACGGAATCTTTCCGCCTTCATGACCTGTTTCCACATTGTCGTGAAAGTCCCAGAGGTCCGTTGCCTTGCCGATTGTGATATCGAAAGCGCCTCCGGAAATATCCCCGTAAAACAGGCCCTTTTCAACGATTTCAGCCGCCTCATCGCTTACCTCGGTCGCTTCTCCGCCGGCAGCATTTATGCGGGATATGTCGCTGGTTTCAATGGTCTTGCTGAGAACCTTTTCGTAGTCACTGCATACCAGAAAGGCGTCTGTAATAACCCTGAGGAAATGCAGCTCCAGATCATCATCGCTGAGCTTGGCCAGGCTGCCGTCCGGATCAGACATGCCGTAAATTGTGATGCCGCAGACAGTATCCAGATAAAAACCGGTCTTGCCTACACCGGAATTGGTGTTGGTATTTTGCCCATTGGATGAACAGGCCATTTGTGGTATAATTAATGTTACGATTAAAGCGAGGGCCAGAAGAGCCTTTTTCGCAGAAAAATTTTTCATTGGTATATAACCTTTCTTAAGGAGATTTTATGATAAAAAAAGCCGATATTGTTTTATTCATATTGATTGTGGTCTTCGGTGGACTGGTGTCCTGGTGGTCCGTTTCCGGCAGCATTACCGGAGAAAAGGTCCTCATCACTTCAGATGGCAAAGATTACGGAATCTACACCCTGGCGCAGGACCAGATTATCGACGTTACCATTGACGGCCACACTAATCATATTACCATAAAAGACGGTGCAGTTTCAATGACTTATTCAACCTGCAAGAATCAGGTTTGTGTCAACACCGGTGCTATTTCCCAGACTAAAGATGCTATCGTCTGCCTGCCCAATAAAATCGTAGTGGAGATTGTGGGCAGCGGCAAAGGAGGTGACGCTGATGTTATCTCAGGCTAGCGGAAGACACGGCGGCAGAACAGAACGCACACGCAGACTGGCCTTCGGCGCCATGTTCGCTGCACTTGCCCTTATCTTCTCTTATGTGGAAGTTCTCATACCGGTACCCGTACCAATTCCGGGAGTCAAGCTGGGTATTGCCAACCTGGTCATCATCATCGCCCTTTACCGCATGGGATTCAGATACGCTTTTACCATCAACTGCGTGAGAATAGTCATAGCCGGACTGCTTTTCAGCGGAGTTTTCGGCATGATATATTCATTTGCAGGCGGCATACTCAGTATACTGGTCATGTACGGACTTTACCGGACAAAACTTTTCAGCATGGTGGGCGTAAGCATGGCCGGCGGTGTTGCTCACAATCTGGGTCAGCTTGCCACAGCATGTCTTATCGTATCAAATATAAAACTTATGAGCTATTTCGCAATACTGCTTTTCAGCGGGCTCATCAGCGGAATTCTCATCGGAGTTCTGGCATACATCATCGAAAAAAGGCTTCCTGCCGAAGTACGCTAGAGCTGCCCTGCATTAAACGGAGGAAAACCATGAAAATCGAAAGAGTCTGGGCCATTTATTTCAGCGCCACAGGCACCACTGAAAAAATTGTAAAGACAGTTTCTGCCCGCCTGGCTGAGCTTCTGGGGGCAGAACTTTGTGTATATGACTTTACCAGCCCCGCCGCCCGGGAAGGCTTTCCCGGGCTGGGCCCTGCCGACGTAGGCGTGGTCGGCCTTCCGACCTACGCCGGCAGGCTGCCCAACCTGATGCTGCCATATCTTCAAAGCATCAGGGGCGGCGGGGCCTTTGCAGTTCCCGTAGTTACTTTCGGCAACCGTGCCTACGACAACTCCCTGGCAGAACTTAAAAAGCTTCTGGAGGAGCATGACTTCCATCCTGTAGCCGCCGGAGCCTTTTCCTGCGAACACTCTTTTTCCTATGAGCTGGGAAAAGGCAGACCTGACGCTGATGACCTGGCAGAAGCAGAAAAACTGGCAGAAACAGCCGCTGACAAGATTCAGAGTACAAGCGAATCTTGTCACCCTATGCCGGATTTTGTGGTTGACGGAAACCCTGAAGCCCCGTATTTCCAACCTCAGGACCGTTACGGCAATAAATTTGATTTCCGTAGAGTCAAGCCTCTTACCTCAGATGCCTGCATTGGCTGCGGACTCTGCATCAGATCCTGCCCTATGGGTGCAATCGACCCATCAGACCCTTCCAGCATTACAGGAAAATGTATCAAATGCTGTTCCTGCTTCAAAAAATGTCCGGTCAGCGCCAAGTATTTCGAAGACGAAGGCTACCTCCACCACAAGGACGAACTGGAATTCCTTTACGGTGGCCGCCGGGCTGAGAACAAAATTTTTTATTGACAGAAGCCTCCTACAAGTGTAGTATATACCAAAAGGGTTACTACAATTGTAGGAGGTATTTTTATGTATAAACTGACTGATGCTGAATGGACTGTTCTGGAAGCTCTCTGGGAAGGCTGCGATGTGCTGGGGACCATCGTTGATCACATCCGCCCAGGTACAGGCTGGAGCAGAAACACTGTTCACACTTATCTTACAAGAATGGAAGGCAAAGGCCTGGTTATAATCGACCGCAGCCTGGAGCCCCACACATATTCTGCTGCAGTTTCCAGAGAGGACTGCGCCCGCCATGAGCGCAACACCCTGCTCAACAAAGTCTACGGCGGTGCCACCGGCGACATGCTGGTAGCTTTCCTCAAAGAAACCAAAATCACCGAAGAAGAGCGACAGCGGCTGAAAAAACTGCTGGATGAAATGGAGGTGTAACCCATGACAAATATCTGGGAATTTCTCCTGTTCACACTGACTGTATCTGCAGCAGCCGGTCTGCTCCTTGTTCTCAAACATCTTCTTGCAGACAAGCTTTCACCCCGCTGGCAGTACGGAATCTGGGTTCTTCTTGCTCTCCGGATTCTGCTGCCGGTGGAAGTAAACAACCGTTATGTTATGCTGCCCCTTCCACTGTGGATTGAGCAGCTCCGCTTTACGGCCGAACAGAATCTTGCTTCAGCATTTTCTGCACCTTACGAACCAATCAGCCGCACATGGTTCATGCCGCTGATTTCAGGCAAACCTGCCAGCATCACAGACTGGCTTTTCATAATATACGTTGCGGGCATTATTATCATGCTGCTAGGATATGCAGTTTCATATATCCGGCTTTATATCCTTCTGAAAAAAGGCACTGAAGGAAGCCGCGAAACTTCTGATATGATAACTGCAGTCTGTCAGCGTTACAGCCTGCGTCCATGCCGTGCGGTCCAGCTTCCCGGCATTTCATCAGCCTTTATCTGCGGAATTTTCAGACCGGTTCTGGTCATTCCGGAAGGCACTGTTACTGACGAAAAAGTGATTCTCCACGAATTGCTTCACCTGAAGAACCACGATGCTCTGCAGAGCGTTCTCTGGTCTCTTCTCAGATCCCTTCACTGGTGCAATCCTTTCATGCTTTATGTTTTCAACCGTATCGGCAACGATATGGAAGCACTCTGCGACCAGCGGGTACTGGAACTTCTCGAAGGGGAGGAACGCCGCGACTACGGAAACATCCTTCTTTCCATGGCCAACGACAGGTATGCAAGAGCCTTCGGCACCACATCCCTTTCCAACGGCGGCAAAAACATCGCCCGTCGTATCCAGTGCATCGCCCGCTTTAAAAAATATCCGAAAGGCATGGCACTTGTATCCGTCTGCATCGGTATCATCCTGTTGCAGCCGATTTTCATCGGTACTGCAGCCTACGGCGTTCAGTACTCCGGCAATACACGTCAGGGTAATGATTATTCAATGCTTGCCAGCGATCTGGCCGCAGCCCGTCTCAACCGCTGTACCACCATAGCCGGCGCCATCGACACTTACGCCAAAGGCATAATTTTCGAAGATGGCCTGTATATCGCCACCGCTTCACCTCTCAGCAAGCAGGAAGAAATCGCCGCAGCCCTCAAGACCAGCAGAGACGACGGCTGGGTTTACTACCACATGGAAAACGGGCTGCTGGGCGAGCCTGCAAGTTCATATTCAGAGTTTGCAGCTTTTGCAAGCAGCAATGGTTTTTACTCAGTATTCAACCTTCAGCCTTCACCGGATGATGATGAAAAATATACCTGCAAACTGGCAATTTACCTTGAATACTACCGCCACACCGAAGAAGAAATTGCAGCAGGCATGCCTGTCTATTATGAGGACAAGCAAACCGGCGGCTGGCTTCCTGCCATGGCTGTTTACGACATTACTCTGGCTACAGAATCCAAAAACTGGGTAGTAGCAGACTGCAGTGAGCCTGAAATCATAATTGCAGAAACCATTAACGGCGCCTCACGCCATGACACTTTCAACGCAGTCGGTCCTGTGACAACCTACACAGGTCAGGGAAAGCAGGGTACTGTAACCGCACCGGTATTTGCAGAATACGTCATTGAAGCCACAACTTCAGACAGCAGCGTGAATATTTTCTGGGAAGGTCAGCCTGCCCTGAGCAAAACCGCAGTAACCAATGCCCAGTTTGAAAAAGCGGATGTGACTTTCGATGTTAAATATACCCTGGAAGATCCGGATGCTGATCTGACTGCCATAAAATACGTGACCATTGAAAGCGCCCTCTTTGATTCAGAAGCCGATATCCCTGAAGATGCAGATGCCAGCCTGGACGATCGCAATCAGGCTCCTACAGGAGTTACCGCCAGCGGTTCAAGCACTTCCGGCTGGAGTTTCAACGCCATATCCTTCGATAAGAATTACTCCGGCGCAAGCAAATCCGCGTGGAACGGCTCAATCACTGACCTGAACTGCAATCAGTCTTACTACTATGAAACCGAACTTTCCGACATATTACGACCCGGTTCAGCAGAATTACCTGTTCTTCCAATTCCGGAAATCCTCGTCAGCCGCGTCTACATCGACGGCTACGATACCGAGTTCATAATATCAGCAAAGGAGGAAAACCATGAATCCAATTGATAAGAGCCTCATGGCCGAAAAACTTGCCCCCGTCCTCCGCAGAATCGCCTGGGCATACTTCTTCCTGTACTTTAACATCACCATAGGTCCCATAGACATTCTGCCATCCTGGGCAGGCTATCTGATGATTTTCAGCGCTATTCCGGTTCTGGCCCTTTACGAGGAATCGGCCGGACTGCTGCGCAATGTGGCCGCAATCCTGGCTGCCTGGTCTGTCCTTGACTGGGTACTCACCATACTGGAAGCAAATACCTATGGCAGCGGCCTGCTGTATTCTCTTTATGCACTGACCGCAGCTGTAATGCAAGTCATCGCTATCTATTTTCACTTCCAGCTGCTTACAAACCTGGCCGGTATCGCCGGTTCCATGAATCTGGAATACCGTCAGAGACGGCTTCTCAGCCTCCGCACCTGGAACACTGTAATTCAGACAATCCTGGCAGTGTATACCGCATTTCCTGTTCCCGATATTTTCTGGGCAGCAATGGTGCTTCTCATACTGAATCTTCTGATTCTGGTACTTATAGTAATCTGCCTCTTCGGGTTCAGAAAGGAGCTGGAAGAAGAAGTATCTTTCAGTCACTTATAAACGATTTTAAAACCATAAAAAAAGACCTGACAAGATATCCTTGCCAGGTTTTTTAAACTACCTTTTATACACGATATTATTTACAGTGTGCGACATTAGCCTGATTGCAGTTATTAGTCTTGCTTTGTTCCTTCCGAATAATCAATTTCCGGGTACTCCAGCCAATGTGTCCAGGCAGTAGCTTCAATCGGAAGCTGCTGAATTCCTCCCACAAGATGTGTAATATCAGTTGCATGGGTAACGCACGCCACATCAATTACCTGCCCATCTCCGATATATACGCCCACATGTCCGGGTTTCCATAATACCAGGCCGGGCTTCTCTGGCATATCCTCGATAGGTCCTTGTATCTTGGCAGCTTTAATCAGTGTTCTTGTACTATAATCATTTTCTTTACTATACAAGGCTGTATTGTCCTGATGATAATCATTCCATATATAACTTTTAATGATACCTATACAGTCCCATCCGCGGATACCTTTATCTGCAAGAGTGAGGCGTACAGCTTTCTTTTCCGGAGTATACCAATCCGGAAATTTAGCCGCAAGCTCGTTCACAAGCTCTGTCGTCACATATTGACCATTACCATCCCATAAATAAATATGAGGAACTTTCATACAAGATTTGACATAGTCCACCAGGCCCTGTGCTGTAGGAACAAAAGATTTGTTTTCCATAATTTTTTCCTCCCTCGGCTAAATACAGTATTTTTCAAATTCACTTTCACACGGATTTCCCGGTGCAAGATACATACAGTTTTCGCTTAAATCCATGATTATACCAAAGTTTGTAGCATCCCGGTTCACCAGTGCATCTTTCATGTTTTCATGGTCGCATATGGAGTAAGGGTATCCTGCATGATCGCGCAGCATGTTCATAACGTCTCCGATGGTAATTTTTCCATGGCGCTCTTTCACAAGCGTCCTTATGCGCTGAAGTCTGATGTAGCTGCTGCCCCTGTGATTTACATCGTGGGCAAGATACATTTTAGGTCCGATATAATGGTTCGTATGTACCAGAACACCATCTTCCGGAATAAGAGGCTCAATGGTTTGCGAGTCCATTTCAAACCCGATGGCCACACCGTCCTTGTGTGTTGCAATCAGATTTGCTACAGAAACGGGTTCACAGCTTCCTTTCACATAAGCATCACCTAGAGTTTCGGCTTCCAGCATTGCTCTCATGCGGGCACGGAGCGGAATTCCCTTACACGGAACAGTGGTGCTCAGTGCATTGAGCAGAACTGCAATGCCGCAGTCATTCATGCCGATGCCGCCGATCATTCCCGCCTCTGTCACCATCACAAAATCTGGCTTTTCATCCTGATAAACATGTACGATGACCAGACTGTTTCTCAGCAACGTACTGTAATCCCAGTTCTCAGCGGCAATGACACGACCACCTTCTGTAGCAGGTGCCATCAGACTGATAGTTGTACACTCACTCACATCTGTCTTTTCAGCCTGTGCATATATGATTTCTGTACGTGAATTAAAAGCAGCTATATCCAGCAAATCTACTTCTGCACCTTCGGCAATCCCCCGCATTTCTTCCACATAGTCAGGCTCAGAATCACGAAGCAATGACAGGTAGTATTCAGAAATCTTACGGGCATCTTCCCACGAAATCCCCTTTGTTTCTTTAAACAATATCTCATAGCCCCTGATTGAGACGTTGATTTCATCACGGCATAGTTGTCCATAAGTCAATCCGCGTTCATACGGGGTGCCACGAACAGTAATCTCTTTAAACTTCATCGGTCTTTGTCCTCCTATAGCGGTCACATAGGGTGTGTTTTTTCGCATTTTATCACACTGAATATTAAAAATCTACAACCCGGGACTTTTACGGATACTCCTGTATTTAACTCCAATTGGCAGGCTGACAGCAATCAAAAAACACTCTGAAAATGTGATTGTTCCTGCAATACTGTGATTTCAGGGATATCTTTGGCATTGCTGAGGCAAAATAATGCGTTACACATTTCTCCATAAAACAAAAATTAAAGAGTATCTCTTAGACCTTTTATGCAGCCTTTGCGTACAAATTCTGATAAAAAATGTGATATAATTAGGTCATAAAGAATACTCACAAAGTATTTTACAGGAGGTACTTATGGAAAAAATGCAGTTCATATGGAGCGGAGAGACTGAGCTCCCTGCCGGCTGGGAGTTGCAGCCTCATGTCCATGATTTCTTTCATCTGGCTTATGTCCGCAAGGGAACTCTTATTTTTCGTGCTGACGGGATTGACTACCCTCTTTCAGAAGGCAGTATGATTCTGATTCCTCCCTTTGTGGTCCATGGCGTACCGCAGGACACCCACAATCTTTGCATTCAATATGAAGTTTTATTACGCATAACAGATCCGGAGCTCAAATCTTTTTTCAGCAGCCAAAATGTACTCGTATTGCACGACGCATCCAACCTGGAAAGTTTCTTTGCCTATATCCGTACGAACTACAGAACTACCGATTCTTTGTGCTCATCTTGTGTGGACTCCTTTTTACGTACGATACTGTTTTCCTTTATTGCAGACAAACCAAGTCCCGAAGGTGTTTCTGGCGGTTATGTTGATTCCAGCCGGTATTCACCTTTGGTTCAGCGAATCATCAGTCACGTAGAAAAAAATTATAACGAAAAATACGATCTTTCCAGCCTTGCAGCATCCCTTGGCTTCAGCAAAAGCTATCTCTGCATAGTTTTCCGCCGTGAAACCGGTATTACAATTTCAGACTATATCAACTATAACAGAATACGCAAAATACTCATTATACTGCAATATAATGGTTACAACAAAGATTACCCCGTCCATGAACTGGCTTATCAATTCGGATATACCAATGCGTCTTATTTCAATCGGGTTTTTAAAAAACTCACAGGAATGACACCAACAGAATTCATAAATACAATTTCCAAATATGATGACGGGCCTGTACAATCTGCATTTCAGGAATATTACAATGAATACCTGGACCTTAAACGCCACCCCATCCAGGAATCCCTGGAGTATATGAGAGGGCTGAAAGATATTCTGGAGAAAAATGAACTATAACAGAACTTGCTTTTTGTCCTATAAGCCTGCTTTTATGCACGAAAAAAGAGGATGACCCGCGGGTCATCCTCTTTATATTTGATTTTAGAAAGGTTAATCCTTATGCTTCAGCCTGAGCCGGAGCTTCTGCCTTTGCTTCTGCTGCTGGCGCAGGAGCTACAGCAGGTTTTCTCTTTGCTCTCATGTTATTGATTGCACCTGTTGGACATTCCTTAGCGCAAAGTCCGCAGTTCTTACACTTTTCAGGGTCGATATAAGCTAAGTTATTTTCAACCTTAACTGCTTCGAACTTACAAGCCTTTTCGCACTTCTTACATCCGATACAACCGTTGGAGCAAGCTTTTCTTGTCTTAGCACCTGCATCTGTGGAGTGGCACTGTACCACAACCTTGTTCTTTGCAGGAGCAATTCTGATAACCTTGTTAGGGCACTGGTTAGCACACATACCGCAGCCTACGCAAAGTTCTCTTGCTACTACAGCTACGCCGTTGCAAACCTTGATTGCACCGTAAGGACAAACTCTTTCGCAGTCACCAAGACCGATACAGCCGTGACCGCAGACATTTCCGCCGCCGTATAACTGCTTTGCAGCTGAGCAAGTGGACATGCCCTGATATTCCATAAGCTTCTTTGCAGCGCCGTTGTGACCGTTACACATAACTACTGCAACGTTTGGTTCTGCAGAACCAGCTTCAACGCCTAAGATTTCTGCTAATTTAGCAGCAACATCAGCGCCCCCTACAGGACACTTTGCTGTGCCGATTGATGGATCTGCAGCAAGTGCAGAAGCATAGTCGTCACAACCTGCAAAACCGCAGGCACCACAGTTAGCGCCAGGGAGTTCTGCTCTTAAGTTTGTAACTGTTTCGTCAACTGGTACATAGAATACCTTGGACGCAATAGTCAGGATAACTGCCAGGACAAAACCTACGGCAACTACTAATAATACTGGTGTTAAAATAGCACTCATTATAATCGCCTCCTTATCCTAAACTAAACCGCCGAATCCCATGAATGCAAGGGATAACAGAGCTGCTGATGCAAGTGTGATAGGTACTCCCTGGAAAGAAGCAGGAATAGCAGTGTTGCCTTCAAGCTTGGATCTCATACCTGAGAAAATTACCATTGCAAGTAAGAAACCTACGCCGGCACCGAAGGAGTTAACCAGTGATTCGATATAGTTGTAACCAGCATCGATGTTGGAAATACATACACCGAGTACTGCACAGTTTGTTGTGATGAGCGGAAGATATACACCCAGGGACTTGTGAAGTGCAGGGATGAATTTCTTCAGAACCATTTCAACGAACTGTACTAAAGCAGCGATGATGAGGATGAATACGATTGTCTGTAAGTAACCGATTCCCCACATGTTGAGAAGCTGCTGGATTGGCCATGTAGCTGCAGTTGCGAGTACCATTACGAAGATAACGGCAACACCCATACCTACTGCAGAGTCAAGTTTCTTGGATACGCCCAGGAAAGGACAGATTCCGAGGAACTGAGCCAGAACGTAGTTATTTACTAAAATAATCCCAACGAGAATTGTGAAAAAGTTCATTATGCTTCAGCTCCTTTCTTAATTTCTACTTTGTCTAATTCAGCAATGCACTTTTCCTGCTGACACATGGATGCAAGAGCGCAGCCCTGGCAGCTGAATTCACGAGGCGCACCGCCTTTTTTAGCCATCATTTTATTTACTGCTGCAATTGCACAACCGAAGATGAAGAATCCGCCTGGTGCAAGTGCAACGATCATGAACGGATGATCTACGAGGAATGGAATCTTGATTGTGAACATGTCAGGATCTCCGAGGAAGAAGCTGGAGAAGATTGTTCCGTTACCGATGATTTCTCTTACAGCACCCATTACAGTAAGTGCGAGTGTGAAACCAAGACCCATACCGATACCGTCTAATGCAGAGTCAAGAGGGTTGTTCTTGTTAGCGAACATTTCCGCTCTGCCGAGGATGATACAGTTTACTACGATCAGAGGGAGGAATACACCCAGTGAGTTGTAGAGCGGTTCAGCGAATGCCTGAACGATGAACTGTACTAATGTTACGAATCCGGCAATAACTACGATGTAGCATGGGATTCTTACCTTATCAGGAATAATCTTCGCTAATAAGGAAATTACGATGTTGGAGCAGATTAATACTGCAGTTGCTGCAATACCCATACCCATACCATTGAAGGCAGAGCTTGTAGTTGCAAGTGTAGGACATGTACCGAGTAATAATACCAGTACAGGGTTTTCCTTAATGATACCTTTGGTAAGGATTGCTAATTTGCTGATTTTCTTTTCCATTATTTAGCACCTCCTACCGCTTTGAACTGTTCAAGAGCTGCACAAACACCCTGGTATACACCGTTGGAGGAAATTGTTGCGCCGCTGATGAAACCAACTGCACTTTCGCCCTTGATGTTTTCAGCGTTTGCAAGTGTATCAACGCCTGCATACTGGGAAACATAAGCAGCATCGTGAGCCTTGGTACCAAGACCCTTTGTGTCTGCGTGAGACATAACCTTAACGCCTGTGATTGCGCCGTTGGCATCAATACCAACCATTTCAACCAGTGCGCCGCCGAAGGACTTAGTGCTTACTGTTACTACCATACCGCCGTCATTAGCAGTATAGCAGTCTGTTACAAATACAGCATCAGGAGTGTAAACCAGCAGGTCACCTGTATACTGTTCGAAGGAAGTTGCGGAAGGAAGAAGTTCGATTCTTGCAGCTTCAGCAGCTCTCTTAGCGTTTTCTTCGATAATTGGTGCTGTGATACCATTTACAAAAGCAAGTGCAAAAGTGATTACTAAGCAGATTGCTACCAGTACTACTACTGGCTGAATATATTCTTTAAAAGTATTGCTTTTCATTATTTCTTTGCACCTCCATACATTCTCTTTTCGCAGAAGTTATTGATGAGTGGAGTTAAGCAGTTCATAAGCAGAATTGAGAATGAAACGCCTTCCGGATACTGACCCCATACACGGATAATCATTGTGATGAGACCGCAGCCAATACCGAAGATAACTTTACCCATTGGTAATAACGGAGATGTTACATAGTCAGTTGCCATGAAGAATGCACCTAACATTACACCACCTGCGAGTACGTGGAAAATTGCCATCTGAAGTGCATCGCCGCCTGTTACTCCGTAGTAAATTAACGCGAATGCGAAAACTGTACCGATGAAGCAAGCAGGGATGATTGGGCTGATGATCTTCTTCCAGATTAAGAAGAGACCGCCAAGCAGAAGAGCTACTGCAGAAACTTCACCCATGGAACCGCCGATGAATCCGAGGAACATCTGCATGTTGGAAGGAAGTGTGCCGCCTTCAGCGAGAACGCCGAGTGGAGTAGCTGTGGAAGTTGCATCAGCTGCCATTCTTGGAAGAGTCCATGTAGTCATTTCAGTTGCATAGGAAATGAAAAGAACTACTCTGGCAGTGATTGCAGGGTTTGTAAGGTTCTTACCAACGCCGCCGAATAACTGTTTTACAACGATGATTGCTACGAAGCAGCCAAGCACTGCAATCCAGTAAGGAAGTCCGGACGGAACGTTGAATGCGATGAGCAGACCTGTTACAGCAGCACTGAGGTCACCTACAGTCTGAGGCTTCTTCATAAGTGCGTTCCAGATCCATTCAAAAGCAACAGATGCAATTACGCATACTGCTGAAAGTGTGATTACTCTGAATCCGAATACATATGTACTTACAAGGAGTGAAGGCAGAAGACCGATGATAACCATCAGCATGATTCTGCTTGTGTCCATTGGAGATACGATATGCGGAGCAGAGGAAACGATTAAGTTGCTGTATGTTTTCTTGTCCATTATTTAATTCCAGCCTCCTTTACTACTGCTTTACCAAGCTTATTAGTGAAGCCCAGAGGTCTTCTTGCAGGACAGATGTATGAGCAGCTTCCGCATTCCATACACTGCATAACTTTTAATCTGTTGAGAGCTTCAGCGTCTCTTCTGTCATAAGCGTCTGCAAGAGCTGTAGGAATTAAGCCGAACGGACATGCCTGGTGGCATCTGCCGCAGTTGATACATGCTGTTTCTTCTTTTACAAGGGACTGAGCCTTGGAGAATGCAAGGATTGCATTGTTGTTCTTAATGATAGGAATTTCGTCGGAGAAAATCGCACGACCCATCATAGGACCGCCCATTAAGATCTTTCTTGGTTCCTGCTTGTATCCGCCGCAGAAAGCCATTACATCGTTAATCATTGTACCGATAGGTGCAATAACGTTCTTAGGAGTTGCTACTGCATCACCGTCGATAGTCATTCTCTTGTTGATAAGAGGCATACCAGTTCTGAAGTACTGACCAACGAAAGCAATTGTAGTTACGTTGGAAAGGATGATTCCAAGGTCTGCAGGAAGTACGCCTGCGTTCATTGTCTTACCTGTGATTTCATAAACCAGAACTCTTTCAGCTCCCTTTGGATATCTAGCCTGAAGCTTGAAAGTCTTGATGTTTGTGATACCCTTAGCAGCGAGAACGCTGTCGATGTGCTGAATAGCGTCCATCTTGTTTTCTTCGATGCCGATATAACCTTCGTCAAGGCCGATATACTTCATAACGAGCTGGCAGCCTGCGATTAAATCTTCAGTATCTTCCAGCATTAATCTGTGGTCGGAAGTGATGAAAGGTTCACATTCTGCAGCGTTAACGATGAGAGTGTGTACGTCATCAATGTTTCTAGGGTTGAATTTAATGTGTGTAGGGAATGATGCACCGCCCAGACCTACAAGGCCGCTTTCTCTGATAGCCTTTACGAATCCTGGGAGGTCATTTACTTCAGGAACAGTGATTCCTTCGTAAACTTCTTGTTTCTTGTCTGTTTCGATTACTACAAGTGTATCGATTCCGCCCATAGCGTTCTTCTGTTCTTCAATACCAGTTACAGTACCGGATACACTGGAGTGGATAGGTGCACTTACAAAAGCATCTGTATCGCCCAGAAGCTGACCAACTTTTACGTAGTCGCCCTTCTGTACAAGTGGCTTACAAGGTGCTCCGATATGCTGAGACATAGAAATCTTTACAACATCAGGTACAGGCATTACTTCAGTAGCACAGCCAGCAGTGTGCTTGTAATGGCTCACGTGGATGCTGTTTAAATGTTTTTGACTCATTTGTGTGAGACCTTCCTTTCTAAAAATTATACAAAATCATACAGCATATATTATACTACAATGCTAAACAAAAAGCACTAAAAAATTTATTTTTTAACGCTAAAAATGTTGAAAAATGAAGAAAAGCAGACATTTTGTGGTAATGTCTGCCTTATATATACAATATGTTCTATTCTCCGACTGTCACAGTGCCATCTGTGTTAAGTCCGATGACCTTTTCGTGGGCCGCACGTCTTGCCTTCACGTACTCAATTACTTCCCTGTCAATCACATCTCCCGGACATGCCATAGGAATTCCAGGCGGATAAGGAATAATTGATGAGGCGCAGACTCTGCCTTCTGCCTCGTCAACAGGTACGAAAACCTTGGTACGCGGTACTGATGCGCGCTCAAGCTTCCTGGTAAGTGCTGCAGGCTGTGGTTTCTGCTGGTCCTGCGGAAGCAGTCTGTGGATTGTCGAAATATGCCGAAGTTCGTCGATTAACCGCTGGAAATCTTCCCGGCGGTTGCCGATGCCTGTCATACACATTACGATATTTCCTGTTACCAGCTCCACAAATATTCCCTTTTCCATGAGCATTTCTTCCAGCTGGTTGCCGTTGATTCCGTAAGCGGACATGTCGATGTTAATCTTGGTTCTGTCCAGACTCGGTATGTCCATAACGCGGAGCCCCGGAATTGTTTTTGCTTCTTCATAGAACCAGTCCAGATTATCTGCCCAGGCCTTCATAAGGTCTGCACCCTTGTCTGCCAGCAGATCAGCATTGATATCCAGGCTGGCCATCATTGGATAGGACGGGCTGGAACTTTCGATGGTCTGAAGCTTGTCCTCAAGGACATATTTGTTTACTCTGTCAGAGCAGAGGTTGAGAACCGCGCTCTGGGTAAAAGAAGCCAGAGTTTTGTGAACGCTGTTGATTACAAGGTCTGCACCGCAGGATTCGGCAGATTTCGGGAAAGCACGGCAGGATTCGACTACAACATCACCAAACTTTTCAAAAAATTTCAGATGCGCGCCGTGGGCCTGGTCGATGATGAGGATTTTGCCGCGTTTGTGAACTTCTTCTGCTATGGCGGTCACGTCACTGCAGATTCCATAGTAATTAGGCGATGGGAGCACAACTGCGTCTGCATCAGGGTTTTCGTCCAGGCAGCGGGCGATTTCTGCTGCCGTAACCTCGCCCAGAATGCCGTATTCCTTCTCGGTTTCGGGGAAAGCATAAACCGGCTCAATATCCCCCAGGGCCAGAACGTTAAACAGCGATTTGTGGCAGTTTCTGGCCATGACAAGCTTGCCGCCGTGGCGCACTGATGCCAGCACTGCAGCGATCAGGCCGCCGGAGCTGCCGTTGACCAGCAGATATGACTGCTCTGCATCGTAAAGGGCCTTGTACTTTTTCATGGTTTCCGCGATTATATCCTCTGCCTGGAACAGATTGTCCGCACCAGGTATTTCAGTAATGTCGCAGTCCATTATATTTTCAAGGAAACTGCCGTAGCCATTTTCCTTATAAATGCGGGAGCCTTTGTGGCCGGGCATGTGAAATGACACCGGATCCAGGGCCGCATGTTCCATCAAAAATTCTCTGATACTTTTCACTTATGTACCTCTCCTTGCGCGCCGTTTATTCAAAAGCGTCTGTAAATTCGTTGTCCAGCAGACCGTCTGCTCTCATCAGATTCTGCATAGCTGCGATGTCGGCGGAAATGTCCATGCTTTCTGACGCAAACATGGTATCCAGCTGGTTTTCAAAGGCAGTAATCATAGTGTCCATGGTTTCTTCAATCTGGCGCTTGGACTCGGAAATATTCTTTCCTTCAATGCCCTGGGCATCCAGCTGTTCGTACTGCTTCAGCAGTTTCAGGCTGGTCGGCAGGTAGTAGTTTATAAACTTGCGCATCTTGCCCTGCTTTTCAGGATTTTCCTGTACCAGTTTGAAAATCTTGGCCGTCAGGTCTTCCAGTCTGTCGATTTTTGCAGAAAATTCTTCGCCAGGAATCTGTTCGTTTATATCGCGCAGTTCCTTAAGGATTCTGCTGTACTCGTCCATATTTTCTTCGGCACGCTTGGCAGCCTCTTCAGCCATTGCTCTTTCTGCCTGTTCACGCTTCGACATAGGCGCCGGACCGCTTACAACCAGACAGTCTGAACGCATATCAAGATAAGCCTTTTCTCCGAAAACGCCGTAATCAATGCACTGCTGCAGATACTTTTCAGTTTTGCTTCTTGTTGCCGGCAGTGCTTCTGCAATTTCGGAAATATGCATGTGCTGTGCATCGCCGACGATAGCTTTAATCTTACTGCGTCTTCTGGCAGCTCTGCGCATAAGTTCCCCTGCAAGGAGCATCACCAGGCCTGAAACAAGCCAGATGAGATCTTCTGCCACATCCTGCACGCCATAGGAAATTCCGTAACCATCGTTTATGCACCATACCAGATACTGAATCGAATCCGGCAGGCTGAAAACAGCCACGAAAACTGCAAAACCACCCAGTCCGGTCAGTATTCCGGCAGCACTTCTTTTCTTCCCCGGTTTTTTAGTCTTTTTAGCTGATTTAGGTTTTCTCGCCGCCTTTCCCGCCTCATCTTCACATATATGTGCAATGAGAAGGCCGAAGCCCAGCAACGGGTTGATCATAAATCCCACTACAATGAGCCACACAGGAATGTGATAGCTTCCGTTGGGGTTCTTAAAATTGTCTAAAAAGTTTTTCGGTTCGTTCTGGTTCATTAAATTACCCCTCCACTTTCAAAAATATTAAGGAAAGTATAGCATAAAAAAAGGGCGCCTGCAACTCAATGCACGGCGCCCGTTAATCACTTTCAGATTTTTTTAAAACATTATTCGTCAAAGTCAGCAGCAACTGCCTTGTCGAAAAGTTCCTGAATTTCCTTGCCAGGTTCTTTGTCCAGAAGTGTGAAAACAACACACGCAATCAGACTGCAGAAGAAACCCGGGATAATTTCGTAAATTCCTGTGTGGGACATGAATGCCAGCCAGCATACGTCCACAATTGCTCCTGTTACAACGCCTGCAACTGCACCCTTGTAAGTGAAACGTCTCCAGAAAAGTGACAGAATGATTGCAGGTCCGAAAGCAGAACCGAAGCCTGCCCATGCGTTTTCTACCAGGTTCATGATAGCCTGCGCACCTTCTGCCTTACTGGAAGCAATCATGAAGCCGATGATGGAAACGATAAGTACTACTACACGGCCAACCCAGAGGATTTCCTTTTCGCTGGCATCCTTTCTGATGATTGGCTTGTAAATGTCAGATGTAAATGAGCTGGAAGCAACCAGAAGCTGAGAGTCTGCTGTGGACATGGAAGCTGCAATGATTGCCGCCATAAGCACACCTGCGATAAATGCAGGGAATAATTTTCTTGCAAATGCGATGAATACTGTTTTCTGTGCGCCGATTGTAAGCAGTTCCTCAGCCAGGAACATTCTTCCAAAGTAAGCAATAAGGCATGTTGCACCGAGGGAAAGTACTACCCATACAATTGCAACTGTAGCGCTCTTCTTGATCATGGAAGGCTTTTCGATGGACATGAATCTTACCAGGATGTGTGGCATTCCGAAGTAGCCAAGACCCCAGCCAAGACCGCTGACAATTTCTTTCCAGCTTGAGCTGAAAATACCTGTACCGAATTCGCATGTTGTAACTGCACCGCTTGCACCGTCAGTGTAAGTGTAAACTGTTTCAAGCGCAGCAGGGTTCATATCCATTGTTGTAACGATAACGATCGGAACTGCAAGCACCGCAATGAGCATGAGGATTCCCTGGAAGAAGTCAGTCCAGCATACTGCCTTGAATCCGCCGAAGAAAGTACATGCAAGCATTGCCACTGCAAAGATAATCATCGCTGTTGATGTGCTCAGTGAAGGGAAAACTGTTGTGAATACAGATGCCCCTGCCACGAAGCCGGATGCTACGTAAACTGTGAAGCAGGCAAAGAAAATAATTGCGCAGATAATCTGCAGTGTGTGGCTCTTTGTCAGGAATCTGTTGCTCAGATACTGAGGCACTGTGATTGCGTCACCTGCAGCCTTTGAGAATTTTCTGAGGCGCTTAGCCACAAAAATCCAGTTGGCAGCTGTACCCAGAGCCAGACCGATACCAATCCACATCTGGCCGAAACCGAAGGCCATGATGCTTCCTGGCAGACCCATAAGCAGCCATGCAGACATGTCAGATGCCTGAGCTGACATTGCTGTTACCCAAGGTCCCATTGCTCTGCCGCCGATGAAATAGTCCTGCTCGCCGCCGGACTTTCTGTCTTTTAAGAAAAAGTATATTCCGACGCCTATAATTGCCACGAAATATAATCCAAAAGCTAAAATTTCTCCGTTCATTGTTTAATCTCCTTAATATTCCATATTATTCAGCCTGCTGCCTGCTAGATGCCCAGGCCTGTGCTGATATTTCTCATAAAGTCCTGTACGTTGGTTACGATGCCCTTTGCGGCAAGGCTTCCGCGGTCGCCCAGCTTGTTTGCTGCGAATTCTGAAGTGTCTACCATGTAGAAATGTACCGGTCTGATTGTGCCGTCTTCAAGAACTCTGTAAGTTGGTGTCATGTTTCCGGTCGCAATTGTGTGAAGAACTGTCGCCATACCGATTACGGTAGTAGCTTTGCGTACGTGGGAACGGATTGTGTCCTGACCGATGTAATTGTCTTCATAAACTTCAGGAAGCGGTCCGTCATCACGGATTGAACCGTTGAGTACGAAAGGTACATTATGTTTCACGCAGTTGTAGATAATACCGCTGGTAATTCCTTCTTCCTCGATGAACTTAGGAATTGAGCCGTAAGTGTTGATTGCATTGATTGTGTCAAGGTGGTTGTAGTGGCCCATGTAATGAAGCTTCTGGTTTTCGATGTCACATCCCAGTGCTGTACCCAGAAAACCGCCTTCCAGGTCATGGGTTGCAAGAGCGTTGCCCGCCAGAACTGCCTGGCAGTAACCCTGGGCAATGAGTTCACCCATTACTCTTCTTGCTTCAACGTCGAAGCTGCAGGCAGGTCCGAGAACCCATACCACATATCCGCCGTTTTCTTTTTCATATTTTAAAAGTTCCACCAGATCCTTGTAGTCCTGTGTAAAGGAAGTTTCTCTGCTGCGGCTCTGTCTGAAAGCGAAAGTATTTTTGGTACTTTCAACTTCGTCGGACTGCCAGCAGTTGTCGTGAACATATATGCCTTCGCTGCAGTCTTCCTGTCTGCCCACTACCACCTGGTCGCCTTCCTTGATATTACGGAATTCCACAACATGAATCTTTTCGCCATCCCATACAGGCACGGAGTCCATTCTGCTGTCTTCTGCCAGGTGCCACTTACCATTTATCTTAAAATACTCAGGGAAGATTGATGTTGCATGGAAGCCCTTAGGCGCTGCCTTTGCGTGCGGTGCAGTCACCAGCTTGCAGTCAGGTGCGTTTACGAATCTTTCCTGTGTAAAATCAGGTTCGATATATTTTGCTAATTTAAAACTCATATCAGTTACCTCTTTTCTTTTTTGACTTTGCCATTGTAACACATTTCAAACCAGAACGAAACACAGAATTGAGTTTGAACTATTTTATAGAATATTACAGGCATATTTGCAATAAAATATTGAAATTTCAACATTTATATGCTATACTCTGTTCTATACTTTAAAAAGTATCAAAAATAAAACATAAAATTTTTTTAATAAATTCCGGGAGGACCGCCATGAAAAAGAAAAATTCCAGAAATACAAAAGGCCGCATCGTCTCTGCCGCCTGGCAGCTCTTTTACCGCCAGGGCTACGACGACACAACCATCGAAGAAATAGTAGAAGCCTCCGGGACTTCCAAAGGCTCCTTTTATCACTATTTTGACGGCAAAGACGCTCTGCTCAGCTCCCTGTCATACTTATTTGATGAAAAATACGAAGAACTGATGGAGACCATGGATCCTGCCCTCAGTCCTGTGGAAAAACTGATTTTCCTCAATCAGGAGCTTTTCCTCATGATTGAAAATACAGTTTCAATCGAGCTTCTGTGCCAGCTCTTCTCTTCCCAGCTCATTACCAAAGGCGAGCGCCATCTGCTGGACACAGGCCGGACATATTACAAACTGCTCCGCCAGATTACCATCGAAGGCAAGGAGCAGGGTGCTTTCCGCGAAGAACTTTCAGTGGGCGATATAACCCGTGCCTATGCCATGTTCGAACGCGGTCTCATGTACGACTGGTGCATCGGCGGCGGCAACTATTCCCTTTGTCAGTACGCAGGCACCATGATGCCCCTGTTTTTAAAAGGGCTGTGCAAATAATACTTTATACTACAAAAGGCCACCCTTCACAGAGGGCGGCCTTTTCTTATTTAACAACCATATTCTGCAGCCAGCTGCCTTTTTTAATCAGATAAGCGCCGATGGCCACCTTTACAAGATCCGAGAACTGGCAGATGAAGAACACTGCCACGATGCTCAGGCTTGTGAATCTGCTCAGGCAGAAAACAAGCGGAATAGTCAGCACCCACATGTACCCGCTGTCGAACACGAAAGTGATGCCCGTTTTGCCGCCGGAGCGGAGTGTGAAATACGTCGCGTTTACAAAACCGAAAATCGGTGCTGCCATGCCTGCAATTCTTATGAACCATGTTGCCAGTTCCTTGACCATAGGGTCTGTATTGTAAATCTGCGGGAACACAGGTGCAATAAGGAACATTACCAGCCCCGTTGCCATACAGCACATAACGGAGAAAGCCAGCATCTTCTTGTCTTCGTCCTTGGCCCTCTTCAGGTCTCCCGCACCGAGAATCTGGCCGATTATGATGCCGGTCGCATTACCCATTGCAATACCCACAACATTGAAAACATTACCCAGCGTATTGGAAATATTGATTGCCGCAACAACTTCCAGACCACGGACTGAATAGCACTGAGTCATCATAGTCATACCCACAGACCAGAGAACTTCGTTGACAAGAAGCGGCGCTCCCACGCGTAATATCTGGCGGACCAGAGGCATAGGGACATGGAAATTCCTGTACATCCCCACTGCAAAAGGATGTTCCTTGGTATGCTTATGTGTCCACGTCATAACGATGCCCATTTCGACAAATCTCGACATAGACGTTGCAATGGCCGCACCCGCAACTCCCAGTTCCGGCGCCCCGAAGTGTCCGAAAATCAGCACGTAATTAAAAAACAGATTCACAAATACCGCTATAATTCCGCTGACCATAGGTACAATAGTCTGACCGGTTTCTCTGAGCGTCCCCGAATATGCCTGAGTCAACGCAAAGGGCACAAGTCCTATGAGCATGAATTTCAGGTACTCTTTGCCATAAGCAAGGGTCGCTGCCAAATCTCCTTGGCCTTCCCCTTCATGAAGGAAAGCACTTATCAGCGGTTCATTGAACATCACCAGAATCACTGCGCATATAGCGGTCAGCACTCCTGCACTTATAATCTTGAATCTTAAGGCATTGCGCACGCCCTCGTGATTTCCGCTGCCGTAAAACTGAGCACCAAGAATCCCTGCCCCGGCCACAGCCCCGAAAATACAAAGGTTAAACACAAATATGAGCTGATTCACAATGGCAACACCGCTCATTGGTTCCGTACCAATCTGTCCAACCATTATGTTGTCCAGCATGTTTACAAAATTGGTAATACCGTTCTGAATCATGATCGGCACTGCCACCATCAGCACTTTTTTATAAAATTGTCTGTCTCCTATAAGACTGTTCATTTTCTATCATTATCCTCTGAAAGTTCTTATTCCATAATTTGACCACTTGGTGTAGTATTTCTTTCCGTCAATCACTCGCACGCCACGGACTTTGTAGTAGTATTTAGTGCCTTTTTTGAGATTGCGTGCACTGCAGTATGACTTCGTATTGCCTGTCTTTGTTGTGTAAAAAGGCTTTCCTGAAGTAGTTTTGCTTTTCTTGTTCGAGCGATAAATTTCGTAATAGTCCATTTTGTATCCTTTGGACTTGGTCCATATTACGCGGATTTGTCTGTCACCGACCAACACAGTTTTTACTTTTAAAGTAGTATTCTGAACACCTTTTATAAGTGTTTCGTTGGAAACCGGCATCTTTTCTCTGACTGTTACTTTAATATCGTCCCAATCTCTTAAATCAATCTGTGCATCAGCACTTACAGGGATTGTGTTTACCAGAACTTCACTTATCACATATCCCGGTTCTGCACGGAAAGTAACAGTATCCCGGTCAATGTACACAACTTTGCACTTGCTGTAGTCAATGTCAATTGTAACAATTCCCGTAAAAACGTCTTTGGTCATTATGTGGGCATCACACAAACTGCAAACTCGTATTTTCTTTCCATAATGTGTAGAATTTTTATCAGTTATAACAGTTTCTTTTGCCGGGTCAAAAGAGTGAACCATACGTTTAAGTTCTTCTCCGCAGTAAACACATGTAACATAGTGATGTGTATCATCATAGACATTTCCCAGCTTGTATGAATGTTCATGGATGCCTGTCTCAATCTTATTACCTAAAAGGCGACCATTGTAGTCCTTACCTATGGCCGTTCCATTTCCAGTGCTCCCAGTATACTCAACATTTTTTTCTGCATAACCTATAATATGTCCAATTCCGTCTGTTCCTTTTACATAGCTGCCGCTTACACAATTAATTACGTTTGCATCTTTGCAATACCCCGCAATTCCTCCTGAATTACTATTTTCAAAAAATGTATCAGTACTTTTAACGCCCTGTACTATGACGCATGAACTTTTACATGATCTTATTTCTGAATTTTGTCCAATGTAATCATCATCATTCATGATTGCACCCACTATACCTCCGGATGTACCACGAGACAAAATAATTCCTCTTGAACTGCAATTCTTTATAATTGTACCATTTTTCGCGGTACCACATATCCCTGCACACCGTGCACCTTTAAAAAGAAAGTTCTCAACTTCAACATTTTGTATCATTGCACCTGAACATCTTCCAAAGAGTGCAAGCCCCGCGCTGGATTCATTGCCATTATATAATCCTGAAATACTATGATTATTTCCTTCGAATATACCGCAAAACAGTGGCTCAGACATTATATAATTATAACTGCCGATAGGCTCCCATATGGGCACAGAGCCATCCTCCGGTATCTCCATGCCATTAAGTATCGGTAGCTTGTCATTGTATGTTTCCTTGAAATCCAGTTTGCCGCTTATCACCACAATGTCTGAAAGAAGTTCTACTGCCGCACCTTTAAAGGTGTATCCTTTTTCATTTACCAGTGCAGCAAAATTAAACAACTCTTCTGCATTTGATATAGTATAAACTCTTCCCGGTTCAATTTCAATTTCCGTTGTTGATAAGGGCACTTTTACCGTATCTGCAAATGCACTTGTCGCTGTCAGCATTAAAACTAATGCAACACAAAGCGATAATAACCACCTTTTCATTCCAAACACCTTCCTTTATCAATATTCTGTCTATGCTGTACGGACACCGTAATTTGACCACTGAGTGTAATATTTCACGCCACCCATTACACGCACACCTCGTACTTTATAATAGTATTTCGTACCTTTTTTCAGTCCCTTTGAACTCGTCCATGAGGTTGAAGTGCTCTTTTTTGTCATATAAACAGGCTTACCTGCTATAACATCACTCTTCTTGGTTGACCGGAATATTTCATAGTAATCCACTTTATAGCCTTTGGATTTAGTCCATTTTACACGGATTTTGCCACCTGATAATCGTTTAGTCGTCAATTTAACAGTAGTATTTTCCACACCCTTAATAAGCTTTCCGTAGAGTTTCTCACTGTTATGGCGAAGTTCAGTTTCCTCCCAGGTCAAGCCTTCCTTTGCGAAATAAATCTCTATATCATCGTTTTCCTGTATGCGCCACTGCGTAATTGAGCCCTGTGAAACACCATTTACGACAATGTCCTGAATATAAGCGCCTTCATGCGGACGGAACATCAGGACATTATCAGTCTCGTATTCAACATCCCCATACTGGCTGTTATAAATATGTGATTCAAAAGGCTTATCTTCCTCTACGCAGCATATTTTCAGCAAGTTACCTGAACCAACCCAATAAAGATTCTCTCCGAATTTTACTGCTGGTGAATCATTCTCATTTACATAATAAATCTTATACCCTTCTTTTGGTACAATATTCAAAGCAACTCTTGCTGTTTTCTCTACGAGAATATATCCCTCTTCTGCACGACATTCTACGCCACGCTTTAAGGTTTCTTCAGCATTGAACATCACAATACAGCCATCTATAATGTTCCCTTGTCTGTCTGTATTCATATAAATGCTATCATCACACCTTGTACTTCCATAGTCAGCAAGATCAGTTCCGACAAGTTTGTAAGTCCCTGTACTTCCTCCTATCGTTCCGAAGTCAGCGCAATCCTTTACAACAGTACTAATTGAGATGGTGCCACAAATAGCAGCATTATGTGCGCCATACACAATACCAGTATTAATACATGAATTAATAGTTGCAGCTCTTACGCCTCCACTATAGCTGTCATCCCACGCCTCAGCCTTTCCTGCAATACCACCAACTGAATTCACATGCTTACTCGAATGTTTTCCAACTACACTCAAAGATGTCCTGCAATTCTCAATTGAACCACCTTGCATTAAGCCGCACACACTGCCTGCGGTTGGCCCATAAATAAATCCGTTTTCTAATACAACATTCCTGACATCCGCACCCTTTGTAATACCAAAAAAACCACTTTCAGCATAGCTTCCTGAACAATAAAACCCGGATATGACATGTCCGTTTCCGTCAAACGTTCCTTGAAATGGAGTTCTGCTGTTACCAACAGGAATCCAGCTCTCTATTTGCGCTTCCGTTTCAGCAGGAATGTATTCGAAACTATACTTTGTTCCTTCTGATACAGTAGTGAACACTCCTTTATTTATCATTACATCCGCAATCAAATTGACAGTTGCGCCTTCAAAAGTCTGTCCACTGTCATTGACAATTGATGCAAAATTATACAATTCCTCTGCATTGGAAACAGTGTAAGTCTTGCCTCTTTCAATTGCAATATGCGCAGTATCCAATGGAATTCCTGCACTTGCTGAAGTATCCGCTTCGGCTGCCAGCCCAACATCGACGCTTGGAATCATCAGTGTTAAAACTAATACTGTTATCAGAATTTTTCTTAAATGCCCCTTCATGCCATTGCCTCCTTGTCAGTTTCTTCAAGCCTCCGGCCTTGATGTCCCTCGTTTTACCTTATATAACAAACTCACTTTTCTGGCACGAAAAGTTACATCGGTCTGTCCCCATAGGCCGCATTCTTCACCAGTCTGTAAACTACCACATACATTACTGCCACGAAAGCCAGGAATATCATGTTCGCAAGCCCTGTGCCGATGAAGCAGCAGGAATCATAGAATCCGTGAAGAGCAACCGCCGACAGGTAGCCAAGAATCAGGTTTTCCTTTGACTTCCCATAATTGCCCATCAACTCATATTTCTTCGCACGTGCATAGAAAATGCCCATGAACACAGCAAAACCCATGTGTCCCGGAATTGCCAGAAAAGCTCTTGGCAGCGCCACGGACAGCCCATAGCTGAACACGTAACGGATGTTTTCATAAGCCGCAAATCCCAGCGACACGAAAACCGCATACACCACGCCGTCAAATAAGTAATTAAAGTTAGGATTGCGCCATGTGCGGCGTTTCAGGAAAAATAGCTTGGTACCTTCTTCAACTGCTGCCACCACAACGAAGGCCAGAATTATGTAATAAGCCATACTGTCCTGGCTCACCACCACATCCAGCACAGTGTTGCCGATGGTTTCCAGTATAATCGAGCAAAGCGCTGCCAGCACTCCGCCCACAAGCAGAGCAATCAGCAGGCCGCCTGGTTCTTTTTCAATATGGTCGTGTCTGTAAATAAATCTGAGCAGCAGCACTGCCGGCACTATGGCCGCCAGAATATATACCGCCAACACGCCTAAAGCAGGTGTGAAAAAATACATTTCGAGCTCCTTTCTGAAGCAAGAGCCCACGCGAAAAAACGCATGGGCTCCATAAATCGTCTATTTACTATTTAGTAATCTTTTCTACGCCGCCCATGTATTTTCTGAGTGGTTCAGGAATGATTACGCTGCCGTCTTCCTGCTGGAAGTTTTCAAGAATAGCAGCAACTGTTCTGCCTACTGCCAGACCGGAACCGTTGAGTGTGTGAACGAATTCAGCCTTGCCTGTTTCTTCGTTTCTGTAACGGATACCAGCTCTTCTTGCCTGGTAATCTTCGAAGTTGGAGCAGGAAGAAATTTCAACGTATCTGCCGTAGCTTGGCATCCATACTTCGATATCGTAAGTCTTAGCGGATGAGAAGCCAAGGTCACCAGTGGAAAGCTGAACTACTCTGTAAGGAATCTGGAGAACCTTAAGAACTTCTTCAGCGTCAGCAGTGAGCTTTTCAAGTTCATCGTAGGAGCCTTCAGGCTTTACGAACTTAACTAATTCAACCTTGTTGAACTGGTGCTGTCTGATGAGACCTCTTGTGTCTCTGCCTGCAGAACCTGCTTCTGCTCTGAAGCAAGGAGTGTAAGCAGTATAGTAAAGAGGAAGTTCGGATTCAGACATGATTTCCTGTGCTCTTAAGTTAGTTACAGGAACTTCTGCAGTAGGAATCAGGAAGAAGTCCTTCTGTGGTACATAGAACATATCTTCTTCAAACTTAGGAAGCTGGCCAGTACCTGTCATTGCTGCTCTGTTTACCATGAATGGAGGCAGAATTTCGATGTAGTCCTGGTCGATTGTGTGCAGGTCAAGCATGAAGCTGATAACTGCTCTTTCAAGTCTTGCTCCGAGGCCTTTGTATACTGTGAATCTTGCGCCGGAAATCTTAGCTGCTCTTTCGAAGTCGAGGATATCGAGGTCAGTACCTACATCCCAGTGAGCCTTAGGTTCAAAGTCGAACTTTGTAGGTTCCATGAACTTTCTGATTTCAACGTTGTCTGTGTCGTCTTCACCAATCTGAACTTCAGGGTTTGGAGTGTTAGGAACGTTGAGCAGTGCATCCTTAAGGTCTGCTTCGATCTGGGAAAGTTCTCCGTCCATTTCCTTGATCTTTGCGGAAAGTTCCTTCATTTCAGCCATGATAGCAGTTGCATCTTCGCCTGCTTTTTTAAGCTTAGGAATTTCCTTGGAAACAGTGTTCTGACGGTTCTTCATTGTTTCAACTTCTGTCAGAAGCGCTCTTCTCTTTTCGTCAAGTTCTAAAACGTTTTCGATACCGAAGCTGCCTTTACATCTTCTTTCTACTGCAGCTTTGACATTTTCATAATCTTCTCTTATTCTCTTGATATCTAACATGTCTGTCCTCTTTCTTTATATATTAGTTAAAATAAATTTCTCTTGTATGTAATGTACAGCCTGCGGAGCTGTGCCATCTTTTCCTGAAGCTGGATCTGCATCTGTGATGCAAGTTCGTATTCTTTGTTGTCCAGGGCCTCTCTTGCTCTTGTGAGCAATGATTTCTTTTCAAGTGAATCCTTGGCAATTTCAAATTTCAGGTTTGTGATGGTGTACCAGTTTGCCAGGTCGTAGTCAGTAGCATCGTCTCCGTGGCGCTTCACATAGCCTCTCACATCATTCATGTAGTTAGGAAGGATGCGGTCGTGAAGTTCTGTCGCCCATGCTGTAAGCACGAATTCCCTGTATGATTCCATGGAAATCGGCTTGATTACACCATTACCGGAAACTGATGTCACCTTTTCAGGGTATTTTACCCAGCCCTGCATGTTTTCCCATACAGTGGCAGGTGCCACGCCGAAGAGCTGATTACGTTCTTCTGCTGTGTACTCGTCGAATACGTCCTTTTCGGATCTGTATTCTCTGTCTTTTTCCAGATAGAAATCTTCTTCGCCGCACTTCTTGGACATGGAAGCTTCCAGTTCCTTAGGAGTCTTGCCTGCCTTCAGTGCCGCTTCGATACCGTCCAGCATTGCGTTATAACATGTTGCAATTACAAGGTAAGTATTGCTCTTAGGGTTCGGTGAACGGAGCTCGAATCTTGTGGCCATCGGGCTCTTTTTGTCACGGACCAGACCCACCAGAATTGTTCTGTTTCTGGATGGTTCTGCCGGAGACTTGCCCAGGGAAGTTACGATACAAACCGGCGCTTCGTAGCCAGGTTTCAGTCTGTTGAGTGAGTCGGTGCTGGAACTTACAAAAGGATTGATTGCTTCGTAGTTCTTGAGAATTCCCATGAGTGCACCGAAACCTACAGGATTCAGGAATTCCTCTTCAAAAACAGGAGGTGCAAACAGATTCACCATTTTACCGTTTTTAAGTTTCGCGGACACACCCAGATGGGTATGCTCACCGCTTCCTGCAACCCCTTCGATAGGCTTTGCCATGAAGGTGGTGTTAAGTCCGAACTGGTTGAATACGTCTCTTACCACGTACTTTACCAGCTTTTCATTATCGGCAGCCTGCATTGCGCTGGCAAATTTCCAGTCAATTTCCAGCTGCTCCATGATATGGTCGTGGGCACCTGTGCTTGTAAGCTTGGACTTGACGCCGCCTACTTCCTTGTGACCCATTTCCATTTCAATTCCGTAATAGTCTAAAATTTCGATTGTTTTTTCCAGTGCCGTTCTTACAGGACCGTAAGTTCTCTTCCAGTATTGTTCCTTGAGTTCCTGGGAAGTAGAAAGGTGCTCCCTGTCTGCCTTGTCATCAGGCGTTCTTACCCAAAATTCAAGCTCTGTCGCACTGGTAATTCTGATTTCCTCAATATCGTCCACACTTTCAGCACCGTCTATGTACTGGAATACATAAGGGTGCTCTCTGAGCAGTTCCATGAGCCTTTCCTTGAAAGCGCTTACGGAGTCTCTCAGAATCGCTCTGGCCCCTACTTCGTTGTTATCGTTGTGGATAAGGAAAGCAGGGATTCTCAGAGTACCAACCGGAAGACCGGTTCTGAGGTCAATGTTGTTAAAGTTGTAGTCCACATACCAGTTAACTGACATGTCAGGAATCATATCAACTTTACCGTTATTAAGCTCTGCAATTTTAGGTAAGTTTACACTGGAACCGTCTGTCTGGATACCATGAGTAAGCATGTCATCCATGTCGTCCACAAAAAGCTTCACCGGAATTCTTTCATCGGTATCATTGCCCGCAATATCAAGCCCCACAAAGGACACAAACTGTACTTCGGGATGATCCTTGAGAATTCTTATCAGATCGGACTTTTCGTGCGCATCAGCCGGAATGTTGAATAACATCTTGTCTAAGTTAAACTCCAGCATTTTTACCTCCTTAATATACTTTTACACGGATAACCGGGGCATCTTCAGCGAAAATGCCCCTGTTCCGTCATTATAAATCATTAATTCTATAGTCTAGCACAATAACCTTTAGTTTGCAAGTTCATTGAGATACTTTTCAAGTTCATCCATGTACTCGCCGTAACCTGCCCAGTCTCCATCTTTCTGCGCTTCAATGGCATCTTCATATGCCTTTGCCGCCGCTTCAATCAGTTCGGACTGTGACATCTTTTCAGGTTCGTCGGTTCCAGGCTGTCCGCTTTCACCGTCAGGCTCCTGGCTGCCGTTGTCCACGCCCTCTTCAGCCTTATCACCGAAGAGTTCCACAAGACATTCTGCCAGTGTTTCTTCGTAAGCGATTTCATCATCATATGCCATGATGATTCTCTTTACTTCAGGAATACTGGAGTTGGAAGCTTCCAGATAAACAGGTTCGCAGTACAGCAGTGAAGTGTTGATCGGAATAACGAACATATTGCCTCGTCTGTACTGGGTTCCGGAGGAGTTCCACAGTGAGAATTCCTTGGAAATTTCAGTGTTCTGGTCAATCTGAGCTTCAATCTGTTCAGGGCCGTAGATAGTTCTGCCCTTAGGGAACTGATACAGCACCAGCTCACCATAGTTGTCTCCGTCATTTCTTGCCACCATAAGTGCAGTCATATTCTGCTTGGACTTAGGTGTGAAAGGAATGGAGTTGAAGAACTCTGCCTTTGTTTCGCCAGGGAGTTTGGCAATGTAGTAGTTAGGCTGAATCTGCTGCTTGTCCATACCGTAGATTTCGTAAGCAATATCCCATGCGTCTTCGCTCTGATAGAATACGTTTACATCTTCCATGTGATACTTGCCATATACGCTGGCCTGAATCTGGAAGAGAGTATTAGGATATCTCATATGAGCTTTGAGACCTTCTGGCATCTGGTCAAAGGACTTGAACAGAGTAGGGTAAATCTTCGCATATGTCGCAGCAATCGGATCGTTTTCATCTACAACATAGAAGTCAACATCACCGTTGTATGCGTCAACAACAACCTTTACAGAGTTTCTGATATAGTTGATGCCTGTTTCTTCATTGTATGGTTCAGAATATGGATAGTATGAGCTGAAAGTATAAGCGTCAATCATCCAGTAGAGCTTACCGTCAACAGTTACCATGTAAGGGTCGTTTTCGTAGCTCAGGCCAGGCATAATCTGGCGTACTCTGTCCATAACATTTCGGTTGATGATAATTCTGGAGTCTCCGTCAATGTTGCTGGAAGTGAAAAGCTTCATGCTTCCTTCTCTGATGGAGAAAAGGAGTCTGTTGAGGAAATTGAGTCTGATACCAGCGTCGCCTTCATAGTAAGTGTACTTGTTGCTGTCGCCGTCAGGGTAGTCAAATTCCTGCTCATCAGTTCCTACAATAATATATTCCTTTGAAAGCTCGCCGAAGTATACTTCAGGTCTTTCGATAGTGATTTCTTCTACCTCTGATTCAGGCGGAATGTTTCCGATGAGCACTGCAGGCTGACCGCTAGCAGTTACCTGGTCTACTCTGGAAAGAGCGATACCATAACCGTGAGTATACTTCAGGTGGCGGTTGAGCCATGTATCAGTAATCTTGCTTTCGTCAATTTCGCGTGTGGTAAGGAAAGCCTGTGTGTACTTTCCGTTGATCATATATCTGTCCACATCTACGTCGTTGAAAGTATAGTACTGTCTGATACTCTGTGTCTGGTTATAGAACTGCTGTGCAGGTTCAAAGTCGTTGACACGGATATTGTTGATAGTTTCAGCATTTTCTGTAATGTCTGCTGCAGTCAGAGTGTTATCTGCCGCAAAGGACTTGACATCAACATCGTCCAGCTGATATGCCAGCTGTGTGTACTCGATATTTCTTGCCAGATATTCGCTTTCCTTGTTGATTTCATCAGGAGAAACGATAAAGTTCTGTACCAGATATGATGCACCTGTGCCCACCACACCGATAAGAATCATCAGTGCCGGAATCGTGAGGATTTTGGCATATTTTTTTCTCTTCATGTTCACCACAAACATGATGCCTGCCAGAACCGCCAGCACGCAGAGAATTCTCAGCATCCAGAGCGTAATGTTCACATCAGTGAAGCCTGCGCCGTAAACAGCACCTGTGTGTGCCTGGAGCAGGTCGAACTGCTGCAGGAAGAAATTAACCGCCAGCATGAGGAAGAAAATAAATCCGAGGATTGAAATCTTTCCTGATGCAATTTTTAAAAGCTGCTTGAAATTGTTGTCATCAAACTGTTTCTTAGGCTTATGTTCAAACTTCTTGCCGCCAAAGGCATCAGCGAACTTTTTGAACGGATCTTCTGCTTTTTTCGCACCGTTTTCAAACGGATTGTGGTCAAAAGGATTAGCGCTTCCGGAGTATCTTTCTTCACCGAATGCAGCTTCTCCGTACTGCGCATACTCTTCAGCCGGATCAGGCTGCGGAGCCTCTTCCTTGAAAACATCAGGAGTTCTCATGGTCATGAGAATGATGTAGTAAACAATTGTCAGTGCTACAAAGCCGATAATCACTCCGATCAGAATTTCATTGAGCTGTTTCAGGAATTCCAGCTTGAAAATATAGAATGAAATATCTACATTGAAAATCGGGTCTGTGATGTCGAAACTTGTGCTGTTGGCAAATTTCAGGAATTCAAACCAGAGCTGGCTTACCGCCATAAAAGTTGAAATTGCACCGAAAATCGCTGCCAGTAAAACAGTAGTTTTTTTGAGCTTTTTAATATTTGTGTCTTCGGAAGACGCAATTTTTGCAAAATATGATTTGCGAAGGTGTGTCAGATATACCCATACCAGGCCGCTGACCACCACGAAAGTCGGTATGCCGACCTTCAGCTGAGTTGTAAGTTCCTTGAAGAAAACATCAACATAGCCCATTTCCTTAAACCACAGGAAATCAGTAATAAACTGAATCATTGTCAGGAAAAGCATGGCTATAATAACCAGCACCGCTATGGCGATACTGAGTTTCTGCTGGAACTTTCCTTGTCCTTCCATTATAAGTTACCCTCCTTAATCTCATTTATAATCATAGCCTTGTCAGAAATTCTCAGGTAAACGGTGTGGTATTTTTCAACGCTGCCGCCGTCTGCCCCGGCATAAGTTACTCTGCATAACACATAGAAACCTTCATCACCGGTCTTGATTTCCCCAAATTCAAGAGAGTTGATTCCTACCAGAGATTCGTCCGTGTTGACAGCCTGCCAGCTGTCATAATATCTGATGAGGGATTCCATAATCTTTTCGCCGTAAGTAACAGCGCTGCCGTCGGAATCCTCATACCAGTCTGCATCAACAAAATCGTCTGCATCAGGGATTTCTTCAAAGCTATAACTTTCAAGTGTGTCGAATGTCAGTTCATCGTTGTATACAGCCTCGCCGATGGTTTTCATCTCAGCGGATGCTTCCGCTATAAGGCTGTCCATGTAAACGATTTTTTCTGCATTGCTGTATAAACCTTCTTTGCCCTCTTCATCTTCATCGTCAGTCTGGCTGTCGTCCCCGCCGCCCATGACCATGTTGAGCACACCCATCATCAGGTCGTTGGCCCAGAGAGAAAGTTTGCTGTCAGGTGCGAGGAACTTGGCTCCGATGATTATGCCCTCTGCCAGTATGAGCACCAGCAGAATACCGATAACGATTTTTGCAAAGACATGTTTTTTAGGTTCATCTTCTTCATCCAGGTCATCGTAAATGCTTGAAATAGTTGGTTTTTCACGCTTCGGTGGTGCAGCCGGTTTTTCAGCTTCCGGAGCTGCTACCGGCGTCCCTGTTTCTGCTTCTGTTTTTTCGGTTTCAGCAGTACCACCATCGCCAGCGCTATCACCAACAAGGTCCCTGGGAAAGATATCCGAATATCTGAGTTTGGTTTTACTGGGAGTAGATTCTTCTTCCGGAATTTCAGGTTCTGCGGGAACTTCCGGTTCTTCTGCAGATTCTTCCGGCTCTTCCTGCACTTCAGGCACTTCCTCAGAAACCGCTGCTTCTGTTTCCGGTTCTTCTCCAGCAGGATCTTCTGCCGTCGCTTCAGTTTCCGCTTCCGCTTCAAGAGCAGCAATCGCTTCGTTTATCTTGTCAATTTCCACTGACATTGTCAGAGATGGTGCCACTACTGCCACCACTTCAGGTTCCTTTTTAATTTCCGGGAAAACTTCTCCGACCCATGTGTAATCCATATTTTTCAACTCGCTGCTGCCGGACTCCATTTCTCTGAGTCTTTCCTTTTCCTTTTCGAGAAGTTCCTGGAAAGCATCGAACTTCTGGTTATATGTATAAAATCTATCGTCAGCCGGCTTATATTCGGGTGCCTGCGGAATTGTTTCCTCCTCACCGAAAAGTTCTCTTTCCAGATCTTCAATAGTCATTACAGGCTCTTCTGTATCCAGTTCAGCCTCCAGCTCTGTGATTTCAGGGATTACAGAAGGCTCTTCCTCAACCACTGGTTTCACTGGTTCCTCAGAGACAAAGAAATTCTCTCTTATTCTCGGCACTTCCTTGGTAGGCTCTTCAACCTCAGACGCACCCGCAAAGAAAAGTTCCTGCTCAGGCTGAATCTTTTCAACTTTTACCTGACGTGTTCCGTTTCTTCTTTCAACAACGCTGTCCCAGTTAAAGTCAACTTCTTCTGTCTTGCGCGGCTGAGCTGCAGGGAATCCATCCAGGTTCCAGTCAAAAGACACTGCTTCTCTCTTTTTCTGCCCAGTCTGGCTTTCTGTGCTCTTCAGAATTTCCTCAGTTCTTCTCTGCGCTTCCATTCTGAAAGGCGGATTAAAAACCACGTCATCATATTTTGAATGCTTGGCCGCTCTCACTTCTGCTCCGCAGTTTCCGCAGAATCTGTCGCCATCATGCAATTCTTTTCCACATTTGGTACAAAACATTTTTTGCCTCCGTAATCAATTAGTCTGCTGCTGTTATTGCTTGATCTGCTCGCGCAGTTCTTCTTCTGTAAATACCCTGCCGCTGCGGCCCGTGTTAAAATTGTCAGGACCGAATTTTTTAGCAGGTGCCGCCTTGACCAGATTTATCTTTTCAAGGACTATATTCTGGCCTGCCAGAATTTCTTTGCCGCCCTCTGTCTGCTGTATTTCCGCAGCCTGTGGTTCTTCGTCAGTAATACCGCCCGCCGCCAGTGCCGCTTTCAGTTCAGGGTCATTGGTCTGTTCTTCGTCGGTTTCCACAATGCAGGTCACTTTGCCGTCGTCCTCGTAGCCTATCTTTACCTGACCACGTTCAATGTTGATGTTTATGTGAACCTGCTGAAGTTCTTCTTTGAGTGCGTTCTGCTCTTCTTCCGTACATTCGGAAATTCCGGAAACTTCAGTTTCTTCCGGCTCTGCAGCCGCCGCCTCAGGTTGTGAAGCCTCTGCTCTGGAAGCGCGTGCCGCATCACGGAGCATGGTATCATATTCACCTTCCATGAAAAATCCCCTCGGTTCTGCCGCATCTTCCCCGGAAAGTTTGTTTTTCTTTTTCTTTACTGCAGCAATGGCAATAATAATCAGCAGCACTGCCGCCGCTGCCCCTGCAGTAATCCATATGTAATTGTCGCCCAGATTTTCTTCCAGGAACGATATGATTGAGTCCATCAAGTCTTTCATTTTTTCTCCCGTTCGCAGGTTACCTGCACAAAAATATAACTTATTATATTATATAACATTATGGTAGCAATTGCAAAGGAAAAAGAGCAGCATCCGCCGCCCTTCTTCATTAAAATTAATATCTTTCGTTTTTGTCAGTGTACTGATTCTTCTGGTTATTGGAATTCTTCTGATTGCTTTCGTTTGTGTTCTTGTTTGTGTTGTTATTATTGGACTGCTTGTTTGCAGACTTCATCTTGTTGTTTGTTTCTTTCATTTTCAATCCCTCCTCACAAAATATTCTGTTCAGACCGCCGCAAAGTATAACAGGAAAAATTTTTTAAAAATTTTTTAAAAAACCTGTTGACATTTTATTATAAAGGTGCTATTATATCAAAGTGCCCACGAGATACGGATGATTAGCTCAGCTGGCAGAGCACCTGACTCTTAATCAGGGTGTCCAGGGTTCGAACCCCTGATCATCCACCATTAAAGACAGTCGAATGACTGTCTTTTTTATTTTTCTGAATGTTGCATTTGCTGAGACCATTGCAAATGCAACATTTGTGGATATCCATACACATTTTTCATATACATCATTTTCAGCCCGGACAGAAATGTCCGGGTATTTTATTGGACACCTCAGACACCCTGATTTTTTCGCGGAAAATCAACAATCAGGGGGTCTGAAAATGGCAAAAACACTAAAAAAACAGGGCTTTTATACCCTGTTTTACAATTAACCTTTGCCTTTCAGTCTGTCCAATAAATTACGAGCTGCTGCGCGGGCATCTTCATTATTTGTCAATATTGACAGCAACTTTCCCTGTTGTAATAGTGGCAGACGATGTTATAATACTCCTGTATGCAAAACTTTTTTTAAGGAGATATTTTAATGAACGATGTAGAAAAATTTATTGAAACCAATAATCTGCATGATTCGGAAGATATTGATTCACTTCTTGAACTGGCATCACTGGTTAGGGAGCTGATTGGCAGCAGGCAATACGAAGAAATAAACAAAGTCCTTAATTATACAATCAGCCAGGGTTTCTACGAAGGTTTTTCATGGGCGGCCGGAATTTTGCAGGAAGAACTGGAAAAAGATGAATGCGGACTGGAAAGCTTTGAGTGCATTATCGGCAAATCCATACCGGATTTCGACCAATTTATACAAATACTTCAGGTGGACTTCAGACCTTCAGATCTCGGTTATGAAACAGTCTGCGACAATAACGGTGAAGTAGAATCTTTCTTCAACAATATCACCTACAAAACCGGCTTCGAGAACATATATCTTGCTTCTTCCGAAAACTTCGACACCAAGGACAATGATTATATTCAGTACAAGCTGATTTTCAGGAGAAAATAAAAAAGCGGACAGTTGCTTTTCAGATGCAGCCGTCCTTTTTTGTTGCTATCTTTTCGTCTATTATGTTGACAATATGTGCATAATGGCATTATAATATACATAAAATATGACCATGGAGGTGGTAATATGAGCACGACAAATCTTAACATCCGTACTGATAAAAATGTAAAAATAGCCGCAGAAAAAATCTTTGAAGAACTTGGACTTAATATGACCACAGCAATCAATATCTTTCTCAGACAGACTATCCGCGAAAATGGCATTCCTTTCGAACTGACCCTTAACACACCAAACAGTGTGACCATGGCTGCCATTGAAGAAGGACAGCGCATCGCCTGTGATGAAAGTGTAAAAGGTTACACCGACATGGAAGAATTAAAGGCGGCACTGGAGGATGAAGTATAGAATTAAGTTCACAAGCCAGTTTAAAAAAGATCTTAAACTGGCAAAAAAGCAAAACAAAAACACTGACAAGCTTTTTGAAGTTATTGAACAGCTTGCCAACGGAGAAACCCTGAATGAAAACTACCGCAATCATTATCTGATCGGCAACTACAAAGGTTGGCAGGAGTGCCATATTGAACCTGACTGGCTGCTTGTTTATGAGATAATTGACGATATGCTGATACTTCTTTTGTACCGTGTAGGAACACATTCAGAGCTTTTCGGCAAATAATGCAGAAAAGCGGACAGCTGCCTTTTATATGCAGCTTGTCCGCTTTTAATTTTTAAATATTAACTATATCGAACCACTATATCAGTCCCACAACCACATACCCCCCTGCGCTCACAACCGCGGCGATAACCGCATAAGGCAGACTGGTACGCACCAGACTGAAGTTGTTCACGCCGGTCCCCGCCGCAATCAGGAACACCGGGTCAGCGTAGAGGCATGTTGTGAAACCGAAGATTACACCTGACATCATGGCACCGATAATTATTGCAGGATTCATGCCCATAGCCTGAGCCAGCGGCATAAAAATCGGAATGGCAATGACCTGGGTCAGCCAGTAACCACCTGTGGCGAAAACTGTGGCTCCAACCAGCACAAATGTCAGCAGAGGCAGCAGCCAGGCCGGAATTGTGCTTCCGATACTGCCTATAAGTATTTCGAAAAAGCCCAGTTCCTTGTTTGCTGAGCTCAGCATGAATGCAAAGCAGATTACTATGGAAAGAGTACACATGGACTTGGCACCTTCAAAAAACAGGTTGAAAAAGCGGCCGGGCGTCATGATTTTCTGGCTTATGTACATGAGTGCAGACACAGCAATGGCCGCAATGATGCCGTATGCCAGATCGTTGTCGTAAATCATGGTCACTGCTATGAGGCTGCCTATCGGAATTATTGCGTTGAGCGCGCTGGATGGTTTGTCATTCTCAGGCATGTCCATATCTATTATGCTGTTTTCAGTTTTTTCTTCACAGACAGGACTGCCGCCGGAGGCCACGCGGCCGTAAGAGGCTTTGAGCATGCCGGTCTTGGGGAACAGCCCGAAAATCAGCAGGATGCAGATTACCACGCTGAGCAGAGGGAAAAACATGTACGGCAGGCCCGCTATATAGTCGGTGTATCCGACGCTCTGTTCAGAAAGCAGGCCGACTGTGAATGCCGTCCAGCTTGAAAACGGAATGAGCACGCAGAACGCTCCCGCCAGTGTATTGGTCTGATAGGCCAGATGCTCCCTTGGAATCCCGCAGCGGTCAGTAGTTTCGCGCAATACGAAAGGTGTGGTCAGTACACTTATATAGTCATCTACGAAAGTGGCGATGTTGAGAAAAACAGCAGCAAGCATGGCCGCTTTCGGTCCTTTTATGCGGCCAGAAAGCAGGTCCGCGAAGCCCAGCATTGCTCCCGATTCCTGCAGAATCTTAATGAGGCCCCCGAAGCCCATGAGGAGAATTATGACAAACTGATATGACTCATTGGAAAGGGCGCCGTAGATCATTTCCACATAACCGGTGAAAAAATCTTTTCCGTGGAGAATTACTGCAGCAGCTACGGACGCAAAAAACATGGGTTCCGCAATTTTCTTCGTAATCAGCGCTCCCGTTATCAGTATGGTAATCGGCACAAAAACCAAAATATCATGAACCATAATCATTCTCCTTAAGTGTCAGTTTCTTTGTGCCTATGATACCACAGCCATGCAAAAAAAGCAAAGACCGCGGAGCTCCCCTGCCCCGCGGCTTTTTTGCTTCAGCACACGTCTATATATTTTCATTCCCTTTAAACTGCTATTTTTAATTTAAGACATAAAACACATTACAAAATGAACTCAATCCCCCAGGAGTTCCATGTGCCGGAGCAATTGATAGAAAGGTAAAAAAGGGAAGGAAAAACTATTTGGGAACACGACCAGGACGGCCTCTTGCGAAGAGGCTCAAACACGGACAAAACTGCCTCTGCGGGCCTGCCCTGTATCATGTTGCATCCTGATTATATGGCCGGAAACTAAACTTAAAATAAACAAAAAAGCCGCCACAGTTGAGTTTTGTGACGGCCATCTGAAGATACGGCGATGTTATAATGTTTTTGGAAGGATGACTGTAAAAGTCGTGTGGCCATCTGCGCTTTGTACGCTGACATTGCCACAATGAAGCCGAACTACCCGTTTTACTATGGCCAGACCTATGCCATTGCCCTCAGTTGAGTGAGACTTGTCCGACTGATAGAACTTGCTGAAAATCCTTTCCTGTTCAGATTCAGGAATCTCCTTGCCCTGATTCCTCACTGTTATCCTCAGTGCGTTTTGTTCCGCTGCCTCTTCAATTCCTATGTGTATCCTTCCTCCCTCAGGCGAAAACTTTACAGCATTGTCAATAAGATTTATCCACACATGTTTAAGAAGTTCCGTATTCCCTTCCACCATGTACTCGTCAAAATCCAGCATCATGTCGATATCCTTGGCAGTCCACTTCTTTTCAAGAAGAATTACTGCTGAACGTATCTGCTCAGAAAGATTAAACCGGGTAATGTCGGTCAGGATTGTCTGATTTTCAATTCTTGTCATGTCAAGCACATTGGTTGCCATGCGTGAAAGGCGCTCGGATTCCTCCTCGATTATGTCCAGATACTCCGCTTTCTGGTCGTCGGACAGGTTGCCTTTTTTTATGAGCTTGGCAAAGCCCAGAATTGATACTATAGGCGTCTTGAACTCGTGGGAAAAATTGTTGATGAAGTCTGACCTGAGAAGCTCAGTGTTCTGCAGTTCCTCGGCCATTTTGTTGAAACTGTCGCTGACGCCGCCGGTAATCTGCCCGTCGCCCAGGTCAATGCGGGTGTCGTATTTGCCGTCCGCCAGCTTGTTCATCCCCTCAATTACCGTGGAAATAGGTTTCACCGGTACCTTTCCGAAGAAAAACGCCATGCACGTTCCCACACAAAGGCTGGCCCCTGCGTTTATGAGCATGATTATAAGAAGCCCTCTGGAAGAGCTGGGCTCATCAAAGGAAATTATTCCGGTCTGCAGCAGGGTGATGATTACGCCGCCTACAATCAGAAGCGCGATACCCATGAGCAGGAAATTTACTATTGAAAAGAACATAGTCAGTTTGAAGCGGTAATTGATTTCCTCACGGCCGGCCTGTTCAAACCTTCTGTTAAAATTTGCGCGCAGTTCAGTCTTTCTGTCCATTGTCTGCTGTTCCTCCGGCTTATACATGTTTTACTGCCTTGTAGCCAAGGCCTCTTACGCTCTCGATGGAAAACTCCGGCCAGCCCTCAAAGCGCTTGCGGAGACGGCCGATGTGCACGGTCACGGTTTCCCATCCTGTTTCGCTTTCAACACCCCAGATTTCGTCCATGAGCTCAATGCGGGTAAAAATCTTTCCCGGATAGGAAAGAAGCTTGTAAAGAAGCTGGAATTCCTTCTGCGGAAGAACCTGGGCTTCTGCGCCCCTGACCACGGTCAGGGAATCGTAATCGAGGACCACGCCGCCGATTACGATTCTGCGCTCGCTCACGATGCGGGCGCGGCGCAGAAGAGCTTTGATGCGGAGCAGCATTTCCTCTTCATCCACAGGTTTGGTCATATAGTCGTCTGTGCCCACCAGGAAGCCCTGCTTCCGGTCCTGTGGCAGCTGTTTGGCTGAAACCATAAGGATCGGCAGGTTGTTGTCAGCCTGGCGCAGAATGCGGGTGAACTCATACCCGTCCATTTCAGGCATCATAATGTCCAGCACAACCAGGTCGATGTGCTGGCGGTCCATCACGTCCAGAGCATCTGCCCCGTTAACTGCGCAGCTCACGGTGTAGCCTTCCGCCTGCAGCACCGCCTCCATGAGCAGCCTTGTATTTTTATCGTCATCAACTACTAAAATATGAAACATACTATCACCTCTGCGGGAATTATATACTGTCAGCGTAAACTGAAAATAAATTGGTGAATATATTTTACATTAAACGGATGCCAGATACAACCCGGTCACGCTGCTTACGTGAAAACACCACCCTCGAGGCCGGTTCCGGCCAGCCGGGTGGTGTCGGAGTACCCATTGGGTTTCGGAATGCAAGCGTAACACCACTCTCTGGTTCCGTTCTGGCTCCGAGAGTGGTGTTTGGGTTTACCTTTATGGGCTTGTGCAAAGACAAACACCACTCTGGAGGCTCTTTTCGGAGTTCAGAGTGGTGTTTTGCGGCCGTGGTGTGGCCCCGACAGTCAAAAAACACCACCCGGACTGCAATTTTTCGCAGCCGGAGTGGTGTTTCAATGTCTGATGAGTGTCTGGAACTGTATGAAACACCACTCTGGAGGCCGGTTCCGGCCGGCCGGGTGGTGCATGCTTCTTAAATCAGTTGCTGACCTGATGATTTTTAAATATCCGCACCGCAGCAGCCGCTGCCAGAATGCTTACAAGCAGTGCTGCTGCCAGCAGAATATACTGCCAATCCAATACCTGTCCGAAAAGAGCAACAGGTCTGTAGCTGCTCCATATCAGCGTGCCGCGCATAATTGTTGCCGGCATTGCACTGAAAAGGCTGTATATAAAGTCCAGTCCTATGGCGCTCACATCCATGGATGGAACTATGAGCAGAAACAGGCCTGCCAGCAGTGCAGCAAATGAATTTTTTGACACTGCTGAAACTGCCATTATGAGCAAGGCAAAATATATAGTCCCGAAAAAGCTGGTTGCAACCGCTGTAACAAGTGCCGTCCCCTGATTCCATCGGAAAGGCGCAGTATTAATGAGCCAGTCCTGCCAGTAGGCCTCCCAGCCTTCCCACCCATAGCACAAAGTGGTAAGGCTGGCATTGGTGCCCATGATGACCGCCCAGGCACCAATGGCAAAAATCAGGCCCGCCCTGATTTTTGCGGAGGCCAGGGTCTGCCTGCCGTGCTTTGTGCTGAGCAGCAGAGCGTCAGTTTTGCGGGTATACTCGCTGCAGAAAATTCCTGCCAGTGCAACGATAATCAACACGCCTACTGTAGAGTGGGTACTTGCAACCATGCCGCTCATCCACTGGTATCCCAGGTCGTAGTTGTAGTAAGCGGTGTAATCCGATGCAAGCCGCCCGTAATCCTCAAGGGCGGCATCCGCCAGCAGCTCACCTTTTGCTCCCGGATTCTGCAGAGTATAAATCTGCGCATACTGCTGCCCCAGACTGACTGCAGTCTCATAGAAACCCATGGAACCTTCCACCGGTTCATACCTGTTATATGCGTTTGAGCGCTTCACATCATCACGCAGGAAAGCCCAGACCATGTTTTCTCTGACAAAATCCGGATTGTAACCCTCCGCCTCTTTTTCTTTTAAAATCTCCTCTGCCTCTTCTGCACTGACCTGGTTTGCCGGGTCGCGTCGGAAAGCCTCTACCTCTGCCTTGTATTTTGCAGACCATTCATCGGTTATGGCACCTTTGAAGTAGGCGCCGTTTTCTCTGGCTGTCTGAACATGCTCTTTCCAGTCCTCGTTTCCGATGGAGTAGTAGCTGTTGCCGGAGCTGACAAAGGTCATCAGGTTGAAGGCAAATATGAGGATTATGGCTGCCACTGTGACCGGGTTTTTAAACAGTTTTTTAAGTTCATGTACAGTCAGTTCCATCATCTTTCCTCCTTTCCGCTGAAAAAGCTGAGATACAGGTCTTCCAGATCTTCGCAGCAGGTTCCCTGATACACAAGCCTGCCATCTTTCATAATCATCACATCATCAGCGATTTTTTCCACATCGGGCACAATGTGTGTAGAAAGAATTATGATGCGGTCCTTTTCGAATCCTGCCAGAAGCTCGCGGAAATTAACCCTTTCCTTAGGGTCAAGACCTGCTGTGGGCTCGTCAAGAATCATTACCCGCGGATCCCCGAGCAGTGCCTGTGCAATGCCGATACGCTGCAGCATGCCGCCCGAATAGGTTTTCAGTTTTTTCCTTCGGACAGTATAAAGTCCCATGTCTTCAAGCAGCTGGCTGCTCCGCTCCTGGGCCAGAGTCTTCGGCAGTCCTTTGAGGGAAGCAAGATACATCATAAAGTCCCAGCCGGTGAAATTGGGGTAGTATCCGAAATTCTGGGGCAGATAACCCAGCATTTCACGGTAGCCCTCACCGGCCGCCATTATTTCCACTCCATCGATGGTGATATTTCCTGATGTAGGTTTAAGCAGGCCGCAGACCATGCGCATCAGTGTTGTTTTGCCGGACCCATTGGCTCCCAGCAGAGCGTGAAGGCCCTCGCCCAGCTCTGCGTTGAAACCATTTACGGCTTTTTTGTCTCTGTAGTTTTTTGTCACATTATTTATTCTTAGTTCCATAAAAATACCCCTTCTTTTCTTTCTCTGAGAATCATTTTTACTTCCGCTGCAATCAGCGCTGTTCCGGCTGCCGCCGATGCCAGCCAGACAAACTGCATATGTGGGTTTTCCTGTGATAATGGCAAAACTGAGGAGGATACGGCTGCTACTGCCATGGCCATAATCACACAAAGAATCACTGCCCCGGTTCGGCTTTTAACCGGCAGGATTTTTGTAAGCAGAAGGCACATGGCATTTTCCCACACAAACGGCACCATTCCGCAGATTACAATTCTGACGAAAACTTCTTCAAAAGCACCCGCAAAAATTCCCGCGATGCCGGTAAGCGTAAATATATTTGCTAGGCCGACAATTATCAGCCTTATGAGAAAAATGGTACTGCTGCTGTTTTTGCACACATTTTCCAGTTCGGACATGTCCCAGTACAGGTCTTTTGTCATTTCAGGAACTGCCAGAAAACAAACAAATGGCGAGATGCCTGAAATCAGTCTTTCTGCATATTCAAAGCCGGGCGGAAGCACAATTACTGCCGCTGCTGCCGTCAGCAGTACCAGTACCTGACATGCCCAGAAAAATTTTGAAACATATCGCATCTGTTCTGTGAACAGGCTCATGAGCGGAGTACGTTCAGGCAGATTTTTTTCCATAAAATTCTGACCGGCCTGAATTACCTGCTGCATTCTGGCCGTGCTTACTTCCGGTATGTAATCTTTCATTTATAATTCCTCCTCTCCCTCGTCTGTGTATTGTCTGCGGAGATGCTCCATTCCCTGCCTTATTCTTGATTTGGCAGTGGCAAGGGGTACTCCTGTCATGGCGGCGATTTCGCGTGCCCTGAAACCGTGGAAATAGTGCAGAATCAAGGCTTCTCGCTGGGTGTCATTTAGCCCTGCCAGCCTTCTGTAAAGCACCCTGCTGTCTTCACGGATTATTGCTTTTTCTTCTGCTCCCTGTTCAACCGGCATAACGTTTCCGGTCAATTCCCCGGAAGCATCCCCGGCAGCTTCCCTTTCGTTCTGCCGGACCTGCCTGCGCAGAAAATCATTGCAGCAGTTGACTGCAATGGTGAATATGAAATTGCTGAATTTCCCTGTGCTCTGGTACTTGTACACTGCCTTTACCAGTTTCAGAAAGACCTCCTGCGTCAGGTCTTCTGCATCCTGCCGGCTTCCCGTGCGCCGGAAACAGTAGGCAAAAATATTTTCATAATGCTTTACGACCAGCTCCTCAAAGGCTGCCTTGTCGCCTTTCTTTATGCGCCTTATGAGCACCCTGTCCTCCATGACCGCCACCTCCTTTCACTTATATTAACGCAGCAACCAGCCAAAAAGATTTAAGATTTACTTAATTTTTTTGCATGGAAAAACACCGCTTATGGGCATGTACAAAGAAAAACACCACCCTGTGGCCTCTTTTCGGTGTTTTGGGTGGTGTTTTGTGGCTGTGTTGTGGCCCCGACAGTCAAAAAACACCACCCGGCCTGCGATTTTTCGCAGCCGGAGTGGTGTTTCAAGGTCTGCTGAGTGTCTGGATCTGTATGAAACACCACTCTGGAGGCCGGCTCCGGCCGGCCGGGTGGTGTTTCTGTGCATAAATCAAACTATTCGATGCCGAGTACTGTGTAGCCGTCTTCTTCAACTGCAGCTTTGAGTACTTCGTCTGCTGCTTCCTGAGCGAGCGTTACTACTGCGGTGCCTGCTTCGTGGCTTACTTCAGCGCTTTCTACTTCTGCAAGAGCTTCGAGAGCTTTCTTTACGTGTGCTTCGCAGCGGACGCACATCATGCCTTCAATTTTCATTGTCTTTTTCATTTCTTTTACTTCCTCCTGTTTGTTAAGTGTTTTTTGCTTTCTTGATTTATCTTTACGTGAATCGTGAACATTTATCAGGTTCAGGCGCAGGGCATTGGAAACCACGCAGAAGCTGGAAAGGCTCATTGCCGCAGCCCCGAACATAGGGTTAAGCTGCCAGCCGAAAGTGCTGATCCACACGCCGGCCGCCAGAGGGATCCCGATGATGTTGTAAATGAACGCCCAGAAAAGATTCTGGTGGATGTTGGTGAGTGTCGCACGGCTCAGACGGATTGCCGCAGGTACGTCGCTCAACTGGCTTTTCATCAGAACCACGTCTGCCGCGTCGATGGCAACGTCCGCACCGGCACCGATAGCGATACCGATATCTGCCCTGGTGAGGGCTGGTGCGTCGTTGATACCGTCGCCGACCATGGCAACTTTGCCCTGCTGGCCGAGGTGACGGATTACCGCTTCCTTACCGTCCGGCAGAACCCCTGCGATGACTTCGTCCACGCCAGCCTCACGGCCGATGGCGCGGGCGGTTTTTTCGTTGTCGCCGGTAAGTATTACCACGCGGATGCCCATATTCTGCAGCTCTCTGACTGCCTGCGGGCTGTCTTCCTTGATTACGTCAGCTACTGCGATTATGCCGCAAAGCTGGCCGCCCTTCATGAAGAAAAGAGGTGTCTTGCCATGTTCAGCCAGGTCCTCAGCCTGCTTTTTCATGTCAGCCGGGATTGTAATTTTTGTGCTGATGAACTTCAGGCTGCCGCCGTAAAGTTCCTCGCCGTTCAAGCGGGCAAAAACTCCGTTGCCCGGCAGAATCTTAAAGTCTGTGACTTCTGCCTGTGTCATGCCCATGCCTCCGGCAGACGGGCTGCCGGCCGCCCGCTGGATGATGGCCCGGGCCAGCGGGTGCTCGCTCTTGGCCTCAAGAGCGAGGGCGGTTTCCATCAGGGACTGGTCGGTGAAACCGCAGGCCGGCAGCACGTCCGTAACCTTCGGTTCGCCTTTTGTAATCGTGCCTGTTTTATCAAGTGCCACAATCTGCACCTTTCCTGTTTCTTCAAGGGATGCTGCCGTCTTGAACAGCACGCCGTTCTTAGCGCCTACGCCGTTACCTACCATGATTGCAACAGGGGTTGCAAGGCCAAGGGCACACGGACAGCTGATTACCAGTACTGAAATCCCTCTTGCCAGCGCAAAGCCAAAAGGCTGGCCCGCAAGAATCCATATTATAGTTGTAATCACAGCGATGGAAATTACCACCGGTACGAAGACACCTGATACTTTGTCTGCAACTTTTGCAATCGGCGCCTTTGTGGCCGCTGCATCGCTGACCATTTTTATAATCTGTGAAAGGGTTGTATCTTCCCCGACTCTCGTAGCCTCGCAGCGCAGGAAGCCTGACTGGTTTATGGTCGCCGCGGAAACCCCGTCTCCCGGTTCCTTGTCCACAGGAATGCTTTCGCCCGTAAGCGCCGCTTCATTGACAGCGCTGCTGCCTTCCAGCACAACTCCGTCCACAGGGATATTTTCTCCCGGGCGTACCACGAAAACATCACCTTTTTTAACCTGCTCAACAGGCACTTCCACTTGCTGCCCGTCTCTGATAATAACTGCCGTCTTCGGCGAAAGCTTCATCAGGCTCTTAAGCGCATCGGTTGTCTTGCCCTTGGACCGGGCTTCCAGCATTTTGCCCACAGTAATAAGGGTAAGAATCATGGCCGCCGACTCAAAGTAAAACTCCATCATGTAATCGTGAACAGCCGCCATGTCGCCTTTCATCTGGGCATCGGTCATGAGGAAAAGCACCACTGTGCTGTACACAAAGGAAGCCGCTGAGCCCAGCGCCACGAGCGTATCCATATTGGGTGCCCTGTGCCACAGGCTTTTAAAACCGCTTATAAAAAACTTCTGGTTTATCACCATTATGATTGCAGAAAGCACCAGCTGCAGAAGGCCTATCGCCACATGATTTCCTTCAAACCATGCCGGCACCGGCCAGCCCCACATCATTGCTCCCATGGAAAAATACATAAGCACAATCAGGAATCCCAGAGACGCAAAAAGCCTCTTTTTAAGCACCGGTGTTTCATGGTCAGCCAGCGCATCCACATCTGCCGCGCGGCCGCCGCCTCCGGCGCCGCTGGCTCCGCCACCGCCGGCAGCCCCTGCAGGGC
>JAFSCP010000050.1 GCA_017436705.1 Bacillota bacterium
GCTCCTTTCTGTGTTGAATTTGTAGCGGTTATAAGGCTTTTTCTACTCCTTTCCTATAACTGCTTTTCAATTCACCACAAATGAGCCGCAGTCATATGTATTCGGGTGGAGAAACCACCCTTTACATATTACCTCTCAAAAAGAATATCTATTCAAGTACGCTAAGGAACACGGGTTTCCAAATCCCACCTACTATGTGGACGATGGCTATACGGGTACGAATTTTAACCGCCCTTCTTTTAAGAAAATGTCAGAGGATATTGACAAGGGGCTTGTAACAACGGTCATTGTAAAAGACCTCTCCCGCTTTGGCAGGAACTATATCGAGGTCGGCTCATACTCCGAAATCATTTATCCCGAAGCAGGGGTGCGCTTTATCGCCATCATGGACAATGTGGACACGGGCAGCCTTGAGAGCAACGAATTTGCCGCATTTACCAACCTTTTTAATGAGTGGTATCCCAAAAGCACGAGCAAAAAAGTAAAGGAAGTCAAGAAAGCGAAGGGGCTTGCGGGCGAACATCTGGGTGCGCCGCCTTACGGATATTTACGCAATCCTGATGATAATACCCGATGGCTTGTGGACGAGGAAGCGGCGGCGGTTGTCCGCAGGATATTTTTCCTCTGTATGCAGGGAAACGGAATGTCAGCCATTGCCACTATTTTGTGGGAGGAAAAGGTGCTTACCCCGTCAGCCTACAAAGCGTCAAAGGGCGTCGGCGTGGCGAGGGTTTCGGAAAATCCGTATTGTTGGGAGCCGTCAGCCGTAGCTGCTATTCTGGAAAATGTGGCGTATATCGGCTGTACGGAGAGCTTCAAATCCACCCGTTTGGGCTTTAAAAGCAAGAAGCGTATCCCAACCGCAAAGGAAATGCGGGCATATATTGAGAACGCCCATACGCCGATTATTGACAGGGAAGTGTGGGATAAGGTGCAGATGATACGGGAAAATAAACGCAGACCGACCAACAGCGGGATTACGAGCATGTTTTCTGGACTGCTTTATTGTGCCGACTGCGGGGCAAAACTAAGCCTTGCCACTGCCAATAGATACACGCATTTCCGCTGTTCCCAGTACAAGCGGACGAGCCGCACGCAGAACTGTACGCAGCACTATATCCGAGAAGACGCACTAAATCAGTTGGTTTTGAAACAGCTTCAGCATTTCCTGTCCTATCTGCAGCAGTTTGAGCGTGTATTTATCCGACAACAGATAGACACCACCCTTGCGGAACGCCGATACGAACTGTCTGCAAAGCAGAAACAGATAGAAAAGGACGAAAAGCGGATGGATGAGCTTGACCGCCTGTTCCGTAAAATCTACGAGGACAATGTCAACGGAAAGCTGAATGACGAACGCTTTTGCAAGCTGTCAGACGGATACGAAGCGGAGCAGGAACAGCTAAAACAGGAAATCGAATCCTTAACAGCCGAAGTCAGCGAAGCCGACATGGAAACCACCAATGTATCAAAGCTGATAGCCGTCACAAAGAAATATACCCGCATTGACGAACTCACGCCCGAAATCCTAAACGCATTTGTGGATAAAATCGTAATCCATGAGCGTGAGAAAAAGGACGGGAAACGGACACAGCAAATCGACATTTACTATTCCTATGTCGGGATTGTGGATATTCCCACAGACGAGGAAATGCGGGAAATGGAGAGGGAATATATGCAGCGTACTACACGTCAAACCGCCTGAATAAAGGCGAAAGCAGGAGTAAATCTGTACTCCTGCCGATACATATCTATTTTTATCCCTATCTGGTTTAACTCATGTATAATAGTACTATATTATGAATCATAAAATCAGGAGGATAATTTTCATGAAATACACAGAATTCAATGAATCAAAAGCTTCCCGTCTCGGCTTTGGTACCATGAGACTTCCTATGGATGCCGAAGGAAAAATCGACTACGAAGCCGGCAAGGAAATGGTTGACTACGCCATTGCAAATGGCATTACATATTTCGACACAGCATATAAATATCATGCAGGCGAATCGGAAATTTTCTGCCGTGAAGCTCTGGTAAAAAGACACCCTCGTGAAAGCTTCTGCCTGGCTGACAAACTGCCTACATGGCTCTGTCACAGCCCTGAAGAAGTCACTGCCAAGTTCGAAGAACAGCTGGGAAAATGCGGCGTTGATTACTTTGACTTCTATCTTCTTCACAATGTAGACGAAGAAACATGGCCTAACCTCTGTGAGCAGAACATGGTTGACATCCTCGTAAAGGAACGTGAAGCCGGAAGAATCAGACATCTGGGCCTTTCCGTTCACTGCGAACCTGAACTTCTGCGCGAAATTCTCGGAAAGCATTCCGATGTTCTGGAATTCGTACAGATCCAGGTGAACTACATGGACTGGGAATACATCAATGCCAAAGAGCTTTATGCAATCTGCAGAGAGTACAACAAGCCGATTATCGTAATGGAACCAATCCGCGGCGGCATGCTTGCAAATCCTCTCAGCGAAAACGCCCGCAAGGCACTGGATGCTGCAGGCAAGGAAGACGGTCTGACATATCCTGACTTTGCTCTCGGTTATGTTGACCAGCTTGAAGGCGTGGCAGTAACCCTTTCCGGCATGTCCAGCCTCCAGCAGATGAAGGAAAATATCGACTTCTACAATGGCGAAGGCCTCGGCGAAAAACATCTTGCTGCTGTTGCTGAAGCTGCAGAAGCTCTGCAGAATGACCTGTTTGTTCCATGCACAGGCTGCAACTACTGTTTCGAATGTCCTGCAGAAATCCAGATTCCTAAGATTTTCTCAACTTATAACGATGCTGCGGCATCAGGCTTCCACTCAGTATGGAGCGTACTTTCTGACAAGTACAGAGATCTCGGCCCTAACGCCAACAACTGTATCGGATGTGGCAATTGTGAATCCCACTGCCCACAGAAAATCCAGATTATCGACATGCTTAAAAAGATTGATGACAAATACGAAGAAATGAGAAAAATCGGCGAATAGCCCGAATACAGAAAAAGTCCTCCACGACTGCGGAGGACTTTTTTATTTTTACCATAATCCCAGAATATGCTGCATGGCCAGCGAAACAACGCCGATCATAACCCAGCAGCAGAAGCCGAGTCCGATTGGCTTGGCGCCGGTTTTTACCAGCTTTACAACATCTGTATTGATACCGATGGCGCTCATGGCCATGACGATGAAGAACTTGCTGACTTTTTTCAGGAAACTGAAGGCTGCCGCAGCACTTTCCAGGGCTGCACCTGTCAGCACCTGATTGACAACTGTGGTGAACGCAGATGCCAGCACGAAATAAATTATGAAACGAGGAACCATCTTTGCAACAGAAATCTTCTTTCCTTCCGTATTGGTTCTGCGTGCCTGCATCAGCGAGAGCACCAGAGTGATAGGAATAATCGCCAGCGTTCTTGTGAGTTTCACGATTGTGGCATATTCCAGTACGGCACCATCTGTTCCATGGACAGTGTCCCAGACGGATGCTGCAGCAGTTACAGAAGACGTATCGTTAATAGCCGTTCCGGCAAAGAGCCCGAAACCTGCATCGCTCAGACCTATCATATCCCCCAGTGCAGGATAAAGGAGTGCCGCTGCCACGTTAAACAGGAACACTACTGAAATGGACTGTGCGATTTCCTCATCATCAGCATCTATTGCAGGCGCTGCTGCTGCAATTGCAGAACCTCCGCAGATTGAGGAACCTACACCTATGAGTGTCGCAACCTTTGAAGGCACTTTAAACAGTTTAAATACGATGTAAGCCGTAATCAGCGAAGTTGCAATGGTTGAAATAATAATCGGAAGAGAGGTTGCACCTACTTTTCCTACCGTTGCCAGATTGAGGCCGAAACCCAGAAGGACCACTGCCCACTGAAGAATTTTTTTCGATGTGAACGCAATGCCAGGCTTAATTTCACTGCGGCTGCCAGGTTTGACTGTGGCTCCCAGAATCATTCCCAGAATTATCCCCAGAACAGGCGCACCCATAATTTCCAGACCGGGCACAAGATTTACAATTATTGTTGCTGCCGCAGCTACAGCAATGCATATTGCCGTACCGGGAGCATTTTCTTTGAAATTTTTCATTCGATTTTCCTGTGATATCCTTTCTCTCTTATTTTTGTTCATTATTACGATGACAAAACCGGTTTAATATGTTAAAATAGTAACTGTATAATCTTCTGAGATTTACGAAAGGGGCAGATTATGAGCAGAAAAAATATTTTCCGGAGATTCACAACAGCCGGTTTCATACTAATCACAGTTTTTATACTCAGTATATCCGTCGCTCATGCGGATGAGCTGGATGATCTTGAAATAAATGTACATACACCAACTCAGGATGAAATTGTGCTTTATGCGCAGGAACATCCTTCCAATCTGGTAAAATATGAAACTTCAGGCAAACCTGAAAAGGACTACGAAATCGGTTACGATGCCGACCCCCTTCTTGAGGAACCTTATTATGCCGGATATCTTTCCGAAGCCGAACTTGTCAATGCTCTGAACGTTATCAAAACAATCCGGTATATAGCAGGCATTTCCGATGAAATCTACCTTTCTGACAGTTATAACAGTTTAGCACAGGCTGCTTCTGTAGTCAACTATGCCAACGGCAAGCTGAGCCACACACCTGACAGCCCTGCCGGTATGGACTATGATATTTCAGCAGAAGGTATTAAAGGAGCGAAAAACTCCAATATTGCATGGACATCATGGGAAAATAATACCCTTGAATGGACAATTATCCACGGCTGGATGGATGACAGCGACAAGGGCAATCTGCCGGTTCTCGGCCACCGCCGCTGGATTCTCAACCCTTCCCTGGGGATGACCGGTTTCGGTGCTGTTTCCGGCGAAAAAGGGACTTACAATGCCATGTACATCATGGACAAATCCAATCCTGACGATTCTTACACAGGTGTCAGCTGGCCGGCAGCCAACACTCCTGCATCCTATTTTACAAAAGAAACACCTTGGAGCTTTTCTATCGGCAAGGAAGTTGCTGATGATGAAGTAATTGTTTCCCTCATCAAGGAAGGTACCAGGGAAAGAAAAAGCCAGATCTGGACTTTCAGTAAATACTATTCAGACGGTACTTTCTATGTGGACAATCAGAATTACGGCCAGAAAGGCTGCGTGATTTTCAGGCCTGACGATATTGAAGGATATGAGCCGGGTGATAAATTCCACGTTTCAGTATATATAGGCGATGAAACTGTTCTCAGTTATGATGTAACTTTCTTCGACCTTGAAAAATATTATTCCACCAAGGCACCTGTTGCACCAACTCTGAAAATCAACTCCATGGATGAGCCTACAATCACCTGGAGTCCTGTAAGCGGTGCCGACAGTTACAACCTTTACCGTAAAGTCCGCGGTGGTTCCTGGAAACTTCTGGTGGGCGAACTTGATGAATGTTACTTTGATGATGCCACTGCAGGTAAAGGTCTCCGATACTATTACCGCCTGACCACCAACAAAATCGTCAACGGCACAACATATGAAAGCGATTATTCTTCAAGCAAATACATCACAGTTCCGCTGAGTAAACCTAAGATTACTTCACTTAAGTCCACAGCAAAAGGTACTAACTACATCAAATGGTCTTCAGTGAGCAAAGCTACCGGATACAAGGTTTACCGCCGTGTAGCAGGAACTTCAACATGGAAACTCATAAAGACAACTTCCAACAAATATTACAAAGATACCAAGGCCACAGCAGGCAAGAAATACGAATACCGTATACGCGCTTACCGCAAATACAACGGCTATACTGTGAACAGTTCCTATTCATCCAAAAAGACTGTGACGACGAAAAAATAATTAAATGCACACTGAAGGGCATCCCGCCGGGGATGCCCTTTTTGTATCTTATTCCAGTTCAAAAGCGCCCATGTAGAGCTGATAGTATTTACCCTTTTCTTCGATGAGGCGGTTGTGGTCACCACGTTCGATAATGCGGCCGTTTTCCATAACCATAATTACATCTGAGTTCTGTACGGTTGACAGTCTGTGTGCGATTACAAACACAGTTCTTCCATGCATCAGATTGTCCATTCCTCGCTGAACGATTGATTCGGTACGCGTATCGATGGAAGATGTAGCTTCGTCCAGAATCATTACAGGCGGGTCTGCTACCGCTGCACGTGCAATTGAAATCAGCTGGCGCTGACCTTGTGAAAGGCCGCTGCCATCACCTTCCAGCACTGTATCATAGCCTTTAGGAAGCATGCGTATGAAACCGTCTGCGTTTACCAGCTTGGCCGCTGCAATACATTCTTCGTCTGTAGCATCCAGCTTGCCGTAGCGGATATTTTCCATAACTGTACCTGTGAAAAGATTTACGTCCTGAAGTACAACACCCAGTGAACGGCGCAGATCTTCTTTTCGGATTCTGTTAATCTGGATTCCGTCATAGAGAATCTTTCCGTCGTCAATATCATAGAAACGGTTAATCAGGTTTGTAATAGTCGTCTTACCGGCACCTGTCGCACCAACCAGAGCAACTTTCTGACCAGGCTCAGCATAAACTGTAATATCATGAAGCACCATCACATCATCAACATAACCGAAATCAACTTCTGTAAGGTTAATTTTGCCGCGGACTTCTGTAAGAGCATCTCCGTCCTTCCATGCCCATGTCCCCGTATGCTCTCTGCATTCAGTCAGGCTGCCATCTTCTGCTTTACGGGCATTTACAAGAGTCACTGTACCATGGTCCTCTTCACCTGGCTCATCCAGAAGTTTGAAGATTCTCGCGGCACCTGCCATAGCCATAATCACAGAATTGAGCTGCTGCGACATCTGTGTAATCGGGTTGATGAAGTTTCTTGAAAGAATCAGGAATGATGCGATAGTTCCCAGTGTAACCGTTGGCTCACCCATTACAGAAAGGTTCGGTACACCTGCAATTCCCATAAACCCGCCGACAACAGCGATTACAACATAAAGTATATGGCCTACGCTGCCCATGAGAGGCATCACGATATTCGCGAGAATATTGGCCTTGGTCCAGTTTTCTCTCAGGTCTTCGTTCTTCACATCGAAAATTTCCTGAGCCTTTTCTTCATGGCAGAAAACCTTTACAACCTTCAGGCCGTTTACCATTTCCTCAATATAGCCGTTTACATCAGCAATACTTTGCTGCTGTTTTATAAAATATCCGCTACTCTTTCCCGCCAGTTTGCCAACCATGAACATTGCAAGTACTGTGAATAAAATTGTCACCAGAGTAAGCCATATACTCAGATGAATCATTGAAACAAATACTGCAATCATTGAAATAACTGAACTGAAAAAGTTCGGAAGGCTCTGGGAAATCATCTGACGCAGCGTATCCGTATCGTTGGTATAATGGCTCATTACCTCGCCGTGAGTCCGCTGGTCAAAATATTTTACAGGAAGTGTCTGCATGTGAGCAAACATTTCGTCACGCACATCCCTCAGAATATTCTGTGAAACAATTGCCATGGTTCTGTTGCAGAAAAATGATGCCAGAATACCTGCCACGAAAATGCAGGCCATGGTGCAGATTGCATTAAGCAGTCCGCTGTAAGAAGGGACTGCTTCCAGAAGAAGCGGTGCAATGTGTTCATCAATGAGGGTCCTCATAAACAGTGATGATGCCACGCTGGCGATGGAACTGATGAACACACAGATTATCACGAATACCATGCGGACTTTGTATGGTTTCAGGTATGTCAGGATTCGCTTTGCAGTTTCCTTATCCAGTTTCCCGCCGGAATACATCTGTCTCGGACCGCCGCCCGGCCCTTTCGGACCGTGTACAGGAGCTTTACTCATGGTCAGCACCTCCTTCCTCGGTTACTTTGTTCTGGGATTCATAAACTTCACGGTAAATGCTGCTCTTTTCCATGAGTTCTTCGTGTGTGCCCATTGACTCGATTTTACCATCGTCAAGAACGATAATCAGGTCTGAATCCTGAACAGAAGAAATTCGCTGAGCAATTATAATCTTGGTTGTATCAGCCATTTCCTCTGCAAAAGCCTGACGGATCATAGCATCAGTTTTCATATCCACTGCGCTGGTGGAGTCATCAAGAATGAGTATTTTAGGTTTCTTGAGCAGCGCACGTGCGATACAGAGTCTCTGCTTCTGACCGCCGGACACATTGGTTCCGCCCTGCTCAATGTGAGTATCATAACCATCCTCAAACTTTTCAATGAACTCGCCTGCGCATGCCACGTGACAGGCATGACGGATTTCATCTTCAGTTGCATTTTCGTTGCCCCAGAGAAGGTTTTCTCTGATGGTACCGGAGAAAAGAACGTTTTTCTGCAGTACCATTGCAACCTGGTTTCTCAGTGTTTCAATATCGTAGTCACGCACATCAACGCCCCCTACTTTTACGCAGCCTTCCGTAACATCATAAAGTCTCGGAATGAGCTGGACCAGGCTGGACTTGGATGAACCTGTACCGCCGAGAATGCCCACAGTCTGGCCTGATTTTATGTGAATATTGATATTATCAAGAACTTTTTTGCCGTCAGCACCTTCATCATGGGTATATCTGAAACCTACATTTTCGAAATCCACAGAACCGTCTGCAACTTCAAATACTGGTTCCGCAGGACTCTTGATTTCACTTTCTTCATCGAGGATCTCAATAATTCTTTCAGCAGAGGCGCGGGCCATAATCATCATGAGGAAAATCATTGAAATCATCATAAGACTCATGAGAATCTGGGTTGTGTAGGTAATCATACTCATGAGCTGACCGGTTGTAAGGCCGATAAGCTCATTGTTTCCGCTTGCCACAACCATTCTTGCACCGAACCATGCAATGAGAATGATACATACATACATTGAGAACTGCATGAGCGGTCCCATGAATGCCATATTTTTTTCAGCTCTGGAAAAGTCTTTGTAAATCTTCCCTGAGATACCGGTAAATTTTTCAGTTTCGTAATCCTGTCTGTTAAAAGACTTTACAACACGCATACCGTACAGGTTTTCCTGAACTACATTGTTCAGTTTATCGTAAGTCCTGAATACAATTTCAAAAATCGGATGAACTCTGCTCATAATCAGGTATATTCCTACCCCCAGCACAGGCAGAACCGCAGTAAACACCAGTGCCAGCTTAACATTGATTGAGAAAGCTGCTGACAGAGCAAAAATAAGCATAAACGGTGCGCGCATTGCGATTCTTGTCATCATCTGGAAAGCCTGCTGCACATTTGTAACGTCCGTTGTCAGTCTGGTTACGATACTTCCTGTAGAGAACTTGTCAATGCTCGCAAAAGAGTATCCCTGAACTTTGTAGAACATGGCCTGCCTCAGATTCTTTGCGAATCCTGCAGAACCCATAGGTGCAGTTCTTCCGGCCCCGACACCGAAAATCATAGCAAGAAATGCTGCCCCGAGCAGCATGATTCCATATTTCGTAATAGCATTCATATCGCCTGCATCGATACCTTTATCAATGAGGTCTGCCATGATCAGAGGAATCATAATTTCCATGAAAGATTCCAGAATGACCTGTATAGGTGTCATAATGGCATATTTTTTATATTCGCCAATATATTTTGCCAGTTTTTTTATCATTTTATATTCCTCATATCCTCCTTTGTCATAACTGTCATATTATACCACAAAAAAAGACAAGCCTCAATGTGAAGCCTGCCCTTTTTAATGAAGTTTATGTGAAGTTTTAGTCGTCGTGTCTGTCCACATAGTGAGTGTGCAGAAGTTTATGAGCCTTCATACCGCCGGCCATGCCAAGGTACTCTTTGTAAAGTCTCTTGATTGCAGGGTTGTTGTGGGATTTACGGATGAACTTTTCACGGTCGCCCTGATACAGTGCCTGTGCACGCTTTTCTTTAACGTCAACCCAGTTTCTTACGTCGGAAACCTGGATAGGCTGGCCACCGCCGTTGATACATCCTCCAGGACATGCCATGACTTCGATGAAGTCAAAATGTTCACCTGCTTTTACTCTTTCCATCAGCTTACGTGCATTACCGAGTCCGTGTGCAACTGCTGCGCGGAGCTTCAGGTCAGCAACTTCAACTTCTGCAATCTTGATGCCGTCTTCCACGCCTCTTACCTGAACATAGTCGATGGAGTCGGAGCTTACACCGTTAAGAAGGTCTGCCACTGTTCTCAGAGCCGCTTCCATAACGCCGCCTGTAGCACCGAAAATAAGGCCTGCACCTGTGGATTCTCCCAGAGGTGTATCGAACTTGCCATCACCGAGAGCGTTGAAATCAATACCTCTTGCCTTGATCATTCTTGCCAGTTCTCTTGTGGTTATTACGATATCAACATCCGGAAGTCCGTTGACAGAAAGTTCAGGACGTTTTGCTTCGTACTTCTTTGCAGTACAAGGCATTACTGATACGACAACGATCTTTTCAGGATCGATGTTGTTCTTTTCCGCATAGTAGCTCTTGATGAGCGCACCCAGCATCTGGTGAGGTGACTTGCAGGTTGAAAGATTAGGAATCATTTCAGGGAAGTTATGTTCGCAGAACTTGATCCAGCCTGGTGAGCAGGAAGTGATAAGAGGGAGCGTACCGCCGCCTCTGATTCTGTCAATAAGTTCTGTACCTTCTTCCATAATTGTAAGGTCAGCCGCTGTGTCTGTATCGAAAACTTTGTCAAATCCAAGCATCTTCAGCGCTGTAACCATCTTTCCGGTAACATCTGTACCGATAGGGTTGCCGAAAGCTTCTCCCAGCGCTGCTCTTACTGCAGGAGCAGTCTGAACCACAACGTACTTTTCAGGGTCGTAAATAGCCTTGAATACATCGTCATTGTCATGGTGTTCCTGAAGAGCACCTGTAGGACATACGTTGATGCACTGACCGCAGTTTACACATCTTGTTTCATCAAGACCTCTATCCCCTGCTGTACCGATCTGGGTATGGAAACCTCTGTTGATTGCAGAAATAGCACCTACTGTCTGAATATTGTTGCAGACAGTCACACATCTTCTGCAGAGTACGCATCTGTTAGGGTCTCTCTGAATAGAGATGCCATCATCAATTTCAACATGGTTGTTCTGAGTAACATTCATCTGATACTTCTTGTAGTTCAGGAAATGTACCCCCAGCTTGTTTGCCAGAGTCTGCAGCTCGCAGGTTGAGTCTGATCTGGTGCAGCTCTGACAAATAGCGGGATGGTTTGAAAGAATCAGTTCCATGTTCTTTTTTCTTACTTTGTTGATTTCCAGGGAATGGGTAATAACTTCCATCCCTTCTGAAACAGGGTGAACGCATGCTGCTTCAAGACCCTTTTTACCCTTGATCTGAACCAGACACATACGGCAGCAGCCTATTTCACTGATATCTTTGAGGAAGCAAAGGGTAGGAATATGAATGTTGATTTCCTTGGCAGCCTCTAAAATAGTGTAGTTATCAGGTACGTATACCTTGACACCGTCAATTGTTACTTGTACTTTACCCATTTTATTGCCACCTCCTTACGCATTCTTCATAATTGCCTTGAATGGACACTTAGTCATGCAGACACCACACTTGATGCATTTTTCCTGATCAATTGTGTAAGGCGTTTCCTTGCTGCCGCTGATAGCACCCACAGGACAGTTCTTCGCACAGATACCGCAGCGTTTGCAGGTTTCCGCTTCGATAATAAATCTGAGCATTGATACGCACACGCCGGCAGGACATTTTTTGTCTCTTACATGGGCGATATACTCATCTTTAAAGTACTTCATTGTTGAAAGCACAGGGTTAGGAGCAGACTGACCAAGGCCGCACAGTGCCCCCTTCTGAATCGTTTCTGCCAGTTCTTCAAGCTCCTCAAGGTCGCTCATTTCACCCTTACCTTCTGTGATTCTTTCGAGAATTTCAAGCATTCTCTTAGTACCGATTCTGCACGGTGGACATTTTCCGCAAGATTCGTCTACGGTGAACTCAAGGAAAAACTTTGCGATGTCCACCATGCAGGTGGTCTCATCCATTACGATTAGGCCGCCGGAACCCATCATTGATCCGAGGCTGGTGAGGGAATCGTAATCGATAGGTGTATCTATAAGTTCGGCAGGAATGCAGCCACCTGACGGCCCGCCGGTCTGCGCCGCTTTGAACTGCTTTCCGCCTGGAATTCCTCCGCCGATGTCATATATGATTTCTCTCAGGTTTGTGCCCATAGGGATTTCCACAAGACCTGTATTATTGATTTTTCCGCTGATTGCGAAAACTTTGGTTCCCTTTGATTTTTCTGTACCGATGCTGTTGTACCAGTCAAGACCTCTCACAATAATCTGAGGTACATTGGCAAAGGTTTCTACATTGTTGAGGACTGTAGGATAGCCGAAGATACCCTTTTCAGTTGCTCTAGGTGGTTTAGGACGTGGTTCACCACGGTTTCCTTCAATGGAAATCATAAGTGCAGAACCTTCGCCGCATACGAAAGCACCTGCGCCCAGTCTGATTTCAATATCGAAACTGAAGCCCTTACCCATAATATTGTCTCCGAGAAGACCATATTCTCTGGCCTGCTCAATTGCAGTTCTCAGCCTGTCAACGGCAATCGGATATTCCGCTCTGATATACACGAAACCTTTGCAGGCACCGCACGCATAACCTGCAATAATCATCGCTTCAATTACAGAATGAGGGTCACCTTCCAGAATGGAACGATCCATGAAAGCACCCGGGTCCCCTTCATCGGCATTACAGCAGATATACTTGATCGGACTTTCTGCTCTGGCACCCGCTTCCCACTTTCTTCCTGCAGGGAAACCGCCGCCGCCTCTTCCCCTCAGACCGGATTCTTTGATTAAATCGATAACATCGTCAGGATCCATTTCATTGAGGACTTTACCTAAAGCTTCATAGCCGTCATAAGCAATGTATTCGTCAATGCACTCAGGATTGATACGTCCGCAGTTTCTGAGGGCGATTCTTTCCTGCTTCGCAAAGAATTCTGTTTCGTTCTGGGAAATGAGTCTTTCAACAGGCTTGCCGCCCTTTACATGTTCTTCCCAGATTTCGTCAAGGTCTTCAGTTGTAACCTGTGTGTACATTACATTGCCAGGCTGTACCATGATGATTGGTCCTTCCGCACAGAGACCGAAACATCCTGTTTTAACGATTGCAACTTTTTCACCCATTTCATCACGGGCAATAAGTTCTTCAAGCTTTGTGATAAGTTTTCCGGAACCTGAAGATGTACAGCCGGTACTTCCGCAGATCATCATATGTATGTCAGCACCCTCATAGTTGCTGTAACCTAAACGGCTGCCGATTCTTTTCTGGGTTTCGTATTTGATTAACTTGATATCATTCGCTGTTTTTACTGATGCCATAATTACGCCTCCATCCCTTCATACTTGTCGATGATTGCATCGATATCCTTCTCAGTGAGACGGCCGTAAACTTCATCGTTGATTGTAATAACCGGTGCGAGACCGCATGCACCAATGCAGCGGCATGATTCCAGAGAAAACAGCCCGTCGTCGGTACATTCTCCCACTTCAATACCAAGTCTTTCTCTGAATTTGTTCAGAATATCTCCTGAACCCTTTACATAACAAGCGGTACCCATACAGACATTGATTCTGTACTTGCCCTTTTTTTCAAGGGAAAACTGGGAATAGAAAGTTGCTACCCCATAAACCTTTGCGACGGGAATCTGCAGACCCTCCGCAATTCTCTTCATAACTTCGTAAGGAAGATATCCGTAGATGGACTGTGCTTCGTGGAGCACCGGGATAAGTGCCCCCTGCATGTCCTTGTGATCTTCAATTACTTTGTCAAGTTTCTGCTGCATCAGAACCTGTTCTTCACAACACATAAACATTCTCTCCTCTGATATACACTAAGGGTGTAAAAAAGTTTTAACTTTGACAGTATATTAACATTTGTATACATAATTCACAACTGAATAAACATCAAAAAAACAATAATACCATGTCAAAGAATGTTGCATTTTTTAACATACACATAGCAATATAAAACGCCCGTTGCAGAATGCTACGAGCGTTGAGAATCAAACAATTATTAAATTATTTTATGTTATACGCAAAATGCTCCATATCCTCAGGCAGTATCAGATGCTTCATGCTGTCTGCCTCAGTTATCGGGCGCACCGGTCTGCAAGGGTTGCCGTAAGCAAGATACCCTTCAGGTATATCCTTTGTGACCACACTTCCTGCGCCGATTACGCAGTTCTTGCCGATGGTCACCCCGCCGATTACCACGGTGTTGCAGGCGATCCACACATTGTCTCCGATATGGATATCCTCAGCGTACTCTGCCATTGTGGTTCTGCCCTCTTCATCCATGCCCATTCTTTCCTGAGGAAGAAGCGGATGATTGGTCGCCATGAGGGAAACATTAGGGCCGATGGCCACATTGTCTCCTATGTAAACTCTGGCATCGTCCATGACCGTCAGATTGAAGTTGGCAAAGAAATTTTCACCGATGAAAGTATGGCTGCCGTAGTTGAACTGAACAGGCCCCTGAAAATAGTAAGTATTACCTACGCTTCCCAGAATTTCTTTCATAATGGGCAGGCGGTCAGGGTCATACTCGTCCATCTGATTGTAACGGCGGCATGCTTCATGTGCCTTGTGCTTGATGTCCTTCAGTTCTTTTTTCCGCGGGTCAAACATTTTGCCGGCAAAGATTTTTTCCTCTTCAGTCATGGCGGGCTCCTTTATCTGTCAGATTAATATACAGTCTTTCCTAATGTGGAGAGAATCAGTTCGCTTGCAATTACGCCGGTCTGATTTCTGATGTCGAGCATAGGGTTAACTTCTACCATATCCAGCGCAAGAACCTTGCCGGATGTGTAGAGAGTTTCAACCAGGTAGAAAGCTTCTCTGAGAGTAAGACCGCTGTGCACGATTGTACCTGTACCAGGTGTGCTTTCAGGTGTGATTGCGTCCACGTCAAAGCTTACATGAATGCCTTCAGTTCCGTCAGAAGCAATTTCAATGGCTCTTCTGATTACTTCAGGCATACCCAGTCTGTCCACTTCTGCGATGGAGAAAACAGTTACACCGTTTTCCTTCATTCTTACTCTTTCTAAAGGATCGATATCTCTTCCGCCAATCTGAACACATTTTTTAGGATTAACATATACAGGATCCTGTCCGAAGTCTACCATGCATGCAGGACCTGCTCCGCATACTGCTGAGAACGGCATGCCGTGCATGTTTCCGGACATTGAGGATTCATCGTTGTTAAAGTCACCATGAGCATCAACCCAGATAACACCGATATTCTTGAAATGTTTTGCTGTTGCTGCAATACTTCCTGATGCAATACTGTGGTCACCACCGAGAATTACAGGGAAATTGCCTGCCTGATGTGATTCCAGAGTCTTGTCGTAAAGATTTGAATTGCAGTAAATAACCTGCTCATAGTTTCTCAGTTTTTCAGAAGTTGCACCTTTAAGCGGAGGGATAATATCGCCTTTATCTTCGCATTCATAGCCGAGCGCTTCGATTCCTTCCACTACTCCCGCATATCTGATGGCAGCAGGGCCCATGTTTACTCCGCGTGTTGCCGCTCCCAGGTCCATCTGTACACCAATTAAATCAATCTTCTTCATTTGTTAATCCTCCTAAACATATCGTACCTATACGGTTTGTGTGGTAATTATACCATTTAACCACTGTAATGAAAAGATATTTTTATATAGTCCGGATACTGCTTCTTTACTATCTGAAAGCTCTGTCAACAGCAACCATAATTGCACATTCCATACGCTTGCGGAAAAGTCTGCAGCCCTGTTCATAAATACCTGTCACAGAACCTGTCGCATGGTATGCATTGGCTGCACATCCGCCTGAGCAGTAAAGTCTTGCCCAGCAGTCACGGCACTCAGGATGAGCGTAAACATTACATGCAGCAAATTCCTGCTGGATTTCAGTATTTGTAACGCCTTTCCAGATATCCCCCAGACGGAACTTTTCGTCGCCCACAAACTGGTGGCAAGGATAAAGGTCTCCCCAAGGGGTAACTGCCATATACTCAGTACCTGACCCGCATCCGGAAATTCTCTTGTAGATACAAGGTCCGCCGGTAAGGTCAATCATGTAGTGATAGAAAGTAAAAGGTTTTCCTTCCTTGTCACGCTGAAGCATCAGTTCAGCCAGCTTTTCATACTGGTCCATAACCACTGCCATATCTTCTTCAGTAAGAGCTGACGGGTCATCTGCCGCGCAGACTACAGGCTCCATGCTGAGTTCGCTGAATCCCAGGTCAAGCATCTGCTGGATATCTTTGAGGAAGTCCGGATTTGCATGGGTAAAAGTTCCTCTCATGTAGTAATTTTTACCGCCGCGTGCTTCCACCAGTTTCTGGAATTTAGGCACTATGCGCTCCCAGCTTCCGTTGCCGGCATAGTCAACTCTGTAACGGTCGTGTATTTCCTTGCGGCCGTCCAGACTGAGGACCACATTGCTCATTTCCTTGTTGGCAAATTCAATTACATCATCGTCTATTAACAATCCGTTGGTTGTGAGTGTAAAACGGAAGTTTTTGTTATGCTCTTTTTCAATGGAACGGGCATATGCCACCATTTCCTTGACAACATCCCAGTTCATCAGCGGTTCGCCGCCGAAGAAGTCCACTTCCAGATTGTGACGGCTGCCTGAGTTTTCAATCAGGAAATCCAGGGCGCGCTTGCCTACTTCCAGACTCATGATTGCTCTTTCGCCCTGATATTTGCCCTGACTTGCGAAGCAGTACGCACAGTTCAGGTTGCATGTATGGGCAATGTGTATGCAGAGTGCTTTTACAACCCCTGCAGTCTTTTCCTTCAGTGCGCCTGCCATAGGTTCAAATGTGTCAGGAGCAAAGAGCTTACCAGCTTTTTTTAATCCTTCCACCTGTTCATAACATTCTTCAAGGTCCGTTTCTGTAATATCGCTGCGGTCTGCATATTTTTCTTTCATGGCAGCAATGATTTCACCGCGGCTTTTTTCCTCAAACATTCCGATTATGTCATAAGCGACCTCATCCACCACATGAACTGATCCTGAACAAATGTCCAGCACTATATTATAGCCGCCTTGTTTATACTGATGTATCATATTCCAATTCTCCTTCAGAACTCAATTTACATAAAAAATGCCGCCCGCTGGGGCGGCACAGCGTAATATTTAATTACTTGCTTTCTTCAGCGTTTTCGCACTGCTGGTTAGCAATACCGCAGCTTGTCTTGCAAGCAGACTGGCAGGAAGTCTGGCATTCGCCGCATCCGCCGTTCTTAGCGCTTTCACAAAGGTTGCGGGTTTCGATTGTCTTGATATGTTCCATTCTTATAACCTCCCCAAAAATATTACCCGTGTATATTATCATTTTTAGCCATTAAAGTCAACATTTTTAGTTTTTTATACATTTCACGGCTAAAAAAATGCATTTCACGAAAGCCTTTCTTTATCCCGAAAAATATGATATAATTACTTAATTATTTATTAAAAGAATTCTGACTTTAATAAGGAGGAAAGATTAAATGAAAAGAAAGATATACATCGCACTTCTTGCAATGTGCATTATGGTGACCATGTGCTTTACTGCAGCGCCTGCATTTGCAAAACAGGCAGACATTGCAGACTATAGTTCTGCTAAAGCGCTGGAATACGCAAAGGCAAATACAATGAGTGATTCACAGGATACAGATGACTGTGTTGTTTTTGTAAGAGCCTGTGTTGAAGCCGGCGGTGTTCCGACAGACGAAAGCAGAAAATATGGTTATTCTGCAAGAGACTATGCCGACTACCTTATTGAAAACGACTGGGTGGAAGTTTATGAAGTAAAGACAAACTACTATTATGCTTCTTATGAAGGTTTCCCTACTTCCCTCAATCAGGGACACATTGCGCCAGGAGATATCTTCCTCTATCACTGCAACAATGCAGATTGTCCTAAACCTGATTTCCATGTTTCCCTTGCAGGTACTGACAAAGGAAATTACAAGGGTAAGTACTACGGATACTGGACATACTACCAGCACAATCCTTTAGGCGCAAACAAGACTGCATTAAAAATCAAGTGCAGCAAGTGTAAAGCAGCAGCCGACACTACTACAGTTTACGTTCTCCACTTCAAGTCCAAGGAAAACGGCTACATCACATACGATGAAGCAGCTGCAAACTTAGAAGTTGTAAGAGCAGCTAAAGATACTGCAACCCTCACCTGGGAAGCAGCGCCTACAGCACAGGGCTACAAAGTTTACCGTTCCACTTCCAAGACAGGAACTTACGAAGAAGTTGCTGATGTAAAAGAACTGACATATACCGATGCCGTTCCTAAACTGGGCAAGACCTACTACTACAAAGTAAAACCTTACAAGACTATCAACGGCAAAGTTCAGGAAGGTGAATTCACAGCTTACGACTCTGTATCATTCAAGGCCGGCAAGCCTGTTATCAAGGTTAAGAAGTCCAGCTCCACTTCCGCTACTATTTCCTGGGAACCGGTTGAATATGCTGACGGTTACAGAATTTACAGAGCAACCTCCAAGAACGGTACATACAAGTCAGTAAAGACCATCACTGACCCTGAAAAACTCAGCTACAAAAACACCAAGCTTACCAAGGGCAAGACTTACTACTACAAAGTAAAGGCCTTCGTTCTCAACGGTGAAACCAAATCCTTCGGTTCATACAGCAGCTACAAATCCGTTAAACTGAAATAACTTAATACCGACATCAAAACAGCCGAGGCAATCGCTCCGGCTGTGTTTTTTATTTCTGGTTTCTATCTTTTGTTTTTGTCGTAGATAATCTTCATGCCCTTGAATGCAAGGTCAGGATCGTAATGATCAATCATGTCAGTTTCATTGTAAATTACACGTCCCAGCCCGCCTGTTGCGTAAACCTTGATATCATCGCGTCCGATTTCTTCTTTCATCTTGCGGATAATATATTCTGTGCTTCCGATGTAACCATAAACTACGCCGGCACGCATACTGCTGTCTGTGTTCTTGCCGAGAATGCTGGCAGGCTTGGAAATTTCAATTTCAGGAAGCTTGGCTGCCTGCTGCCAGAGTGCCTGCGCGCTGATTTCCAGACCAGGCATGATTACATTGTAAAGGAACTCACCTTTTTCATTGATGTAGTCAAAAGTTGTTGCTGTACCGAAGTCAATGACGATGGCATTGCCGCCATGAAGGTGGTAAACTGCTGCTGCATCAACGATTTTGTCTGCGCCTACTTCCTTAGGGAAATCAGTCATGATGCTGATTCCTGTGCGGATTCCAGGACCTACGATGATAGGTTCTTTTTTAATATATTTTCGGATTGAATTGTTGAAAGAATACATTACCTTAGGAACTACGCTGGAAATAATAACGTCTTTGATTTCGCTTACTGCAACATTGCTCATCCGGCAGAATTCCATAAGCAGGCTGCCGTACTCATCGCTTGTTCGCTGTGCCTTGGTTGTAATTCTGAAAGTACCTCTGATGTCGTTTTTATCATCAATGAGGGCCATTGTTATATTAGTATTTCCGATGTCTACAGTGAGTAACATATCTATTCATTTCCTTTCTCTTTGCCGATTCTGATGAGCTGATCCCATATTGCGTATGCCAGGTCTTCCTTTGACTGGAGAGGGTTCTCAACCAGACCATCTTTAAGGATAAAAGTCGCCACATTGGTATCGTGGGCAAAGCCTGCACCTGCAACTTTAAGGTTATTGGCAACAATCATGTCAGCATTCTTTCCTGTCAGCTTCTTGGTTGCATTTTCAATAAGATTCTGGGTTTCCATTGCGAAACCGCAGAGCACCTGCTTTTCAGGTTTCTGCTGGCCGAGGGTCTTCAGGATATCCTTTGTGCGGACCAGTTCCACAGAAAGGTCGTCATCCTTCTTTTTCATCTTTTCGTCAGCAGTCACAGCCGGTGTGTAGTCTGCCACCGCCGCGGCCATTACGATATAATCACAGTCTCCGCTGCGGCTTGTCACAGCCTCAAACATATCTGCTGCGCTCTTTACATCAACTGTTTCGATGGCATAAGGACATGGCAGAGCTGTCTTGCCGCTGACAAGGATAACTTCTGCGCCCAGGTTTCTTGCTGCCTGTGCAACTTCGTAGCCCATTTTGCCGCTGGAATGGTTGGTGATGTAGCGGACAGGGTCCATTGCTTCCTGCGTAGGACCGGCAGTTACCAGGACTTTTTTGCCCGCCAGAGGCTTTTCGTAAAGAGCCATTTCGATTGCCTCTTCAATAACCTCCACATCTGCCATCTTGCCCTTTCCTGTATCTCCGCATGCCAGAAGGCCGCTTGCCGCATCCACAAAATGCATGCCCAGTCCGCGGAGCTTGTCCATGTTTTCCTGAGTCACAGGGTTTTCGTACATGTTTGTGTTCATGGCAGGCGCAATTACCTTCGGTGCCTTACATGCAAGAAAAGTTGTGGTCAGCATGTCGTCACAGATTCCATGGGCGAATTTGGCAATTACATTGGCAGTAGCAGGAGCCACCACGAAAACATCGGCCCATTTAGCCACACTGATATGCTCTACTTCATAGCTGAAATTCCGGTCAAATGTGTCAATGAGACACTTTTTGCCTGTAAGAGTTTCAAAAGTCAGGGGGTGCACAAAATTCATGGCATTCTGAGTCATGATCACCTGCACTTCATATTTTTTTGATAAATCGCTGACCAGCTGGCACGCTTTAAAAGCTGCAATTCCGCCGGTCACGCCAACAACTATGTGTTTCATGCTTTGTCGTTTCCTTTCGTTACCTCTGTCTTTTATAGATACATTTTAATAATTTTGTTTGAATAATTCAATACATAATGTTATAATAAGCCGGTAAAAATTTCATACATGGAGGAAAACATGAACAGAAAACAAAAGTATGGTCAGATCCGCAAGGAAGCCATCGCCTGTTTCTGGGCACTTTTGGCTGTCATTGTGTTCTGGACCATCTCAGGGATCGGCGTAAGCCGGCTGAATATCACCATCTTCCACACTCCGCTGTGGGCCATTACGGGATGTATCGGTACCTGGATTTTCTCCGTGGTTTTGGTGATATGGTTAGTCAAGCATGTATTCATGGACTTCAGTCTTGATGATGATGAGACTCTGGAAATGGAGGCTGCAGATGAACGGTAAAATTCTCGCACTGCTGCCTGTATTCATTTTTATGGTTTCGATGCTTGCAGTAAGCGTAATTCTCAGAAAATCCGCTGCGAAAAAAGAATCGCAGGGGTTTGTCAAAGAGTACTTTATAGGTTCCAGAAGCCTTGGCGGCTTCGTACTGGCAATGACCACCGTTGCTACCTACAGCTCAGTGAGTTCTTTCGTAGGCGGCCCGGGACAGGCCTGGAGCATCGGCTTCGGCTGGATTTACATGTCAGTGGTACAGGTTACGGCGCTTTTCCTGGTGCTGGGAGTTCTCGGCAAAAAAATGGCCATTGTCGGACGTAAAATCGACGCGGTTACAGTCATCGACGTAATACGCCACCGTTACCAGTCTGACGCAATCGCAGGGATTTCTGCGGTTATTATTGTAGTATTCTTCTCTGCCACCATGGTTGCCCAGTTTGTAGGCGGAGCCAAGCTCTTTGAGGCGGTTACAGGCTATTCCTATCTTACCGGGCTTGTAGTATTCGGCCTTGTGGTTGTTATTTACACCACTGTCGGCGGATTCCGCGGCGTGGCTATTACAGATACACTCTGCGCCATCGCAATGCTGGCCGGAATGGTCCTGCTCATGGCAGGAGTTCTGAAGCAAGGCGGAGGATACGAGCAGATTATGACAAACATTGCGGCAAACAAACCTGAAATGCTGGAGCCTTTCTCCGGCGGAAATATGCCGCTTACACTTTATATTTCACAGTGGATGCTGGTCGGTATCTTTACCATCGGTCTGCCTCAGTCAGTTGTGCGCAGCCTGAGCTACAAAGATACCAAATCGCTGCACCACGCAATCATCCTGGGCACCATCGTTGTAGGCGCCATGAACATCGGCATGAACTTCATCGGTGTGCTTTCACAGGGCATCCTTCCTGAAAGCCTGGATGCATACGGAAACAGCGTGGACAACATCATTCCTTTGGCAATCGCCCGTTCACTGTCACCTCTTCTGGCAGGAATTACAATCATCGGACCAATTGCAGCCTCAATTTCAACAATTTCTTCGTTGCTCCTTTCTGCCACATCGTCCATCATCAAGGACGTGTATCTTTACGAAAAGGAAAAGCGCGGTGCAGCAGTTCCCGAATCCCGCGCAAAGACTTTCAGCCAGCTCTGCAATCTGGTTCTGGGCCTTGGAATTTTCGCAATTTCCATCAACCCTCCGGACGTAATCTGGAAGCTGAACATGTTCGCATTCGGCGGCCTGGAAAGTGCTTTCGTCTGGGTGTTCCTCATGGGAATGTTCTGGAAAAAGGCCAACAAAACCGGCGCTGTATGGTCTATGGTTCTGGGAACTCTGGTATACTGCGTGACCATGATTTTCGGCTTTAAAATCGCCGGAATCCACCAGATTCTCATCGGTGTAATCGCCTCACTGGCAGCTATGATTGCCGGCTCTCTTCTCGGTAAGAAAACCGATGAAAAAATACTTGATATTTATTTTTAGTTACTATAAAGCCCATGGGTCCTGGTCCCATGGGCTTCTGTTTTTCTATGATATTATGCCAGTCTATTTTTCGTAAGCAAAACGGGGATAATTGTCCTCCACAACATGGATAATTCCGCACTTCTTAAATCCCAGCTTGGTAAGCAGGTTCTGCATTACCTTGTTGTCGCTGTGTGTGTCGATACGCAGATGTCCGCACTGGTCATATGCCCAGTTGATGCAGAATGCACCTACGCCCTTTACTGAACCGTCTGCTGCTATGCGGTGAATCACTCCGTAGTCTGAATCGCCTTCCCATGCGCCGTCTTCAATCACAGCGTATGTGGGCTCGATGTTTTCGCCGTGGTCAAAATAGAATGTACCGACTACGCAGCCATTTTCAACGCATACGTAGCTTTTTCCTGCTTTGATATCTTCATGGATGAGCGCTTCGGGCGGCCAGTTTGTAGGTCCCCACTGATAAGGATTGCCTGTGTCTTCCATGAACTTGCGGGCATATGCGTAAATCTCCATCATTTTCTTAAAATCATTTTCGGTAGAGTGTCTTATTTCCATTTTTATTTACTCCTCTTCTTCAACCGGCTGGTAAGTCTGCTCAAATATATCTTGCTGTTGGTTGATGTGATGATTATATCATTGCGGGCGGCGGGAATCAATAAGGAAGATGGGCCTCTGGTCTCACGGGTCCGCACTCATACATAATTCGGACATGGGACTCGGCCGTCCGCTTCGCTCCGCTCGCGTACTGTCTCCTCACCGCCGCTCCGCTGGCGGCTGCGGACCAGAGGCTGCGAAATGGTCCACCGGACCATTCCGCTTACGCCTCTGCCCTCACGGGTCCGAGTCCCACACGCTTTCAGGCATAAAAAAATACCTGTCCATCGGACAGGTACCTTTTTTATGGCGGAGGACATGGGACTCGAATTCTTGTGCATACCAATTCAGCGTATGCCAATTAGTGTCATAAACGGCTATTTTTCAATGTTTTTTCATTTTTGCGTTTTCCTTCGAGTTTCTGCGAATATCTTTAAATTTCATTTATTTTGCGTCAGATTTTGCGTCAGATTTGTCCAAAACGGTTTCTCTCGCCTTCTTTTTTTCATGTTTAATTTTGTCATACACGCCCTCAATAGCTTTGTCAACATCTTCTTCGTCTACATCGAGGCCCAGCGCCTGAATTTTCTTTCTTAAGTATCTCAGCACTTCTTCTTTCTTTTCGTCTCCGGTATTAGTCTGCATCCATTGACGTGCAAATCGCACTGCAGTTTCAGTAAGCTCAAGCAAGGCCTTATAGTCCTCTGTTTTTGTGTTTTTCTCCACGGCCTCACGCACCGGTTTGATGTAAATAAAAAATGCCGCTGCAACAATCACGGCAAACGCAAGTAATGTGATAATTAAACCTAAATCCATCATTCTTCTCCTTCCTCTTCTTACTCATCTACCTAATCAGTGTCAGATGATTTATTGTTTTTATTAGTTACGGTTTTTAC
>JAFSCP010000051.1 GCA_017436705.1 Bacillota bacterium
GCATGTGACGATGAAGGTGCAGTAGAAACATGCAGAAGCACAAGCCACGATGATCCAATCTACTACGAAGAAGGCATTCTTCACTACTGCGTAGACAACATTCCATCCGCATTCGCAAACACAGCATCCACAACACTTGCAAACGCAACACTTCCATTTGCACTTGCAATTGCAAACAAGGGTGTAAAGCAGGCAATGAAGGACGACAAGCACTTAAGAAGAGGCTTAACAACAATTGAAGGTAAGCTTACACTTCTTGAAACAGCAGAAAAGTTAGACCTTCCATACACTGATGCTAACGAATTAGCTAAGGAATGGTAATTATACACCCATATTAATCAATAAAAAATGCTGCAGTTCTCATATGAGGGCTGCAGCATTTTGCTGTTTTATTAAGTTATGCCTGTCCTGTTTTGCGTCTGAATACACCGGCAGGAAGCTGGGCGATAACAATTGCAGTTACAATGAAAGCAATGCCCACAAGTTCTTTTGCGGTAAAGGTTTCGTGGAGAATGATAACTCCGCAGATAGCGGCAAATACAGCCTCAAGACTCATAAGCAGAGATGCAACTGTAGGGTCTGTATGTTTCTGTGCAGTAACCTGCAGAGCATAGCATACGCCCACACCGAAGATACCGGAGTATAAATAATGAGGGGCACAGCCGATGACGCTTGCCATGGTGATGTCTTCAAAGAGCAGAGCAGCGATCCAGGAATATATTGATGCGAACAGGAATTCTGCACAGGAGAAATGAACTCCGACAAGTTCATGCACATATTTGTCCACCAGGAGTATGTGTAGTGCAAATGTAATTGTTGCAGAGAGAATGATTATATCGCCTTTTTCCAGGGTCATGGCTTCTGTCATGCAAAGGTTATAAAGACCTACTACTGCAAGCACTGTACCGACAATGATATTGAGGCCGGTTTTTCTTCTGAAAAAGAGCGCGCCTACAATCGGTACGAAAATTATGTAGATTGAGTTGAGGAAACCCGCTTTGCCGGCATCAGTATAAGCCAGTCCCCACTGGACCAGAACATTGCCGGCCAGATTGGCAACGACGCATATCGGAGCAACGGTAAAAAGTTTTTTGAAATATGCACGGCCGTATTTTTCAGGTTCGGTTCCTGCGAGCCTTGCCGAAGCCTTTCTGCGGTATTCCATAAACCAGGCGATAAGAGCCAGAACTATGGTACCGAGAGTATACCGGAAGGCCATGAAAGTGAATGGCCCCATTTCAGCCGCGGCCATTTTCTGGAACACGAAATTGCTTCCCCAGATAACGGCAGTCATTATAAGCATTATATTACACCAAAGTGTTTTGTTTGATTTCTGCATTTTGAAATCGCCTCCTACAATGGAATATTATACAAGAAAATAGCTGCAATAACAATGCCAAAGTAACAAAATAATGATAAAATAATTGGGCCGGTGCATAAATGCTACTTTAAATTCCGTAAATGATGGTGTATAATATAAAAAAGATTTCAAAAATGTTTTTTACATAAAGGAGGGCCACACCGATGGACAGACAACCAAAAATCGCGATTTTAAGATGGGAACAGGGACTCGTACCTAAGGGACTTATGCAGCTTGAATCACTTCCAGGCAACAGCACTAACCCTGCATCCTATCCTTTCCCTGTAAAGCTTGTAGAAGTTAAAGGCGCTTGTACTGAAACTGTAATTACACATCCAAGCAAGCAGCTCCTTGCAGATATGATTGAAATTTCAAAGAAGCTCGTTGAAGAAGAAGGCATCAGAGCTATCTCTGCAAGCTGCGGTTTCAACGCTATCTTCCAGAAGGAAATGGCTGACGCTCTGGACGTTCCTGTATTCTTATCATCAATTTTACAGGTTCCTTATGTACAGACAATTATCGGCGCAAACAAGGCAGTAGGCGTAATCACTGCAATGGGTTCATCACTCACAAGAGACCACTTCCGTATGTGTAATGTAAGCGATGACGTGAAGATTCACGTTTTCGGTCTTGAAAACTGCACAGAATGGAACAGCATCTTCGAAGCACTTGACAACGAAGTTGATCTTGACGTTGTAAGAGGCGAAATCCTCGCAACTGCAAAGGCAGCTGTAGCAGAGCATCCTGAAATCGGTGCAATCGTTCTTGAATGTACTGACCTTCCTCCTTTCGCACAGATGCTGAGAGAAGAATTAGGACTTCCTGTATTCGACTTCAACTCCATGATGAGCCATGTTGCAATGTCCTTAAGCGAAATGACTAACTACTAAAATATTTGCTTATTATAAAACCCCTGATTAATCAGATATCAGGGGTTTTAAAGTGCATTTTTATTTTTTCTTTTTTATTTTTTATTCTTTTTCGGCAACCATTTCATATTCGCTGCCGTTCATTCTGTACATTTTTTCAAATGACAGAGAGGAAAGCTCTCCGGGCATCTGATCGCCGTCTGCAGGCTGGAAAACCACGCAGGTTCCGCATGAGCTGCTGAGCTGACGGGGAACGGGCTTCATCTGGGCTTTGCCAAGAGCCTTGGCTTTGCGGCTGAAGAGATTTGCATCGAAATTAGTGTGAAATGTAACTAAATACATAATTGCTTTCCTTGATTATTTTGTGATCTTGATTACGCATTCGTCAGCGCCTGTTTCTTCTACGGAAACCTTGCAGCCCTGGCTGTTTGCAAATCTTAAAATATTGTTCTTAGCTGTGTTGTTGTCAACGATAACTTCAATCGCGTTTTCTTTAGCTAATGCCTTCTTTGTCATAAGAACTGGCTGTGGGCATGAGCAGCCTCTTGTATCTACTGTCATGATTAATTTCCTTTCTTATTGTTCTGGTAAATATTGATGAGTGCGATTGCACCAACAACGATGAAACCAACGATTACTGCAGCAGGACCGTTTGCGGAAGGACCATCAGCAGAGGAAGCAAGTCCGAAGTTGTGGCAGAAAGCAGCGCCTACGAACATACCGATAACTGTGATTACGGAGTCGATATTGCCTTCGCCGGAAAGGATGAGCTGTCTTAATGGGCATCCGCCTAAAAGAACAGAACCTAAACCTACGAGAGCCATGCCGAGGAAGTTCCATAAACCGTCAGTGTGAGCAACAGCCTGACCTTCGAAACCTACGTTGAAGAAACCGAATGCCATGTTAGCAACTGCACATACAACGATTAAGGATACGAAACCGATGAGCATTGTGAAATCCTTGAACATGAAGGAGTCTCTGAGACCTGCAACTGTACAGAATCTTGTTCTCTGAGCAAGAGCACCAACAACCAGACCAGCGATTAAAGCGATTGCAAGAGGAGCTCTCTTGGAACCAGGACCTTCAGCGGAGAATACAAGGATTGTTGGGATTGCAGTAAGGATAACCAGGAAAAGGATCTGCATAGCAGGGAATACGTATGCTTCAGCCTGGGAAACCTTGTGGGATCTGTCGAGGGAGAAACCCTTGTTGAGTGCAAGGATACCAACCAGGATACCAGCGATGAAACCTACGAGACCTACGATAGCGTTTAAGTCGCCGCCGCCGATTCTGAGCATCATTCTCAGTGGGCAGCCAAGGAACATCAATGCACCGATCATTACGAAGAAACCAAGTACGAATCTTACGAATGGGTTGGAGCCAGCTCTTGCAACCAGTTCCTTCTTGGAGAATGCCATTACAGATGCACCGAGTACGATACCGATGATTTCAGGTCTCATGTACTGTACAACTGCTGCGGAGTGGAGTTTTAATGCGCCGGCAGTATCTCTGATGAAACATGCGATACACATACCCATGTTTGCAGGGTTGCCGAACTTAACGAGCAGAACTGCAATTAAACCGATAATTGCGCCTGTCAGTGCTACAAATGCTTTTTCTTTTTTCATTTTTCACTGTTCCTTTCTATAATATTGTGAAAAAAATAATTACAATTAAATAATACGCTCTGAAATTAAAAAAGTAAAATTGTGATTACTTATGGTATTTTAAAAATCGATAGAAAAGGTGAATTGTACGATGAAAAACGACAGAAAATCGCCAAAAAACGGACGGTTTGACAATTTCGTGCAGACGTAATATAATTTATTTATCAACTGCGACAGGAGATTAGTATTATGAGAAAAACATATTTAGATAACGGAAGCACAAGTTTTCCAAAGGCACCCGGTCTTGGTGGCGTTATGAGCGATTTTATCACCAATGTGGGCTGCAATGTGGGCCGCGGGGGATACGAAAGCGCATATAATCTGGCAGAAGTAGTGCTGGAGACAAGAAGCCTGCTCTGCGAGCTTTTTAATTTTCCGGACGAACGCAATGTGGTATTTACGCCTACAATCACATACAGCTTAAATTTTGTCATCAAGGGTCTGCTGAAGCCTGGTGATCATGTGATTATGTCTGCCATGGAACATAATGCGGTTGCCCGTCCATGTATCGATATGGAAAAACAGGGCGTGGAGGTTTCCATTGCGAAATGCGACGAAGAAGGCAATCTTGATTTTGAAGATTTTGAAAGCCTGTTCAGACCAAACACAAAGCTTGTGGTAATGACCCATGCTTCCAATGTTGCGGGGACTGTTATTGATGCCGGACGTGTGGGTGAAATATGCAGACAGAAGGGCGTATTTTTCGCTCTGGACGCGGCACAGAGTGCAGGTGCAATAGATATCGACTTTGAGGCTTTAAACCTGTCAGCTCTGTGTATAACGGGCCACAAGGGCCTCCTGGGACCGCAGGGCATAGGCGCAATGCTCCTTTCTGAAGAAATGGTTCAGGAACTGGATCCTGTAATCTGCGGCGGTACAGGAAGTGCATCCCACCTTCTTACAATGCCTGAATTCATGCCGGACAAATTTGAGGCAGGAACGCTCAATCTTCCGGGAATAGTTGGCCTCCATCACTCACTGAAGTATGTCATGGAAAAAGGACCGTCAGATATTCTCCGTCATGAGCTTGCTCTGGCAGGAAAGTTCATGGAAGAAGTGAAGAAGATGCCTGGAGTGAGAATTGCAGGCCGTCAGAATACAGAAGGAAGAGTGGGAACGGTTTCTCTTGACTTCACAGAATTCGACAACGCTGACATTTCCTTCAGACTGGATTCGGAGTATGGCATCATGACAAGATGCGGTCTTCATTGCGCTCCGCTTGCCCATAAGAGCCTGAATACTTACCCGCAGGGAACTGTAAGATTTGCTTTCGGGAACTTCAATACTGAAGAAGACGTGGACTATGCAGTTTCTGCAATCAGGGATATTATTGGTTTGACAAAATAGTACATATAATGTTAAAATTAAGGGTGTGTTCCTTTTTCGGGAACATACCCTTTTTAACACGGAAAACAATTATAAATATAGAAAGAGAGGATATAGTTTTGGGTCAGTTTATTGATGCATTTTTTTCAATGAAAGGCGTAGGTTTCTTTTCACTTCCAGGCCTTGTTGCAGCATTTATCATTCTGCTTCCTAACTTTACATTTGCCAGAAAGGCTGCAGCTACCAAGCTGGATGATATTGAAACAGCAAGCACCACTGTCTGCCTCTGGGAAGTACTTTCCAGAATTTCAATAACAATTTTCCTTATTGTTCTTGAATTCCCTAACCGTTATGACGCGTTCGGAATCTGCGCAGTTGTTGTGATGCTGATTTACTTCGGCTTATGGATTAATTTCTTTGCAAAAGGAAGTTACTATCCTGATATTTACTTAAAATCATTTATCGGAATTCCGGTACCATTTGACACATTCTGTGTGATTTACTTCATCTTTGTGTCCTTATGGCTGAGCAATCCGATTGCTTTTGCTTTCTCAATTCCATACGCATTCTGCCGTATGAAAAACGCACACATTGCTATGAGGGACTTGAAGAGCAGACTTTAATTTATCTGAGACAGGGCGTTAATCATGTTTGAGAAGTATATTGAGCAGGTTCTGAAAATTTTCCACTACGTGGACAGCGCACTGATTACCGATGAAAAGGGCAATATCCAGTATTATTATACCCGCAAGGAATACATCAACGGCCTCAATGAAGAGGAGGTAATCGGCAGACACATTCTGGATATTTTCAGCAATATCGACAAAAACACCAGTACAATCATGCAGGTGCTCAGAACGGGCAGACCTGTGCTTAACATGCCGCAGGAACTGGTTACATATGAAGGCGTGATACTCAATGCCATGACCAGCACACTGCCGATTATGGAAAGCGACAGGATTATAGGAACCATTGATGTTTCAAGTTATGACAGTGAAACGTTCACGGTGTCTGACGACAACATCAGGAAGGACAGGGATCTCTATACTCTGGATGATATAGTAACCCTTTCGGAAGAAATGGTGGACCTGAAGGAAAAAATCCAGAAAATTTCCAATACCGATTCCAGCGTAATGATTTATGGTGAAACCGGTACGGGTAAGGAACTTGTGGCTCAGTCAATACACACTTCCGGCAAGCGTAAAGGCAAACCTTTCATCGCACAGAACTGTTCAGCTATTCCGTCAACTCTTCTTGAAAGCATTCTGTTCGGGACTACCAAGGGAAGCTTCACAGGGGCTGAAGACCGCAAAGGACTTTTTGAACTGGCTGACGGCGGTACACTTTTTCTGGACGAAATCAACTCTATGGAGCTTTCGGTTCAGGGGAAACTTCTCAAGGCAATCGAAGAAAAGCAGTTTACACGGGTAGGCGGCAGCAAGCCTATCAGGGTGGACGTAAAAATCATTTCGGCAACCAACGAAAAACTTGAAGAATCTGTGGCCAGGGGTGCTATCAGGCAGGACCTGCTTTACAGACTCAGCGTTGTGCGCCTGAATATTCCGCCGCTCAGAGAACGAATGATTGACATCGGACCTCTGGCAAGACATTTTATACAGCTGTTCAACTACAGAATGGACAGGCAGGTGGTAAACCTTGAAGACAGCGTCTATGACCTTTTCAACGGGTATGACTGGCCGGGAAATGTACGTGAACTCAGGAGCGCCATTGAAAGCGGTTTCAATATTTCTTCGGGGCGGGTCATCAGAAAGAAAGATCTGCCGGAGTATCTGGTAAACAGCCTTCAGCACCGGGAAGAAGACATCTATCAGATTGACTACACCAGGTCGCTGAAAGAAATGGTGGACGATTATGAGCGCCATCTTATCGAAAAAGTTCTTGCTGAAAGCTCAAGCAAGGTAGAGGCTGCCACCAAGCTGAAGACCACCAAGCAGGTATTCAACTATAAACTGAAGAAGTATAACATCGATTAATACGGTAAAAAAATTTGGACGGTAAAATTATTTTTACCATCTTTTAGTATAAATTTTTTTACCAGGACTGTTTTTCTGGTCTTTTTTTGTATAAAACAGATGGCACGATATTTGCAATTTAAAAAGATAACTACACCGATTGGTGCAAATATTATATTATGGGAGGGTTACCATGAAAATCGGTTTACCAAAAGAAATTAAAGAAAATGAATACAGAGTCGCTATTATTACTTAAAACGTTGGCCTTTTAGTAAACGAAGGCCATGTA
>JAFSCP010000052.1 GCA_017436705.1 Bacillota bacterium
ATTATAACTTTCTTCAGAAAAACGGAGAGGTGACAATAAACCCTGCTGACGACATAAAGTCGCCTAAGATTGAAAAGAAGGAAATTGAGTATCTTTCCCTGGAAGAAATGGACAGGCTCATGTCTCTTCCTGATGAGAGTCTCAAGGGAGCAAGAGACAGGGCAATTCTGGAACTGCTGTATGCCACAGGCATCAGAGCCAGTGAGCTCATAAACATGAAGGAAGCTGATGTGAACCTGCGTATGGGTTTTGTCAAGTGTGACGGAGTCCACACAAAGGCGCGTATTATTCCTATGGGACGTCTCTGCCGCAAGGCAATGGAAGACTATATTCTGGATGTCCGTGAAAAGATGCTTAAGGGCCGCGAAACAGCTGAGCTTTTTGTAAACTACATGGGTGAGCCCATGACACGTCAGGGCCTGTGGAAAGTTCTTAAGGAATACGGCGAAGAAGCTGGTTTTGAAATCAAACTTACTCCTCAGGTTATCAGAAATTCCTTTGCTGTGCATATGCTGCAGAACGGGGCTGATGTCAAGTCTCTGCAGGAGCTTATGGGGCATGAAGATATCGCTGCAACTCAGGCATATCTTGCTGTTACCAAGAACAGAATCAAAGATGTTTACGACAAGGCACATCCGCGTGCATAATCGGCAAAAAACTACAAAAAAATATTTAAAAAATAGTAAAAAAATGCTTGCATTTGTACAGGCATAGTGATAAAATAATTGAGGTTAATTACGGGCGGTCCTCTGGGGTACATTGACAACAGGTCATGCCACGAACGTCTTGGAGGGAAGGAGGAACATAAAAATGGATTTAATGAAATCAATTGCTCAGGAATATGTTAAGAGCGATATCCCTGCATTTGGTGTGGGTGACACAGTAAGAGTACACATCAAAATCAAAGAAGGTAACAGAGAAAGAATTCAGGTTTTCGAAGGTTTTGTACTTAAGAGACAGAACGGCGGAATCTCCGAAACTTTCACAGTTAGAAAGATCTCTTCAGGCGTAGGCGTTGAAAAGACTTTCCCACTTCATTCACCAAAGATCGAAAAGATCGAAGTGACAAGAAAAGGCGATGTTAGAAGAGCTAAGCTTAACTACATGCGTGAAAGAACAGGTAAAGCTGCTAAAATCAAAACTAAAGAACTGTAAGATTCTTAGGGCCTCTGCTTCAGCAGGGGCTTTTTTGTTAAAGGGAGGTAAGCTGTATGGCATACAATTTTACTGCAAAAGAAGTTTATGAAGCATATGACAGAATCAGGGACTATGTGTATAAAACTCCTCTGGAAGAGTCCTTATACCTTGCAAAGGACGGCCGCAGATATTTTTTCAAACTTGAGTGCGCTCAGACAGTAAAAAGTTTTAAAATCCGCGGAGCGCTTTCCAAAATGACTACGCTCACTGAAGAAGAAAAGCAGCGTGGAGTGGCTACAATTTCTTCCGGAAATCACGGTGCTTCTGTAAGCTATGCAGCCAGGCTTCTGGGAATAGAAAAGGCTGTGGTTATAGTTCCTGAAACCACACCGAAAGCAAAAATCGACAAAATTGAATTTTATGGTGCCAAAGCAATGCTAATGGGCAGAAACTATGACGAAGCTCACGCTCTTGGCATGGAATACATCGGAAAGCATGGTATGACATATATCGACGCATACTATGACGACTATAAAATATACGGCGGTCAGGGAACCATTGCTCTGGAAATTCTGGAGCAGAACCCTGAAATCGACACCATTGTGGTGCCAATCGGCGGCGGCGGTCTGATTACAGGGATTGCAGCTGCTGCCAAGTCCATCAATCCGGACATAAGAATCATCGGTGTGCAGACAGAGGCCTGCCCTGCAATGATTAAATCCTACGAGGACAATGTGTTTTATGATGAGTATCCGGTGACCGGCGATACAATCTGCGACTCCCTTGTAGGCGGCGTGGGAGCTCTTTCCTACGAAATTTTAAAAGATTACATTACTGACATAATCGAGGTAAAGGAAAGCACCATCAGAAAAGCGGTGAAGCACATGATTAAAGAAGAAAAGTTCATCGCAGAGGGCGGCTCATGCACAACTCTTGCAGCTGTTATGGACTGTCCTGAAAGAGTAGGCGGAAAGAACGTTGCTCTTGTGATTTCCGGCGGCAATATTGACGGAGAGCTGATGATGGAAATTCTCAATGAAAAATAATCAGGAGGTTGACAAATGATTGAAAATATAAACTGGTATCCGGGGCATATGAAAAAAACCAGGGAACTGATTCAGGAAAACCTGAAGATGGTGGACCTGGCTATCGAAGTTATTGACGGCAGAATCCCTGTGTCCAGCAGAAACCCTATAATTGACGAACTTGTAAAGTCAAAAAAGCGTATTATCATTTTAAATAAGAGCGATCTTTCCGATCAGAAGGCTAACGATGAGTGGGCCGAGTATTTTAAGAAAGACGGCAATATTGTGCTGCAGATGAACTGCATGAGCGGTCAGGGTGTACCTCAGTTATACAAGGTTCTTGACCGTCTTCAGGAAGAGAAAAACAAGGACAAAATCCGTAAGACTCCTCTGAGAATGATGATTGTAGGTGTTCCTAACGTGGGTAAGTCTTCACTTATCAACAGAATGACCGGTAAGAAGAGTGCCAAGACAGGGGACAGACCGGGCGTTACCAAGGGCAAGCAGTGGCTTTCTCTGCAGAACGGTATGCAGCTTCTGGACACTCCTGGTATCCTCTGGCCAAAGTTCGAAGATCCGAAGGTTGGTCTTAACCTTGCTTTCTGCGGCTCCATCAAGGACGAAATCCTCGACATTGCAACTCTCGCTCTGGAACTTATCAAAGTGCTTCAGGCAGAATATCCTCAGATGCTCATCGACCGCTACAAGCTGGATGGTCTCAGCGAGGATGCTCTGGAAAACATGGAAGCAATCGCAATGAAGCGTGGATTCATCCTGCCTGGCAAGCGTATTGACTACGAAAGATGCGCCAAGACTGTTCTGGATGAGTTCAGAAGTGCAACCATCGGCCGCATCACTCTGGAAAGCTTGGCCGCCAGTAGGAAGGTGCATGTTATGGGTATGACTAAAGCAGAGCGTCAGAAGATGCTGGAAGAAAAGCTTGTCACCATGCAGGTCTATGAGCGTGGACTCCGTGAAAAGGGTTTTAAGTTAATCGGCGGCGTGGATGAAGTGGGCAGAGGCCCCCTTGCAGGACCGGTTGTTACTGCCTGCGTGGTGCTGCCCGAAGACTTCGATGTGCTTGGCGTGGACGATTCCAAAAAAGTTTCCGAAAAGAAGCGTGAAGAACTTTTTGACAAAATCCGCGAACGGGCGCTGGCAGTTGGCATAGGCATGTGCGACAACAATGTTATCGACGAAATAAACATTCTGGAAGCAACCAAAAAGGCCATGGCGGAGGCAGTGCGTGAGGCTGACAGGCAGCTCCGTGAAAAGGGGCTGGGAACTCTTGAGCATATCCTGATTGACGCAGTAGTTCTCAAAGATGTGAATGTTCCTCAGACCAATATTATAAAAGGTGACGCAAACAGCCTTTCTATCGCAGCGGCTTCAATCATCGCCAAGGTGACAAGAGACCGGATGATGGTCCAGTACCATGAGCAGTACCCTTACTACGGTTTCGACAGTAATAAAGGCTATGGTACCAAGGCACACTACGAAGGCATTGAAGGCCACGGAATCACACCGATTCACAGAAAAAGCTTTTTGAAAAATATATTGTAATGGGAAACTCTCCGGTATTTTTCCGGGGAGTTTTTTGTGTTATACTTGTCTGTAAACAAGCCGGAGAAGCAGATGCAACTGCCGGTTGACAGATTGACAGGCGCGCTTGGTGGCATGCAACCGTCCGGAAGAGTATGATTTTGCTAAAACAAAGAAACAAATCCAAGGAGGAACTGAAATGATTTTAGCAGACAAGATTATAGACTTAAGAAAGAAAAACGGCTGGTCCCAGGAAGAACTAGCCGAAAAATTAAATGTAAGCCGTCAGTCCGTTTCCAAGTGGGAAGGAGCCCAGTCCATTCCCGACCTGGACAAAATCCTGCTCATGAGCAAAATTTTCGGCGTGACAACAGACTATCTTTTAAAGGATGAAATGGGCGAGGCTGAATATCTGCAGGAAACAAATGACGAGCCGGCAGAGCCGGCATGCCGCAAGGTAAGCCTTAAGGAAGCAAACGAACTGCTGGCTTTAAAAGAAGCCAACTCTGTAAAGGTTGCTTTCGGCGTTATGCTCTGCATTCTTTCACCTGTACTGCTGATTTTTATGGGCGGCAGTTCGGAAAGCGGAATGGTCAGCTTCAGTGAAGATCAGGCGGGCATGGCAGGCATGATTGTACTTCTTTTCATGGTGGCACTGGCTGTGGCCATTTTTATCACATGCGGCATGAAAAGCAGCAAGTTCGAGTTTATGGAAAAGGAACTCATTGAAACTGAGTACGGTGTGACAGGTATGGTGAAGGAAAGACGTGCAGCTTTTCAGGAATCTTATACCAGAAACAATGTTATCGGTGTTTGTCTTTGCATTCTTTCTCTTATTCCGCTGTTTGTAACAGTTATGTTCGGTGAAAACGATTTTTACTATGTTATCGCTGTATGCGTGATGCTGGTGATGATAGCAGTCGGCGTATTTGCAATGGTTAGAGTGGGAATTA
>JAFSCP010000053.1 GCA_017436705.1 Bacillota bacterium
CAGCAAGCGGCTGGACAATCAAGGCAAATGATGCTGATTACTTCAAGACTGTAAAGGCAGACACTCAGGAATTTGGTCTTTCCTGCGACACTCATGATTTCGCAACTAATGCAACAATGGAATTAGCAGATAAGCTGGTTGCTCCTAACGATGGCACACAGACATTCTCTTTCACTGGTAACATTGGTACATTCACAGAAGCTATCAATGCAGGTACTCAGGTTGCAGAAATCGTTGCAACAGTTTCCATCTACTAATATATATTAAGTAGGGAACGTTAAAACATTAAAATGAAAAGAGGCCTTTGGCCTCTTTTTATTTAATAAAAAGAAGGGCATAGACCCAGAAAGGAAATTAAAATGAAGAAAATTTTATCTTTACTGCTGGTTATTACAGTATTAGCAATCGGCGGATCCACTATGGCATTCGCAAATGATGTTCCAGTTCTGCTGACAGCAACCGCATCCACTTTAAACGTAACTGTTTCTGAAAACGTAACTTTAACTGCAGTAGCTGGTACTGAAGATTTGACAGTTTCCGCACTGACAGTAAAGAACAATGCTGCTATCGGTACTGTGGAAGTAACTAAGCTGAATGCAGTTGCAGAAGATGGCTGGACTCTGGTTGAAGCAGCAACTACTGACTTCGATTCCATGGCAGCAAATGCAAAGAAGCTGAACCTGGCTTATAACGGAACTGACCTGATGGGTGAAGAGATTGCTGTAACAGGCGTTGAAGCAACTCCTGGCCAGACTGCATCCATGCAGCTTACTGGCAAGACTGGTATTGTAACTAATGCACTGACTAACGAACCAGTTGCAACAGTAGTAGTTACTATCGGCCTCAAGTAAATCCCTGGACACACAATACAAAATATGGCAGGCCTGTCCGCAAGCTGACCTGCCTGATTTATGGTGAGGAAAAGGTGAATCCTTTCCCTCACCACCTTAATTTGCTTTTCTAATCTAAGGGGGTTTACATTCAGAAAGCCCCTTTATATTGGAAAAGCAAAGCTTTTCTATCTACTATAAAAAAATGAAAAATATACATATAGAGAAAGGAGACAACATGAAAAAAATGCAAACCAAAAGACTTTCGCTGCTGCTTTGTCTTTGCCTTCTGGCAAGCCTTTTCACCTTTCCGCAGGCAGCATTTGCAATAGAAACAGACATAGCACAGCTTGATGCATCGGCAGAAGACGGCGCAGGAACAAAGACCGTGCTGTATAATGACGGCACTTTGATTATGAATATTGCGCCGGAATACCAGGAAGCTGCTGCATTTGAGCATGGCGGAGTTAGAAGTGAATACTCTGCGTACACGTTCTCCGCAGGCATGTCGGAACTTGGTATCGTTGAGAAGGAAACCTCTTCGGAAGAAAAAGCAGAAGATGCGGAAAAAGAAGATGAAACTTTGGAAGGAACAGAAGCCTCGCAAGGTGAAGGATATACAGCAGTGCCTTGGGGCCTTGCAAGAAATTCCTCAATTCCTGAAATTGAAGGTTCTTCAAACCCAATGGATTTTGAAATAACTGAACAGATTAACGTTTCTGCGATTGGAAGTACAACCCTTAATGTAACACCAATCGTTATATCCAATAACGGAAATCCTGATAGTCTTAATATTGACTCTATTACAGCAACTGCCGGCGAGAACTGGACCTTAGTTCCTGCAAGTACAGATTTTGATGCTCTTGAAAATGATGCAAGACAGATTTCCCTTTCTGCAGCAGGTGTTGATTTAAGTACAGGCGCCTATACGGATGCCGGCAAGGTATCTGCATCTTCCAGCAAGCAGATTTCAATGACTGGAAAAACAGGTCTTGTAACAGAAGCTATAACAGGAGAAACTGTGGCAAGTGTTGTTGTGACTGTATCACCATCCCTTGAAACATCTTGGGAAGATGCAACTGACGCAACAATCGTAGCTATGGTGGAAGCCGCAGACGCAGGGCAGATTGATCTTTCTGATTTCTGGAATGTAGGTGATGAAAGAGAAGTAATGCTTTCTGCAATGGCAGCAGGTACTGTAGCAGAAGCACACGACGCACAGACCGTAACAATGGTACTTCTTAATGATGGCGGAAGAACACTTGCTGACGGAAATGAATGTAACTTTGTAGTAGGACTTAAGGATGTTCTTAATACCGGTGGTATTCCAAATGAAGAAGTAACAACCGTCGGTGGCTGGGGAGCATCAACAAGAAGAGCTTGGTGTAATAATGAATTCTACAATGCAATCCCTGACAGCTTAAGACCAATCTTTAAGCAGTTCTATAACCCTACATCAGAAGGTCAAGGTTCTTCTGCAATCGTAGAAACACTTGACTACTTCACACTGCCATCTGCAAGCGAAGTACTTACAGAGATCACCGCAGCGTTCTCTGGTGAAGGTTCAATTCTGGAATACTACGCAAACGGATACGGCGTTAAATACTGCGCCGGCTCACCACTTTGGTACTGGCTGCGATCCCCGGATGTAGCAGGTTATTACTACGTACACGTTTACTATCCTGGTTACTCTGAACCAGGTGATGAAATCGGACCTGGCGGTATTTCACCTCATGGATGTATCTAATCCTACAAAAGAAAGAATATCGTACTTGAACAAAATATTTGAAAAACTTTTGAGAAAATTGATTTTCCTGCCTACTATATATTATAGAAGGAAAATATCAATTTTCCGTTTCATAGCCGAAAGGAGAACAAACAATGGAAAACAATAAAACACAGAAAATCATTATCATCTTACTTGTCCTTGCATTACTTGTAGCAGTAGGTCTTCTTGCAATGCAGCTTCTGGGTGGAGAAGAAGAACTGAAGGGTCCAAGCCAGACTGCAGTTATTGAAAAGAATGAAACAGAAGAATTGACTCCTCAGACTGCCGGCCAGATCAGAATCAAGATTAACCCAGTAGTAGAAGTTAAGAACGACACTCTGCAGAACCTGAATTTCTGCAACTACAACGAAGAAAGAAAGCTGCAGTGCAAGATTAAAGTTGGTGAAGAATACGTTTATGACAGTGGCCGCCTGGAACCAGGTATGGAATTAAAGGGTGACTGGGTTGCTAAGCCAGAAGCATTAGAATCCGGCGAAAATGAAGCAACAGCAGAAATTTACTCCTATGACCTTGAAGACAATCCTATTGGTCAGACTAACGTAAACATCGTATTAAACAAGGTTGACTAATGTAAACCTCCGAAAATATAAAACAATACATATAGCCCTGGCATATTGCCGGGGCTATTCATATTTTCAGAAAGGAATTTAAGTATGAGTATATTAGAAAACAGATTCCTAAAGGGTCTGATCCTTATATTTATTCTTTCCTCGCTCATCCTTTCGCCAGCGGTAACGACAGCACATGCTGCAGAAACAGTAAATGTACCTGCGTATATGGAGCTTGATGCAGCAACCTTAGATGTAACCGTAAGTGAAAAAATCACTATGATAAATGACGGCAAAAGTGAAGTAATGGAAGTATCAGACCTTCAAGTAACAAATAACGCAACGGCGTTCAGAGTAAAAATAACAGAAATTGATCTTTTCCCGATTGCAGATAACTGGGAAATCACCTATGACTCTGAAAACTTTAAAAGTATGCCGGCAAATTCCAAGATGTTTTCACTGGTAGCTGACGGTATCGATCTGTGCGATGCGCCAATTGCTTTGACAGACAGAATTGTTGGTGCGGGTGCAACAGAAACCATCGTTCTGACAGGAAAAACCTGTGCTTCAACCGTAAGTCTCAGTGACATTCAGGTACTGAATCTGATTCTTACAATTTCTATGGAAGAATCATTCCCAAGAATTGCTTTTACTATTGGGCAAGGTCCGCATACTGCACTTGAGGGAATGACCTGGGCAGAATGGGTTGAAAGTGAGTACAATACTGGAATATCAGTCATGGGTTCTACACGTACAATTGGTATATCTTCGGATGGTACAAAGATTGTATCTGATAGTGATTCTACATGGTTACGTCATGGGACAACTGACGTTGCGCCTTCGGATATAATTATTGCAGGGGTTGATTATTCACTCTACGATAATTAGAAATACCAGACAAAACTACTTAACTATTTTTCAAATACAGGAGGAACAAAATGAAAAATGTATTGATCCACCAGTACAAAAGAAAATTATTTGTTCTTCTTCTCATATTAGCCTTAATATTCACAGGTTTTATGGTTCCGTCACCGGCATCAGCTGATACTGGAACTGCAGAAATTACGGAAAGCACAACTCGTACATTTGTATATAACGACGGAACCCTTCTGGTAAATGTACCAATCGAAAACCAGATTGAAATGGCCGAGCTTCACAGCGGCGTTTTATATATGTACGCAGAAGTGACGCAAGAAGATGAACCAGCGTTTGGTTCAGGACTTATGCTGTCGCCGATGGAAGGCAATATGCCTGCTGAAGAAATCCAGAATTCAGAAGAAAATCCTGATGAAATTCTCCCAGGCGATGGTACCGCTGGCGAAGCTAGTGACACATCCGGAGAAGAAAATAGCGGGGAAGAAGAAGAAAATAACGAAAGAGACATATTAGGGGATACTTCCGGAGAATCTTCCGGAACTGACTCTGAAGCTGCAGGAGCCGCCGCTTCTGGTGAAAATCAGGGCGGAGATTCTGATAACAACCAGGATGATTCTTCTAGTGAAAAAACAGGTACTGAAACTGGTAGAGAAGAGAGCGGTCAGCCAGATAGCGGAGATACAGAACAGACGCCTGCTGACAATACCGGAAGTGACGACACACAGAGTTCAGAAAGCAATTCTCAGGATACATCAAGTACCAAGGCCGAAGAACTGCAGACCGGAGAAACAACTGGTGAAACCGAAGATATAATCATTGAAGCAGACGTACCAGATGAAGAAATCACGATGCCAGAAGAAATCGAAACATACAGTGGAGATGCTGATGCGCAGGCAGAAGATCCTCTTTTAATTGGGGAAGAGCAGGCAGCACAGAATCAAACCATTGCTGTTGTAGCAAATATCAGCCCAGCAGGTAATCTTGACTTCAGTGTATCTGAAAGTATTATGATGACTTCTGTAGGAACAACTACAGCACTTTCCATATCTGATCTTGTTATAACCAACAACAGTGATACAGTGAACCTCAAAGTGCAGAGTATATCAGTAACCGGTGCATCTGGCTGGAGCTTAGTAGCAGCCGATACTGATTTTGAAAGCCTTGATGTAGACAGCAGAAAAATGGGTCTCACGATTGCTGGAACACATGATTTTGCAACAGGCGACTATACAGGTGGAAGTGTTCCTGCGGGAAGCGACTTAAATTTAAGTCTCAGCGGAAATGCAGCGCCTGTTTCTCAAGACATGACAAGCCATATGGCAAACATGGTTGTGACCGTAACAGAAGTGGCTGGGATTGAATTTAAACTTTATGTAAACTCTACTTTACGCGAAACTTGTCAGGCAGAGAAAGGAATGACATGGGCAGAGTTTATTGACAGTGATTACGCACCAGAAACATATTTCAGTTATACATATCTGGATGAGACAGGTAGAGTGACCTACAAAGGACTTGGCGTTAGATACGACAGCGAAAGCGGAACATTTGTTAATCCGCTG
>JAFSCP010000054.1 GCA_017436705.1 Bacillota bacterium
GCTGGTGAGATTCTGCAAAAGTACACCAACTATGGTGGACGCATTGCAATTTATGGCGATTACTCTCGCTATACCAGCAAACCTCTCAAAGATTTTATCTATGAGAGCAATAAGGGCAAGAGTGTGTTTTTTGTTTCCACCAAGGAAGAAGCAATCGAAATGCTGACAAAGTAAATTTTAATTTGTCGAACAGATTGGAAGCCGTACATACTGAAATTGTGGTGTGAGTTTGGTGCTAATTTGGTGCAACATCTTATGAGCCAGCACCCAAAATATCAAACGATATGCGATTACGCACCCACAATATCCCACGCTATGAGCGTTATCAACGATATAAAACACTATAAAACACCAATGCAAAAACTCCAAGAGATAATCAGAGAACACCGTATTTTCAACAAACGAGGTTTAAAATTAGGGCACTTTTCAGGAAAGTGTCCTTTTTTTACGTTTGTGCTGGAAATGAGAGCAATATCGTATTATAATAACTTGGTATAAAAAAGGTAGGACCTATTTGGAGGTTGAAAAAAACAAAGAATAAGCGGGGACAGAGAGATGAATTGTTTAGAAGAAAAGATTTTAAAAGACGGCCTGGTGAAGGAAGGTAATGTACTGAAGGTTGACAGTTTCCTGAATCACCAGATGGATATCAATTTATTCAACGAAATGGGAAAAGAATGGAAGAAGAGATTCGAAGGCAAGCAGATCAATAAGATTCTGACCATCGAGGCTTCCGGCATCGGCATTGCATGCATTGCTGCCCAGCATTTCGGCGTACCGGTTGTTTTCGCAAAAAAATCCAAGAGTATCAACCTCGAGGGTGAAATGTACACCGCAGAGGTAGAGTCCTTTACCCATAAAAAAAAGAACACCGTGATTGTTTCAAAGAAGTTCCTGAACGAAGACGATCATGTATTGTTAATTGACGATTTCCTTGCCAACGGCTGTGCCCTGCAGGGTCTGATTCAGATTGTTCAGGCTGCAGGCGCAACAGTGGAAGGTATCGGTATTGCCATCGAAAAGGGTTTCCAGTCCGGAGGTACCATGATCAGGAACCTGGGCTATCAGCTGGAGTCACTGGCAATCGTAGATGAAATGAACTGGGAGACCGGGGAAATCAAGTTTAGATAAATTTTCATTGAGAGAAGGTAAAACATATGAATTATGATGTAATCATTGTGGGGGCTGGTCCTGGCGGTATTTTCTCTGCTTACGAGCTGGTAAAGGAAGCACCTCATCTGAAAGTTGCTGTATTTGAAGCGGGTCATGCGCTGGAGAAACGTCGCTGTCCGATTGACGGCGATAAGGTGAAATCATGTATCAGCTGCAAGACATGCTCTATCATGAGCGGCTTCGGTGGTGCCGGTGCTTTCTCCGACGGCAAGTACAATATCACCAATGACTTTGGCGGTACTTTGTATGAGTACATCGGCAAGCAGAAAACCATGGAACTGCTTCACTATGTTGACGATATTAACATGGAATACGGCGGAGAAGGTACAAAACTGTACACAACCAAAGGTTCCAAGTTCAAGAAAGAATGTATTCGGCACGATCTGCACTTACTGGACGCTTCTGTGAGACATCTGGGCACAGACATTAACTATATCGTTTTAGGCAATTTATATAATCATTTGAAGGACAAAGTAGAATTCTTCTTTGATACACCGGTAAAAACGGTTGCCATCATTGACGGCGGTTATGAGGTACAGTGCAGCGATGCAAACTATACCTGTAAGCAGTGTATAATTTCCGTTGGTCGTGTAGGCAGCAAGTGGATGGAAAATGTTTGCAAAGAACTGGAAATTCCAACAAAATCTAACCGTGTAGACATCGGTGTCCGTGTGGAACTGCCTGCAGACGTATTCTCCCACCTGACTGATGAATTATATGAAAGCAAGATTGTATACAGGACATCAAAGTATGGTGACAAAGTGCGTACATTCTGCATGAATCCAAAGGGCGCAGTTGTAAACGAAAACACTAACGGCATCATTACTGCCAATGGACACAGTTATGAAGATCCTGCACTGCAGACAGAAAACACAAACTTCGCGTTACTGGTATCCAAGAAGTTCTCTGAACCATTCAAAGATTCCAATGGCTATGGTGAATCTATTGCACGTCTGTCCAACATGCTGGGCGGTGGTGTCATTGTACAGCGTTTCGGTGATCTGATCAGAGGTCAGCGTTCCACAGAAAAGCGTATGGAAGAAGCTTTCATCACACCAACACTGCAGGCAACACCTGGAGACTTAAGCCTGGTTCTGCCAAAGAGAATTTTAGATGGTATCGTAGAAATGATCTACGCTTTAGATAAAATTGCGCCGGGTACAGCCAATGATGATACGCTGCTGTACGGCGTGGAAGTAAAATTCTACAATATGGAAGTAGAAGTAGACGATAAGCTGGAGTCCTTACATAAGGGACTGTATATTATTGGCGACGGAAGCGGTATTACCCACTCCTTGTCCCATGCATCTGCCAGCGGCGTCTATGTTGCACGGAGTATCTCAAAAATGCTATAATGAAACACGAAAAAAGCGGGATGATCTCTCTTGAGAGGCACCCGCTTTTACCGTAGGTTTTCTTTTGCCCGGCATTGACAAAATCCGTGGTCTTGGCTAGAATTTAGTAAACAAGATGTTTTTATGACTATAAGAAAGAAGACTTCAATGAAAAAGATTTACTATGGCTGGATTGTCTGTGGCCTGTGCACCATGATAATTTTTGTAACCATGGGTGCTGTGGCCAACGGATTTTCCTTTTTCCTGCCATATATAAAGGAAGCGGGCGGTTTTACTTCGGCCCAGACATCATTTCTGATTACAATACGCTGCCTTTCGGGGTTTATTGCCATGATGGGCATCGGTCATTATTATGAGCATTTTTCTGTGCGCAAAGGCCTGAGCATCGCTGTTGCCTGCGTTGGCGCAGCTTTCTGTATTTACGGTCTGGCCGGCAACTATTTTATATACGGCCTGGGTTCGGCTGTTGCCGGTTTCGGTTACGGCATGGGTTCCATGGTGCCTGTAAGTATTCTCATGACCAGATGGTTCATGAAACACCGCGCACTGGCGGTCAGTATCTGTGCGGCAGGCAGCAGCCTGGCGACAATAATTCTCTCCCCGGCGACGACTTTAATGGTAGAGCATTTGTCACTGAGAGCTGCTTTCTGGGTGCAGGGAGCACTTTTCCTGCTCGTTGCTCTGGCGGCGGCAGTGTTTCTGAGGAATGAACCACGCGAAATGGGCATGAAACCTTATGGTCATGAAAGTTTCCATGCAGAGATTATTGCCAGCGGAGGTGCTAAGGCCCATGCTGAGTCGTTTACACTTTCTCCGAAAGGATGGATGCTTATGGGCGGCGTGGCACTTTCAATGGGTGCGTTTGCAAATCCGAGTTTCTCCCATCTGTCAATTCTGTTTATCACCGAAGGCTTCGAGCCTATGACTGTGGCTGCAGTTATAAGTGCTGTGGGAGCATCCCTGACTGTCAGCAAAATCCTTTTCGGTGAAAGTGCGGACAAACTGGGAGGCCGAAAGACCAGCATACTGTTTATTTTTGTTCTTCTCATAGGGCATGTGATGTGCTGCTTTGCTTATCTTAAGAGTATTATACTGTGCGTCATAACTGCTGTTTTTATCGGCATCGGGTTTCCTGTGTCTACGGTCGGAAATTCGGTATGGGCATCTGACATGGCGTCACCTGACCACTATCCTGATGTAGTGAGACGGCTGCAGGTTATTTACTCCGGCGGTGCGCTGCTCTTTGCCAGCGTACCGGGGATGATGGCAGACCATTTCGGCAGTTACATACCGGCATATATGCTGTTTTCGGTACTGCTGGTATTTAATCTTATACTGATAATGTGGGCATATAAAGAAAGTGTGACTGAAAGGAAAAAAGTCAATGGATAATACATACAACTGGAAAGGTGTCTTCCGCTGTGCCGGCGGTTTCATGGCATGGGTTATCGGATCAGGTTTTGCGACCGGCCAGGAAGTGTTACAGTTTTTTACGAGTTACGGATATGAAAGTTTTTTAATTGTGCTGGTGAATCTGGCAGGGTTCCTGCTGGTGGGTACCGCCATTCTCACTACAGGCTATGAGAAACGTGATGAGGAAAATTTCGAGCAGCTGCAGTATTACTGCGGACGCAGGCTTGGAACTTTTTATTCCTGGATGATTCCGGTGACTCTGGTGCCCAGTATGTCGGTGCTGATTTCCGGTGCGGGGGCGACTCTTAACGAATATTACGGGCTTAATCATTATGTGGGCGCAGCACTGATGGCGGGAGCTGTACTGGTTACATACTTTATCGGTTTCAACCGGCTGGTAAAAGTGCTTTCATTTATAGGACCGTCAATCATCGCTTTCTGTCTGCTGGTTGGCGTGGTTACTGTGGTACGTGATTTTGGCAGCATGGGCGATGTACCGGCCTTTGAAGAAGCGCTGGCAGTGAAGCGGTCTGCTCCGAGCTGGATAATCAGTGCAATTCTTTATGTGTCCTACAACTTCCTCTGCGGAAGCGTTTACTATACCCAGCTGGGAAAGACGGCGGGAAGCCTGAAGGAAGCGCGGCTTGGGGCTGTAATCGGCGCCCTGGCCCTCATTGCGGCAATTACTGTAATAAGCACAGCCATTCTGCTCAACGGCGGTGAAGCTGCGGCACTGGACATCCCGAATCTTTACCTTGCTAAGAAAATCTCATGGATGCTGGGTGCAGTATTCTCCATCTTCCTGGTGCTGGGGATTTTTTCATCATGCTCTGCAATGATGTGGATTGTATGCCAGAAATTCTCCCTGAAAGACCCGGAAAAAGACCGCTGGATTGCGGTCGGTATCGCTGCGGGAACTTTCCTCATGGGGCTGCTTTCCTTCGGTGACCTGATTGCGACCCTGTATCCGTTTATCGGGTATTGCGGGCTGATTTACATGATCGGCGTGATGCGGAAGAAGTTTAAAAAATAAACACCTCAGGTCTTATTCGATAAATGAACTCTCAATAAATTTAGTAAATCTCTGCAGTACAGGGTTCTTTTCTTCCTTGTTCCATGCCACGATTACTTCCACAGTTTCACCTTCGCCTTCCATAGGCACGAAAACAAGATTATCAGCGTTTTCAAGCTTTTCGGTCACGTAATTAGGAAGGATTGAAACGCCTTCTTCGGCGGCTACCATCATCAGGATACTTTCCATGTCATTGGAACGGAAAAGAATATTAGGCTTGTAGCCGGCCTTATGATACAGGTCGAAGAAATGACGGTCACCGGCGGAGTCTCCATCGCGGGAGTGAGTCATGAAGAGGATGCTTTCGTTTTTAAGTTCGCTTCTGCGCAGTGATGTACGTCCTGCCAGCGGGTGGTTGTTGTAGAGGGCAACCATAATCGGGCTGCGGTCCACGAGGTGAGCCTCGATGTAAACATCCTTGGAAAGTTCAGTACTGTCCCAGGTGAAAATTACATCGTACTCACCGTTGACCAGACCTGCGGCCAGAGTGTCTGTATCACAGCGGTAGCAGGATATGAGAACGTTGGGGTACTGCTCGTGGAAAGCGCGCAGCAGATTGGAAAGATTACTTCTTTCGTAACCTTTTATATAACCGATCCTTAAGTTTCCTACAAAGCCGACAGACGCTTCCTGCACTCTGTTCATGGAGTGGTTTATTCTTTCAAGAATTGCCTTGGCATCAATCAGAAAGATTTTTCCTGCAGGGGTAAGGGAAATGGGGCGGCTTGTTCTGTCAAAGAGCGTCACGCCCAGAAGTTCCTCAAGAGCCTGAATCTGCTGGGTTACGGCGGTCTGGGATATATAGTACTGGGCAGCTGCCTTGGTGAAACTGCGGGTTTCTGCGGCGGCCACAAAATATCTTATCTGGTTCAGATTCATAATAAGCACCTCGTATTATAAGTTTGTCTTATTTTATCACGGCGGAAGACGATTTGCAAATTAAAATACTGTTGACTTGTAACTCCGGAAAGGTTACCATAAACATATAAAATGATATGAACAGAGGAGGGCAAAGCAATGATTGATTTTGTTTTTAATAATCCGACTAAAGTATATTTCGGCAAAGACCAGCTGCAGCATCTGGGCCAGGTAGTTTCCGGCTACGGTAAAAAAGTTCTCCTGACTTACGGCGGCGGCTCCATTAAAAAAACCGGCCTGTACGACAAGGTCATGACCGGACTAAAAGAATATGGTCTGGAAGTTTTTGAGCTGGGCGGAATCGAACCTAATCCGCGCATCGGCTCTGTGCGCAAGGGAGCGCAGATCTGTAAAGATGAAGGAATCGATGTGGTTCTGGCAGTAGGCGGCGGCTCCACCATCGACGCTTCCAAGTGGATTACAGCAGGAGCGTGTGTGGACTTCGACACATGGGAGTTTTTCTCCACAGACAAGAAGCCTGAAAAGTCTCTTCCGCTGGTAACTATCCTCACCATGGCAGCAACAGGCTCCGAAATGGACGCAATCGGTGTAATTTCCAACCCTGAAACCAATGAAAAGTACGGTCGTTCTGCGCCTTGCCTTTTCCCTAGAGCATCTTTCCTCAACCCTGAACTGACATACACTGTAGGCAGGTTCCAGACTGCCTGCGGCTCTGCAGATATTCTTTCACATTTAATCGAAACTTATTTCAACCCTGGCGAAAGCATGTACATGCTGGACAGCGCTATGGAAGGTTTCATGAAAACTGTGATTAAATACGCGCCTGTTGCCATGGCGGAACCTGAAAATTACGAAGCCCGAGCAAACCTTATGTGGGCTTCCAGCTGGGCAATCAACGGTTTCACAAGAACCTGCCAGGTAGGCGGCTGGAGCTGCCACCCGATGGAACACGAGCTTTCTGCGTTCTACGACATTACTCACGGCCTTGGTCTGGCAATCCTGACACCAAGCTGGCTCAGATTCTGCCTTGATGATACTACTGTGGACAGATATGTGAAGTTTGGCGTAAATGTGTGGGGACTTGATCCTGACCAGAAGCCTATGGTCATTGCAAGACAAGCTATCGAAAAGACTGAAGAATTCCTTTTCGGAACCCTTGGTCTTGACGATAAACTGAGCAAGGTGGGTATCGGCGACGAAAACTTCAGCCTTATGGCACAGAAAGCCTGCAAAGGCACTTTTATCAACGGATTTAAAAAGTTCACACCAGCAGATGTGGAAACGATCTATAGAATGAGTCTGTAATGCAAAAAGCTCCCGGGACGCGGGAGCTTTTTTACAGTTAATAGGACTATGATGTTATGAACGAGCAAGCCCGTCCACTCCCAGCACCACGCCGGAAATGTAGGCTGCTTCGTCGGAAGCGAGGAAAAGATATGCATTTGCAATATCTTCAGGCTGTCCCATGCGGCGCAGCGGAATCTGCGCAATCATCGGTTCGATAACCGCCTTAGGAACGGCCTTCATCATGTCAGTTTCAATGATTCCAGGAGCAACTGCATTTACGCGGATGCCCTTAGGGCCCAGCTCTCTTGCAAGGGAGCGGGTGAAACCGTTTACTGCTGATTTGGATGTAGGATATGCGATACCGGCAGGCTGTCCGTGGAAGCTTACCATGGAGGAGGTGTTGAGGATAACCCCTTCACCCTGAGCCATCATGATGTCCGCTACAGCCCTGGAGCCGTTGAACATACCCTTTACATTAAGGTCCATAACTTTGTCGAATGTATCTTCTGTATAATTTGCGAAAGGTGTACTTTCGGAAATTCCTGCGTTGTTTACCAGGATGTCGATGCGGCCGTATTCTTCAGCAACCCTGGTGAATGCTTCCTGCATTGATGCCAGGCTCAGAAGGTCCGGTGCAATGCCGCCGATTACGCTTTCAGGAAACTCTTCGCGGAGCTTGGCCACAGCTTTGTCAGCTGATTCCTGGCTGCTGGCTGCGAGGATAACCTGTGCGCCTTCTCTTAAAAATGCTTTTACAGTTGCAAGGCCGATGCCGCGACTTCCGCCGGTTACGATGGCCACTTTGTTCTCTAATCTTTTCTTCATTTTTTTAACCCCCAAAATATCTTTGTATATTAAATCTCAAGTCGTTCCTTTACTAGTATGTTATATATTTACCCCTTCTGCGGGTACATTAAACAGGCAGGTGATATTTTTTTGAAGAAGGGCCGTAAACCTTGACAAATCAAGGATGTTAGCATATACTAACCCGTGGAGGATTAGATAAAATGACACTTAAGGATTTAAAACCGGGCCAGTCCGCTGTAATAGAAGCAGTCGGCGGCGAAGGTTCACTGAGACAACACTTTTTAGATATGGGTGTAATTCCCGGTGCGGAAGTTACCCTTGTAAAATATGCTCCCATGGGCGACCCTATGGAGCTCCAGATTCATGGATATGCACTGACACTGCGCCTTGCTGATGCTGAAAAAATCCAGCTTGAAGAGGGCTCAGTAGTTTCTGATAAAGAAAAGACCGGAGCAGATGCTGCTGCTCAGTCGCGTAAGAAAAAGACCGCTCACCCCGGCCTTGGGGAAGGCGGCAAGTACCATGTGAAGGCTGATGAAAACCCGCTGCCTAAGGGTACTCAACTGACTTTTGCGCTGGCAGGCAACCAGAACTGCGGCAAAACCACACTGTTTAACCAGCTGACAGGTTCCAACCAGCATGTGGGCAACTTCCCGGGCGTGACCGTTGACAAAAAATCCGGTCCGATCAAAGGCCATCCCGAAACACTGGTGACTGACCTTCCGGGCATATATTCCCTTTCGCCTTACAGCAGCGAGGAAATCGTGTCCAGAAGATTCATTCTGGAAGAAAAACCTGCCTGCATCATCAATATTGTGGACGCTACCAACATCGAGCGTAACATGTACCTTTCCATGCAGCTCATGGAACTGGACGTACCGATGGTGCTGGCTCTCAACATGATGGACGAAGTCCGCGGAAACGGCGGAACTATACATATCAACGAAATGGAAGACCTGCTGGGAATCCCTGTGGTGCCTATTGTGGCGGCCAAGGGCGAAGGTATTGAGGAACTGGTGAGCCACGCGGTTCATATCGCCCAGTACCAGGAAAGACCGGGCAGAACTGATTTCTGCGATAAAGACGCAGCAGGCGGCGCAGTTCACCGCTGCATCCACGGCATCATGCACCTTATCGAGGACCATGCAAAGGAAGCGGGAATTCCTGAGAGATTTGCTGCGGGTAAGCTTATCGAAGGCGACCAGATGATTATGGACGCACTGCACCTTTCTCAGAACGAAAAGGAAATGATTGAGCACATCATCAGCCAGATGGAAGAAGAACGCGGTCTTGACAGGGCGGCTGCCATGGCAGACATGCGTTTCGGCTTTATCCGCAAGCTCTGCGACCAGACTGTAGTTAAACCACGCGAAAGCAAGGAACACGAAAGAAGCCGCAGACTGGACCAGATTCTCACCGGCAAGTACACTGCAATTCCTGCCTTTATCGGCATCATGGCCATGGTTTTCTGGCTCACATTCAATGTAATAGGAGCATGGATGCAGGGCGTTCTGGAAACTGCCATTGAGGGACTTACAGGCGTTGTTGACGCAGCCCTCACATCATGGAACGTAAACGAAGTGCTTCACTCACTTGTTATAGATGGTATTTTCAGCGGGGTGGGCAGCGTGCTCAGCTTCATACCGATTATCGTGACTCTGTTCTTCTTCCTGTCAATGCTGGAAGACAGCGGCTACATGGCGCGAATCGCCTTTGTAATGGACAAGCTCCTGCGCAAAATCGGCCTTTCCGGCCGTTCCATCGTGCCTATGCTCATCGGTTTCGGCTGCACAGTGCCGGGCGTAATGGCCAGCCGTACGCTGCCGTCAGAGCGCGACCGTAAGATGACAATTATCCTCACACCGTTCATGAGCTGCACAGCGAAACTGCCGATTTACGGTTTCTTCACTGCGGCTTTCTTCCCGGGCAAAGGGGCGGTGATTATGATAAGCCTTTATCTTCTGGGAATTATCGTCGGGGTGGTATGCGCACTACTTTCAAAGGGTACAATGTTTAAAGGCGAGGCAGTTCCGTTTGTAATGGAGCTTCCGAACTACAGAATGCCCGGAGCAAAGAACGTGGCAATGCTCCTCTGGGACAAGGCAAAGGACTTCCTGCAGAGAGCTTTCACAGTTATCTTCCTGGCGTCCATCGCCGTATGGTTCCTGCAGACCTTTGACTTCGGACTTAACGTGGTGACAGACTCACAGAACAGTATGCTGGCAGTAATCGCCGGCTTCATCGCACCGGTCTTCGCGCCGCTGGGCTTCGGAGACTGGAGAATTTCCACATCGCTCATCGCCGGCTTCATGGCCAAGGAAAGCGTGGTTTCCACACTTTCCGTATTATTCGGCACTACAGAAAGCCTGCTCGCGGTACTCAGCCCGTTGGCTGCAGCATCACTTCTGGTTTTCTGCCTGCTCTACACACCTTGCGTGGCTGCAGTTGCAGCTGTAAAGCGTGAACTGGGCGGCAAATGGGCTCTGGGCATCGTCATCTGGCAGTGCGCCGTTGCGTGGATTGTGGCAATGATCGTAAGAATCATCGGCCTGGCGATTGGCCTGGCTTAAAATACAAGGGGTAAAGGAATTTGAAAACTATTAAAAAATTACTGGCATTGATAATATTGTTTGCGGTTATCTGCGCAGGCATTGTGGCTTACCTGGGCTGGGAAATGTACGATGCAGCAGTGTCGCAGGTGCCTGTGGAGGAAAAGATTGCGGCAATAATGTCGCAGCCGGAGTATACTCGCTATGAGGATCTGCCTGAGACATATGTGGAAGCTGTAATAGCCGCAGAAGACCGCAGATTCCGCTCTCACGGAGGTTTTGATATGGTGTCGACCGGCAGAGCATTCTGGCGGAATTTGTCGAACCGCGAGATTGTAGAGGGCGGCAGCACCATTACCCAGCAGCTTGGCCGCATAATGTATTTCTCCCAGGAAAAGAAATACACCCGCAAGGTGGCCGAGGTCCTGGTGGCCCGCGACCTTGAGGCGCTCTACGACAAGGACAAAATCTTCGAACTCTATGTAAACACAATATACTTCGGCTCTGGCTACTATAACGTCCACGACGCAGCCCACGGCTACTTTGGCAAATCTCCGTCGGAAATGAACGACTATGAGTGCACTATGCTGGCAGGCATCCCCAACGCGCCGTCAGTCTACTCGCCGGATGTGAACCCGGACCTGGCCGAGCAGCGCCGCCAGCAGGTAGTGGACTGCATGGTTGCGGCAGGGTATATTGAAGACGGGGAGATTGAATAAACCGGACAACTTAACAGACTAGAAAGAAAGACAGCATATGGCCGGAAGGAGGTATATGCTGTTTTTTTGTTAGTTTGGTGCGAATTTCCACGGCAATTTAAGATTACCCTAAGATTCCGTGGGGTTTCTCCATGCAAATTACAAGGAAAATAACAGTGAGTAAATCACAAAAACTCATAAAAATCGTGTAACAATTCCAACTCTGCGTTGTATATGTTTACAGAAGGGTGGCAAAGGAGCGTGATGCCTATGGCAATAAAAGAGAAGAAAAAGAAATACTACAAATCATTTGAGGCGCTGTATCTGGATGTGTACAAGCTGCTGTATATTTTTGCCTTTGACCATAATAACCGACTGGAAGATGCAGAAGAAATCGTGTCCATGGTCTGGGCCAAAATCGCAGAAAACCCAGCATATTACCTCGATATGGATAAAAAATTCCTTAAAAACTATCTGCGTACTATGGTAAAAAATATTTCGCTTAACTACAAGACGCAGGAAGAACGCCGGCAGCAGAGAGAGGCAAAAGCACAGGACGTACTTTATAAGTATCCTGACATGTACTCAGCAAAAGAAGCAGCAATCCTGCGCAGTGATTTACGATATCTTGCCAAGGCGCGACAGGTACTTACAACAGAGGAAAGAACCCTTCTTGTGTGGATATTTGAAAAGAAGATGCCAACAAAGGAAGCTGCACGGATACTCAATATCAGTGAAGGTGCAGTGCGTGTGCGCCAACACCGCATTCTGGGCAAATTGAAACAAGAAATTCTGAGACTAAAAAAAGAAGAGGAGGAGATATAGATGAAGGAATTAAATGAAAATATGGAAATGATTACGGATGAAGAGCTCCTCCGACTGGCTGTTGAAATGGAGGATGAAGAAGATTTCAACCTGACAGAATATGAGCACAGCGCAATCCTTCTTGAGATGGAACCTGACCAGGAAATGCTTGAAATTGCCAGACGCTATGATGCGAGACAAAAAACTCTTAAAAAGAAAAAGTTAATGAAAGGTATTACACGTGCGGCCGCAGTATTCGCAGTATGCCTTGGACTGACAACCGCAGTTGCCTCTGCGTTTCATGTAAACATATTCAAGTTGATTTTCAATCCTGACAGCGGCAGCGTAACCCTGCTCAGCGAAACCGAACAGGAAATGATTGGAGACTGGGAAGGATACTGGTACCCGGAATATCTGCCGGAAGGGTTTTATCTGGCAGAGGCCGAGGAAACAAAATTTTCAAAAGCGATGCTGTTTGTATCAAATGGTAGCGATGCAACGATAGTTATAACCAATGACAAATCAGGAACGCAGTATTCTTTCGACACAGATACCACATTGATTGAACCACTGGAAGTTGGATACTATGAGGGATACTATTTCTGTGATGAGCAGAATAATCATTCTTATGCAATCTGGCAGACGGAGGACATGATAATAACAGTAAGTTGTGAGAATATGATTGATAAGAGCCAAATTATAAGTATTGCTGAAAACATGAAGTATGTAGATTAAAATTTTGCTAATTTTTTTAAAAAATCCTGTAACAAAACTGAAACAGCGTTGTATATGTTTATAAAAAAGAAATATGCATTTTTGTATGTAGTAGAAGCGGTAATTACTGCTGCTACTGGATTGTCGATGGTTGGTTCTTTAGTTAGCGACATAATTGGTGATGTTTTAGATTATTATAGAAGCAACCATCTATTAAATAATGCCTGTTCAATGTATGATGTGGGTTATGTACACAGCACCTTAGGATTTACAGTTACATCTAATATGTCTGTAATCAAACATTTATTGTATTTTTACAGTAATGATGATTATACTGGTGCAATCTCAATTAATGGTAGTAGGTACATAACATCATATGAAACATTCACATACTAGTTGCCAAAGGGCTTATTGTTAAATTCAAACCTTTTAAATTTGGAACTACTAATATTAGAGTGTTCAATGTGGCGAAAGTAATTGTTAGTCCGATATTCCCCGGCATTACCGTCGGGGGATAATTAGAGTTGCGCGTTTATTAATGTGTATGATACAATATGATAAAATGATAAAAACAAAGGTGCGTAGTATGAAAGTCGTAAGTTGCAAAACTTGCGTAGAAAGGAATTGAGATGAAAAAAGGGAAAATTACAGCTATTCTGCTGGTGTTAATAATTCTTGCAATGACAGTATTTGCAGGCTGCGCGGGGGAAACTGATGAAATGAAAAACGACCCGTTATATCAGCACATGGAAGAGATGGGATACAAAGCGCGGGAAATCAAAGAGGCAATGACAAACATAGAGGTAACTGAATACACCACAAGCAATGGTACTCCGAGCACAGTGAGAACCGCGAAACTTTCCAACGGAGACGAAGTAAATCATATAGTTGAAGGCGATATTGAAAACTTTATGATTGTAAAGGAAAATGGAGACATCTATCTGGATGGAAACAAGATTGATATCAGTCCATCTGCCCCTGACCGGGATAATATTCCGAAGGACTAGTACCAGATATAATGTTATAACAACAAGTAATGATGATTTATAAGTGGGGTAAGATTATGGATAAGACTTTCGGACCAAAGTTCAAACCTATACTGAAAATGGAAGCCATTGCCGCGCTGCTGATTGCGGTACATCTTGTTGCATACCACTTCATTATTACGCAGGGCATTTATCTCAATAACTATGCCTGGGAACTGCTGCCGGATTACATGAGCTCAGTAATACGCTGGGGCTTTGCAGAAACTGCAGGGACGGTTGGTATGATGTTTCTGGTGCATGAGATGAAAGAGGATGGTAAGCTAAAAAGTTCCGATGCTGAAATCTACCTGCTGATAGGTCTAGTCAATCTTGTGGCATTTATCATTACATTGACCAGAGCCCCGAAACTGTTTGCTTTCCTCAACATTGCACTCAGCCACGCTGTTGTTAAAACAATAATCGTCATTGTGACATACATCGTTCCGGTTGTGCTTATGTTTGCGGTAGTTGTGCTGGTGGCCATGTGGTTTGCTGGTGAACGGTTGAAGTAGGCAGAGGCAGGATAGAAATTCGATTTATAGTGAATTCTCAATGGTATAAAGTGGGAATTCACTTTTTTGTTGACCAATTGCATAAAATGAAATGTTATTTGTCAAAATACACTTGCACATCATATAAAAACCGAGTAGAATAAAATAAGACTTTATTCTACTCGGGAGGAGGCTTTCTATGTATATTAAAAGACATCTCGAAGAACAGATATTGTATGCATCAAAGTATTACCCTGTGGTTATGGTTTGCGGCCAGCGTCAGGTCGGCAAATCCACCATGCTTAATCATATAAAAGAACCGGAGCGTAAGTATGTCACTTTGGATGATGGCAATGCGCGCCGTCTTGCGTCCACAGATCCGGCACTGTTTTTTGAAACATACGGCTATCCTTTGCTGATTGATGAATTTCAGCGTGTGCCGGGAATTCTTCTGGAAATGAAAAAGATTGTGGACCAGAAAGCTTTGGCCGGTGAAGATAACAGCGGCATGTTCTGGCTGACGGGTTCACAGAAATTTAAAATGATGCAGGATGTGTCAGAATCCCTGGCAGGGCGAATTGCAATTTTTGATATGGCAGGGCTTTCATCTGCTGAAATAGAAGGGCGGCCTGCAGAAATTTTTTCTCCGGAGATTGCTCAGATGAGAAAACGCCTTGAATCCTGCAATCCAAAGGATGTGCACCGGATTTATGAGCAGATTTTCCGCGGGGGGATGCCGAAACTTAATGCAACTGATCTGGACAGGGACAGATACTATATGGATTATATCAATACCTATATTGAAAGGGATATTAAAGATCTGGCGCAGGTCGGTAAACTCAACGCATTTTATGATTTTCTGGTGTATATGGCGTCGCGTACGGGTCAGGAACTCAAATATGATGACATTGCCGGTGCAATAGGTGTTTCAGCGCCTACCGCAAAGTCCTGGGTGGGCATATTGGAACGTTCAGGAATAATTTATATTCTGCGTCCATATTTTTCAAATATTACCAAAAGACTGGTCAAGACACCGAAAGTTTACTTCATGGACACAGGTCTTGCTGCATACCTGTGTCGCTGGCCAAACGCTGAAACTCTGGCGAGCGGCGCTATGGATGGTGCGTTTTTTGAAACATATGTAGTGACTGAGATTGTAAAGAGTTATTACAATGCAGGTAAACCGGCAGACCTTTTTTATTACCGCGATATTGACCGCAAAGAAATTGACCTGCTGATTCTGCAGGGTACCAGACTATACCCTGTGGAAATTAAAAAAGGAAAAGCTCCGTCCGCTCCGGACAAAAATTTCGGTGTACTGGATAAGCTGGGCCTTGAAATCCAACCGGGATTGATAATGTGCATGAGTGATGAGCTGATACCGTATAACCGCAGAGCATGGTATTGTCCAGTGTCAGTGTTATGATTTTAAAGTGAAAGCCGAACAAGAATTTTCAAAGGAGGGGAGATTAATGAAGGATTCTGCAGTACGCGTCTACAGGACGATGATTGCAATGTGTGTGATTGCGTGCATTTCGCTGATTATTCATTTTGCGTTTTTCCTGACTGTGCGCCGGGCGGAGGTCTTCGCAGGGCCAGGTCCTGAATCTGAGGTCATGTGGCGATACTGGGGCTCCCTGCTTAATCAGCTTGAATATATCAGCATATTGTTTCTGACGGATTTAGGAATTTTTATCCGTGCCAGAAGTACCGCAAAGGAAATCCTGGACAACATAGAAACTGATGGTGAGTTTTTAGATAATATTTACTGGCTCAGCGTTATTGTGGGAGGATTTAACGTGTATAGCCTGGTTAAACTGTTTATAAGGTTTATCCGTGTCTTTTCTGCAATGCTGGAGAAAGGGTACTCCGGCGAGGGGCTTGGCATGATGGTTACCATTGCAGTGCCGCTGGTGCTGATTACATGGTGGACCGTATGGGTTGCGCTGGCGCTGCGGAGGAAACTGTGTGGAAATGTGACCGACATATAAAGACTGAACATAATAAAACCGGGAGGTTCAAAGTCTGTGAGCGAATCACTGGCTTGGGAACACCCCGGTTTTTTGGTACATTGAATTTTTGCAGCTGATTTTCTGTTTCATGCAATAAAATGGTGAATTTCAGCTGTTTTTTCTGCGTTTTTTGTCCTTTTGGGGCATGATATTGCATTTTGAGAAGGTACTTTGAAAAATATTCAATGTTTTTGTCGAAAATATTGAATCTAAGGCAGTTGGCGTCTGAAAAATGCAATGTGCCGCCTGCCGGAGTTGGCAGGGCAGCCGGTGAGCGGAAAGGGAGCTGCCGTCAGGACTTATCATGGCGGCGCAGAACGCAGCGCAGGCTAGTAATATGCCCCAACTTTCTGGCGGATTATGTCGAAAACTTCTTCGTAGCCGCCTACGCACTCCCAGTCGCTGGCGATGTGGTAGCGGACCACGCTGTAAAGCCAGTCGCGGTAATAGTCCATGGCACCGTCATAGTCCAGGCCGCGCTTCTGAAGCTGCTGCACGTCGAATTTGGCGAATTCAACCTTGACTTTGCAGCGCTGGCGCTCCCTGCTGCCGGGACCGGCGAAACCGTCGGGGAAGTCGATTACTGCCACGTCCACGCTGTTGTGGAAAGGCGGGTCGGGCAGCAGTTTTATTTTTTTGATGCCGGCAGAGCCGGGTTTGTTTGTGTCTGTCATGTTTTTCCTCCTGTAAACACGCAAGGAGCCCTAAAAGGCTCCCGACGTGCTAGCAGTTATTAGTTTATCCGTTTTTACGTATTGTTTCAAGTATTTTTTCAAAATCATCTTCGAGCCAGATTACAGGCACCGGATAGAGTGGGTTGGCTTCCTTCATTGCCCAGGCAATAATCTGAGGAATGTCCTCGTCTTTGATTACGTCCAGGCCCACAGGAATGTCCATTTTTGCCTTCATTTCCTCAATCCAGCAGATGAATTTTTCGGCCTTTTCGGCGTCATTTGCCCCTTCCATGCCGCAGACTTCAGCAAGACGTGCCAGTCTTTCGTGGGCAGCAGGTCCGAACTGACGCATTACGTGCGGCAGGATTACGGACATTGCCAGACCGTGAGGCGTGCCGTAGAGACCGCCGAGAGTATGGCCGATGGCGTGGACGTAGCCCACGCAGCCTCTGGTGAAAGCGCGTCCTGCGTAGAAAGCAGCTTTCTGCATGTTGAAGCGGGCTTCGATGTTGCTGCCGTCGCAGTAAGCATCGTAAAGGTTTTCGTAGATAAGCTTTACGGCGTCCTCTGCCAGTTTCTTTTCAAGCCTGCTGTTGTAAGTGTTGTTGGTGTAGGACTCAACCGCGTGACAAAGGGCATCCATACCTGTTGTGGAAGTTACCTTCGGCGGCAGGCCTACGGTAAGTTCAGGGTCAAGAACGGCGAACTTCGGCATGAGGGAAGTGTCGTTCATGGAAGCCTTGTGGTGGGTCTTTTCTTCGGTGATTACTGCGGCAACGGTGGTTTCAGAACCTGTGCCGGCGGTGGTAGGCACCGCGAAAATTGTCGGAATTCTGTGCAGAACTCTGAAGAGACCCTGCATCTGGGCAACAGTCTTGCCTTTCTTTACTGCTACGGCACCGATACCCTTGGCGCAGTCCATTGGAGAGCCACCGCCAAAAGCGATCATTGCCTTGCAGTTGTTTTCTTTAAGTAATTTTACGCCTTCGTTGACGTTTGTGTCTGTAGGATTTGGCTGCACGCCGTCATACACTACATATTCAACCCCTGCTTCGTCCATAGCCTCAAATAAACTGTCCAGAAGCCCCAGTCCCATGAGTCCTTTGTCGGTAACGACCAGGACTTTTTTAAATCCCTTTTCCTTGATAAGTGCAGGAAGTTTTTTTACGGCACCCGGACCTTCAAGGGTTTTAGGCATTCCCCAAGGAATGAAGTACATGCCTATTTTGAAAACAGCCTGGTACACACGGCAGAATGCTTTGAACATGCTGAACCTCCTTGCTTTTTCCGTTTCTGATTCAAAAGTGATTGCGTCGATAGGGCAGACCTTGGCGCAGATGCGGCAGTCGATGCAGCCTTCATCGCGGACCAGCACGGCCACTGTGTCAATGTCTCCGTGGAACTTAGGACCTTCGATTTCAAGGCAGTTCATAGGGCAGTTTTCGACGCAGACGCTGCAGCCCACGCATTTTCTGCGGCTGATTTTCGGAGTTTTCCACTCAGACTTAGGAATCTTCACTGTCTGGCGGCCTTCTTCGTCCAGAATGGCGCCCTTAGGGCAGACCTTTCCGCAGTAGCCACAGTCGATGCATTTGTTGGTATCTACAGTGTGGAGGCCTTTGGCGATGCCTGATATTGCCCCGGTAGGGCATCCCTTGGCACAAAGCCCGCAGCCTATACATTTATCAGTAATCAGATATGACATAAAATCAACCTCCTCCGGCAGCAGCCAGCAGAACCAGTTCGTCTCCGTCCCTGAGGGCGGAGGAAAGTCTGCCCGGCTTGCCATTGATCATAAAAACGCAGTTTCTGAATTCTTTCACGCTGCGGCCTGTTTCGTCAGCCAGCAGCTGACATGCGCCTTTTACGTCGCGCACGTCGGAAAGAGATACTTCCAGGCCTTTGCAGCCTGTCTTCAGCCTGAGTGAGCCGAAAAGCTTAATTGTCACCATCAGCAGCACCTCTTTTCCTGAATTCTTCCTGTGTTACTTTATAGCTTGCCAGTTTATCGAGGCCCAGCTTTTTCAGCGTGTGCGGTGTAGGGATGCCGTCCCTGCTCCAGCCGCGCGCGTGGTAGTAAACGTTTTTCATTCTTTCCAGCGGAACTCTGGTCTTATCATCAGCAGGGTCCTGAGGAACATCTGTGAGACGGGACGGCAGAGTGTCGCTTCTGCGGGTTACGCCGAATCTGGTGTTGATGTGGCGTTCAAGAGTATATCCGCGCTCACCCATTCTCATGAAAGAGCCGAAGGTAACAGGCATACCGGTTATATGATGAAGCATTGCCGACTGGTTGAAAATAATCGGAATGTTGAAGCAGACAATCTGCGGGAACATGTTCATGCCTCTGAGAACAGGGCCGATGAAAGGAACTGCTTTGCAGAATGCCTTAGTATACCAGCTGTTCGGATGGCTGATAACAGGAGGCGGGAAGAAAGCGTATGTGGTGAACAGGCACTGTCCGCAGGCTGATACTCCCTCCATAAGGTCCTGAAAGACCATGGTGAAGTCAGGCTTGGCGTGTGGTGTCTGCTGGTTTACCGCAAGGCTGAGACCTTCGACCAGAACCATGTAGCCGCCGTTAAGATGGCAGCCGCCTCTGTTGGAAACTGCATACCCGAGGCCAAGTCCTACTGTACGGCGCGGCTCGTATGCCGCCAGTTCCATGCCTTTGGAGTGGATTGCGAATTCCTTGCCGCCGTATTTTTCGGAGCACCATCTGGAACCGTTGGCCAGTTCGTCGCCGATGCCGCGTCTGTAAGCGATGTCGTTCCAGATCTGTGATATTTTAGCGTTGTCGCCTTCACCGAATTCCAGACCATTATCCCAGAGACCTTTTTCGTTGGCCTCCATGGCGAAAGCCAGAGTGCTTGCCGCAGAAATAGTGTCCATGCCAAGCTCATCCAGCTCATAGTTCCAGTCCAGAATGGCCTGCATGTCGTTATTCAGTATGCCACCGCCAAGAAGGCCCAGGGTTTCCAGTTCAGGACCCTTTACAGCCTTGCCGTTCACGTTTACCGTGCGGGCACACTTGATAGGGCAGGTGAGGCAGCCTTTATTTACAATGTTGAAATCTTCGGCCAGAGTTTCACCGCTGACTTTTTCATAGTCTTCGTACTGACCGTAATTGTAGTTTTTAGTGCTGAGCTGACCGCGCATCTGCATGGTGGAAACAAGTCCTGCAGTGCCGAGGCGAGGGAGCTGATCCCCTGTGAGAGGATGCTTCTTTAAATATTTAACCCAGCTCTTATTGATTTCCCTGACTTTTTCAGGGTTGTGGAGCTTAATCTGACGGTTGCCGGAAACAGTGACAGCCTTAAGGTTCTTCCACCCCATTACAGCACCTGTGCCGCCGCGTCCCGCAAGTCTTTCGTTGCTGACGATGGAAGCATAGCGCACCAGGTTTTCACCGGCAGGGCCGATGACGATTTTACCGTTTTTAGGTGCACGGCCCGACTGGCCGCGGAGCTTGTCTTCCAGAACTTCCTGCACCCTGCCTGTGTGCATGCCCCAGATATCAGAAGCGTCGTGGAGTGTGAAGTTATCGTTGCAGATTTCAAGCCATACAGGCTCAGGGCTTCTGCCTTTTATAATCAGTGCGTCCAGACCCGCTTTTTTCAGATAATAGCCGAAGTTGCCGCCACAGTTTGAAGAAGTGAGAATCCCTGTCTGCGGAGAAAGGGTAGACACATTGAAACGGCTGGAACTCGGTGCACCGCTGCCTGTGAAAGGCCCGGTGGTGATTACCAGCATATTTTCTTCGGAAAGTGGCTGTGTGTCAGACTTCAGGTTGTCGCCCAGAATCTTGGCAGCCATAATCTTGCCGCCGATAAAGAGTCTGCGTTCTTCGTCTGACCAGGGGTATTCGCTTGTCTGGCCGGTTGTAAGGTCTATCATCATCACCTTACCCATGTAGCCGCCGTATTTCGTAGCCATAATATACCTCCTTAAAAACTATTAAAATAATTGTATCACTTTTGTATTTTAAAATCTAGGGGTAAAACATGTATACATGATAAGTATGGATGAATAAAATACACTGAAGGGGGGATGAATTTTGTTTGAGTTTATTGTCAACGGTTATGCTTATCCCTGGATAAACCAGGACACACTTAAGTGGTGGCTGCCGCGGCTTGACTGGCTATCCGCATTCAGCTACGGATTTACAGAGGGAGGAGAACTGGTCAATCTGCAGGATTACAGTCTTACGGCACCTGCCAACGCTGCCGGCGTGCGGCCTCTTATGGTGCTGACGCCTATGGACGCACAGGGAATGTTCAACGACGAAATCGCTGTCAAAGTGTTTGACAATCCTGCAGCGGTGGAAAACCTCATAAACAATATAGAAAGGACCATTAAAGAAAAGAACCTGGGCGGGGTGGATTTTGACTTTGAATTTCTGCGGGCAGAGTACGCTGATGATTACGTGGCCCTGGTGGCCGGCGCCGCCCGGCGGCTCCGGCCTCAGGGATACCTGACCACAGCAGCCCTGGCCCCCAAGACCAGTGCGGGCCAGCCGGGGCTGCTGTACCAGGGCCACGACTACAAAGGCATGGGGCAGGCGGCAGACTACTGCCTGCTTATGACGTACGAGTGGGGCTACACTTTCGGACCGCCCATGCCCGTATCGCCCATTGCCAATGTGCGGCGTGTCATTGAATACGGTCTGACAGAAATGCCTGCATCCAGAATCCTCATGGGCATGAGCAACTACGGCTACGACTGGGCCTTGCCGTTCGTCAAAGGAGAAAGCCGGGCAGAGAAGCTTTCCAATTATCAGGCGCAGGCCAGAGCGGAGTATTACGGAGTGGCTGTGCAGTATGATGAGGAAGCGCAGGCGCCTTTCTTCACTTATACAACGCCGGCAGGTGTCGATCACATTGTCTGGTTTGAGAACGAGAAGAGCTGGCAGGCACGGCTGGCACTGGTGGAGGAGTACGGTCTGGCCGGAGTGAGCATCTGGAATATTATGAACGTTTTTTACGGCGGCATCTGAGGGGCATATAACCTTTACAAACCGGCTGAAAATCTGTAAAATTAGGCTGAGGATTCCTTTTTTACAGGAAAAATTTCAGAGAAAAGGTTGGAAGGACAGTGGATTACAGACCAGACGAATTCAAAGACTATCTGATGGACAAAGAACGCTCAACAAACACAATTGACAGTTACATTCAGTCGGTCTCTATGTTCTATAAGATGTTTGATGAAATTAATAAAAAGAATATGATTGAGTTCAAGAGGTGGCAGCTTGAGAACAGAAAACCAAAAACTGCCGCTATCAGATGCATTTCCATGAACGTATACTGCGACTTTATCGGACACCCTGAGTACAAGGTTAAAGGTGTAAGGCTGCACAGCAAAAACAGCGTGGAAAATGTAATTTCCATGGACGAGTACAAGTATTTTCTTCAGTGTCTGAAAAATGAAGGCAACGATAAACTGTACTTTATTATAAAATTCCTTGCCGGTACGGGGTGCCGCGCCTCTGAGTTGGTCAGGCTGGAAAAGAAATGCCTTGCTGCGGGAGAGTTTTCTCTCTGGACAAAAGGAAAAGTCCGTAAGATTCTCATCCCAAAAGGGCTGATAAGGGAGAGCAAAGCTTACTTTAATACTGTGGATTCGCGCTACCTTTTCCCCAACCGTTACGGGGAGCAGATGACGCCCCGCGGTGTTGCGGCGCAGATCAAAAAGTACGGACAGCGATATGGTATCAGGGATGAAGTGCTCCATCCTCATGCATTCCGCCACCTTTTCGCCATTCAGTTCCTGGCAAAAAACAAGAACATAGCCCTGCTTTCTGATATCCTCGGTCATGAAAGTGTCAACACAACTGCAATATATCTGCGGCTCTCTGCCGAAGAACAGAAAAAACAGATTGACAAGACTGTCAACTGGTAGGTATGATATAATATTATAGCTTTGAAAAACCTCAGGAAGGGTAGTGATTCAGATGATAAAAATTGATTATGATAAATGTATCGGCTGTCTCAGCTGTACCGATAAGTGTGTCTGTGCTGCCATCAGTGTGGAAGACGGAAAGCCTGTATATAACGAGGAAATGGGCTGCATTAAATGTATGCACTGCGCTATCGCCTGCCCTGAAAACGCAATTACCTTTGATGGCAAACCGGCAGTTTTCAGCGAGGAACTTCCTGTAATGAGCGAGACGCTGGCAGACGACCTTGAAAGCCTGGTTCTCACCAGACGTTCCTACAGAAACTTTAAAGATGAACCGGTTCCTGCTGTGGAGATCCGACATGCTCTTGAGCTGACTGCCTGGGCACCAAGTTCCAGCAACAGTCACATGATTAAGTTCATCACCGTAAACGGCAGAGAACATGTTGAAAAAATCATGGAAATCATAATGGATCATATCAGAAAGACCGGCCAGTATGCAAGCCTGCTGCCCCGTTTTGAAAAGGGCATGAACCCTGTTGTTACCAACGCGCCTAACCTGATTCTGGCATACGCAGCAAAGGATGTGTGGCATCCGGACACTGATGCGGCCATTGCACTGACCACTGCAGAGCTTCTGCTCCAGTCCAGGGGCATAGGTACATGCTGGGCGGGCTATCTGCGGACTTTCCTCAATGCAATTCCTGAGCTGCAGGAATATGTGGGTCTGCCCGAAAACTGTACTTTCTGCGGATGCCTGCTGGCAGGATACCCTACAGAGGATTATCACTACATTCCTGAAAGGGTAGCGCGCGCCGATATTCAGGAAATAAAATAATCTGAAAATATACAGACGAAAAGGTGGAAAAATGGATACTAAAAAAGATGAGAAATTCAAACAGAATATAATTCTGGTGGTTCTGGGTGTCACTTTGCTGGTGGCCCTGCTGAACCTGAAGACAGTTACAGGGGTGATAGGAACTGTGGCAGGATTTTTTATGCCGCTGTTTGTGGGCGGCATCATTGCCTTTATTTTAAACGTACCGATGAGCTTCTTTGAAAGACAGGCTGATAAAATCAACGAAAAGAACCCTTCAAAAATACTGACTAAAGGCAAAACTCCGGTGTGCCTGATTGTGACTCTGATTCTCTTCGTTGTGGCAATTTATTTTTTAGGCAAGGTAATTTTCCCGAACCTTGCCGCATCGGTAGTGAGCATTGCGGAAATCGTAAAGACTTCATATCCGGGCTGGCTGGCAGCTGTAGAATCCTACGGGTTCGACACTTCCATGGTAAAAGAGCTTGTTGCCAAGCTGGACTTTGAGCAGATTGCAGAGCAGCTTAAAAACAACGCAGGCAGCATTATCTTCACTGCAGGCAATGCGGTAAACAGCGTGGTCAATGTGGTGACTAACTTCGGTTTCGGTTTTATCTTTGCGATTTACATTCTGCTCAGCAAGAAAAAACTGGGCAGGCAGGCCCGCAAAATCGCCTATGCCTATCTGAAAAAAGATTGGGCTGATGAAATCTGCGGCGTTGCCTCCCTTGCATACAAAACATTCTCCAGTTTTCTTTCCGGTCAGTGTCTGGAAGCGGTTATTCTGGGAACCATGTTTGCGTTGGTGCTTTCAGTCGGCGGTTTCCCGTCAGCAGTTACAATCGGTATGATTATCGGCGTAATGTCCCTGATTCCGTATGTGGGGGCGTTTATCGGCATGGCCTTCGGTATTCTGCTCATTTCAGTTGAAGGTCTCCGCCAGGTAATCATATTCATAATTGTGTTCCTGATTGTGCAGCAGATTGAAGGACAGATTATTTATCCGAGAGTAGTGGGAGGCTCAGTGGGTCTTCCTGCAATCTGGACTCTGCTTGCAGTTGTAGTGGGCGGCAGCGTATCCGGTATTTTCGGAATCATCGTTTTCATCCCGATTTTCTCAGTAATGTATGCACTACTGAAGCGCGATGTTTACGGCAGACTCAAAAGAAAAGAACTTTCAATAAAATAGTCGTAAAAAAGGGAAAATATTTTTTAAAAAAATTATATTTTCCCTTTGCTTTTTGGTTTTATATGTAGTATAATAGGACTGTTCAGTAAGCGGTCGTGGCGGAATTGGCAGACGCGCACGGTTCAGGTCCGTGTGGGCGACCATGGGGGTTCGAATCCCTTCGACCGCACCATGCAACGAGGAAAGCACCCAACAGGGTGCTTTTTTCGTTGCACGATATGATGTAACAGCAGGGATTCGAACCCGTGAGGACGCGGAGCACCCTTGTAAATCTCTGCCAGATGTGATACGATAAAAGTAAATCAGCTGGTATGAATGGAGGGGAACCATGAACTTACGGCTTCTGACAATTGATGATTACGATAAAATGTATTCACTCTGGCTTTCCTGCAAAGGCATGGGAATGAACAGCGTGGATGACTCACGCGAAGGAGTGGACAGATTTATCTCCCGCAATCCGCAGACCTGTTTCTGTGCCGAAGAAGGCGGGAATATAATAGGAATTATAATGGCTGGTAATGATGGACGCTGCGGATATATTTACCATACAGCTGTTGCACCGGAATATCGTGGCAGAGGCATTGGCACCTTGCTGGTAGAAAAGGCTGTAGAAGAGTTGGCGGCACTGGGGCTGAGTAAAGTTGCCCTCAGCGTATTGGAAGGTAATGAGTCAGGGAATGCTTTCTGGGAAAAGCGCGGCTTTGCTCTGCGTACCAATATGAATTACCGCAAAAGGAACCTTGTGGATATGACTCTCATAACTCCTTAAAAATAATTTTAAATTTTTTCAAAAAAGTGCTTGCATTTATCTCAGAAATGTAGTATATTATAAAGGTCGAAACGACACGGCATGCGGTCGTGGCGGAACTGGCAGACGCGCAAGACTAAGGATCTTGTGTCCCCAGGACATGCAGGTTCGATTCCTGTCGACCGCACCAAGCACCTCTTTGAGGTGCTTTTTTTATTCTCAGGAATCGGACCTGAGAAGGCTTGAGCGTAGTGAAAAGCTCCGGTGGAGCTTTGAACAGCGAACGGTCTGAGGCGACCGTGAGGGGAGCCGAGGAGATAGCATGCGAGCGAAGCGAAGCAGGCGGTCGATTCCTGTCGACCGCACCAAGCACCTCTTTGAGGTGCTTTTTTTATTGCTTTTCTGAATCTGAACAACAAAAAAGAGGCTTATAGGACAAAAAGCGTTGATAAAAACGGCTGTAATCGTTGAAATTTGAACGGTTACAGCCGTTATATCTTTTTTGAAACAAGATACAGGGTGGACAAAAAGCGTTGATAAAAATGCCTGAAAC